>JAZTWN010000024.1:0-25965 GCA_045635905.1 Acutalibacteraceae bacterium
CATACAAGCTGATTGCCGTCGTAGTGAACAAGCACACGGGCAGAATATTCAACTGCATACTTAAGCTGGGGAGGACATCCCATTTCCTCGGTGGAATAATCCCATACAATATCCTTTCTGTGGCTGTTGTAAACAGGCCAGCGGATAAGATCAAGATTCATTTCACTAAGGCTTCTTGCCGCATTTTCAATGTCGCAGTAATTTTCTGTGAGTGCACCGTAAATTACGTTGAACATAGGTGAGCGCTCAACTCTTTCGTAATCGAAATGATGAGTAAGACCCATCTTGAAGATTTCCTTATGAGCGTTATCGTCTGTGTATACGATAAGGGGATAGATATTTGTAAAGTCAAGCTGGTCGTCGATGTGTGCAAGGTGGTTATCCTCAACCTTGTACTGCATACAGTTCATAGCATAGTGATGCTTTGTTATGAGCATATTGTATACGTCGTTGTACTTTTCCTCGCCTGTTACGTGGTAGGTAGTCTTGAGGAAGGAGAGGATTTCAAGGGAGTTTGTGCCTCTTTCATAGTACCAGCGGTCGTCGTTATTAAGAAGGTCGGGCTCCCAGTTTGCCCAGGTGGTGGGTACGCCGTCAACGTCTGTGAGATGGAAATTATTGTCGATGATGTGGTCGGTGATGGTCTTTACAACCTCGGCAATTCTCTTCTTTTCCTTCTTGTCGGCAACAAGGTCAAAATAGATGCCGTATGCGAAATAGTGACCTGTCATTTCGTCGGAGGAGGTTTCACCGAGCCATTCCATATCGGGATTACCCTCAACAAAATGCCACTCCTCGCGGTTACCTGTTGCAAAGTTTTCCTCGTGTGAATATCTTGTAGCTCTTGCGGTAAAGCCCTTCTTACCTGTGATTTCGGTAAGCTTTATCATAGCATCAACCGCACGCTTTGCATTTTCCTTTGCCTTGGGGTCACCTGTTACCTTGTAGCGGAAGCACTGTGAGGCGCAATAAAGACCTGTGAAAAGCCCGTCGTTGTCTGAGTTGGGAAGCCAGCCTGAATCGAGGTCGCCGTACTTGCGAAGCTCGCGGCATACCTGATAGCCCTCGTTACGGGTGAAATACTTGACTGCCATTTCATCGTAGTGGTTTGCCTTCTCTTCAAGGGTCATAAGCTTATTTGTAATAAGGCTGATGCCTCTTTCGGTTACTGCGGCAATTGTACCCTTATCGGAAACGGCAATCTTGGTTACTGTGGGATGCATAAGCCATGCACCGTATGAGAAATATGAAATTCTGCCCTCGATAAGTGTGATTACACCTGTGTTTGTAGCAAAATATTTCTTGCCGTCCTTTGTGAAGCACATATCGTTGAAGGAGCCTGCAGGCACGCTGTAGAAATCGTTTCCGTTATACCAGAAGCTTCTGCCGTCGTAAATATTAAGTCCCTCGTCGGAGCCTACCCAGAGGTGTCCCATACCGTCAAGCGCAAGGCAGTTTATCTTCTTTGCAAGCACACCCGACATATCGGGGGTCATTTCTGCAAAGTGACGGCGCTTGCCCTTCATTGAAAGAAGACCCTCGCTTGTGCAGCCGATATAAACTGTTTCAAGATACTTTGCCTTATTATCCTTTGCGGCAAGGCAGTTTGTTTCCTCGGGAATACCCACAATGCGGGTGAATTCTCCGTCCTTTTCAAGATAGAGTGCGCAAGCGGTGATAAGCCAGAGTGAGCCGTCAAGAGCCACGGAAATATCGCAGATATCACTGTCAAGCTGAGCAAGCCTCCTGAACTTACCCTTCTTCATTTCACAAAGCACATCATTTTCTGCAGCAAAAAGTCTGCCGTCACAGGAAAATATCTTTGTGATTTTGTCGGAAAGCTTCTTTGAGGAGCCGTCCTTATATTCAAAAAGCCCCTCGGCATTGGTAACGTAAAGCGTTTCGCCCGAGAAAGCAACAGAGCTTACTGTTGTGGGGTCAATGCCCTTGTCGGGGGTGATAAAGGTCTTGTCAAACTGTCTGAACTGACCGAAATTAAGAGTATACTTTTTCATATAGCTTCTCCCGTAAAATAATGTTGATTTATTTTAACATAATATTTTATTCTTGTCGATACGGTTTTTAAATAAAGATATCTGCAACACAAGGCTTTGTGCAAACGGTAAATTTTCTTGCACTCCGTATGGATCGCCATCTCCTACAAGCGCAACGCTCCGATCGCTAATCCCTAAGCCCTACAAAAAAAAGACGGCACGTAAGAGCTGGTTTACTAAGGACAGAAAAAGAGGCAACACGGATGATTTCTGTGTTGCCTCTCATTTTTTAGCACTTATGCCTTTTGTGGTGAGTAAGTGCGCATTTCGTTTTCGGTCTGCTTAAGTGTTATTCTGCCTGACGGCAGAGTGATATTATTGTCCCCTGACAATAGTGTTATTGAATCCTGCGGATTCAGTGTTATTTTATTCACCTTAAAACTCGCGAAGCGAATACCACTGTCCGAAGGACAATAAAACTGCAAAGCAATAAAACTCGCCGTATGGCGAATAAAACTGGCGTTGTATCCTTACGGGTACAACGCCTGTGTGCCGCCGTTTTTATTATTCTGCCCAGTTAATAACAAGTCCGTCAATATTAAGACCGTTGTTTGTGGGATACCACTTTTCGCCGAGTGTAAGTGACTCCTCTGCCGAAAGCACGTCAATTTTAAGAAGGGACGTGCAGTTATAGAAGGCATAGTCACCGATTTCCTTAACGGAAGCGGGAATCGCGATTTCACAAAGAGCCGTGTATGTGAATGCGTCCTTGCCGATTATTTCAAGCGTATCGGGAAGAGCTACGGCACTTATACTGCAACGGAAAAATGCCTTTTCCTCAATGCTTTTAAGTGTTGAGGGCAGGGTGATTTCACGAAGCTCCGAGCACTTATAAAATGCCTTTGTGCGTATAGCTTCAACACCCTCGGGAATTTCGTATGCAATACCCTTTACTGCGTTGCCGTCAGCGTCGGTCATATCGGAAATACCGCGTGAGGGGGGATAGAAAAGAAGTGTTTTCATATCCTTTGAGTATAAAACTCCGTCAAGGTCGCAGAAAAACTCGTTTTCGTCATCAACCTCAATTGCCACAAGGTGCTTGTTGTTTTCGAGCGCCCATAAGCCTATGTCCTGCACGTATTTTCCGATGGTGATTTTCGTTACGTTTTCAAGGTTTACTGCGGCAAAATCAGCGATTGCCACTACCCTTTCACCCTCGTATTCATCGGGAATTACAATTTCGGGCATTGTTGAATGGTCGGGTACCTTTGTAACGGCAACACCGCCGTCAACAGACTTATAGGAAATTTTTGTTGCTCCTCCCGTAATATCGGAAAGGTCACAGGAGCAAAGGCAGCAGACGAGCATAAAGCAAATAAGTATTGCGGATATTATTCTTTTCATACTGCAGCCTCCTTTTCACCCTCAGCCTCTTTAAGGCGCTTTTGCAGCTCACGGACACACATATCGTGCTTTTCTCTTGTAAGGTCATAGAAGAAATAGGGCACGGTAAACAGTATCGTAGAGGCTATTGCTACCCAGATGTAGATATAAAATACGTTGTTGAGAATTGCGGAATCGTAGAAAACGTCCCAGTCGGAGGTAAAGCCCGAAAGCTCAAGAATATAGGGAAGAAGATAACCAAGTCCCATATTCACGGGGTTTAAAAACCAGCTGAACACACCCGAAAGTGAGTCGGAGCGCTCTCCGTATTTCCAATGGTGATAGTTCTGTATGTCTGCACCAAGACCCGAGGTAATACCGGTTTCAACAGGCTGAATGGTGTTGCGCAGGAACATTACAATAAGGAAGATTATAAGATTTTCACTCTTTACCGCGAAAAGTGCTACGAACATAACCGCAAGGGCAATTGCCTTTGACACAAGAAGAATGTCGCGCTTCTGGAATTTTGCGGTAAGAATGGGGCAAAGGATGTTGCCTGCTGTCATACCGATAACAACAAGGTTTTTTGCAACACCCATTATTGATTCGGTACGGAGCATATAAATGAACCACCAGTCAAGAATTGTAGCCATAAGCCACTGCCACTGACCGAGAATGTTGGTAATGTTCATTATCCACAGATACTTATTTTTGAGTGCGTGCTTTGCGCCCTCGAAGAATTTTACCTTCTTTCGGGTTTCGATGTTTTCCTCAATAACTCGCTCCTTACAGAAAAGGGCGGCAAGGGAAACGAGAGCACCTGCACCTGCAAACACGGGGATAAACACCTTGTAGGTGGTGATGTTAAGATATCCGCCTGTGCTTGCAATAAGGAAGGGGAAGAAAAGATTTATAATTGAAGGAAAAAGTCCCGTGATGATGGGAACGATTGAATGAAGCTTCTGACGCTCCTGTGAATTGGGAGTCATAAAGGTAACAAGACCGTTTACACCGATGAAATTATTGTAGAAGAAATTCATAAGAGTAAAGGCTGCGTGAAGAACAATAAGCTTCGAGGCATAGGGAAGATTCTGCACGGGAAGATAAGGAATTACGGAAACAATAAGAGCCGAGGGGATTGCACATATTACGATAAATGGCTTTACTCTTCCGTACTTTGCGCAGAAAAGGCGCCTTATTGCCCAGGTAAGATATCCTGTAACACCGCCTATAAGAAGAATGTTGCCCACAATCTGCGGCAGCCCACTCATTACGGATTCAAAGGCATTCTGCGGCAGCAAATAGCAAAGTCCGCCGATTATTATCTGACCCATATACGTGGCGTGAGCAAAAATCTTCATACCCTTTGAAAGTCTTCCGTGATTTTCATAAATCAGCATGCTTACAGGGTTTGTAAACATAAGCACGTAGCCGATAATGGTTGAAACAAGGTTAATAAGATAAAAATCCATAGCCGCAATACCCATAACCGAGCCGCAGAAATAGGATGCGGAAAAGGTCATAAGTCCGCCTGCCGTGGAGTAGATATATGTGCCTGCCTGCGAAACGGTATATGCCGCCATTTCCTTAAGGGAAAGATATTCCCCCTCTGCAGGATGATTCCAGTGCGTTTTTATGTATGAAGGCGCACTCTTTACCATTGAAACAATGCTTCCTATATTCATCAAAAATTCCCCCTTTGCATACATTATATATTTTTATTTTCCTCAAATAAAGAATTTTTCTGTAAATAAAAATTTTTGTAAAAGTTTGATAAAGAAATCTGTCTTTTACTGTAAAATTATACTCAAAGAAAGATTAAAAATACTGCCCCGGAGCATTTCCGAGGCAGCCGCAAAGCATATTTTATTCAGTAATAAATTCCTTATCCTTAAAACCAACGCTTCTTCTGAGAATAAGTCGGGCATCGGTGGAGTTTATTTTTCCGTTGCCGTCAACATCAGAAAGCTTGTTTGCCGCTGTAACAGGCTCATTATAAAAGCTTTCAAGCTCTACAGCAGCTCTTAAAGCAAGTCGGGCATCAGAGGCAGTCACACGGCCGTCACAGTTAACATCACCTGCAACACAATCGGAAGCCTTTATCCACTGAGCATATAAAACGGTTTCGCTATCATTAAGAACAATCTTTTCATCAGGCTGATACATTGTACCAGACCCATCCTTTTCGGTGTTCCAGCCCATAAAGAAATATCCGTTTGAGGGAGCTGTAATATTTATATCTGCTCCTCTTATGGTGCGGCTCACCGTTGCAGACTGTCCTTTAGTGAGGATTTTATAGTTTGCGCAAAATCCTCCGCCACCGTTTAAGTCATAATAAAGAAAAGCCGCATCTGATGAAAAGCCCTTATTGAGATTTTCAGTTCTTTCTTTAATAAAGCTTGTGATTTCATTAATCCATCTTGTGTAGTACCAATCAACAAGCTCAAAATTATTATAGGACTTATCGAGCCATCGGATAGTATTCATATTTGCTGAGGCTCGAAGCTTTCCTGACATTGAGCTTATGAATTTGGTGAGATTTTCAGAAGCAAATAAATCCTTGTTTTCCTTCCATGCCTTTTCTACCTCTGCTCTGAAATCAGAATGTCTGAAAGCAAGGTTAAAAATTGTGGGGAAGGTCACAAGCTTTCCGTCAAGCCAGGAGGTCATAACACGGGTTGAAGCAAACCATATATCGGGCATTTCCGTTGAAATATCCGCAACAGTAATAACACGGGCAAAGGCTCCGTCAAAGTCCCATATAGGAGAAGCAACAAACTTATCACTACCCTGAGCCTTATAGAAATAATTACTGCTTCTGCCTGCGTCATTTTCATTAGCGAATTCCTCAAGAATAAACATTCTTACAAGAGAATCCATATCAAAATAATCACTGTAATGCTTTCCGAGAGAGTTATAGCCTGTATCTGAATATAATGCCTCCTCTGCCTCATTCCAAAGGCGGCTTACATATTCAACCTGCGCCTTTGAAGCATATTCAGGCTCCTTTACAACAACACACTGTCCGTGGTTTGTAACAAAACCGCTTACCTCCTCGGCATAACGTGCCTGAAAATCAACCTCAAGCAGATAGCCGCCCGAAATATCCTCAGGATTATTGGGTATTTCAACCCATTTCATACTGCCTGGAACGGTATAGGGCTTTAATATCTCTGCTCCCACATTTGAACCTAAGGGCAGCTCCTCAATATCCTCAATATCGGGATTTGCATCCTCGTTATCATCGGCAAGATTGTTTATATCAACTCTGGTACTGCCGATTTCAATGCTTTCAATTACGATATAATTACCAAGATATTCACCATTTATATAAAGGTCAATGTGCTTATATTTTGAGGTATAATGAAGTCCCATTCCCTCAGCGATATAAGCCGCAAGAGGATTTCTTATAAGAGAGCTGTCGTTATAGGAGGCAAGCAAGGACCATTTCTTTGCCTTGCCCATTCCGAAGAAATCGGTTTTTTCATCAAAGGTGATGTTATAAGGCTTCTTTTCGTTTTTCCATGTGGAATTGCCTCTGCCCTTAATCTGCTTAAGAGCAGTATTTACCATAATAAGCTCACCGTTTTCGGCAACCGTGATTGTTGCCTTTTCCTTGTTAGACTTATCGGCGTGAATATAATCAAGTGAGCCCGATTTTGTTGTGATATACACAGAGGGGATATTTTCAGACTGCATAACAACAACAGGATATTCCTTGTTGCCGCAGCTTACGGTAAATTCATTACCATTAGAAAATACATCTGTAACTGTATTGCTTTTAACCGTAACATTACCAACATTGATGCTCTTGCAGTTAAGGCTTACCTTGATTTCATCCTTTTTTGCATCAGCAGGAAGGAAAATATAGTATTTACCATCAGCATCATTGAACCACCATTTTATAACGGTGCTGTCATCCGAGAATGGATACACCGCAAGCTCAAGCTTTTCAACCACATCGGGAAGAGGTTCGGTTGAGGGTTCTTCTGTTTCGGTTGTAGTTTCTTCGGTTTCAGTTGTAGTTTCTTCAACCTCTGTTGTAGTTTCTTCAACCTCTGTTGTAGTTTCTTCAACCTCAGTCGTGGTTTCTTCAACCTCTGTTGTAGTTTCCTCAACCTCTGTTGTAGTTTCCTCAACCTCTGTTGTAGTTTCTTCAACCTCTGTTGTGGTTTCCTCTATAGGCTCTTCTACATCAATAGCCGTTGCCGCAAAAGCAAACGTTGAAAAAACGAGAAGCATTGCCATTAAAATTGCAGTAAGCTTTTTCATTTTCTTTTCTCCCTTAAATAGTAACGTATCACAACGCAATATATGTATACTTCATTACACATAATACATAAAAAACTATTCTTGTAAAGTCTTGATTACTAAGCTTTCAATATATCATACCGGTAATGCAATTTGCTTTTTTGGGAAAACCTTTTCCTTGGTAAACTTTTTTATGTATTTAACCGCAAAATAAATCAATGTTCCCAGCATTACCTGTATAAATGTTTTTGCAATAAGATTATAAATATTATCCTGATTCAATGAAAGAGTATTGACTGTAAATGCTGTTATTTTACTTCCGAAGATGCTATGAATTATCAGTATATATGCAGTGCTTTCGCCGATTGCGGCAATAAACTTCGTAATAAATTTCGGCCAATGCCTGCAAAAATACGAGCACAGCATATAAACAAGCAAGAATGCTGAAACAGAGCCGATAATAAGTATTCCTATATTCTCATATCTTCTTGTAGCAAGATCCATTGAACCCTTATAGTTAAACAAAGCCCACAAGGATACAAAAACAAAATACAAATACGGCATTTCATTTATTTTTGCAAGGATATTATATTTTCTGAAATACTGTGCAATATGGAAAAATAAAATACAGAACATTGCACAATCGAAGCTCCAGAAAAGCCATATTCCGTTCTTACCGAGAATAATTCCCGCTATGGCAACACCAAGAACAACCAAATCCTTAATATATCCCTTGGCAAAGTGATCTATAAGAGAATACAAGAATCTCGTAACAAACAAAAGAAGAATAAAATACACAGGGCCGACACTTAAAAATGATGTAAAATAATCCTTTGTGTAACTGATTCCGCCTGCTAATATCTTTAAGTTCTCTAAAAAATCTCTGTTGCTTACTATAAGATATATAACACAGAATATGCCATAATATTTTAAGGATTTCACGCATTTTATCAGCTGTGCTTTCAAAGGCAGTCCCGATTTATAAAAATATCCCGAAACAATAACAAAGGCTATCATATGAAAGCTGTATATGTACCTGTGCAGGTCATAATCTACCTTGGTATGTCCTACTATCATAAGGATAATAAGCATTCCTCGCATAACATCAACAGTTAAATCTCTGCCTTTAGCCGCACCACTGTCAACGGAAACAGATTCTAAAATTCTTTTTAACTGTACCGTTATAATAGTCAGCACAAGAATAACAGCCAAGCTCATTATAAGCTTCACAAGCGGTGTTTCCTCAAGACCGAGAATTTTTCTGGCATAGGCATATAGCCTGTAAAAAGTATTCATTTCAAACAAATGAACACAAAGTACAATCAGAGAATTTCGTCCGAAATACTTAATAACCCCCATCGGAAAACGGTCAAGAAATCGTGAAATACCAATAACAACAAAACTGCTTGCAAGTCCGAAAACGGGTGTCAGAAAAGCATCCTCCATAGTGCAAGTAACAAAATAAAACCGATTTGTATATCCTGCAACACAGCCCACGGCAAAAAACACAGCCATTAAGATATAATGCCATAATTTCAGCTTATCAAGTATTTCATATTCTTTGGTAAAGTAGCCTACAAGCATAAACGGCACAGCAAACATACCTGAAAGAATACTGAAAGGAAGCCATATCACATTCGATATCGCCACCGCAACTCCGGCAACTGCAACTGCTGAAAGTATCTGAAATCTACGGTCTTTTATATAATTCAATATAAACTGTAAAATGATGCGAGCAAAAAACATTGCAGGTAAAAACCATATAGCACCTATAAATCTGCCCATATCTATACCGGCAAATTCTGAAGTAGAGCCTGCTGCAAAAAAGAATCTTTTCAAGCTTGTCGCAATAAGGTCAGTAACAGCAATAATTGACGGGTTATGCCCTATAATAACAAGATTTATCAGCTCCATTCCGAGAACCGCAAGACAAGTCAGGAAAAACGGCTTCATTAACTGCTTGAACCATTTTTTCAGCAAATCTCCCGTCAATGGCTGAATTTTCGATGTGTATCCTGCAAGAATAAAAAATACCGTAAGATGAAAAGAATACACAAATCCGGCATGCTCGAAGCCTTTATGTCCCACGATAACTGCAAAAATGCATATTGCTTTTGCAATATCTATCCATCCGACTCGCTTGTACATTTTTTGTTTCCTCCTCTTTAACAAAAAAAAGCCTGTGCTGCTTTTGTGACATAATAGTCATCTTAAAAGCAACACAAGCTCATTTCGTATAAATATATTCGGATATAAGAAGGGTTACAGTCTGTCTGTCTGTCTGTCTGTCTGTCTGTCTGTCTGTCTGTCTGTCTGTCTGTCTGTCTGTCTGTCTGTCTGTCTGTCTGTCTGTCTGTCTGTTATAATTGTCGCAAATGACATACCGATTGTCAACCCTTTCCTCATATTTTAACCTTATTCTACAAGAAAAAACATATTTTGTAAAGCATTTTGACAAAAGGAGGTAAACTATAGCATTTTTTGTTGAACAAAATTTTCTTATATGATATTATTGATATGAATTTTCAGAAAAAAGGGGGATTTTTATGAAAAAATTTCTTTTACCCGAATCGGGCAATTTTTATAAAGCAAATCTTCACTGTCACAGTACCTTTTCCGACGGAAAATGGACTCCCGAGGAATTAAAGGAAAGATATATGCGTCACGGCTACAGTATTATCGCCTTCACAGACCACCGTACAATGCACTCTCAGGCACACCTTACGGATAATGATTTCCTTGCTCTTGACGGCTATGAAATTGACGTAAACCAGCAGGAAGCAAACAGGAACGGCTACAGAAAAACCTGCCATTTCTGTCTTGTCGCAAAAAAGCCGGGAATGACACAGCCCGATTTCGGAGATGAGGACACCTATACAGGTGAAAACATTTCAAGAATCATGCAAAGCGCACGGGAAAAGGGCTTTTTCGTAACCTATAACCACCCCAACTGGTCACTTGAGGATTTTTCGGACTATATCAATTATCATGGTATGGACGCTATGGAAATCTGCAATTTCGGTTGTGTAATTGTAGGCTATGCCGATTATGTTCCCCAGTTTTATGATGAAATGCTGCGCTACGGAAAGAGAATTTTCTGCGTTGCAACCGACGATAACCACAACCGCCACGATGAAAGCTCCGTTTACTGCGATTCCTTCGGCGGCTGGGTTTCAATCAAGGCTGATGCCCTTGACTATGAAACGGTGGCAAAGGCACTTGAGGACGGACATTTCTATTCCTCACAGGGTCCCGAAATAAAGGAATTATGGTATGAGGACGGCGTTATTCATATAAAGACCTCACCCGTAAAGAAAATCGACTTTGTTTTCGGCTCACGCCGTGCAGACACAAGAGTTGCTGAAAACGGTGAATATCTTACAGAAGCAGAATGTGTTGTCCCCGACAATTCAATTTTCGTCAGAATCTCCGCAAAAGATGAAAACGGCTTCCCTGCCGACACCAACGCATATTTCGTTGACGAGCTTAACAAGGAGTAAAAAATGCAATTAGTAGTTTTAACTGCCCTGGGAGTGGGCGGAGCCACGGTAATGGGCTCGCTGCTGGGCTTTATTTTCAAAAAAATCTCTCATAAATTTGAGGATATCATCCTTTCCTTTGCAGCGGGCATTATGCTTGCAGCATCGGTTATGGGTCTTATTCTTCCCTCCCTTGAATACGGCGGAGAATACGCCCTTCTGAAGACAATACCGGGAATTTTCCTCGGTGCGGCCTGCCTTAATCTTATAGATAAGCTGGTGCCCCACCTTCACAGAATCGTAGGTCCCGAGGACAGTGAAAAGCACAGAAAAACAAATCTCAGCAAGGTTATTCTTTTCGTGCTTGCCATCGGTATTCACAACCTTCCCGAGGGTATTGCCGCCGGTGTGGGCTTCGGCTCGGGTGACACCACAGGCGCTATGATGATTGCCATAGGCATTGCCCTTCAGAACGTGCCCGAGGGTATGATTATCATAGGACCTATGCTTTCTGCAGGAGTAAAGCCCGTAAAGGCATTCATAATTGCCCTTATTACAGGACTTGTTGAGGTTGTAGGCACGCTGCTTGGCTACTTTGCAGTAAGCATTTCCTCGGTTGTTCTTCCCGTGGCACTTGCCTTTGCAGGCGGCACAATGCTTTACGTTGTCAGCGACGAAATGCTTTCCGATACCCACGGACACGGCAGTCAGCGCGGCGCAACCTACGCACTCCTTATAGGCTTTTGCGTAATGCTCGTAACAGATTTCCTTTTAGGATAAATTTTTCAATAACGCACACCCACGACAGTACAGAGGCAAAAAAAGACATTCCCCTTTCGGAGAATGTCTTATTTTTTGTATCAGTTTCTCAGTCTGAATTTATTTATTGGAATCGATGAAGCTCTTTACTGCTGCTACGCCTGCAAACTTTTCAGCAACACCGTTTCTGTAAACTACAAGTGTGGGTGCCTGCTTGAGCTCAAGCTCCTTTGCAAGGTCGGGATTTTCAGAAACTAAAAGCTTCTGGAAGCCGATGCCTGCCTTGTCGAGCCACTGTACTGCAAGCTTACAGTTGGGGCAGGTTTCTGTTGTGAAAAGAAGAATCTTTTCTGCTTCCTTTGCTTCGCAGGCACATTCTTCTACTGCATCCTCAACAGGTGCACCGTTTCTTTTAAGAACAGACTTTTCAACGTTGTAAACCTTTCTGTCCTTGAATTCCTGGCTCTTACCGTCATTCCAGTTCTTAACGGGGCGATAGTAGCCTGTGATTCTTGAGTAAACCTCTGTTTCCTTGCCGCAAAGAGGACACTTATACTGCTCACCGATAAGGTAGCCGTGCTCCTGACATACAGAGTAGGTGGGAGAGATTGAGTAGTAAGGAAGTCTGTAGTTGTCTGCAATCTTCTTTACAAGATTTGCCGCTGCCTTCCAATCGGGAAGCTTTTCACCGAGGTATGCGTGGAATACGGTACCGGAGGTGTAAAGTGTGTGAAGCTCATCCTGCATATCAAGCGCAGTGAAGATATCCTCTGTGTAGCCTACGGGAAGGTGTGAGGAGTTTGTATAGTAGGGAGTTGCACCCACGTGTGCTGTGATAATTTCGGGGAAGCGAGCCTTATCGTGCTTTGCAAGTCTGTAGGATGTGGATTCAGCAGGAGTTGCTTCAAGGTTGTAAAGGTCGCCGTACATTTCCTGATAGTCGGAAAGACGCTCTCTCATATGATTGAGTACCTTCTTGGAGAATTCCTGTGTTTCAGCGTGTGTCATATCCTTGCCGAGCCAGTTAGCGTTAAGACCTACCTCGTTCATACCGACAAGACCGATTGTTGAGAAATGGTTGTTGAAGGTACCGAGATATCTCTTTGTGTAGGGATAAAGACCCTCATCAAGAAGCTTTGTGATGATTTCACGCTTAACCTTGAGTGAGCGTGCGGAGATATCCATCATCTTGTCAAGACGTGCGAAGAAATCTGCCTCGTCCTTTGCCTGGAATGCGATTCTGGGCATATTGATTGTAACAACACCAACTGAGCCTGTGCTTTCACCGCTGCCGAAGAAGCCGCCGGACTTCTTGCGAAGCTCACGAAGGTCAAGACGGAGTCTGCAGCACATTGAACGTACGTCGTTGGGCTCCATATCGGAGTTGATGTAGTTTGAGAAATAGGGAGTGCCGTACTTTGAGGTCATTTCGAAGAGAAGCTTGTTGTTCTCGGTTTCTGACCAGTCGAAATCCTTTGTGATTGAGTAGGTGGGAATGGGATACTGGAAGCCTCTGCCGTTAGCATCGCCCTCGATCATGGTTTCAATAAATGCCTTATTGACCATATCCATTTCCTTCTTACAGTCACCGTAGGTGAAATCCTGGGGCTTGCCGCCTACGATAGCAGGCTTGCAGGCAAGGTCAGCAGGACAGGTCCAGTCAAGAGTGATGTTTGAGAAGGGAGCCTGTGTACCCCAGCGTGAGGGAGTGTTTACACCGAAAATAAAGGATTCGATGCACTTTTTAACCTCCTTGTAGGAGAGGTTGTCTGCCTTGATAAAGGGAGCAAGGTATGTATCGAAGGATGAGAAGGCCTGTGCGCCTGCCCATTCATTCTGCATAATGCCGAGGAAGTTTACCATCTGATTGCAAAGAGTTGCAAGATGGCTTGCAGGTGAGGAGGTAATCTTTCCGGGAACACCGCCGAGACCCTCTTCGATAAGCTGACGGAGTGACCAGCCTGCGCAGTAGCCTGTAAGCATTGAAAGGTCGTGGATGTGGATGTCTGCGTTCTTGTGAGCAGCAGCAATTTCCTCATCATAAACCTCTGAAAGCCAGTAGTTAGCGGTAATTGCACCTGAGTTTGAAAGAATAAGACCGCCTACAGAATATGTAACTGTGGAGTTTTCCTTAACTCTCCAGTCGGATACCTTAACGTAGTTGTCAACAATTTCCTTGTAGTCAAGGATTGTAGACTTCATATTACGGATCTTTTCACGGTTCTTTCTGTAAAGGATATATGCCTTTGCGATTTCTGCATAGCCTGCCTGAACAAGCACGGATTCAACTGAGTCCTGAATATCTTCAACGGTGATGTAGCCGTCCTTCACCTTTGATTCAAAATCTGCAGTAACCTTGAGTGCAAGGAAATCGATGATGTTGGGATGAGTTTCTCTGTTCTGTGCTTCAAAAGCCTTGCTGATAGCGGCGGCAATCTTGGCAATATTAAACTCTGACTTTTCGCCGTCACGCTTGATAACCTGGTATGACATGTTGCTTCCTCCTTCAATATCTTGTGTTTGTTATGGTAAAACGTCACCGCATATAGCGACAACATTAATTGTGCTTGCATATAATATCACAGACACTTACGGAAATCAATATCTTGTGTTGAGATTTTTTTATTTTCGGAACAATGCACAATATCTTGTTGCTTTTTTGTTGCAATTGTCTGTCAAAAAGCCGAAAAATAACTGTTGACACTATATCTTGTGGCAACAGTTAATTCAAAACACTATATATGCACCTTTTTAGATGCCTCTTGTTTCGCACAATTTTACGTATTTTTGTGCTTTCTCTGCCATTTCACGAAGGGTTATGCCGCTGTGCGCGGAAAGTCCCGGACACAATATATAGCCTGAGTCACGAAACTGCTGAAGATAGTATTTTTCATTCTCTCCCAGCCACACAGCAATTGAAATTATGTCCTCCTCAGTGTGAAGCTCCTTTACCACGGTGGTGCGGAATTCGTGGTCAACACCCGAGCATTTCAGCAGTCCGACGCTTTTTTCAATATCCTCGATATCCACCTCGCGTCCTGCGGTAAGGGCATATTTTTCCCTTGTGTTTTTAATATCCATAGCAACGAAATCCACAAGCCCGTCGCGCAAGAGATCTGAAAGCAGAGCGGGTCTTGTGCCGTTGGTGTCAAGCTTTACCCTGTAGCCGAGCTCCTTCACCTTTTTTATGAACTCCGCAATATCCTTCTGTAAAAGGGGCTCGCCGCCCGTTATTGCAACACCGTCCAAAATGCCCTGACGCTTTTTAAGGTAGGATAAAACCTCTTCCTCGGTGTAGTCCTCCTCGGCAGTGCCCTCTACAAGAGGGGTATTGTGGCAGAAGGGGCAACGCATATTGCAGCCCGACGTAAAAAGAGTACAGGCTGTGTGCCCCGGGAAATCAAGTAACGTAAGCTTCTGAAAGCCGCTGATTTTCATAATATATCACCTGAAAACATTGTATATTAAGTCACAAAACAAGTCAATGTGAATTTATTTACAAAATTTTCATTTACTTTTGAATAAAAAAGTATTACATTATATACATCATAACAAAAAGGAGTCGAAAAAAATGAAAAAGATTCTTTCACTTATACTTTCTCTTATCCTTGTAGCATCCGCTGCTGCTCCTGCTTTTGCAGCAACAATGGCTGACGGCATTGATGCTCTTAACGCTGAATTTATTTACGGCGAGGGCCCCAAGACAGACGGTCTTGCAATTGACTACCGCTATTTCTCACCCGTAGAAGAAAATGACGATACAAAGTATCCTCTCGTTATCTGGCTTCACGGTATGGGCAACGGCTTCAAGGAGGGTCAGCAGGTTACCAACGAAACACACATCGGCTACTGGGTAAGCGATGAATTCCAGGCTCGCTTCACAAACGGCGGTGCATTCATTCTTGCTCCCCGCTCAGACGAGGCAAAGGGACTTTGCTGGAATTCAGGCACAATTGAGCCCCTCAAGGCTGCAATTGACGATTTTATTGCAAAGAATAAGGACAATATCGACGTTTCCAGAATCTACATCGGCGGCTACTCAATGGGCGGCAAGATGACACTCAAGATGGCTATTGCATTCCCCGAAATGTTCGCAGCTGCCTTCCCCATCTGTCCCGCATGGTCACCCGACGCTGAGGCATTCGAATACGTAGCAGATATGCCCATGTGGATTACCTCAGGTAAGACAGACCCCCTTGTAAACTACAATTTCTCTGTTGCAAAGACCTTTGAAAAGCTTTCCGCAGCATCAAACGTGGCTTCCGAATGCCGCCTTTCAATCCTCTCAAAGGTTTGCTTCGAGGACGGCACAAAGTGCTCAAGCGGTCATCACGCATGGTACAGCGTAAACCACGATATGTTCTCAAGCGAAAACGGTGACTATCCCTATATGTCAACCGTAAACGGTCTTGGTGAAAAGGTTACTCTTACATACCCCGACGGTATGATTTCCTGGCTTTGCGCTCACACCTCCGACTATGACGGCACACCCTCCCAGGGCAAGGGCAACGTTGAAAACCTTGATAACCTCGACAACATCCTCGGTGTAAGCAGCATTATTGAATTCTTCAAGACCCTTATTGAAGCAATCAAGAATCTCTTCAATTTCTGATAACACACAAAAATAAAGAGCCGACACAACCGTGTCGGCTTTTTTGTTATTATCTGTCCTGAGGATAGGAGATACCCATAATTTTTCTGATATCGTCCATCTGCCTCATAATGAAAAGTGTGCTGTCCTTTGTGTTAAGGGGGCTTTCCCGAAGTCCCTTATTCACACAGTCGCACATATGCGAAATCTGCTCCTCGAAGCCGTTACCGCGGTAGGGGGTGCAGATTTTTTCTTCCGCTGCGTCATTCAGATGAATTTCAATTTCCTGCGGTGCATAAAAGCGGCTTACTCTTATATATCCCTTCGTGCCGTAAATGAAGCCCTCGTTGGGCTTTCTTAAAAGAGTGGCGCTTGAGATATACGAAAGCGCATTATCTTTATATTTCATTATAATATTGGTATGTGAATCCGTGGCGTTATAGGTATCGCACTGTGCCGAGATTTCCGTTACGTCCTCACCGAGATACCACCTTGAAAAGGCAAGCCCGTACACGCCTACGTCAAGCAGTGAGCCGCCGCCGTTTTCATTTTTCAGCGCATGGTGCCCCATTTCGTCCTCGTCGAAGCTATAGCAGAATTTCCCCTCAACTCCGCGCACCTCACCGATGACACCCTCTTTTATCATATCAATAAGCCTTACCGTGCCGGGAACAAGCCTTGCCCACATAGCCTCCGTAAGAAAGCATCCGTTTTCCTCGGCACAGGCAAACATTTCCTCTGCCTCTTTTGCGTTTACGGCTATGGGCTTTTCACAGATTACGTGCTTTTTGCCGCGAAGCATAAGCACCGAGCAGTCCTTATGAAGAGAATGGGGCGTTGCAATGTACGCACAGTCTATTTCATCGGACTGTGCCATTTCCTCATAAGAGCCGAAGCGCAGGGGAATGGCGAATTCGTCTGCAAATTTATCGGCGGTTTCAATTTTTCTTGAGGCCACCGCAACAAGCTCGGCTTCCTCAACGTTTTTTATAGCCTCAGCAAAGCGGTGAGCAATTCCGCCCGTACCCACAATACCGAATCTTAATTTTTTCATATAGCATACATCCTTAAACTGTATTAAAGCACCTGTGAACGACGCCAAAAGGCTACGACCTACTGATGCCTGATGCCTCAATCACGGCATATAGGGGTCAGAGGATGCCTCGTAGTCCTCGGGCATCATAAACTGTCTTATAAACTTAATTGTAAAATCAACGCCCCACTGACCCTTTGCGCCCTTCCATTTTGCCGAATGAGGCTCAATTGAAAGCACACCGTTATAGTCATTAACATAAAGCATTGTCATAATTGCGCCCCAGTTAAGACTGTCAAGTCCTGCAGGCGGATCGTCAAAGCCGTCCCCTGCTATGTGAAGAACACCCTTTACGTGGAAATGATATACCCTGTCGCCCCAGTCGCGAAGCTCCTTAAGATAGTCACCGCCACGGTTAAAGCAGTGTGAGGGGTCATATTTTATACCAAGCTCGGGGAGTGCACCGTGCACAACCGCCCAGGCTCTTTCCTCGCATACGAAATTTGCCCAGTCGCAGTTATAGGTTGCAATTTTAACACCCTTATCCCTTGCGTAGTCAATAAGCACCTTGAAATACTCAATAGCAATAAGGCAGTTTTCGTAATAGGTCTTGCCTTCAACCTCGTTACAGCCTACGTTATACACAGGACAGCCCACAATTGATGCAAGGTCGATAAGATTCTTGTCGTGCTGAAGCGCCTCGGGGATAAAATTTCCCTGCTCGTCAATTCTGTCCATTCCCCATCTGCCGACAGAGCCTACCATTACACCGTATTTCTCGGAGTTTTTCTTTATTTCCTCTGCCTTTTTAAGCACCTCGGCAGAATCGTAATTGTAGTTTATGCAGAATTCCACTGCCTCGAGTCCCTTCTCGGCAACTGCCTTGAAATGGCCCTCTTCCCATCCGTTTATAATACCTAATTTCATAGTAAAATCACCTCACGGACAGTATAACAGAACCAAAAGAAGAATGTCAACAAAATGACAAGAAAACAATGTTTCTTAACAAAAATTTTATTGAAATTGCCGTCACATTATGTTATAGTTAAGAAAAATTGATTTTTCCACAGGAGGAATTTACAATGGCTAAATGGAAGGTCGGACTTATCGGTAACGGCGGTATCTGCAAGGGTGCTCACCTTTCCACATACCTTAACGATGAAAGACTTGAGGTTGTTGCAGTTTGCGACATTATCGAAGAAAGAGCACAGTTTTTAAAGGATGAATATTTCCCTGATGCAAAGGTTTATACAGACTATAAGGAGCTTTTACAGGATGAATCAATCGATTCGGTCGATATCTGTACTCCCAACTATCTTCACTCAATTATTGCGGTTGCCGCATTTGAGGCAGGCAAGCACGTTTTCTGCGAAAAGCCCGATGCAGTTGACGTAACCGAGGTTCTTAAGATGAACGATGCTGCAAAGAAGGCAGGCAAGACACTTATGGTTATGAGAAATAACCGCTTTGTTGACGCTTCCGTTTTTGCTAAAAAATACATTGAAAAAGGCAAGATGGGTGAAATCTACTGCGGCCGTGCAGGCTGGCAGAGAAGACGCGGCATCCCCGGCAAGGGCGGCTGGTTTACCACAAAGGCACAGTCAGGCGGCGGTCCCCTTATTGACCTTTGCGTTCTTATGATTGACCTTGCAATCTGGCTTATGGGCAATCCCCCTCCCGTTGCAGTTTCAGGCAACACCTTTATGAAATTTGCCGACAACGATTCCTCCGACTCCGTAAATTCCGATTTCGGTGACAAGAATGCCGAAGGCACCTTCGACGTTGAAGACCTTGCTATGGGTATGATCCGTTTCGACAACGGTGCTATCCTTCAGATTGAATTCAGCTGGGCATCCAACATCAAGGAGGAATGCCGCTTCGTTGAGCTTCGCGGTACAAAATCAGGTATGTGCTGGAGAAACGGTGTGCTTGAGCTCTTCACAGAGGAGGACGGCGAGCAGATTAACATCACCGCCCCCAACTGCAAGGAGAACAACGGTCACTCCAACAACCTCAAGCATTTCTACGACGTTGTTATCGAGGGCAAGGAGCCTATCTTCGTAGGTCAGCAGGGCATTGATATGATTAAAATTCTCTGCGCTATCTACGAATCTGCAAAAACAGGCAAGGAAATAGTTCTCTGATAAAATCGGATATTTTTCCAATATAAAAAATTAAAGGAAAGATTCACCCCTTCGGTGCATCTTTCCTTTTTTTGCTTTTGTTCGTCAAAGGCGGTGATTTGTGCGCGGTTTTCCCTTATTTCTTGCCTTTGATTTTATCCAGCTCTCTCTTTAATTTGTCTCTTTCAATGGTCACCTTTTCAACGTCCTCAAGGTAGCCTGCCATTTCGTTTTTATATTTTGAAACGATGTCGGCGCTTTTCTTCATACCGTTTGCAAGGTCAAGTGAAACAAGCACAAGTGCCTCGGTAAGAGAAATTCTTGAGCCTGCACCCATAATCTCCGAAAGCTTCTTGTCAATAACCTCGGAAAGAAGCTTGATATCCTCGGGGGATTCGTCGGAAATGACGGTGTACTGCTGATTTCTTATGGTAATATTAACCTTATTTTTTTCCATTTATAATTCCTTAGCCCTTTCTGAACTGCTGCTTCATACGAAGCTCCTTGGAAAGAATCTTCTTACGAAGACGAAGAGAAACGGGAGTTACCTCCAAAAGCTCGTCATCGCTTAAGAATTCCATGCTCTGTTCAAGAGAAAGTGTTGAATGAGGAACAAGACGAAGAGCATCGTCGGAGCCTGAAGCACGGGTGTTTGTCATCTGCTTTTTCTTGCATACGTTACAAACGATGTCCTCAGCCTTTGCACATTCACCTACAATCATACCCTCGTATACGGGAACACCGGGGCCGATGAAAAGGCGTCCTCTTTCCTGAGTATTCCAAAGACCGTAGCCTGTGCTTTCACCTGTTTCGTGAGCAACGATTGAGCCTCTTTCTCTTGTCTGAATATCTCCCTTATAGGGCTCATAGCCCTGGAAGAGGTTATTCATAATACCGTAGCCGTTGGTATCTGTTAAAAATTCTGAGCGGTAGCCGATAAGACCGCGGGCAGGGATTCTGAACTCAAGGTGAGTTGTACCGCCGTCACGGGTACCCATATTTTCAAGCTCGCCTCTTCTGGAGCCGATTTTTTCCATAACCGCACCAACGTAGTCGGTGGGCACCTCAACAATAAGAAGCTCGATGGGCTCTAAAAGCACACCGTCCTCCTCCTTATAGATAACCTTGGGACGGGATACCTGGAATTCGTAGCCCTGCCTTCTCATAGTTTCAATAAGAATTGAAAGGTGTAATTCACCTCTGCCCGAAACCTTGAAGGTGTCGGTGGAGTCGGTTTCCTCAACGCGCATGCTTACGTTGGTTTCAACCTCCTTGAAAAGACGGGCACGGATGTTACGGGAGGTAACAAACTTACCCTCCTTGCCTGCGAAGGGAGAATCGTTTACGTGGAAGGTCATAGCAAGGGTGGGCTCGTCAATCTTAATGAAGGGAAGGGGCTCAACACATTCGGGAGCACAGATTGTTTCACCGATGTTGAGGTCCTCGATACCTGCAATAGCAACAATGTCGCCTGCCTTTGCAGAATCAGTTTCAGTTCTGCCAAGACCTGTGAAATGATAAAGGCGGGAAACCCTTACGTTTCTTCTGCCGCCGTCTGTCTGACAAAGCACTACGGACTGACCAATCTTTACAGAGCCTCTTTCAATTCTGCCCACACCGATTCTGCCTACGTAATCGTCATAATCGAGAGCGGAGAAAAGAAGCTGAAGGGGTGCAGCCTCGTCACATTCGGGAGCAGGGATATTTTCGATAATTGCCTCAAGAAGAGGACGCATATCACCCTCGGTTGCGGTTTTGTCGAAGGATGCGAAGCCTTCACGGGCTGATGCGAAGATTACGGGGAATTCAATCTGATCCTCATCTGCGCCAAGCTCAATGAAAAGGTCAAGCACCTCGTCGATAACCTCGTCGGGACGGGCACCGGGACGGTCGATTTTATTAATAACAACCATAGGAGTCTTCTTGAGTGCAAGTGCCTTTGAAAGCACGAAGCGTGTCTGGGGCATACAGCCCTCGAATGCGTCAACAAGAAGAAGTACACCGTCAACCATTGTCATAATACGCTCAACCTCACCGCCGAAGTCAGCGTGACCGGGAGTGTCAACAATATTGATTTTTATACCGTTATAATTTACAGAGGTATTCTTTGAAAGAATTGTGATACCTCTTTCTCTTTCAAGGTCATTTGAGTCCATAACACGGTCCTGAACAACCTCATTTTCCCTGAAAGTACCGCTCTGCTTAAGAAGCTTGTCAACGAGGGTGGTCTTACCGTGGTCAACGTGAGCGATAATTGCAATATTTCTTATATCTTCTCTTTTACTCAAAAATTTCACCTTCAAAAATTTAATACGACTCAATATTTTACCACCTAAAACGCGCAAAAGCAACAAATTTATATATTTTTACGGGATTTACAGATTTTTTCTTAATTGTGCTACCATTTTTATAAAAACCGTGATAAAATGAGAGGGTAAATAAATTTGCGGAGGTATCTTTATGACATTCCCTATGACCGACTTTTTACTTAACTACGATGTTTTTCCCCTTGTTTTCCCTGTAGGCAAGGAGGTTACCGTTCACATCCGTCCCACAGGCGGAAGACCTGAATTCGTGCCCGGCAAGGAATACAAGGTGCTTATATGCGCTCTTGAGGGCGGCAAGCCCTACGATTACCCCGCATCGGGTGATTACAGAGAAAAAACCCTTATCTGCAACGAAATCGGCGGCTTCGACGTTACTCACACATACGACAGCGAGCAGCAGTATTTCATCAGAGTTTTAGGTGACGACGGCAGAAAAATCCAGCAGTTCCCCGTATACGCAGTAAACGAGGACCTTGCAGGCAGATATCCTCTCCGCGGTGACCTTCATATGCACACAAACTGCTCCGACGGCAGACAGAATCCCGAGGTTGTTTGCGGTATGTACCGCAGCCACGGCTACGATTTCTTCGCAATTACCGACCATCACAGATATTACCCCTCAATCCGTGCGATGGAATTCTTCAAGGATATTCCCACAGAGTTCAATATCGTGCCCGGTGAAGAGGTACACCTTCCCGACGTCCACGGCAAGGAGGCAGACGCTCACATCGTAAACTTCGGCGGTACGTATTCAATCAACGCACTTGTAAAGGACGAGCATTTCGGTGAAACAGGGGACAGCTGGGTAAGAGCTATGCCCGGAGTTACTCCTCCCGAGGCTGACACAGTTGAAGCCTGGCAGGACAAAATGGAGGCTCTTGCAGAAAAAACTGAGGTACCCGAAAAGGTTGACAAGATTCCCGCAGCCGTAATGAAATGGGCATTCTCAGAAATCAAGAAGGCAGGCGGTCTTGCAATTTTCCCCCATCCCTGCTGGATAAGCGACACCTATCACGTGCCCACTCCCTATCTTGACTACATTATGGAAAATCAGGATTTCGACGCATTCGAGGTGCTCGGCGGTGAAAGCTACTACGAGCACAACGGCTTCCAGACAATAAGATACTATGAGGACAAGGCAAAGGGCAGAGTTTATCCCATCGTAGGCAGCACCGACAGCCACTCCTCCTACCTTTCAAACCGCAACGGTCTTATCTGCTCAACCATCGTTTTCTCACCCGAAAACGAAAGAACTGCACTTATTTCCTCAATCAAGGATTTCTACAGCGTTGCAGTTGACACCATAAGCACAGAATTCCGTCTTGTGGGTGACAACCGTCTTGTAAGATATTCCTGCTTCCTTCTTAACAACTATTTCCCCCGTCACGACGAGCTTTGTAAGGAAGAGGGCAGACTTATGAGAATCTGCGCTATAGGCACCGCCGAGGAAAAAGCGGATGCAATAAAGCAGCTTACCGCTATAAACGGCAGAATGAAGAAATTCATGGACAAGTACCTTCAGTTCTGAAAATAAGCAAATAAAAAGAGGCTCCGATGCGTGGGTGTCCTGAGGACACTCACGCAGTTTTATTCGCCTTTCGGCGAGTGATATTGCTTCGCAGTTATATAATGCTACGCATTGTGATATTGTCCTTCGGACAGTTTTATGCGAATAAAATAACACTGAAATCGAAGATTTCAATATCACTATGCCGAAAGTGCATAATATCACTCTTTCCGAAGGAAAGAATATCACTTAAAGTTAAAGGCGCACTTACTCACCACTTTTAGTGACAGTGCAAAAAAAGTAAGAGTTAATGTAGTTTTTGCTACATTAACTCTTTTTGTTCTTTAGAGTGCGACTCCGAAGAGCCTCTTTTTTACTTGTAGTGACGAAGACTTGAGTCAATGAAGAGTGCGCCGAGCTGAAGGGTGTGGATATAAGTGCCGTCCTCCATACTGAGAAGTGTAAGGCCCTCGCCCTCACCGCCGAAGTTATCGATAAGCTTGTATTCGTACATAATTCTGTCGAAAAGCTTTGTAACCTCACCGCTTGCAAGGTCAACGGTAAACACCGCTCTTGTCATATCATTCGTTCCTGCGTATAAAATACCGTCTGCAATCTCGCAGCCCTGAATCTTCTGCACCTCTTCAGAGAGAGTGATTGTTTCAAGATAAGTAAAGTCCTCAAGACTGAACTTATAAATTTCGGTATAGTTTCTTGAATCGCCCGTGTATGCAACACCGTTTTCACCGTCTACGGTCACCCACGGAACGCCTCTTGTGTGAAGCTCGGTGGAAAGCTCGTAGCACACGCCTGTGTATTCAAGAGTTTCGGCATCGTAAAGGGCAATAACGGGGTGATTCCATTCCTTACTGTCCTCAAGTGCAGCATAGATAATGCCGTTATAATAGCTTATACCGCCTATATGCTGAGAATTGTATCTTTCCTGAAGCTCAGGAGTAATTGCCTCATAATTGAGCGCTATAATTTCATCGCAGCTGAGATTCACCTTTTCCAGCGCGTGTTTGCCGCTGAAATAGAAATACTCACCGTCTGTTGTAACGTCCTGTGAGCGTGTAAGGGCTTCAAGCCCCACAACCGCATTTTCGCTTTCATAAGGGTATACCTCACCCTCAAAAGCTCCGTTGAGTCCGCCTGTGAACATTAAAAGCGCAGAAAACAAGACCGAGAAAATTTTATTGAAAATATTTGCAAAAGCTACCATATTTATTCTCCTCCCCTTTATTCTTTGTTATTTTATCACAAAATCCTCGGCATTTAAAGAGAATTTATTTAATTGACAAGGTTTTTTTTCTGAATATAATATAATATATCAAATTTTAAGAGGCTGAATCAGATGAAGAGAAAATTTATTGCAATAATTTCACTTATGCTCGTGTCCTGTATGCTTTTTACTGCCTGTGACGACGAGGTAAAAACTGAAGAAACCTCCGCTGACTCCGTCACCGAAGCACCTGCAGGAAATGCAGACGGTAACGCAAGCACAGAGGAGAAGACCACCGAGGAGCAGACAACTCAGGAGGAAACCACAGAAAAGCAGGCTGAGATTATCGGCACTGTTGTGGGCTATACGTCAAAGGGCTACGTAATTTCCGAAAAGGACGGCATCACCTATGTTGACAACGTTCTTGTTGCAAACAAGACCTATTCCCTCCCCGCCGACTACAATCCCGGTGACCTTTTAAGTGAATGCGAAAAGGCATTCAAGGAGATGCAGAAGGCTGCCTCCGCAGAGGGACTTAACATCTGGAACGCATCAGGCTTCCGCTCATACGAATTACAGGAAAGCCTTTACACAAGATACTCCGACCGTGACGGCAAGGAGGCTGCAGACAGATACTCCGCACGCCCCGGTCACTCCGAGCATCAGTCGGGTCTTGCAATTGACCTTAACGAAATCACAAACGCCTTCAAGGACACCAAGGAGGGCAAGTGGATTGCGGAAAACTGCCACAGGTACGGCTTTATTCTCCGTTACCCCCAGGGTAAGGAGGCACAGACCGGCTATATGTATGAGCCCTGGCACATAAGATACGTAGGCATTGATACCGCTACTGCAATCTACAACAGCGGTCTTTGCTTTGAGGAATACTACGGTATCACCTCAGCATACGCAGCAGATGCACAGGCAGAGGAAACCACCGAGGAGCCTGAAGCTGCGGAAACTCTCGCAGCCGAGGAAACAACTGCCGCTGCTGAAATCACCACCGAGGCAGTCGCTGAGGTAAATACCACTGAGGCAGTCGCTGAGGTAAATACCACTGAGGAAGCTGTTGCAGGATAAAAACGAGGCGGGGTGTGACTATAGCGTCATACTCCCGCTTATTGATTTTACGGAGAATTTATGAAAACTCACATCAAGGACTTTACAAGCGGAAATATATCAAAGCAGCTCATTGTTTTTTCTGCTCCCCTTTTTCTGTCAAACCTTATGCAGGTTATTTACAATATGGCGGATATGTTTATTGTGGGACAGGTGCACGGCAAGGTGGGCATTTCT
>JAZTWN010000025.1:0-6451 GCA_045635905.1 Acutalibacteraceae bacterium
CATCGATAAGATGCTTGCTGCTACTGAATGGGCACCTGCAGACAACGGCTATTTCAGAGGCGGCGGATATTCCTCACGCTTCCTTACACGTGCTGAAATGCCCTGCACAATGATCAGAATCAACCTTGTAAAGGGTCTCGGGCCCACAATTCAGATTGCTGAAGGCTACACTGTAAATCTTCCCGATGAAGTTTCCGATACTCTCTGGAAGAGAACTGACTACACATGGCCCTGCACATGGTTTGCTCCCAACTGCACAGGCGAAGGTCCCTTCAAGTCAGCTTATGACCTTATGAACGCTTGGGGTGCTAACCACGGTGCTATCTCCTACGGTCACATCGGTGCAGACCTTATTACTCTTTGCTCAATGCTCAGAATCCCCGTAGGTCTTCACAACGTTCCCGAAGAGAAGATTTTCCGTCCTGCCTGCTGGAATGCATTCGGCACTAAGGACCTTGAGAGCGCAGACTACAGAGCTTGTGCTGCATACGGCCCTCTCTACAAATAAGATTTCTTAAGTCAACTCTTTGAGGCATAAATAATTTATGGGTATCAGCCACATAAAATGGTTGATACCCTTTTTCTTTTAAGCTATATTACCGTTTTTGTCTATTTTTATTGTCTCAGAGGTTTCGTCTGTTTCAAAAACGAAGGTCCATAGTCCGTCGGCGGCGGAATATTCGTTATATTGCGGAGTATATTCGCCCTTTGCCTGCGATAAAGCAATTTCAAGAGCGTCACCGTGAAGGATTATGCCGTCAGCCAGCCTTATCGTGCCGAGAATTGAGCTTATTTCATTTTTGTGCTCTGCCCACCAGGATGCATCAGCATAATTGTGAATCACGTAAAAGCCGGGTGTGTTCTCAAAAATAATATAATCAAATGTGGGGTTGCCGTCATATATACCCTTTGTGGCCTTGTATTCACCAATGGTAATTTCCTCGGTGCGAAGCCCTGTTCCGCATACTCCGAAGCTTTCGGTGAATTCAATTGTAATTGTGCTTTCAGGCGCTGACGTGTGGTAAATGCTTATTCCGAAGCCCTGTGATTGGATAATAGGTGATTCGGGTGTTTCTTCATAGCTCCAGCCCTCGGGGAGAGTAATTGAAAAATTTGCGTTTTCGTTTCCCATATAAACGGGACTGCCTGTAATTTCAGGTATGCTCTCAGGCGCGTCAACCCCCAGCCAGCCAAGCTCTGTAAGGGAGCTTATAACGCTTTCGGGAACGTCCTCTGTTGTGCCGTCAGCTAGCTTCAGAGTAAGATAGGGGAGTGTGGACGCGGGGTAGCTTTCTGCAATTCCGTTGTGAAGCACAAGAATTTTATCTCCGTCGGAAAGACTGTCAAATTTATTTCCGTCCGGCGAATAGTCCGAAAGACGTATAGGGCTGTTGTGACTTATAAGAAAGCAGGTGCCGTTATCGCTTTTCAGTACAACACCCGTGCTGATTCCCAGTCCTGAAAAATTCATTAAAAGAACACCTGCCGTAATTCCGACAACGAAAACGGCAAGAAGCACCGATATTGTTATAATAAGCCTCTTTTTCATTTGAATTCCTCCCTTTCATTATATTAGACGCAAAAGCAGGACATATTGTTGCAGAAAAATGAAAAATTTTACAAAAAAATCCCCCGAGCCTCGGGGGATGCGCATTTTACGGGTTAAAACCGCCGTTTACGGTGATTTTATTGTTGAGCACAACTCTCGTGCTGTCAACCGTCGAGCCTGCGAATTTATAGTCGGAAAGGCTTATTTCAACGGTGCAGCTCCAGGTGCCGTTTATGATTTTTCCGTTTTCGTCAACAACTGCTTTTATCACGGGAGCAGAATAGGTAATCACTGTATTTTCAAGGGAAATATCAATGGGAAGCCCCTTGTCCTTAAGCTGACTCATAACGGACATAAGGTCGCCTACAACGTAAATTCCGTGGGATACACTGCCGTCGCCTGCACCGCCCGAGCCCTTGTCAATCTGCTCGTTAAGGGTGATTTCAATAACAGTTTCTTTTCCGGTGGTGTATGCCCTTGCCGAGCTTACGTCTGCTGTGCAAAGCTTTTCAAATTCACCTGTAATTCCGTCGGTAACGGAGGTGCTTGAGGACAAAAAGGAGTTAAGAATCGGTGTTACAAAGCTGAAAACACCGCCAAGCTGACCGTTGTTTACGGATATATCCTGAAGACCTACCGTCTGCTCAGAGCGCGCAGAATTGCCTGTGCTTTCTGCAGAGGCTTTATAGAATTCAATTATTCTTGCCGTATCCCACGTTGACGGATCATCAACGGGTGCAGCAGTTGTGGGGGCTTCGGTTGCAGGCTCTGTGGAAGCTTCGGTTGCAGGTTCTGTGGAAGCCTCGATTGCGGGTGCTTCGGTGGTCGCCTCCTGCGTTATCGCTTCGGTGGTCTGAATTTCGGTAGTGATTTCGGGCACTGCGGTTGTGATTTCTTCTATGGGGGCTGCCGTTGTCTGAATTTCCGATTCGACAACCGAGGTGGTCGCTTCCTCAACAACTGTTGTACTGCAGGCAGCAGCCGCAATTACAACGGAAATAACCGACATCAAGGCAAAGACCCTTCTTAACATAAAATCAATCTCCTATACAAAATAAGTTCATATTTAATTATATCATATGTTTTATGTAATCTCAACTATTACAGAAATAAAATTGCGAAGGTATGCTTTTGCTTGGTTTTTTCACCTTGTTGCATAGCCACGGTGTTTGATGTATAATAAACTCAATGATTCTGCAAAAAAGGCGGTGGGATGTATGCGCAAAGTCGAATATAAAACAGACCTGTGCATTATCGGTGGCGGTATGGCAGGGCTTTGCTGCGGTATAGCGGCGGCGCGTCACGGCATAAGGGTAGTGCTTATACAGGACCGTGCAGTTCTTGGCGGTAATGCTTCAAGTGAAATACGTATGTGGATAGGCGGCTGTCACGGCAAGGACAACCGCGAGGGAGGCATAATTGAGGAAATTATGCTTGAAAATTTCTATTCTAATCCATCACTCCGATATGCTTTATGGGACAGTGTGCTTTATTCAAAGGCTATAGCCGAAAAAAATCTCACCCTGCTTCTCAATTCAAGCTGTCTTGACTGCACTGTGGACGGCAGCAGAATAAAGAGTGTAAGGGCGTGGCAGTCAAATGCCGAAACCTTTCATACAGTAAGTGCCGCATATTTTGCCGACTGCTCGGGTGACAGTATTCTTTCAACCCTTTCGGGAGCTGAGTTTATGTACGGCAGAGAGGCAAAGGCGGATTTCGGTGAAGCAATTCCCCCTGATGAAGCAGACCGGAAAACTATGGGAATGAGCTGTCTTTTCCAGATAAGAGAAACCGAGCGCCCCGTGCCCTTCACACCGCCCGAGTGGGCATATAAATATACCTCGGACGAGGATTTGCCCTTCAAGGACCACAACCGCGACAACAATTTCTGGTGGATTGAAATCGGTGGCGAGTGGGACTGTATTCACGATACTGACCGATGCCGCGAGGAGCTGCTGAAAATCTGCTACGGTGTATGGGATCATATGAAAAACTACGGGGACCACGGAGTGGAAAACTGGGAGCTTGAATGGATAGGCTTTCTGCCCGGTAAGCGTGAAAGCAGGCGGTACGTGGGAAAATATATCGTAACTCAGAATGACGTTGAGGCAGAGGGCAGATTTGATGATATAGTAGCCTATGCAGGCTGGAGTATGGATGACCATTTTCCCGAGGGCTTTTATTATAAAAAGGGATACCCTACAATTTTTCATCGTGCTCCCACTCCCTGGGGCTTACCTCTTCGGTGTATGCTTTCAAAAAACCTTGAAAATCTCTGCTTTGCAGGCAGAAATATAAGCGTTACCCACGCAGCTTTGAGCTCCTCAAGGGTAATGGCAACCTGTGCGGTCTTAGGTCAGGCGCTTGGCACTGCAATAGCGCAGGCGGTAAAGGATAACGTCCCCGTGGATGCCGTTGAAGTAGCTCGTCTGCAGCAGACGCTTATGGACGATGACTGCTATATTCCGTGGCACGAAAGGGCCGTCCCTGAGCTTACAAAAAAGGCTGTCTGTACCGCTGAAATTGTCCGTAACGGCATTGACCGAGGCGAAAAAAGCCTGTGGCTTGGCAGCAAGGGAGATATTATTGAATATACCCTTGCTTCCGATACACATATCAGCAGCATCCGCCTCGTTTTCGACAGTGATCTTAACAGAAAATATCACAATATGCCCTGTAATTATCCCCTGAAGCAGACAAAATTCCGTCTTCCCTCAACACTTATAAGGGAGTATAAAATTCAGGGAATCACAGAAAACGGGGAGATAAAGGAAATTCATGTTACCGACAACCGCCGACGCTTTGTAAGGCACACTGTCGATTGGTGCGTTAAAAGGGTGTGTCTTGTCCCCCTTGCCACCCACGGCTCTGAGGAATTCAGAGTGTTTGATTTTGAAATTGAATAACAAAGGCACCCCACCGTTTTTTCGATGGGGTGCTTATTTTATGCTGATTTTTTTATTCGTGTCAGTGCTTTGTATTTCCGTTGCTTTGAAAGGTAAATTATAATAAGCGGAATGTCAGCAAGAAGCCAGGCTGCAGGTCCTGCGTAGCAAACGGCGTCAAAGCCGAGAAGGGGAGTCAGAATAAATGCGACGGACAGTCTTCCGAAGAATTCACCGATGCCTGCAACGGAATTTGCATAGGTAAAGCCCATACCCTGAAGGGTATTGCGCATAACGAAAAGTATTGCAACAAGGCTGTAGCATTGGGCAATTGCAAGAATATATCTTTTGCCTGCCGCCATAATTGCCGCGTTGAGGTCCTCTCCGAAAAGTGAAATCACAGGCTCTGCAAGAAGGAAAAGGGTAATGCTCATCACCACGGAAACCAGCAGGTCAAGAAGAAATATCTGCTGCACTCCTGCGCGGATTCGGCCGTGCTGACCTGCACCGAAATTCTGTCCCACAAAGGTTTGTGTTGCAACACCAAGCCCCGACATAGGAATGTTTGTAAGTCCCTCTACTCTCGCGGCGGCGGTAAAGCCTGCTACCACGTCTGTGCCGAAGGAATTTACGACTCTCTGAAGACACATTGAGCCTACCGAGGTTACGGTAAACTGCAGGGAAACGGGGATGCCGAGCTTTATCTGATAAAAAACCGTGCGTCTGTCGGGACGGAAATCCTCTTTTGTAAGGTTTACGTGTCTGTTGATGCAAAAAACGTAAATTCCGTTTAATATGCAGGCGGTGCAGTGGGAAATAAGGGTTGCCACTGCCGCTCCCTCTACTCCGAGCTGCAGATATTTTACAAAAGCAATATCAAGAATGAAATTTACTACGACGCTGACGCAGAAGAAATACAAGGGCTTTTTGCTCTCTCCCGTGCTGCGGGAAATTGCCGTGAAATTATTCGAAAGCATCTGAATGGGTATGCCGTAGTATAATACGTTGATGTATGAGGAGGCAATACCCCTTATTTCATCGGGTGTGTTTGTTGCTTCAAGCAAAAACGGTGATATAACGTGGGACACCACCATAATAATACAGCCGATGATAAAAGCAATAAGTATACTGCTGCCTGCATAGCAGTTGAGCTTCTTTTGGTTTCCCTCACCAAAGGCGTGGGCAACAGGTATTGTAAATCCTGTTGTAAGCCCGAGAGCTGCTCCGATGATGAAGGAGTTTATCGGACCTACGCAGCCGACTGCCGCCAATGCATTGTCACTCACGTATCTTCCCACGATGATGTTATCAACAAGGGAATAATTGAATTGAAGCATAGACGACGCCATAATCGGTAATGCGAAAAGTATTATGCTTTTAAGCGGTCTGCCCTCAAGCATAGAAATCTGTTTTTTCATTTTGTCACTTCCCCAAGGTGTATTATACTACACCCCATCACCGTGTCAATGCCCATCTGCTATATTTTCTGTTACATATATTTTTTATTGGGGCAAAAATTTTTGCGGAAAATTCCTTCAGATATTATATTGTTTTTTGCCTCAATAGTGATATAATTTAATAAGACTTATCAAAGGAGAAATTTAAATGAACAAGCTTACAGATACATTTATTCTTTCAAACGGTGTAAGCGTACCCTGTGTGGGCTACGGCACCTACCTTACTCCCGACGGAGAAATTGCAAAAAATTCCGTGGTTGAGGCAATAAATGCAGGCTACCGCCATATTGACACAGCCTTTGCATACGGCAACGAAGCCGCCGTCGGGGAGGGCATCAGAGCATCGGGCGTCGGCAGAGATGAAATCTTCGTAACAACAAAGCATTGGGTTACAATGAGAGGCTACGAAAAAGCAACCGAGGCTATTGATATTTCTCTTAAAAATCTCGGTCTTGATTATCTTGACCTTTATCTTATCCATTGGCCCTGCGTTGAAAAAGTTTCCCCCGAATGGAAAGAAATTAACGCATCCACCTGGAGAGCTTTTGAAGAAGCATACA
>JAZTWN010000026.1:0-19020 GCA_045635905.1 Acutalibacteraceae bacterium
GACGGTCTTCGAATGCTTATTCTTACCGACTTTATAAAAAAGGACGTAATGAAAACGGTTGGTACGGACGAGGAGATTCATACTATGGGTGCCGTACCTGTGTTTGAGGCTGTCAGAAGAAAATGCGGTGAAAAAGCAAAAATTGCCCTTCTTACCGGTACTCTTGTAATTCTGCCCGACGAAGCAGTTGCATGTGCACAGAAAATCGCAAACGAGGAAAAGGTAGGCTGTATAGTAAAGTCCATTGAGAATACAAAGCACAGTGAGGTCAGCTTTGCAGGCTCAAATAAGCATAAGGTAGGAATTATTACAAAGGTGTTCTCCGAAGGAAAAATTAACGTGCTTGTTGGTACAAAATCACTTCTCGGTGAGGGCTGGGATTCTCCCAATATAAATTCTCTTATTCTTGCAAGCTTTGTAGGTAGCTTTATGCTTTCAAATCAGATGCGCGGTCGTGCTATAAGAATTGATAAGAAAAATCCTGAAAAGGTTTCTGATATATGGCATCTGGTAACGGTGCTTCCCGATGAACAGAAGAGCGATTTCGAAACAATTGAGGGTGACGATTTTGATACCGTAAAGCGCCGTTTTTCATGCTTTCAGGCACCTGCCTATAATGGTGATGTAATTGAAAGCGGAATCAGAAGAATCGACATTTTAACGCCGCCCTTTAATAAAGCGGGAATAGACAGAATAAATAATGAAATGCTTCGTCTTGCTGCTGGAAGAAATACCGTTGTGTCACGATGGGATGCGGTTGTAAGGGGCAGTGCAAGACCGGAAATTTCGGAGGTTGCGGAAATTCCCGCTACGGTTTATCCTCAGAGGACGGTATTCAGAAACAAGCTTTATGCGGTGATTCTTGCAGCAATTGCTGTTCTGGGAATAGTCCTTATGGCGACTTCCGGTGCAATCGGCAGTATCATAGGCTTTATTGTCAGCGCTATGGCATTTGTTTTCTGTCTGAAAAAGGCGTCCTTCGTCGTGAAAAATTCATCTGCCGGGGAGACTGTGACAGGAGTTGCAAGGGCAGTGCTTAAAACCCTTCAGCAGCTGAAACTTGTGGAAAATTCATCTAAGGTTAAACTCAGTGTCAGCCTTTCAGCGGATGCAAAGAATATCTGTGTGAATCTCACAGGTGCTCCGGAAAGAGATAAGAAGGTTTTTCTTAAGGCGATAAGTGAGCTTTTATCTCCCATTGACGACCCGAGATACGTTATTGTTGCTACGAAAAAGCTTTTCAATTCTTCCGTGCGTGACTACGTAAACAGCTATGCCTGTCCCTCTGCATTCGGCATAAATAAAGAAAGTGCAGAGCTTTTCGGTAAAAACCTGAAAGGCCCTGCAGGAAATTTTGAGCTTATATACACCAGAAGCGAAAACGGAAGAAAAATTCTTAATGAATGCAAGAAGCTATCAAGGCTTACAGATACAAAGTAAATAAGGATAAATTTTAAAATTTAGCTGAATATAAGCAGATCTTTTTAACAGGGCACCTTGTGTATCGGTGCTCTGTTCTTTTTTTGTTTTTTAAATCAAGGAGCTCTTTTTGTATAATGCATAAATAATGCACTATTAATTAAGATTCCGAATTCAATCTGCTTCGGTCTTCATTTATTTTTATTGATTTATTAAAGAAAATATGTTAATATACCTTGTTAAATTATATTTAAATTTACAATAAGTGAGCATTCTATTTTATCCTTCTGATGAATTTATTCAGCAAAAAATCCGGTTTATAAGCTTCTGCAAGTATTAATACGTTAGGTTGTGGTGACTTTGAGTAAGAAAAATAAGTTTTTTGCCGATGACGGCTGGGCCTTCTGGATTGACGGTGATGATACAAGCTCCGTTTATCTTAACAGCTGGCTCAATCCTAAAGAAAAGAGCTTTATTGACGTAGCAATACACATTAAGGGTCTAAGGCATAGTAAGTCTATGAATATGTATTTTCCTTTTAACGTGGAAAAAACTGAAATTGATGACGTATCCCTGAAATTCAATGATGAAAATCTGTCACGTGCTATTTTCAGCAGTATGTGTCTTGTTGATTATAAAAAGAACAAGGCTACCTCGGAAATTGCTTACAACGGTAAAACTGTCGATATAGTACATATATCTGCAGTTGCTTAGGAATGCTTGGCATTCTTCTTACCTTCCTTGTATTTAATATAATGCTTGCAGGTAACCGTGATCCTCAGCTTAACTGGAGAATCGGTAGTCTTGCTTTTCACGTTGTGTTGCCTGTAATGTATATTGCACATTGGGTTCTTTTTTATTGTTGAATATGTATAGTGATATTTAAAACACAATGCTTATATAATATCATAGCAATACGTTTAGTTATGTACTTAAAGGAGCTTTGTATGACTGTTAACAGAGAATTGTATGCTGACGTATTAGTCCTTGGCAGTGGTCCTGCCGGATTTGCTGCTGCATATACTGCCGCAAAAAACGGAGCTGACGTTATTCTTGTTGAGCAGAGCGGTGACGTGGGAGGCATTTCCACCTCCGGTCTGATGAGTCATTGGACCGGCAGCTGCGGCAGTCCCTTGTTTAATGAAATATTAAAACGCAGTGCCGAGAAGAATGAGGGTGAATTCAAGGACGAGCTTACAAATATAATTGACCCTGAAAAGCTCAAGACTCTTTATCTTGAAATGCTTTATGATGCCGGATGCAGGCTTATGCTTTATACCTTTGCTGAGGCTGCTATCTGTGACGGTAATAAGGTGCTCGGTGCTACCGTAATTAATAAATCAGGTAAAGCTGACATATATGCAAACGTAACTGTTGATGCCACAGGTGACGGCGATATTGCCGCTTCAGCCGGTGCACGATTTATTCTCGGCAGAGAAAGTGACAATAAAATGCAGCCTGCCACACTTATGTTTAAGGTTGGCGGTGTTGACTATAGTCGTGCGGTTTTTTTAGGCTCGTTTGAGTCTACCTATGAAACCCCGCAGGGTGAATTGCAGGCTCTTGCCAAGGAGCATATACCTGCCCCTGCAGGACATATTCTTACTTACAAAACAACGCTTCCCGGTATTGTTACCTGCAATATGACTAATGCTATTGAAATTGACGGTACGAATGCCGATGACTTGACGAAGGCTACTCTTATTTGCAGACGTCAGATGGATGATATTGTAAAATATTTAAGGAAATTTGTTCCGGGGTATGAAAACTGCTTTATCGTAAGCTCTGCTTCACTTATCGGCATACGCGAAAGCCGACATTTTGTCGGAAAGTATACTCTTAATGAGCAGGATATTCTCGATGCAAGAGTGTTTGATGATTACGTTGTAAAAGATGCTTATTTTAATTTTGACGTACATAATATCACGGGTGCAGGTCTTGATAAAACAGGTGTACAGAAGCATTTTTCACAGGACAAGGGCTATACAATTCCGTATCGCTGTCTGATTCCCGAAATTAAGGAAAATCTTCTTTTGTGCGGCAGAAATATTTCCGGAACGCATATGGCACATTCAAATTTCAGAGTAATGCCTATATGTGTGGGAATCGGTGAGGCTGCAGGTGTTGCTGCCGCACTTGCGGTGAAAAATAATTGCAGTCTTATAGATATATCTGCAGCGCAAATCAGAAAAAGTATTGGAATATAGGAGTTCAGATGTACGTTACATTTAAAAATGACAGTAACACTACTAAAAGTATAATTACAATAGAAAACCAACGTTTCGTTATTAATCCGCATGAATCGGTTAAAGTTTTCTGCAGTAGCACGAATCCTGAATTTTTTGCCGAATCATGTGCGGTTCAGGAATTATCCGAGGCGGTAAGTGAAATAGACGAAAAGAGCAATAATGCGAGGCTTAAGGACAAAATTCTTACAAGGCTTGCAAAAAAGGCGGCTGAGAAAATTTCAGACGTTGTTCTCAATTCCGTAATAAAATACAGTCTTTATTCTTCTGACATATCTGATATAACCGTTACTCTGACAGACGGAGTTTATTCATTATTTTCAGGTAAGCTTGCAGAATTTCTTGATATGATGCCTGTTGCATACGTATTTTTAAGAGCAGAAACAGAAAACGCGGATATTTCCGTAGCGGACGTAAAAATCCTGAACAGAAAGAAATATTTAAGGCTCATAAGAAAGATTCTTCTGTTTATGCACGCCGGCTTTACGTCGATCAATCTTCTTTTCTTTTTACCGGAATATCTTATTATAAAGCTTTTTTCTTCCGCTTTTTTTGTAAGGCTTCTGCTTTCAAGCCTTTATAAAAAATCATCACAGGACCGCGGACGGATTCTTGAAAAAAACGAAAGAAGGTATGAAGCAGAATCGGAAAAGAGCGGATGCTTTGCATCGATATTGAAATTAGTTATCTTGCTATCAATTTTTCTCGGAATTTGCATTCATTCTATGTTTACCGATCCTGACGTTCTGATAAGTGAGGATTTCAGCTTTGTTGTTTACTACGAGGAAACCTTTGTAAAATATGAGGGCGGGCTCCCTGCAGACGCTAAGAAGGTATTTTTGGAGGAATCAATTGCATATTATCCGTTGGATGACGGTGAATTTGATATGTCGAATTATTATTGTACCGTGTATGAATCTGTCGACGGAACTCGTTATCTGTGGCTACAGGATGATTGTGCAGACCCTGAAAGTGCTGATAAGGAATATGATGATTATGAAAATCCCTTGGTTTATAAATCAACGGGAGCACTGGAATAAAAATAAACGGGTAGAAAATCTACCCGTTTATTTTTATTTTAACGATGAAATTATTTTCTGATAATCACTGCGATTTCTGAGTTCTTCAGACAACTGATATTTTTCAGTTATCAGATAATGCATTCTTTTGCACATTGTTGTAGCATAAGGGGTCTTTGAAAAATTTCGTTTTTCAAAAAACTGACAGTTATATTCTGTGTTATCGGGAAGTTCGTCATAAAGCTTTGCATATTCTGCACTTAATCTTAGGTGATTTATTGCTTTATCATTTTCGTCGATGCCGGCGTACAGATATCCTAAATGACCGTGGTTGTAAATAACGTCATGCCAGAGCTTTCCGAAATTGCCGCCTTCAAAGATTAACTCATAGATTTTAAGCATTTTTTCGAGCGCGCAAATCTTGTATTCTGCATCAAATGAATCATCGTAAAGGCAATAGTGATCAACGGAATGCTCCAATAGGAAAAGCATATTTTCAATAGATCTGCTGCAGGCCTCATAATGCTTTTCCTTGTCAGAAATCAGCATTGTAGAAAGATAATCCTTTGAGTTGATTAAATCGGGCATTTCCGACAATATGCTTTCACATTCAATTTGATAATCTTCGTTTCCAGTATAATGTGCTTTTGTGTGAAGATGTTGACATATAAGCCTTTTGGCCCACATTCTTATACTGTCATCTGTGCAATTCTGCCGGATGTTTTCATATATGCTGAAAAGCTCCCTTGATGCTTTTTCATAGTCTGGGGAATTTGGAGTTTTTTCTAACATCAGAAGCTCCATGTATCTTACTGTAATACGGTAGTCAGAAGGAAATTCCTTAACAGCATTCGAAAGGCTTGTGAATGCAAATTTTGTGTCATTAAAGCGCTTATTGTTATAAATATTCAGATATTCTTCAATTTTTATCTGTGCCTGAGTCTTGTTGAGGCCGAGAAGCTCATCAACAGTCACTTTGAAAAACGAAGCAATTTCGGGAAGCATTGTTATATCCGGAAAGCTTTCACCGCGCTCCCAGTTACTGATGCTCTGAAAGGTTACTCCGAGAAATTCAGCAAGCCTTTCCTGAGTAAGCTCCTTTCCCTTGCGAAGCTTTTTTATATTTTCGCTAAGATATATATTCATTCAACAACCTCCGTATAAAAAAGAATTCAGCCGGCTGTTGTTATAATACAGCCTACAATGCAAAAACACAATAAATTGTTTCTTGAAGCAAATTCAAGTATGCTTTGAATAAATCAAAATTTGCGATGAGTTGAGCACGGTAAATTTATTTATCTATATTGTTGAAAAATGCAAAAAACAATGATATTATGAAATTAATTAGTGCGTGTATAATTTTTAACAGGAGTGTACATTATGAATAATTATGATATTGCTGCATTTGTTTGGCCGTCATATACGGGGGATGAGCCTCGCACACGGATTTTCTGGCCCGAGGGCTACGGTGAATGGCAGACGGTAAAAACAATGACCGATAAGGGCTATAAGGGCTGCAGATGGCCCCGTATACCTACCTGGGGATATGTCAATGAGGCAGACAGCCGTGTTATGGAAATGCAGATTGACTGTGCAGTTTCTTACGGGGTAAACGTTTTTATTTACGATTGGTATTGGTATGATAACCGTCCCTTCCTTGAAAACTGTCTTAATGACGGCTTTCTTAAGGCACGAAACAACAAGGATATGAAATTCTATCTTATGTGGGCAAATCACCATGCCACACATTTATGGGATAAGAGAAATTCCGATAAGGACCTTGATACGGTTATATGGAGCGGTGTTGTTACTCCTGAAATTTTTGATAATATCTGTGACAGGACTATTGAAAAATATTTCAGCAAGGAAAATTATTACTGCATAGACGGATGTCCCGTTTATATGATATTTGACATTGATAATTTTATCCGAAGCTTCGGAACTACCGAGAACTGCAGAAAAGGACTTGAACGCTTCAGAGAAAAGACGGTAAAAGCAGGGTTCAAGGGGCTGCATTTCCAGGTAGTGCATTGGAGCGGATATACCTATAACTGGCTTCCTGACGAAGACATAAACAAGGGTGCTTCCTTAACTGAAATTTATCATTACCTCGGTGTTGATTCAATCACAAACTATAACTGGGGCGGATGCTCGAATTTTGACGGTGATTATTGCGATATTACCGCGGATTACTGCGGAAAGCTTGAATCTGAAGCGGATAAACACAAAATCCCGTATTATCCTAATATCAGTGTTGGCTGGGATAATAACGTGAGATTCAATAATTTTATGCCCGGTGTTGTAGAAAATAATGCACCGGAAAACTTCAAGGCTGCATGTGAGAAAATCAAGGAATTTGCCGATAAGTCAATGACTGGCGGAATTATGAAGGCTCCTCTTATTACTGTCAACAGCTGGAACGAGTGGACAGAAACAAGCTATCTTCAGCCTGATGACCTTTACGGCTACGGCTATCTTGAGGCAATAAGGGATGTTTTTTGTAAGGATTGATTATGAGAGTATTAAAGGATATTTCATACGGAAGTCACGAAAGACAGAAATTTGATATATATATTCCTGATGAGCCTGTGACAGACAGGGGAGTGCTGCTTTTTATTCACGGAGGTGGTTGGAGTAGTTGTGATAAAGCTGCCCATTTAGCTGATGCTGAATATTTTTGCAACAAGGGCTACATAACTGCTTCAATGAATTACCGATACGTTTCCGATAATATTTCTGTGTTTGATGAGCTTGATGATATTGTAATGTGTCTTGAATGCATTAAATTATTTAGCCGGGATAATGGCTTCGAGGCTGACAAAGTGATTTTATCGGGTGGCTCGGCAGGAGCGCATCTTGCCTTGCTTTATGCGTATATAAAAAAGGCTCATTCACCGTTGTCTGTAGAAGCGGTATGTGCTTACTGTCCTCCCGTGAAATGCTATTCCGAGGATTTCTTGCTTGGAATTTCAGGGGAATTTGAGGATTGGAAATACAAAATTCTTTCTCTTTGCTGCGGTGAAGGGCTTGATAAGGCTGATTTTAATGATGATATCAAGCAAAAAGCATTGAAGCGGATTTCTCCTGCTGAATATGTTACCGTTGAGTGCGTTCCGACTGCAGTTTTCTGTGCAAAAAAGGATGAGCTTGTTCCCGTTGCTCACATATATGATTTTATTGATTTGTTGAACAGTAACGGTGTTTCAAATGAATTGCTGATATATGAAAATTCGGGGCACGCTATGGATAAGGACGAGGAAGCCTCTCGCAGGGCAAGAGATATAACAGAAAGCTATCTTCGCAGATATTTCTGATTCTTAATAAAAATTACAGTCCGTACACAAAATGTACGGACTGCATTTTTGTTTAGGTGTTAAATAATATTATGCTTTTCGCAGTGCTAAATCTGCTCTCCGACCTTTTTTATATTCATTTGTTACTCTCCCTTCGTTGCTATGTGTCCATTATAGCATTAATTTTAATATTTGTAATAACCTGTTGCTTGAAATATGTTAGGGAAAATTAAACCATTTATCAATGGTAAGCATTAATATTTATAATTTGACTTTAGTTTATTTTAATGATATTATAGCGTGAGGAAGTGATATAATGGAACATATTCTTTATTTCAATAAGCCGGCAAAAGACTGGGAAGAGGCCCTGCCTATAGGTAACGGCAGACTCGGTGCTATGGTTTTTTCGGGCACAAAAGAGCTTCGTCTTCAGATGAATGAAATTTCTATGTGGAACGGAGATAAATATCCTGATGCAGATAAAAAGGAAGCATATAAGCACTTGCCTGAATTAAGGCGTCTTATCTGTGAAAAGAAATATTCAGATGCTGCAAAGCTTCTTGATACAGAATTTATCAATAACGGCGGAGGCTTTGATGGGGCTTATTCGGGCTCATATCAGACCTTTGGAGACCTTAAAATCAAGTGTCTTAAAAGGCTCGGAAAAATCACTGCTTTTTCAAGAAGGCTTGATATTGCAGATGCGGTGTGTTCTGATGAGTTCTATGCAGGAGATGTTAAAATTACAAGAGAATATTTTTCATCTGCGGTGGACAATGCAATTTTTGTTAATATTTCTGCTGATAAAAAAGCCTTTTTAAATTTTGATATCAGCTATAGTGTTGATTTTATTGAAAATATTAATTTTACGGATAATTCACTTGAATTCAGTGGTCACGCAGACGGAAATCCCGCACATATTGCATTTGCAGGCAAGCTTATTGTGAATGCGCAGGGCGGAAGAACAGAAAAATCTTCTTCTTCAATTAGAGTTATTGATGCCGATAGCGTTATAATCTGCTTTACTGCGGCTACTGACTATGTGCTTGATCAGAGCAGTGGCTTTAAGGGTGCTGATCCCGTTAAGACCTGCGAAGATATTTTATCATCAATTAATGCAGAAAATTACGATATGATTAAGAGCAATCATATTGCTGACTACAGAAAATTATATCAGCGCTCGGTGCTGGATTTGCGCGGTGAGGGCAAGGATGGTATTGCTCTTCCTAAAAGACTTAAGTCCTTTATTAAGAATCAGTCCGATACGGGGCTTGTTGAGCTTCTTTTCAATTACGGAAAGTATCTTCTTATTTGTTCAAGCCGCAAGGAGAACGTTCTTCCTGCAAATCTTCAGGGACTCTGGTGTAAGGATTATAAAGCACCCTGGCATTGTGATTACCACACAAACATCAACGTTCAGATGAATTATTGGTGTGCAGGGCCTGCAAATATTGTGCACTGTACAAAGCCCTTTGCTGATTTTATATGTGCTCTTACCGAAAACGGTAGTAAGACCGCAAGTGCATATTATAATGCAAGAGGCTGGACACTTTATACAATTTCAAATCCGTGGTTGTGGACATCTCCCGGATGGGGCGGCGGCTGGTCGCAGTATCCTTTAGGCGGTGCCTGGCTTTGCAAGCACCTTGTTGAATATTATAACTTTACAGGTGATAAAAAGCTTCTTGAAGGCTTTTATGACGTACTTAAGGAAAATTGCCTGTTCAATATCGACATTCTTTATAAGGATGAAAACGGCTATCTTATGACCAATCCTGCCACATCACCTGAAAATGAATTCTGTGATGATGAGGGCAACAGAGGTTGGGTATGCAAGGGAACGGCGATGGACGTCGAAATGCTTTATGAAAATTTCACCGATATGATTGATATCTGTGAAATTCTCGGAAGAGATAGTGAGCTTCGCGAGGAGCTTATTTCATACAGAGAAAGGCTTCTTCCCCTTAAAATCGGTAAGGCTGGTCAGCTTCAGGAGTGGGAGGGTGACTGGGATCTTAATGCTCCTGAAATTCACCACAGACACGTTTCCCATCTTTACGGGCTTCATCCCGGCACAATGATTTCTCCTGAAAAAACTCCAGCGCTTGCTGATGCTTGCAGAAAATCTCTTGAAATTAGAGGCGATGACGGAACAGGCTGGAGCCTTGCATGGAAAATCAATTTTTTTGCCCGACTTCTTGACGGTGATCATGCAGCAAAGCTTATTTACAGACTTTTAAGACCTGTAAGAAACGGGCTTGTTACCCGCTATAGCGGCGGTGGAGGAGTATATCCCAATCTTTTTGATGCTCATCCGCCCTTCCAGATAGACGGCAATTTCGGAGCGACTGCAGGTATTTGCGAAATGCTTATACAAAGCCACGTGAAGCTTTCTGACGGAGCATTCCTTATTGATATCCTTCCTGCATTACCTTCTTCCTGGAAAAACGGAAGCGTAAAAGGACTTCTTGCCCGCGGTAACGTTACTGTTGATATCGCCTGGAACGAAAATTCGGCTTGCGAAATCACAGTTGTGAGCAACAACGGCGGAGTTGTTGCCGTCAAGGGTAATTTTGCGGTAAATGCAGAGTCCTCTGAAATAAGTTATAAAACAGACAACGGAATAACATACATAGACGCTGAAAAGGGCGTAAAATATGTATTGATTCCTGAAAGGAATACATTATGAGCAATTACAGAATTGAAACAAAATGTGTACAGGGAGGCTACACTCCCGGAAACGGTGAGCCCCGTCAGATTCCAATAATTCAGAGCACTACCTTCAAATATGACACAAGTGAGGATATGGGCAAGCTTTTTGACCTTGAAGCAAGCGGATATTTCTATTCAAGGCTTCAGAATCCCACCTGCGATACCGTTGCAGCAAAAATCTGTGAAATGGAAGGCGGCAGCGCCGCAATGCTTCTGTCCTCAGGTCAGGCCGCAAGCTTCTTTGCAACCTTCAATATCTGTGAAAACGGCGGTCATATTGTATCTTCTTCAGCTATTTACGGCGGTACATATAATCTTTTTGCCGTTACAATGAAGAAGATGGGTATTTCTTGTACATTTGTTGATCCCGATTGTACAGAAGAGGAGCTTGACGCTGCTTTTACCCCTGATACAAAGCTTGTTTTTGGTGAAACCATTGCAAATCCTGCACTCAAGGTGCTTGATATTGAAAAGTTTGCAAATGCTGCACATAAGCACGGTGTTCCGCTTATTATTGATAATACCTTTGCAACTCCAGTGCATTGCCGTCCCATCGAATGGGGTGCTGATATCGTAACACACTCCACAACAAAGTATATGGACGGTCACGGTGCTGCAGTAGGCGGATGTATTGTTGATTCCGGCAAGTTTGACTGGATGAAATATGCTGACAAATATCCCGGTCTTTGCACTCCCGATGACAGTTATCACGGCATTACCTATGCTGAAAAATTCGGCAAGGAGGGTGCATTTATTACAAAGGCTACTGCACAGCTTATGCGTGACCTTGGAACAACACCTGCACCCCAGAGTGCTTTTATTCTTAATCTCGGTCTTGAAAGCCTTCACGTAAGAATCAAGCGTCATTTCGAAAATGCTCTTGCGGTTGCAAAATATCTTGAAAAGAGCGATAAGATTTCCTGGGTTTCCTTCTCGGGTCTTGAAAGCGATAAGTACTATGAGCTTGCAAAGAAATATATGCCCGACGGCACCTGCGGTGTTATTAGCTTCGGTGTAAAGGGCGGCAGAAAAGCTGCTGAGAAATTCATGAAATCACTTAAAATGATTGCTATTGAAACTCACGTCGCAGATGCTCGCTCCTGTTGTCTTCATCCTGCAAGCGCAACTCACCGTCAGATGAATGATGAGGAGCTTTTAAGAGCCGGTGTTTCTGCTGACCTTGTTCGTCTTTCCTGTGGCCTTGAAAGCAGTGAGGACCTTATTGCAGATATCGATCAGGCACTTAACAATATTGATTAAGGAGTAAAAAAATGCCCATTAAGATACCAAATGAGCTTCCTGCGGTTAAAACTCTTACTGACGAAAATATTTTCGTTATGACTGAAACGAGAGCTATTTCTCAGGATATCCGACCCCTTAAAATTCTTGTTCTTAATCTTATGCCTAAAAAGATTGCAACGGAAACACAGCTTTCGAGAATTCTCGGAAATACTCCCTTGCAGATTGAGCTTGAGCTTATTATGACTGCAAGTCACGTTCCTACGCATATTTCCGCTGAGCATCTTCTTGCTTTCTATAAGACATTTGAGGATGTAAAGGACAGATATTTTGACGGTATGATTATTACAGGCGCCCCTGTTGAGCAGATGCCCTTTGAAGAGGTTGACTACTGGCCGGAGCTTTGTGAAATTATGGAGTGGTCAAAAACACACGTTCACAGCACTTTCCATATCTGTTGGGGTGCGCAGGCAGGACTTTACTATCATTTCGGCATAGAAAAGTATGACCTGCCCGAGAAGATGTTCGGTGTTTTTCCCCATAAGGTTGATTATAAACGTTCAATTCTTTTCAGAGGCTTTGATGATAAATTCTGGGTGCCTCACTCAAGACATACAAGCGTAAAACGCGAGGATATCGAAAAGGTGCCTCAGCTTAAAATTCTTGCTTCCTCAGATGAGGCAGGTGTATACTGTGTCGCTACTGAAAGAGGTAAGCAGGTGTTCGTTATGGGACATTCAGAATACGACCCTGTTACACTTAAGGAGGAGTATGACAGAGATGTAGGCAAGGGACTTGATATCAAGGTGCCTGTGAATTATTTCCCTGATGACGATCCCACTAAGGAGCCCGTTGTCCGCTGGAGAGCTCATGCAAACCTCCTTTACTGTAACTGGCTCAACTACTTTGTGTATCAGACAACACCTTATGATATCAGCACGATTTCTGACGAAAAATAAAATCTTAAACATTTGTTAATACTTAACTGTTGAACAATCTGCAAAAAGCGTGTATAATGTCATTCAATATGATATTTACACGCTTTTGAGGTTTTTATGAGAAAAATATTATTGTTGATAACGGCAAGTTGCATTTTTCTTTCTTCTTGCTCTTTTTCTTTGTTGGATGAACCGACTACAGAATATAAAACTCCATATGCTACCGACGTACACGGTGAATACGTACCCTTACACGAGGACGTTGATGAAAGCGTACTTGATCCCATGCTTTTTTATATTGATGATAATATGAGAATGAAATATGCTGACGCGTCAAGAAGTACAATGACAGGCATCGACGTATCGGTTTTTCAGGGAGAAATTGATTGGAACGCGGTAGCCTCAGACGGAATCGATTTTGTTATTCTCCGAATAGGCTACAGAGGCTACGGCTCAAAGGGAATTATGGGAATTGACGATAATTTCTATAAAAATTATGACGGTGCTGTAGCAGCAGGCCTTAAGGTCGGTGTTTATTTTTATTCTCAGGCTGTAAATGCCGCAGAGGCGAGGGAAGAAGCTCAGTTTGTGCTTTCTGCACTCGGTGACAGGTATCTTGATTTTCCTGTTGTATACGACTGGGAATACGTTGATAATGATGAAGCTCGTACAGCTGACATGACAAGCGCACAGATTACGGAATGTGCCGTTAATTTCTGCAACGAAATTGAAAATTCAGGCAGAGATGTAATGATATATTTCAACAGGGAAATAGGCTATTTTGAGTATGATCTTGCATCCATAAGTGATTATGCCTTCTGGCTTGCTGAATACTGTGAATATCCTACGTTTATATATAAATTTGATATGTGGCAATATACGGATTCGGGACGAGTAAGCGGCATTGATTCAACAGTAGATATTAACATATATTTCCCGAAAGAATATTCAAATTACGGCTGAGCAGTATAGGACAGTACTCTATATGAGGACTGTCTTTTTCTTTGTATAAATAAATTGTAAAAATTCTCTTGCATTTATATTTTCATTTGTTATAATTATAACAAATGCACATTTTCTTTATGTGTGCGAAAGAAAGGATGAGTTTTGTGGCTGATTACAAAATTGAGCTTACTCCCGAACAGCTCGCGATACTTAACGGTTCGCAGGGAGAAACAATGGCAAAAATAATGAAGACCCTGGTTATGTACGGTGAAACCTTCGGCGCAACCAAGCTTGTTCCTGTTACAAGCAAGAACGGACATCTTGTAACAAGCTTCGGTATCAAGGTTATGACTCCTGTATACGAGCTTATGGAAAGACTTATAAATGACGGTGTTGTTTCAGGTCAGCAGTTCTCCGTTGACCCCAAGCCCGTTGATAAAAACGTTCCTGCAAGCTTCCTTGAAAACCTTATCTTCAAGAAGTTTATGTATTCCGCTCAGACTATGTATGACGGACAGCTTCAGAAGATGGGACTTTTAAGTGATTCATCATATACATGTACCTGTTATCTTGATGAGGTAGGTAATACTCCCAACAAGGGTGATATTCTTTCTTGGGCAGAATCCAGTGCTGTTGTATATGCAAACTCCGTTCTCGGCGCACGCTGCAACAGAAACTCAGGTATCATTGACCTTTTCGGTTCAATTGTAGGCTACGTTCCTTATTTCGGTCTTCTTACCGACGAGGGCAGAAAGGCTACTTGGATTATTGAGGTTAAGACTGATAAGATTCCCGAAGCACAGGTTCTCGGCTCTGCTATCGGTATGAAGGTTATGGAAGACGTTCCCTACGTTAAGGGTCTTACTAAGTGGATTGGCTCTGAGCTCAATGACGATGCAAAGGCATATCTTAAGGATTTCGGTGCTGCTACTGCTTCTAACGGTGCTGTAGGTCTTTATCACATTGAGGGTCTTACTCCCGAAGCTGTAGAAGAGGGCGAGGCTCTTATTGCTGAAAATGCACAGGTTTACGTTATTGACGATGCTGAGCTTGAAAGAGTAAAGAACAGCTATCCCGTAATCTGGAAGGATAAGGATGCAACACCTAAGCTTTGCTTCATCGGTTGTCCTCACCTTACATATTCTCAGCTTATTGACTGGACAGAAAAGGTAGAAGCTGGTCTTAAGGCTGCAGGTAACAGCAAGGTTGTTATCCCCACTGTATTTACAGCTGCTCCCGCTGTTGTTGAAAAGTTCAATAAGACTGCTTATGCTGCAAGACTTAAGAAGACCGGCGTAATTCTCAGCTATATCTGTCCTCTTATGTATATGAATAATCCTCTTTGCGGCAAGAAGCCCGTTATCACAAATTCAAATAAGCTCAGAACTTACACTACATCCCGTTATTATACAAACGCTGAAATTCTTGATTGCATCACTAAGGGGGTTAAATAATTATGAAAACATTCAAAGGCCGTGTTGTTGTTCCCGGTTCCTGTGAAGCAGAAGCTCTTGTAACAAAGAATGGCTTCAACACTCTTGCAAGCTTCCAGAAGAGCCTTCAGTTCGGTGATAAGGAAGCAAAGTGTGGAGATCAGAACAATCCTGATCTATTCGGCAAGCCTATGTTCGGTACTGCTCTTTGTCTGCCTCAGACAATTGGCTCAACCACAGGCGGTATGGTGCTTTACTGTGCAACTGCACTCAACAGAAGCCCTGCTTGTCTTCTTTTCTCAAAGCCTATCGATTCACTTGCTGCAGCAGGTGCTATTCTTTCTGATATCTGGACAGAAAATTCTCTTCCCACAATTGACTGCCTTGGCGACGAATTCCTTGATGCAGTTAAAACAGGTGATAAAATCAGAGTTGAGGAGGACGGTACAGTTACAATTCTTTGATAACTATGCCAAACTGATATGTCAAAGCTTACTGAAAATTACGAGGGCATTTATTCCTTAATGCTCACCCCCTATAATGATGACCTTACTATTAACTATGATGCATACGAGGAGTATGCTGACTGGCAGGTAGCACAGGGTGTTGAACACCTTTTCTGTGTATGTGGCAGCTCAGAAATGGTAAACCTTACTCTTGATGAAAGAGTAAAGCTTGCTGAGCTTACCGTAAAGCACAAGGGTAATACAACAGTTGTTGCTACTGCAAACGTTGAGCCCTCATGGTTTGCTCAGGTAGAAGAGGTTAAAAGAATTACTGCTACAGGCGTTGACGGTATCGTGTTTACAACTAAGGGCTTCGGTAAGGATCCCGACAGACTTGTAAACTATATCGGCGAGCTCAAGGCTTATACAGATCTTCCCGTATTTTGCTATGAATTCCCCGGCTTCCAGCCTCACCTTATCACAGGTGAAACCTATGGCAGACTTGTTAAGGAATGCGGCATTTACGGCATTAAGGACTGCACCTGTCTTGTTGAAGGCGGTATCAAGGATAAGATAGATAATAAGGGTGACTCCTGTCTTATTCAGGCAAATATGCCCTTCCTTTTCGATGCTTATAAGCTTGGTGCAAGAGGTGTTATGGCAACTCCCACCTCCTGCGGCGGTGCTTTCTTCCAGCGCTTCCATGAGGCATTTATGAGCAGCGATATGGCTCTTGCTGAGAAGAGATATAATGAAATCACTCTTCTTGATAATGCTATTGATAATGGCTTCAATTGCTCTGCAAAGTATCTTGTTCAGCTTCAGGGTGTTGAAGGCATGAAGGCTATCAACCGCGGCGGTCAGCAGCTGTCACTCGGTCGCTTAAGAAGTCTTCAGTCCTTCCATGCATGGGCTGTATCTGAAGGTCTTATGAAATAATTTTTATGAAGGTTGTCTTTTGGCAGCCTTCAATTTTTTTCCATAAAAAAACAGAGAGCATATCTGCTCTCTGCTTTTTGCTGAAAAATCTTATTCAGCTTTAGCTGTTGTTTCATCAGTTGCATCCTTGAGGGTTGTAGGTTCTTCGCCCTTGAGGGAAGCTACAAGACCCTTGATGGTGTTGATGAGATACATGATGAATTCATATACCTGATTAACAAACTCCATGACTGCTACCTCCTGATTAAAGTAATTACTAGATTATTTCTGGTCGTTCTTTTCTCTGATTGATGCAACAAGGTTCTTAATAGCATCAATAAAATTCTGAATGAACTCAACGAGCTGATTGATAAAATCCATTATCTTCATCCTCCTTGCAAATTTATGCAAATATATAATAGCACAGATATACTGTAAATTCAATCATTTTCTTGGTAATTTAAAAATTTTTCAACGATACATGTTCCTGTTACCACTCAAAATTACGAAGCTTGCCCTCCAAGAGAAGGTCGGGAAAATTCCATTGTCTTAATACCTCATAAGCACCGATAGCTGCTGCGTTTGAAAGATTCAGGCTTCTTGCATCGGATATCATCGGGATTCTTACTGTTGTTTCAGGGTTTGCGTGCAATAATTCCTCGGGAAGTCCTGCAGTTTCCTTGCCGAAAACTATGTAAGTTTTATCGGGATATGTGACCTCGGTGTGATTATATTTCGCCTTAGTCGAGTAGTAGAAAAACATTCCGTCAGGATTTTTGCTGAAGAAATCATCTGTAGATGAGTAATACGTAATGTCAAGAAGATACCAATAATCAAGACCGGCGCGCTTAAGCTTCTTGTCATCAATCCTGAAACCCATAGGCTCAACCAGATGGAGTCTTGCACCTGTTGCTGCACAGGTACGAGCTATATTTCCCGTATTCTGAGGAATTTCGGGTTCTATTAATACGATATTCAGTTCTTTCATTGTAGTTCGCCCTTATTTATTTTTTTACATTCTAACATATTTTTTTTGAAATGTAAAATAAATATTTACGTTCAGGCAATACTGTTTTCGGGGGTGAATTTTTATGAATAATTCTAAGCATGATATGCTCAAATACATTGGTGCTGCAGCAGCCATCGGCGGTACAATGCTTATTGGATCAGGTGTTATGAGCAGTAATAAAAAAATGAAGAAAAAGATGAAAAAGACTGCCAATAAGGCAATTGATGCCTTTGACGGAATTATCAGCGGTGTGCAGAGTGTTATAAAATAACTTTTTTTGCGGAATTCAGATTAATTTCGTTGAATTCCGCAATTTTTATTTGTTAAAAATATAAATTTGTGTTATAATAAGCTTGGTGATATGATGATCAAAAAAATATTTTACTCTTTTATAATTATTACAATAATTACGCTGTTTTTTGTTTCGTGTACTGATGAATCACAGGAATCGACTGAAAATGCGGAAAGCGGAGCAGAACAGACTTCGCAGGAGGAGCTTATTATGACTGAACCTCCGGCTCAGGGAATGCTTGAGGAAACAACCTCTGAATCTGAGCTTATTCCGGGAAGCACAAGCCCGTTACAAAAAAGCTTTTACGGCAATAAAAGCGATACTGCAGGTACGCTTACCGGTCTTGAACCTATAGCAAAGATTGATTTTTCTTCAATAGCTATGCGCAGCACCGATAAGCTCTCTACTGAAATGATTTCACACAGCTACGGTGTTGCAACCGAGGAAAAGCCTCATTCTATAAGCGTTGGTTATCAGAAATTTTTCGAGGAAAAATTATTTGACGCAGTATGCTATGATTCTGCTGTTGAGGACAAGGTTCTGTATCTTACCTTTGATTGCGGATATGAAAACGGCTATACCTCTAAAATTCTTGATGTTCTTGCGGAAAAGAAGGTTACTGCTGCTTTTTTCTGCACCTTGCCTCAGATAAGAGATAATGAAGAGCTTATTGCAAGAATGATTAATGAAGGCCACATTGTCGGTAATCACAGTGTGACTCATCCTGATTTTTCAACACTCTCCACTGATAAGATTATTGAAGAAATCAAAGGCTTTGACGATTATATACGCGAGAATTTCGGGTATTCTTCCTTGTATTTCCGTTTTCCTCAGGGCAAGTATTCCGAAAAGGCTGTGTCTGTTATAAATGATCTGGGCTACACCTGTGTATTCTGGTCACTTGCTTATGCCGATTGGGATACGGAAAATCAGAAGGGGGCTATGCATGCTTATGAAACAGTTCTTTCGCGATTGCATCCCGGTGCGGTGATTCTTCTGCATTCCGTATCCTCAGATAATGCAGAAGCTCTTGCGGATATTATCGATACTGCAAGAGAGCGCGGCTACGTTTTCCGCTCTCTTGAAGAGATGTAAAATAAGTCGGGCGATA
>JAZTWN010000027.1:0-2480 GCA_045635905.1 Acutalibacteraceae bacterium
GCACAGCAGTTGATTGATGCACAGGCACAGGCTATGGCAAACGCAGCTGCAGCAGCACCTGCCCCTGCAGCAGGTTGGCAGTGCGCTTGCGGTGCAACTGTAAGCGGCAACTTCTGCACAGAATGCGGTGCGAAGAAGCCTGAAGCAGAAGGCTGGTCTTGCTCCTGCGGCTCTGTAAACAAAGGCAAGTTCTGCCCCAACTGCGGTCAGAAAAAGCCTGAGGGCGCACCTCTTTACCAGTGCGACAAATGCGGCTGGAAACCCGAAGACCCCAAGAATCCTCCGAAGTTCTGTCCCGAATGCGGTGACATCTTCGATGAAAGCGATGCAAAATAATTAAACTTCAAAATCAATAATTGTAATAAGGAGATTTTATTATGGGACTTTTTGATAAGAAATTCTGCGATATCTGCGGAGAAAAAATAGGACTTCTCGGCAACAGAAAACTTGAAGACGGCAATATGTGTAAAGACTGCGCAAAGAAGCTTTCACCCTTCTTCAGCGACAGAAGAAGCTCAACAATTGCTGAAATCAATCAGCAGCTCGCTTACAGAGAGCAGAATAAGTCCGCTCTTGCCGCTTTCAGACCCAACCTCACATTCGGCAACAGCAAGAAGATTTACGTTGATACCGTAAACGGCAACTTTGTTGTTTCAAATTACAGCCCCAACAACTGGAAGGATGAAAATCCCGACGTTATGGCTATTTCAAGCATTATGAGCTGTAACCTCAAGATTGATGAAGATAAGGACGAGATTTATACACAGGGTAAGGACGGTCAGCGAGTAAGCTACAATCCGCCCAGATATGAGTACTACTATAACTTCATTCTTGAATTTAACGTCAATAATCCTTACTTTGATGATTTCAGAGTTCAGCTCAATACATTCCGTATCGAGGGTATGGGCACAGCTGAATACAACAAGTATCAGCAGATGGCTATGGAAGTTATCAACACCCTTACACCCGGCAGAGGCACAATGCCCAATATGCCGATGAACAACGGTATGCCTGTAAATCAGGGTTATGCTCCTGCAAACGCTTACGGTCAGCCTAATCCCTATGCACAGCCTCAGGCTAACCCTTATGCACAGCAGAACCCTTACGGACAGCCTCAGGCTAACCCTTACGCACAGCAGAACCCCTACGCACAGCCTCAGGCTAACCCCTACGCACAGCAGAACCCCTACGGTCAGCCTCAGGCTAACCCCTACGCACAGCAGAATCCTTACGGTCAGCCTCAGGCTAACCCCTACGCACAGCAGAATCCTTATGCACAGCCTCAGCAGCCTCAGCAGGCTCCCGTTTCACAGGGGTGGGTATGTTCCGCTTGTAACGCTTCAAACGATGGCGGTGCTTTCTGCGCTTGCTGCGGCACTCCCAAGGCTAACTGATTGAAATAAATTTCGATGAATAAAAAAATGAAGGTTGCGATAATTGTGATATTGGTCTCAGCTTTGGCAATAGCTGTCGGAGCTGGTATATGGTATCACAAAACTAAATTCTACGTGCCTGACAAAGGCGGTATGGAACGCGATTTATCCGATACGGTTGTTTCCTGCACCTATTCAGACGGCGGCGGTATGGACGGCGGCTCAATGAGTATGAGAATTTATCTCAACGATAATAACGAGGTGTGGTTTGAGTATTATAATCAGCCGTATGTCGGTGCAGAGGAAGAATCTTTAAGCTTTCAGGTGCCTTTTGAAGCAATTGAACAGATTCGTCTTAAGTGCAAAGAGTACGGTGTTCTCAGCTGGGGTAAGCTTGAAAACAGCGAAATGGTTATTCTTGATGCCCCGACAACAGCCGTCAGCTTTGAATACGGTGATACCGAATTCTATTCGGTAAGCTCAAATTATGAACTGCCCGAAAAAGGTGAAGGATTCTTTACGGCGTTCTATGATATTCTCGACCAATACAAAACACAAGGAGGTAATTAACCTTGTCGACATTAACTGAACAGAAATGTCCGCATTGCGGCGGTGCTGTTGAATTTGATATCGGTGCACAGACTCTCAAATGTCCTTACTGCGATACGCTGTTTGATATTGCCGCTATGCAGCAGGCAGAAGATTTTGCGGCAAACACAGTTGAACAGATTAACTGGAATTCGCAGGGCAGTCAGTGGGATGCAGGCGAAACAGACGGTATGAGCGTTTATGCCTGCAAATCCTGCGGCGGTGAAATTGTTGCCGATGCAACAACGGGTGCTACAAGCTGTCCTTACTGTGGCAATCAGGTTGTTATGCAGGGTCAGTTTTCGGGTGCACTTAAGCCTGACCTTGTTATTCCTTTCAAGCTTGACAAAAAAGCCGCAAAGGCAGCACTCAAAAAGCACTTTATGGGCAAAAAGTTTGTTCCAAAAGCTTTTTTGGCTGAAAACAAGCTTGATGAAGTAAAGGGCGTTTATGTTCCCCATTGGCTTTTCAGCTGTGATGCAGTTGTCAACGCAACGTATCAGGCTGAAAAATATAAGC
>JAZTWN010000028.1:0-8540 GCA_045635905.1 Acutalibacteraceae bacterium
TCTACTGTTTTCTTCTGAGCAACCACGCAGGGGCCTGCTTCAATTACAGTAACGGGAACGACATTTCCGTTTTGGTCAAAAAGCTGTGTCATACCAAGCTTTTTTCCGATGATTCCTTTGTTCATTTTTATTCCTCCTAAAGGTTATTGGTTGGATTTCTCCAACGTGACCTGCCTTGCAGATTCTCGATTAAAGCTTAATCTCGATATCTACGCCGGCGGGAAGCTCAAGATTTGTCAGTGCTTCAGCAGTCTTTGCTGAGGGTCTGATTACATCGATGAGTCTCTTGTGGGTTCTCTGCTCAAACTGTTCACGAGAATCCTTGTACTTGTGAACAGCGCGAAGGATAGTAACAACTTCCTTCTCTGTGGGAAGCGGAACGGGACCTGAAACCTGAGCGCCTGTACGCTTAGCAGTTTCAACGATTCTCTCCGCTGCCTTGTCTACAACTGAATGGTCGTAGCCCTTAAGTCTGATTCTGATCTTTTCCTTAACTGCCATTTTAATGCCTCCTTAGAATTTGGCGGGCTGTGCTGTCTGAAAATTTCTACACGGCGCCGGGTTGTTCGCGCCCTCCGATTTTTAAATCCGAGATATTCGCAAGTTATCCCGGATCGAATTACAGAAATTTTCGCCGCATAAGTACCATAGGAGCCCGGTTAAGGCGCAGACTCCCCCCTTGTGCGGTATTACATAATCGCCCGGTTTGAAAATCGGACATACTCCACGGAAATTTCCTGCGTCGAGCGCAGCCACCTCCCGTATCATCGCATATCTACCTGTTACATTCAGGCATAATTACCCCTTTATTAACAGGCAAGATGCATTGTACCATATATTTCTGTAAATTGCAACAATTTTTTGAAAAATTTTTCGTAAAAGTTGCTATTTTTTTTGATGTTTTCCATAAGTGCAATTTTATACATTTCTTGCTGAATATTCACTGAATATATGCATATTTATGTATTTTATGCAGTTTTTTCCGCCACTCTGCCCCCCTCTGACGGAGCAGACCTCTGATTTTTCGTCAAATTTTCTTTTTCGGGAAAATATTTATTCCACGCAACCGGGCAATTCCTATTTTATGTCCCCGGAAACTGCCGGAAATATCAATTCTTTAATAAGAACGTTCATACAGAACCAGTTTTCAACCACAGAAACGTTCTCTCTTTCGTTGCTTTTAACCGCCGCAACACCCGTTATATTGCCGTAGGAATCTATAAGGAATACCCTTCTTATATTATCTGCAGTGTAATTTCCCGCGGAATAAAACTCAAAAACGTAATTCTGTCCCGACTCAGGCACCGCATACACGGCAACAAGAAGCTCCGCTGAAAGTCCCTTTTTATCAATTACTGTTTTTATGTATTTGTTATCCGCCGAGGAATCGGTTACCATAGTTCCGTTTTTCTCGGGCATGGAGATGCTCAGGTCAACCTCAGTTTCGGAAACAGGCTCCGTGGTTACCTCGATAATCACCGTTGTTTCCGCTGCAGTGGTCTGCTCGGCTGTCGTTGCCTCTTCCGTTGCAGACTCAGTCACCTCAGGCATAGTGGTCTGCTGAGCTGCAGTTGTTGTTTCTTCTGCTACGGTTGTTTCTTCTGCTACGGGATAGCTCTCCGTATCCTGAACCGCAGCCTCGGTCGTCTGATATTCATAATCATACTGACCTGTGGTTTCCACCTCAGGAAGCGAAATCACACATCCGCAAAGACAGAGCATCAGCAAAGCCGCTATCGGTACCATAGCTCTTTTCAACATATCAATTCCCCTTTAATAATTAATTACATATTATATATAGCAGCCGCAAAAATTCTCAGCTGTATATCTGCATCTTAAAAACATCAGCCCGACAGAAAAAATCTATCGGGCAGAATCATAAAAGAATTTCCGTTTTAAGCTCCTGTGATTGTAGAAAGAACAGAGCTTGTTGCGTCGTCAGAGAGAATAGCAACAATGCTTGTGATAAGGGAGGTTAAAACCGCATTTATATCTGCTGCGCTGGCTCCCGTAAGAGCGGATACAATTCCGGTGAAGATACCGGCAATACCCTGAAGAGATGAGGTGTCACCGTCGCGGATTGCAGCAAGAACGTTATTGAAGGCTGTTGAGATAGCTTCAGCATCAAAGCCGAGATTTGCGATTGTCTGTATTAAAGTATTAAGCATATAAATACGTCCTCCGACATACAAAAATCTATACGTTTACATAATATCATACGCAAAAATATTTATTATTCTATTTCAGAATTATAAATATTTTCAAGATATTTTTTTACCAAATTGTTAACACTTTCCTATTGCGTCACATTCATGTCAAAATTATCCGTTTTCTGCTGCTTCACAGGACTTGCCTGCACCATCGGCATTTGCACCTGCTTCATTCTCGCCCTCGTGAACGTCCTTGAAGACGTGAATAAGACCTGCATCGTTGAACACCTTTATCAGAATCACAATAAAGGGAAGAATAAAGAAGCCAAGAACACCCATAGTCTTCGAGCCTACATACATTGCAATAATGGTTGCAATAGGAGGAAGACCTACCTGACCTGCAACAAGCTTCGGCTCAATTATCTGTCTTATAACGAGAATAATAACGTAAAGAGCAAGAAGACCTATACCAAGGCCGATATTTCCCGTAATAAAGGAAATAACCGCCCATGGAATAAGCACGGTACCTGTACCGAGTACGGGGATGATATCGATAATAGCAATAGCAAATGCAATTATAAGCACGTAGGGGCTGTCAAACACACCGATGAATTTCAGAATATAGAAGCCGACGGTAAGCTCAAAGGTTGTGATGAGGATAATAAGGCAGTACGCCTTTATCATTTTCTTGAGTGAATTCACAGCAAGATGCCAGGCATAGGAAATCTTGTCTGCACGCTCAGGCTTCACCTGCTTAATGAAGAATTTCTTTATCTTATCGTAATCAGACGAGATAAATACGGTAGAAATCATAAATATGATAGCTGCAACAACAAACGAGGGAATCTTACCCACAGTGCCCGTAATAACTGCCGAGCCCTTTGAGAATATTTCCGACCAGTTAATCATTGAAATGTCAAAGCTTATATTTTCAAAGCCGTTTTCAATAAGATTGTCAAAAAAGATTGTAACGTTTTCATGAAGAACTCCTCTGACTGCCTCAGGAAGGAATGCGGTGACGTCAAGAATCCACAGCTTAAGGTCATTCACAAGCTCAGTGATATTATTAAGCTGGGAAACCGAGTAATCGTAGAAGCCGCTGACCGCCTCAAAAAGCTCCATTCCGATAAGGAAGAAAACCACGGATACGACAACAACCAGCAAAACAACCGCAGCCGTGCTGAGCCAGGCTCGTCTGAGCGGGGTTTTTCTTGTAATTGCACTTATGGGGCGGTTAAGCGCCGCTGCCGCAATAAAGGCAAACACAAAAGGAATTATCAGCGGTAAAAACCATTTATACGCAACAAATGCACCTGCAAGAATAAGAGCGAAGTACGCAGTGTTTATAAGAACTCTGCGTCTTTTCTCAACAACTGCACTCATATCAGCACCTCACAATCGGGAAATTTACATTAAGATGATACTTGTCTATTATTATAATACAACATAAATCTGAAATTAACAATAAATATTTTATAATTTAAATATTTGTCAAACAAAAAAAACAGTTGACAGAACGGCTCGAGTTATATATAATGGGAAACTGTAGAAACAGGGGTGCATTGCGCCTTTTTTCGAGTCGAACAGCATTTTTCCGTTACTTTAGCTGTTTAAGAAGTATAAGAATGGAGGAGTTTTACCGATGAAAAGAACATATCAGCCTAAAAAGCGTCAGCGCAAGATGGAGCACGGCTTCCGTAAGAGAATGGCAGACAGAAACGGCCGCAAGGTTCTTGCCCGCCGCAGAGCAAAGGGCAGAAAGCAGCTTACATACTAATTAAAGCTGAAAGGATTCGTGGAAATTGTCACGATTCGCAACACTTAAATCCAACACCGATTTCCGCAGAGCCTACGGGCGCGGAAAAGTATACACAAATCCTGCGTTGGTTACCTATGTTGTAAAGAACCGCGCGGGAATTTGTCGTATTGGGATAACAACAAGCAAAAAAATAGGCAATGCAGTACAGCGTAACCGTGCAAGAAGAGTCATCCGTGCAGCATATCTTTCACAGGGTGAGCTTACGGGCGGTTACGATATTGTATTTGTTGCCAGAACAAAAACGGTCTTCAGAAAAAGTACGGAAATCAGTGCAGTTATGCACAGACATTTAATTTCGGCAGGTGTAATAAAGGATGCTTAAAAAAGCGGCACTGGGGCTGATTCGTTTTTATCAGAAATACCTATCCCCGCTATCGGGCCCGAAATGCAGATACTATCCTACCTGTTCCCACTATACTCTCGAAGCAATTGACCGTTACGGCTTCTTTCTCGGCGGTGCCCTGGGAACACTGCGAATATTACGTTGCAACCCGCTTTTTCCGGGTGGGGTTGACCCTGTTCCGGATCTGAAATTCAAAAGAAGAAACAGGAAATAAACTCGGAGGCTTTCAATGACTGGTTTATATGATATTTTGGCCGTTCCTTTCGGATATGCGCTTTCATTCCTTTTTGAGATTACGAATAACTATCTTCTCTCGCTTTTGCTTATCACTCTTATTATAAGACTTCTTCTTCTGCCTCAGGCAGTAACTCAGCAGAAGAACTCTGCAAAGCAGATGCGTCTTCAGGCTAAGGTAAACAAAATAAGAGCTAAGTACTCAACTCTCAATCCGCGAGAAGCTCAGATGAAGATATCCGAAGAAACACAGGAGCTTTATAAGCGCGAGGGCTTCAGCATGAACAATATGGGATGCCTTCCCATGATTTTACAGCTTGTGGTTATGATGGGTCTTTACGGCGCTATCTACTCCCCCATCAAGTACGTTCTTGATTTCAGCGAAGCACAGCTTGAAGAGCTTACGGCTGCTTATACAAAGGTTCTCGGCGATGTATCCGCCACACGTCAGATAGAGCTTCTTATCCTCAACAAGTTCTCTGAAATCAAGGATTTACTTAATCCCGAAATCATTAAAGAGGCAGACGTTACAAGAATTGAAAGTTTTATTGAAAACTTCAGAATTTTCGGTATTGACCTTACCGCAAATCCCAAAGAAGTTGGCGGCATTCTCATTATGATACCTGTTCTTGCAGGTGTTACCGCACTTTTCTCCAGCCTTTTTATGTATTTAAAGCAGAGAAAATCTAATCCCGAAATGGCAAAAAACCCTGCTATGGGTTGTATGACATTTATGTCCCCCGTTATGTCATTTATGTTCTCCTTCAGCTTCCCCGCAGGTATCGGCTTCTACTGGATTATCTCAAACATCCTTTCCTTTATCCAGACAGTCGGTCTCCACTTCGCATTGAAGCCCGATGCAATTATTGCTGATCAGATGATTGATGAAACAGTTCAGCGCCGTGCAAAGGAAAACAATGTAAAAATCAAGGCTGAATTAATGAAAAAGCAGAACAACGACAATAACGAATAATCTGAAAACAAACCGGAACGGTTTATATAACAAGAAAGGATTTCGTTGTTAATGATTATAGAAAAAATCGGCACCGGCAGTTCAATTGCCGAAGCATACGAAAACGCTAAGGTTCTCCTTGCTGCTCCCGATGATGCCGAGCTTCATCAGGAAATAATTCAGGACGCAAAGAAAAAGCTTTTCGGACTTATTTCTGAACCCGCTAAGGTTAAGGTCTGGTACGAAATCGCAGACAAGCCCGTAAAAGAAATCAAAGCTGAAAAGCCCGTAAATAAAGAAAAGAAGCAGCCCGAAAACAAGGCTGCAAAGCCTCACAGTGAAAAGCCCGCTCCCAAGGCTGCAAAGCCTGCTCCCGCAAAGGAAGAGGTTAAGGCCTCTACCGAAAAGGCAGAGCCTAAGAAGGCAGCAGAAATCATTGAAATCACAGAAAATGACGGCGCTGCAAAGTACCTTAAGATGATTATCGAGGGCATGGGCATCACAGAATACAAGCTCACTCTTTCAAAGGCTGCTGATTCAAACGAATACGTTTACACTATTGAATGTGACGAGGACGGCACTCTTATCGGCAGAAGAGGCGAAACACTTGATTCTATCCAGTATCTTCTTCGCCTTTCAATCAACAAGGGAATTGACGATGACAAGCACCGTAAGGTTTCCGTAAACATCGGCAATTACAGAGAAAAGAGAAACGACAATCTCCGTAGCCTTGCACACAGAAGCGCAAAGCAGGTGCTTAAATACGGCAAGAACGTTGTTCTTGATCCTATGAACCCCTATGAAAGAAGAATTGTTCATACTGCAATTCAGGAAATTGAGGGTGTTACATCTCACTCAATCGGTCAGGATGCAGGCAGAAAGGTTATAATCTCTCTTGAGGAAGGCGTACAGCCCACACATCCTTCAAAGGGCGGATATAACAACAGAGGCGGCAGACGTGACAATCGCAGAGGCGGTAAGGGTGGCTTCCAGAAGAAGGAAGCATATCAGCCTGAGGTTACACGTGCTCCCAGAAAAGACACTGCAGGCTCACTTTACGGCAAGATTGAAATCCCCGCAAAGAACACAGAAGAATAAAAGCAAGCCTCCGCATAAGCGGAGGCATTTTTCTTTTTAATATTTTTATGCACAATAAAATCCCCTGCCGTACAGACAGGGGATAATTTATTCACATATGCATCAAAGAGCAAGCTCACCGTTAAAAAGTCTTACGATAATAGCAAAGAGCTGCTTCCAGAAATCAATCATAAGTCTGAAGAAGCCTCTTTCCTCTTCTGCGGGCTCTTCAACAACGTCTGCAAGAGGAGTCAGAACGCCTTCCTCATAATGCTGATACTGGCTGAAAATGCCGTCGCTTACAGCTACGTCAGAATTCATTATATCCATAGCAAACTCATTGATTACGTTGGGGAACTTATCGTGATGAAGGTTCTTGATAAACCATGTGTTTTCAGGGAAAAGACAGGTAGAAGCGTCAACCTTATTATCGGGTGCAACGTATCTGTCATCCTTAAGACCTGCAAGATAGTCCGCTGAAAGAACGTTGCCGTACTCTGCATAAGTACCGCCGAAGCCCTGTCTTACTGCAGACGTTGTGCCGTCACCTTCATTTGTTGCGCCTGTGTAAATGGGATAATCGGGGAAATTATACTTAACAAAGATATGGAATGTTAAGCCCTTGTCAGCAAGCTCTACCATCTGCTTCTCTGTTTTAAGCTGAACGTTATAATAGAAATCATCAATCTTTGAAATCATATTCGCATATTCTTCCCTGCAGTCGCCGTAGATGAACTCTACTGCCTTGAGGTACTTTTCAGGAGTAACCATTGACCAGAAAGCAGGCATTGATGCGAAGGTATCGCGAAGAATAAGAGGAATAAGCTCAGTCTTGATTTTGTCAAAAACAGCCTCAAGCGCATCACCGGTAACACCGAGAAGCTTTACCTCGTTAAGAAGCTCAACAAGAGTAAGAATGAAAACTCTCAGCCCCTCGTCAGCGATAATCTCTTCCTCCTCAAGGAAGTAGTAAGCAAAGTTCTCAAGTGCCTGAGCCTCAATTTCAACCTCACCTGCGAATAAAGCAGCAAGAACGTCGATACCGAGAACTGATGAAGCAAGATATGAAATATCGTCAACGTAAGTAAGTGCATGCTCCTCATACTTAGCAACGTAAGCAGCAATTACGTTTGCGCCGTAGCATCTGCCGGTAAGGTTTACCTTATCCTCATTTGTTGCGGCAATAACCATATCGATATATTCCTTAAGCTCATCAGCAACTGACATGGGAGAAATTCTCCAGTCATACCAGAAGCGATAGTCCCAGGGACCGTAGTTTGAGGTCTTCTTGGCAACGGGGCTTGAATAGATTGTGTACTGAGGATGGCTGCCGTTTGATGCTTCACCGTTCTTATCAAGAGCGATATCCTGATAAATCGGAACAAAAGCATTATAGAATTCCTGTGCATAGGGCTCGTAATCGCCTGTTACAAAGCCGAGAGCAAGCTTCTTAAGACAGGGACCGAGTGCTTCCTTGATAACCTCCATACCGTCAATTTCATCGGGTATGGGATAAATCTTTTCACCTTCTGCACTGTAAAGCTCGTTTGTCTGTGCACCTGTGATATAAATTGTGGGATGTTCATCTGTTGCAGTAGCTGCAAAAGCAGGAACCATAACTGAAAAAACAAGAATTATGCTGAGTAAAAGTGCTAAAAGCTTTTTCATTACAATATACCTCCGTTATTTAAATGAAACTGAAATTATACTACCACATATTGCCGTAAATTTCAATATTAAAGAATGATATTATACACATTTTTATTTGCATGTTGCTGAGTTTTCCGTAGAAAAAAACCCTCCGCAGGATTTCTCCTGCGGAGGGCATTTTTTAATTTAAGGATTCAGTCCTCTTAAATCTTATTTGAAAAGATTTGCAAAGAAGTCACCGATCTTCTGGAAGAATTCAGCAATCTTCTGGAAGAATCTGATAAATCCGTTGGGAGCGAGCTCATCACCGTCGAT
>JAZTWN010000029.1:0-14335 GCA_045635905.1 Acutalibacteraceae bacterium
TCAAGGAAAAGGGCATCGGTGAAGCAGGCGTTCAGTTCAAGATGAAGGACTGGGCATTCAACCGTCAGAGATACTGGGGTGAGCCCATTCCGATTGTTCACTGTGAAAAGTGCGGTATGGTTGCAGTTCCCTATGAGGAGCATCCCCTTCGTCTTCCCACAGTTGAAAACTTCGAGCCCGGCACAACCGCCGAAAGCCCCCTTGCAAAGATTGGGGAATACGTAAACTGCACCTGTCCCAAGTGCGGCGGCGCAGCAAAGCGTGAAACCGACACAATGCCTCAGTGGGCAGGCTCCTCCTGGTATTTCTTAAGATATATTGACCCCAAGAACGAAAGCTGCTTTGCAGACAGAGATAAGCTTAACTACTGGGGACAGGTTGACTGGTACAACGGCGGTATGGAGCACGTTACCCGCCATATGATTTACTCACGCTTCTGGCACAAGTTCCTTTATGACCTCGGTGAGGTACCCTTCGATGAGCCTTATGCAAAGAGAACCGCACAGGGTCTTATCCTTGGTCCCGACGGTGAAAAGATGTCAAAGTCAAAGGGCAACGTTGTTGACCCCAATGACGTAGTTGACATTTACGGTGCAGACGTTCTTCGTAGTTACGTTCTTTTCATGGGTGACTACGAAAAGGCTGCTCCCTGGTCACAGAACTCACTCAAGGGCTGTAAGAGATTCATTGACCGTGTATGGAATCTTCAGGACATCGTAGTTGAGGGTGACAGTTACTCAAAGAAGCTTGAATCCTCCTTCCACAAAACAATCAAGAAGGTTTCCGAGGACATTGAAAATCTTAAGTACAACACAGCAATCGCTGCACTTATGACTCTTATCAACGAGATTTACGATGCAGGTGAAATCACAAAGGCAGAGCTTAAAGCCTTCATTACTCTTCTCAATCCCTTTGCACCTCACGTAACAGAGGAAATCAACGAGGCTCAGGGCTTCGGCGGAATGCTGGCAAACGGCGAATGGCCCGTATTTGACGAAGCAAAGTGCGTTGATGACGAAATTGAGATTGCAGTTCAGGTTAACGGCAAAATCAAGGCAAGAATTATGGTTGCTACCGAAATTTCTCAGGAAGATGCAGTAGCAAAGGCAAAGGAAAACGAAGACGTCAAGGCAGCAATTGACGGTAAGGCTGTTATTAAAGAGCTTTATGTCAAGGGTCGTCTTGTAAACATCGTAGTTAAATAAAACTTAAACCGTATGGCTGAGCTTTCAGTCATACGGCTTTTTTATATCAATCGGAATTTGACTTGACTGCTGAACTATTGTATAATAATAAAAAAGGAGGGGGTCGAATGAAAAAGAAAACTGATTTTAACAGTTACGTTTTAACAAAAGAAGAACATATTATCAGACGATATATTGTACCTTTCTTTGGCTTTCCGATGTTATTGTTGTTTTCATTGTATTTGTGGATATTTGCATTCAAGCATCCTGAAAATGTCGGACACTGGGGATTTGCTTCCGGGTGGTTTTTATTTGTCATTGCTTTGATGGTATACTTCTACACACACAGAACAATTGACGAAATGCAGTATCACATCGGAGAGCACTCCATATCCAACACAACCCCGTTAAAAAAAGACCTGAAGCTGAATTTATTTGATCAATTGTATATTACACTTGTATCTGTAGAATTCGCCTACGGTAAAGCCACTATAATGAGAAAGTTTTATCTCTTCTCTCCCCAACCTTTTTCCAATGATGATTTCAAAGGAAGCGGCGGCTTAATAACTCTTGAGCATTTTCACAAACTCGGTATAATAATTTTCCCTACGAATGAAAGAGTTGATAAATGGCTCAACACTGAATTAAAGATAAACGACATCCCCGAATTTCCTCACTCAGTTATATATAATACCGAAAACCAATTCGGAAACGGCATTGATTCAAGTGTCGGACTTATGACCGACGGATAAAGAATCTGAATAGAAGAAACAGGCATAAAACTACCGTAAAAAGTAGTTTTTCGCCTGTTTTTTGTTATATAAGCCCTTGTCTCCGACCTCCGAATTCCGACCTCCGACCTCTCACTTTATTCCTGTTTCGTCGTTTTTGAAATATCCGAATTTTATTGCGCCTGTGCCGAATTTTTTTCTGATATCGTCAAGGGTGTTTTCAATTTTTTCCTGCTTTTCGTTGTTGTTTTCCGCCGCTTGGAGAAAATTCATCTGCGAAAAATCTTCGTCCTCATTTGTAAGTCCCGAAGCGGTAACGGACAGCAGTCTTACGGGCTGAGTGGGGCTCCAGTTACCCTTTATAAGTGTCATTGCAACATCCGTAATTTCTCTTTGCAGAGCCGTGGCCTTTTTAAGTGTTATCTGTCTTTGCATTGTGCGGAATTCGGGGTCCTTTATTGCCACCTGTACCACGGTGCATTTTTTATTGTCCTTACGAAGACGACAGGCAACGGAATCGGAAAGAAAGGATATGCCCGATTTAATTTCGTCATAACCCGTAAGGTCCCGTCTGAAGGTCATAGCATTGCCTATAGATTTTGCCTCCTGCTTGTCGTAAAAGGATGCTACGGGGGAATTATCGTTTCCGCTGGCATTATCCCAAAGGCTTAGTCCCTGCTTTCCGAAAATCTCGCAAAGCTTCATTTTATCGAAAGAGGCAAGGTCACCTATTGTGTAAATGCCCAGAGTGCGAAGCTTTTCCGTGGTTTTCTTACCTGCAAGAAAAAGCTCCGATATGTCAGCGGGATAAAAAATATCCTTCATATTTTCACGGGTTATAACCGTTGTGGCATCGGGCTTTTTATAGTCACTGCCAAATTTTGCAATGGTCTTGCAAAAGCTTACCCCTACGGAAATCGTGATACCGATTTCCTCTTTTATTCGCTCTCTTATGCTGTCTGCAAGAGCTTTTGCGTCACCGCCGAAAAGGTGAATTGTATTTGTCACGTCAAGGTAGGATTCATCAATGCTTGCCTTCTCAACAAGGTCGGTGTACTGAACGTATATTTTATTGATTTTTTCACAGATTTCCTCGTAAAAATCGTGGTGAGGCGGCACACAGACAAGTGACGGACATTTTCTTACAGCCTGAATTATAGGCTCGGCAGTATTTATGCCGTATTTCTTTGCCTTAAGATTTTTTGCAAGAATAATGCCGTGACGCTTCTCGGGGTCACCCGTTACCGCCATTGGCACCTCCTTGAGCGTGGGGTCTAAAAGCTCCTCACAGGATGCAAAAAACGAATTGCAGTCACAATGAAATATAACCCTGTCCATAAGCCTTTCTCCCTCACAAAATTTTTTACACTCTCATTGTAGCACAATATGTGAAGCGCAACAAGTAAATTAAGAATTAATCGGAAAATTAAACAAATATTACTAAAATAATTTAACATTTTGTATCTTGAAAACACTCTTTTCAGGTGTTATTATATTATTTGTATTATTATATCTGTTAACATCACAGATAGAGAAAATATCGGAGGAATAGCATATGCTTAAAATCAACACCTCTCTGTGTAAGGGTTGTGCTTACTGCATCAAGTTCTGCCCCAAGAACATTCTTGAAATGGGCAAGGAACGCAATAATCACGGTCACTTTTTCCCTCTTCTCACAGATGAATCATCCTGTATTTCCTGCGCTATGTGTGCAACAATCTGCCCCGAAGGCGCAATTGAATTAATAAAGGAGGAGAACTGAAATGGCTAAAGTACTTATGAAGGGCTGCGAGGCTATTGCAGAGGCTGCCGTAAGAGCAGGCTGCCGCTTCTTTGCAGGCTACCCCATCACTCCTCAGAACGAAATCCCCGAGTATCTTTCATGGCGTCTTCCCGAGGTTGGCGGGGTATTTGTACAGGGCGAAAGCGAGGTTGCTTCCGTAAATATGGTTTACGGTGCAGCAGCATCAGGCTGCCGCTCAATGACAAGCTCCTCAGGCCCCGGTATCAGCCTTAAGGCAGAGGGTATTTCCTACCTTGCAGGCACAGGTATTCCTGCAGTTATCGTAAACATCAGCCGCGGAGGTCCAGGTCTTGGCTCAATTCAGCCCGCTCAGCAGGACTATCTTCAGGCTACAAAGGCTCTCGGTCACGGCGGCTTCAGAGCTATGGTTTTTGCTCCCGCAACACTTCAGGAGGCAGTTGACCTTACTTACAATGCATGGGACTATGCAGAAAGAGACCGTAACCCCGTTATCATCCTTATGGACGGCTGTCTTGGTGCAATTATGGAGCTTGTTGAGTTCCCCGAAATGAAGGAGCCCGACAGAGCCGGCACAAAGGCATGGGACCTTAACAGACACGAGGGCGAGTCAAGAAATGCACGTCTTCTTACTCCCTATTTCCCCGAGCCCATCCTTGAGCTCAAGAACACCTCTATGAAGAAGGCTTACGAGCGCTGGGCTGCAAACGACGTTCAGGTTGAAGAATTTATGGTTGAGGATGCAGAATACGTTATCGTAGCATACGGTATTTCCGCACGAGTTTCAAAGGAAGCAATCTTAAGACTCCGTGAAGAGGGCTACAAGGTTGGTATGATAAGACCCATCACTCTCTATCCCTTCCCCAAGGAAAGCTTCAGAAAGCTCAATTACGAGCAGGTTAAGGGCATTATCGACGTTGAGCTTGCAATTCCTGCACAGATGCACGATGATATTGAGCTTGAGGTTAAGGGACGTGCTCCCATTTACGAATACTGCCGTTCAGGCGGACTTCTCTTTGACGATGACGGTGTTTATACCGCTGTCAGAAAGATTCTTGACGGAGGTGCAAAATAATGGCTGAATACAAAAGACCCGAATCATTGAAGAAAACTCCCAGCGGCTTCTGCCCCGGCTGTATGCATTCACTTGCAACAAAGCTTATTGCTGAGGTTGTAGGAGAAATGGGACAGGCAGAAAACTGCCTTCACATAGTTCCCGTTGGCTGTTCAACACTTAACCTTGCATACTGGCAGGGTGACGTGCTCGGTGCAGCACACGGACGTGCTCCCGCAGTAGCTACAGGCTTCAAGCGTACAAATCCCGAAAGACTTGTTTTTGCATATCAGGGTGACGGTGACCTTGCTGCTATCGGTCTTGCAGAAATTATGGGCGCTGCCAACAGAGGCGAAAATTTCACAGTAATTTTCTTCAACAACCAGACCTACGGTATGACAGGCGGTCAGATGGCTCCCACAACTCTTATCGGTCAGAAGACCACTACCTCAAGAATGGGACGTGACCCCGAAACAACAGGCTATCCCATGAAGATGTGCGAGCTTATCTCCACACTTGAAGCACCTGCATTCGTTGCCCGCTATGCGCTTAATACTCCCAAAGGCTGCCGCGAGGCAAAGAAGGCTATAAGAAAGGCATTCGACATTCAGATGTCAGGCAAGGGCTTCTCATTCATTGAGCTTTTAGGTAACTGTCCCACAAACTGGGGACTTACTCCCTTACAGACACTTGATTATATGGAAAGTAATACCATTCCTTATTTCGTACCCGGTGTTTACAAGGATAAATATAAGGATGAGGTGAAGTAATATGAAAAAGTCATTAGTTGTTTCAGGCTCAGGCGGACAGGGCGTTATGAGTGCAGGTATTATGATTGCACAGACCGCAGTTTCTGCAGGTAAATATGCAACCTTCCTTCCCGAATACGGTCCCGAGCAGAGAGGCGGCAGTGCAAAGTGTACTGTTGTTGTTAACGATGAAGAAATCATCTCCCCTCTTATGGCAAAGTGCGACACACTCATCACAATGAACGAGCAGTCATACAAAAAGTTTGCGGCTTCTCTTAAGGCAGGCGGCATCCTTATTGCAAACACAAGCAGAGTTCTCTCCGAAATCACAAGAGAGGATATTACCGTTGTAAGGGTTCCTGCTGATGACCTTGCAGTAGAGCTCGGCAATATCAAGTGTGCTAACATCATCCTTATCGGTGCACTTATAGGCTCCGATGCAGGTATTATTACCGAGGACGTAATGCTCGCTTCACTTGAGGCAAAGTTCGGCTCAAAGAAGGCTGAGGTTCTCGAGCTCAACAGGAAGGCTCTCCAGAAGGGCATCGAATACGGCAAAAAAGCATTAGCATAAGAAACAATAAGGAGCGTTGTATTTCACAACGCTCTTTGTATTAAGGAGTTTTTATGTATACAATCAGGAAATACAAGCCCTCGGACAAGGAAAGGCTTCGCTATATATGCAAGGAAACCACTTGGGAGGACAATAAAAAGGATGAAAATCTTCTTGAAAGCATCCCTATGATTTTCAACGATTATTTTACGGAATATGAGCCCGACAATATTTTCGTCGCAGTAAACGGCGAGGACGTACCCGTAGGATACGTAATCTGCTCCACCGACATTCCCCTTTTTAAGGACAAGATGCTTCACGAAATAAAAAGCAGAGTAAAAAACACCTATTCCTCCTCCCTTCTTATGCTTTATGCCACGGTAATTGCAGTGCTAATAACAAAAAAGCAATACCGGACACATCTTCACATTGACCTTCTGCCCGAAACTCAGAGGCAGGGCGTTGGCACAAGGCTCATTGATGCACTGTGCGGGCATCTTAAAGAAAAGGGAATAAAGAACGTCAGCGTTCTTACCATAAGCACCGATTCCATGGGATATAAATTTTATACGAAATACGGCTTCCGCACCATACAGAGGCTTACTCCCACAAGAATCTCAATGACATACGACATAAAGTGAGAAAAAAATGAGCATAAAAGCAGTTTTAATTGATATAGACAATACAATTCTTGATTTTGACCGCTGCGCTGATGAAGCAATAAAAATCTGCGCAGAAAAATACGGCATAGCACTCCCCTGCAACTATTATGAGGTCTTCAGTGAAATCAATGATAAGCTGTGGGGACTGTTGGAGCAGAGAAAGATCATCAAGCAGGATATTTACGAACGCCGATGGGTGGAAATTTTTGAGATTCTTAAAATCGACGAGGACGGAAAGGCCTTTGAGGAGGATTTCAGAAGCACCATCCGTGACGTAGCAATCCCAGTTGACGGAGCAGAAGAAATTCTTTCCTACCTTTCAGAAAAATATCCCGTATACTGCGCAAGCAATGCTTCAAGGGAGCGTCAGGAGCACCGTCTTAAAATAAACGGCTTCGACCGCTTTATTTCGGGCATGTTCATTTCCGAGGATATAGGCTTTCAGAAGCCAGCAAAGGAATTTTTCTACGCCTGCTACGAAGCTCTTTGTCCTATAGCTCCCGAGGAAATTATTATGATCGGTGATTCCGTAAATGCGGATATAATCGGCGCAAAAAGCTTCGGATTTACAAGCTTATGGTTCAATTTCAGAAACGAAGAATACGCAGACTATAATTTTACCGACTTTAAGGTGAGCCAACTCAGAGAAATAAAAAATATACTGTAAAAAAACCGACAGATATCTTAAACGATTCTGTCGGTAATTTTTTATAAATCTGAATCAAGATGCTCTTACATAGGACATAAGGTCCTGAACCTGTCTTGTGGTTATGTTGTCACAGCCAAAGGGAAGCACCTTTCTCATTGCGCTCTTTTTGTTTACGGTCCATACGGACACCTTAAGTCCCTCGGCGTGAAGCAGCTCAACCATAAGACGGGAGCAGGATTCATAATGGATATTAAGTCCCACTGCACCTGTTTCCCTGAGTGTGCTTATAAGCTCATCGATATATTCCTTTTCGTTGATTCTGTTCTTATCAATGGCAGTATTAAGATAATACGTGATATCGGGAGTCTGCTCTCTTACAATTTTTGACCACTGAGCATCTATGCCCGTAAAGAAAATCCTGTCAAGAATACCGTGCTTTTCGGCAAGCGCCTTAACCGTTTTAAGGTCAAGGGGATTTTTAACGTCCACGTTCACCTGAAGTCCCTTATAGCCTGCAATAAGAGAAAATGCCTCCTCAAGGGTTACCTCGTTACCCTTCGGCTCATTGTGTGAAAGCACGGGAACACCTTCAGCAGTGAAATTAAGGTCAAATTCAACGATATCCGCACCACAGCCGTAGCCTAACGTAATGGCATCAAGAGAATTGTCCTTTGCGCCCTCGCAGCCCGTATGGGCAGTTACGGTGAAGTCCTTGGGAAGAAGCATATCCGCAGGAGCCTTGCTTTCTATAACAGTTTTCACAATAAGTGCTGCGGCACCCAATGCACCTGCAGTGAATATAATTTTATTTTTAAGCTTCATTTTCAACACCCCTTAACAGAGTTATACCAAATTTTATAACGTAAGGTCAATACAAAAAAATAAAAAAGAATCGGGCATCCGAAAAACGGACGCCCGGAATTTATTGAGATTGAAATCAATTCTTGAATTCGTTGCTGACAAGCTCAGCAATTTCTTCTTCGGAAGCACTTGTCATAATCTCATTCTTCTTTGCTCTGCGCTCATAAAGCTCAGAATACATCTGAGTACGCTTTTCAGCTGAAAGAGGATAGAAGAACTTGGGGATGATACCAAGGCTTGAGGAGATAATCGGAATACCTGTACCGAGAGCGAAAATCCACCACTTTGTAGCATCGGTCTGCGTACCGATATCCTTACCCTGAACGTAACCGATTCTCTTCATAACCATACTGTTGATACTTCCCATAACAGCACTCTGAAGCTTCTGGATAATAGACATTGTAACGCCTGTCATAGCCTCTGAGCGGTAACCGTTCTTCCATTCACAGTAGTCCATAGTTTCGTTGTTAATTTCTGCAGGAATAACTCGTCTTAAGCCATAAACGCACATTTCGAAGATTTCTTCAAGTCCCATAAGGGGAAGAATAATGTGCTTCTTCTGGAAATTGTTGTTGACCGAGCCGATACCGAATACAATCATCCAGAGCATATCCGTCCATGCATCCTCAAATATCCAGAGGGCCTTTGTTGAGAATCTCTTTCTTAAGGGCTTAACAAAGCTGTAGCTTATGAACTTTACGGGGAATGCAGGAATACCTACGATAGTCTTCCATGTAATAGAGCCTATAACGTCTATGTAGAAGTTTGTTCTGCTCTGTCCTATGGAGAAGCCGCTGAGGAATGAGGATACAAGCGAAATCATCATAGGCTTATTGTTGATAACAGACTTGATGCTGTGCTTGAACTTGGGCTTTGAAATAGTCTGAGCAACTCGTTCCTTTGAGGTCCAGAAGAAATAAACCGCAAGACCTGCTGAGATCAGCGCACAGGCTGAGCCGAAGGTTGAGAAAAGCACGGGAAGCTTTATGTTTATCTTCTTGCTGATTACAAGGTCGTAGATAATACCGAATACCTGCTTAGGAATATCCTCGAAGATATGGGTTACAACGTTGGCAAGAGATATCAGCCTCGATCGTTCCATAGGTGACGGGGTTATCGTCGACAGGAAGCCTGTTTTTGCAATTGCATTGAAGGTACCCACTGTTTCTGTGATGATTGACATCGCAAAATACATTATGAGCTTGGGAACGTAGTTATCGGGGGTATCGGGGAAAATAAAGGGAATGAACCAATACCAAAGACCGAGAATTGTAAGAGGGAATTCACCAAGAAGCAGGTAGGGTCTGAACTTACCCCAACGGGTTCTTGTCTTTTCAACAACAGCACCGATGAAAGTATCGTTTACTGTATCCCATACTGTTGCAAAAATATTCTGAAATGCAAGAAAGTCAAAGTCAATTTTCACAACGTCATAAATATAACGATCCTTGAAATCGTTGATATTAAGACTGTATGATGCATCGTTAAGCACGTAAGCCATCGTTTCTTTTCCGCTTACGAAGCGTCGCTCATTAAAGGAATTGAGCATTGAAAGATCGGCAACTGCACTTTTGTTTTCAGCCATTTTTACACCGCCTTATTCTATAATCACACAGATTATATCATATTTATTTTTGTTTGTAAAATACTTTTAAGTAATTTCCTTTATTTTTCTGTGCAAAATTTTTTATCAATTTTATGTTGATAGACACCAAAAAATGTTATATTATATTAGAAAATACAATTTGCTTACGGTGAACGGAATGTTTAATTTTTTTGCTACAGAAAATTCAAGACAGGGGGACTGCTTTTATATTGAGGGCAGTGACCTTAACCATATAAAAAACGTGCTTCGTATGCGTGAGGGTGACACTCTTCTTGTAAGCGAAAACGGAAAAAGCCACCTTTGCGAAATCACCTCCCTTTCAGGGGATGCGGCAGTTGTAAAAATTACCGAGGCGGATTATCAGAGCACTGAGCTTCCCGTTAAAATCTATCTTTTTCAAGGGCTTCCCAAAAGCGATAAGATGGAGTTCATAATTCAGAAAACCGTTGAATTGGGCGTTTTTGCGATAATTCCCACAGAAATGAGCCGATGCGTTGTAAAGCTTGAGGACAAAAAGAAGAAATCCAAGGTTGAACGCTGGCAGGCAATAGCAGAAAGCGGCGCAAAGCAGAGTAAAAGAAACATCATTCCCGAAATTATGCCCGTTATGTCCTATAAGCAGGCACTCGAATTTGCGAAGACCCTTGACCTTATTCTTGTTCCCTACGAAAGCAAGGACGGAATGAAGAGCACCGCGGATGCGCTTTCAAAAATCAGGGACGGTATGAGCGTGGGAATTTTCATAGGGCCCGAGGGCGGCTTTGACGAAAAGGAAATTTCTCTTGCAACGGAAAACGGCGGAGATATAATTTCTCTCGGAAAAAGAATTCTGCGCACTGAAACTGCGGCTCTTACTGCCGTGGGAATGTGTATGCTCTACACAGAACTGAAGGATGTTGACTAAATGAAGAATTTACCCGAAAAATTCATTTCACGTATGAAAAGCCTTGAGGGCTTTGATTTCGATGCCTATGTAAAAGTGCTTGAAGAGGAGCCCGTAAAGGGCTTCCGTGTTAATACCGATAAGATTTCCCTTGAGGATTTTCAGAAAATAAACATTTTCGGCAACGAAAAAATCCCCTACGTGAAAAACGGCTTTTATCTCAATTACGAGAAAGCAGGCAACCACCCCTATCACCACGCAGGTATGATTTATATTCAGGAGCCCGGTGCCATGGCACCTGCAGAATGTATTGACATTGACCCTGAATGGACAGTGCTTGATATGTGCGCCGCTCCCGGAGGCAAAAGCACTCAGCTGAAAAATAAGCTTGGTGAAAACGGAATACTCGTTTCCAATGAATATATTTCCTCAAGATGCAGAATACTTACAGGCAACGTCGAGAGGCTTGGACTTACAAACACAGTTACAACCTGTATGGACACAAAAAAGCTCACAAAATTTTTCCCCGACACCTTCGACCTTATAATGTGTGACGCCCCCTGCTCGGGTGAAGGAATGTTCCGTAAGGAGGAGGCTGCCATTGAAGAGTGGAGCGAGGAAAACGTGCTGATGTGTGCCGAAAGGCAGAGGGAAATTATTGAAAATGCAATTTCCCTGCTTAAATGCGGCGGCTATCTCATATATGCCACCTGCACCTTTTCACTTGAAGAAAACGAAATGCTTATTGACGATTTTCTTGACAGGCATCCTGACTTTGAAATAGTACCGGTAAGGGAAAGCGTAAAAAATGCCACGGCAGACGGAATCTGCTTTGAGGGCTGTAAATGTAAAAAGCTTCATTTTGCAAGACGCTTCTATCCTTATATTTCAAAGGGCGAGGGACAGTTTATGGCTGTGCTTCACAAAAAGGGCGAGAGCGGCTCGTATAAAAGGCCCTGCGCACAAAAGGAAAAAATCGACAGGGTCGTTACCGATTTTCTTGACGACACCTTAACCTGCTACAAAAGGGACAACGTGAGAATGTACAACGGCAATCCCGTCTATTTCTCACCCGACCTTGAAATTCCCAAAGGAAGCGCATTTTCCTGCGGTGTTACAATAGGTGAAATCAAGAAAAATTACGTCGCGCCCCATCATCAGTTTTTTATGGCATTGGGCAAGGCTTTCAGAAGAAAAATCGAGCTTGAAGCTGACAGTATTGATTTAAGAAAATATCTTCACGGAGAGGAAATTGAAGCCTCCTGTGAAAACGGCTGGGCGGCAGTTACGGTAAACGGCTGCACCGTAGGCGGAGCAAAGGTTTCAGGCGGCAGAGCAAAAAACCACTACCCCAAGGGGCTTCGCACAAAAAATCTGTAAAGCAAAGGCAGGCTACACGAAATAAGTGTACCTGCCTTCTTTTTTATTCTATTTCATCAAAAACCTTTTTCATATCCTCGGGAAGCGGTGCTTCAAGATACATTTCTTCCTTAGTAACGGGATGAAGGAATTTCAGACTGAAGCAATGAAGTGCGGCTCGCCTTACGGAAAAATCCTTTGAGCCGTACATATCATCACCTAAAAGAGGTGTACCCTCAGATGCAAAATGAACTCTTATCTGATGAGTTCTGCCTGTTTCAAGGTGAATTTTCAGTGCACTTCTTTTTCCGTCGGTTTTAAGGCTTTCCCAATGGGTTACGGCATATTCTCCGTCCTCCCCTACCCATCGGTAGGTTTTCCCGGGATCGGGACGGACGATGGGACGGTTTATTGTACCGCATCCGCAGTAGCCTCCTCCCACAAGCGCTATGTAATGCTTTTCAACTCTTTCGGAAAGAATGTTTGCACTGTGGGCATTAAGAGCAATAATCACAAGACCTGACGTGCATTTATCAAGCCTTCCCACTGCACGGAAAACCACCTGCCTGCCCTTTTCAGCAAAATATGCAGCAATCTTGTTTGCAAGGGTATCTCCCTGATGATTATGAGTAGGATGCATAGCGATATCTGCAGTCTTGTTCACAACAAGTATATCCTCATCCTCATAGACGACGTCAAGCCCCACGGTATCGCTGGGAGGAATCAGATTTTCCTCCTCGGGGAAGGTGACGGTTATTTTATCCCCTGCACGGATTCTGTCGATTGTTCTTATATGCTCACCGTTTCTTAAAAGTCCGAGAGGGTCATTTTTAAGCTTAGGAAGCAGTCGCGCGGAAATTTTCAGATAGCCACGCAAAAAAACAATCAGCTTTTCACCGTCAAGCTCGGCGGGTACCTCGGTTGTTATACTTCTTTGCATAATTTTTCCTTTATTCTGCAAGCGCTTCACTCAGAGGCGCTTCAATTTTTTCAGTGCTTATAAATGAAGTAAAATTCACAATAAACAAGAGCACCTGCATCATAGCAACGGGAACAATTTCCATAAGTCCGCTTTTTCCGTAAAGACCGAAAATAAGTCCGAAGGTAACCGGAATAAGGAATGAAAGGCCCGTAAGAAGTCTGAAGCCCTTGCGTCTTTTTATATTGAAGATAAAGAAAAACGTAATTGATGCAACACAGAAAACAATGAAAACACCCGTTGCAATCCAATGTGCTACACGCTTGGGATTCCAGTCGGCAATACTGTGACCGAGAGTAAGCGCTACAACGCATATGCTTATAAAGGAAGCCACGCAAAGCACGTTCAGAAAACGGTTTTTATATTCAAATTTCTTATACATATACTGCGTATTGAAAATAATACCGCCTATTGTCACAATACCCCAGAGCCAGAAAAATATCTGCTTGTCCTCACACAAAAGTGAAAGCGTACCGTGCTCGTCAAGCGGGTTGTTACCCCAACAAAACGGCAACACAAGACCGTAGATAAAGCCTGCAATCAGCAAAAACAGAGAGGATTTTTTAGTGAATATCTTTTCCATAACCTATTCCCTTTATTTCAACATTTTCTTAAGATATATGCCTGTGTAGCTCTTTTCACATCCGGCTACCTCCTCGGGAGTGCCCTCAGCTACGATTTCACCGCCGCGGAAGCCACCCTCGGGACCGAGGTCAATTATATGGTCAGCACTCTTTATAACGTCAAGATTGTGCTCAATTACGATTACCGTATTTCCCGTATCAACAAGCTTCTGAAGCACCTCAATAAGCTTGTGCACGTCGGCAATATGAAGTCCCGTTGTGGGCTCGTCAAGAATATACATAGTCTTTCCGCTTGGTCTTCTTGAAAGCTCGGTTGCAAGCTTCACTCGCTGAGCCTCACCGCCCGAAAGCTGAGTTGCAGGCTGACCGATGCTGATATAGCCCAGTCCCACGTCAAAAAGAGTCTGCAGCTTTCTTCTTATGGCAGGCTGATTTTCGAAGAACTTAAGTCCTTCCTCAACCGTCATATCGAGCACCTCGCTGATATTCTTGCCCTTATATCGTACCTCAAGGGTTTCGCGGTTATATCTTGCACCCTTACATACCTCGCAGGGCACGTAAACGTCGGCAAGGAAGTGCATCTCAATTTTTACAATACCGTCACCCGAGCAGGCCTCGCATCTGCCGCCTGCCACGTTGAAGGAAAATCTGCCGGGAGCATAGCCCTTGATTTTCGCATCTGTGGTTTCGGAGAAAAGCTTTCTTATATCCGTAAATGC
>JAZTWN010000030.1:0-5136 GCA_045635905.1 Acutalibacteraceae bacterium
GCTCATATTTTCACTGCCGAAGCCCTTGGGCGCAACCGTGAATTTTATCTTATCCCCTTTTACAATTCTTGTATGAATTACGGCAGGGGTATTATCCCCTGTGTTCACTCTTTCAAGAGGGTCGGAAACTACGGATTTTCTGAGATATCCCTCGGTATAGCCCTTTGCCACACCCTTATTTACCGCATCCTCGAATGCATCACCGAAAATATGCACGTCCTGCCCGATTTCGGCAAAAATCACCGCCATACCGCAGTCCTGACAGATTGCGATCTGCTTTTTTTCGGCAATTTCAAGGTTTCTTTTCATATCACAGAACATATCCCTTGCAATAGATACGCTTTCCTTCTGTGAAAAAGCATCAATTCTCTCCTTCAGACCTTCAGGAAGACCGATGTTTGCCTTTATGACTGCCTGTGATATGCAGTCTGTTATAAGCTCTGATGAAATTTCTCTCATAATAATCCTTCTTAAAAAATAAAACCGCTGACCTGCTACTGCATACAGCGGTTATATGTATTATCTGTTGTTGTTTGAGTAACCGCGGCGTGTTCCTGTCTTAAAATCTCCGCTACGCTTGAGGACCGACATTTTCTCGTCACTTTCCTGCTTGAACTTTGCCATCATATCTTCAAAGGACATGGGTGCTGCCTGCTGCGCGGGCTTTGCTGCGGGCTGAGAATAATTTCTCTGACTGTTATTTTTTGAATAACCGCCCTGCTGTCTGGGCTCACGTCTGGGAGCATCGTTTGTCTTAGGGGCTGCGGGCTGAGCCTGCTTGATTGAAAGGCTTATCTTGTTGTTCTCGTTGATTGCAAGAACCTTAACCTTTACCTCCTGTCCTTCCGTAAGAAATTCAGCTATGTCCTTTACATAAGTTGAGGCTACCTCGGAAATGTGTACCATTCCGCTTTCGCCGTTGGTCATTTTTACAAATGCACCGAATGAAGTAAGTCCTGTGACCTTGCCTTCATAAATTTCACCGATCAGTGACTGCATAAACTAAAGGGTCCTCCTGAGTTCAGAGATTTATTAAACCGCTGATAAACAGCGGTCAATTACTTATTTGCCGGGAGTTACGTCATAATAAACCTTTTCGTCGGGATAAGCATAGCCTCTTTCGCGTGCAAGGTGCTCGTAAAGCTCTGCCTCGTCTGAATTGTTTATAAGGTAATCCATTTCCTGGTTTTCCTGTCTTAACTGCTCAAGCTGAAGATTGAGTGCGTCAAGCTTGTTCTGTTTTTCGTTGGAATTTATTGAAATTGTGGTAAAAACGGTAACAGAAGCTACGAATGCCACAATGATGCAAAGTACAAGAATTATACTGCGACGACCTGTTGCCTTAGTCACAAAAAAACACCGACTTTCCATTAAGATTCTATATATAAAAACAATAAGTCAAATTAACATAGTAATTATATAATACAAATCCTTTGATATCAAGTGTTTTTTGCAATTTTTTTCATTTTTTTCCTGTTTTTATTCACTCTGCATTTAAGCTCCTCAAGCCTTGCCCGAAGCTGCCGTGAAATTGCCGTGCCGGGGAAGATATAAAAGAGCAAAAATCCCATCAGCTCCCCTGCCAGCACGTAAAAGCGTATCATTCCCGAGCAGTATTTCAGCATCAGCATAAACGATACGATTGCAGCAAGAATAAAGAAAAGCATATCCCTTAAAAAAACGGTTACGGCATTTTTTCCGCCCAGTATATTTATAAGCATAAAAAAAGAAAAGACAAGTCCTAAAAAATAACCGGTGCCCACCGCCTTTATGAGCACCCATAGCTGAACGGTATGCGAAAAGCCGAGAATCATCTGAACACCTTCGTCATAAAGCCTTCCCTTTTAGAGGCTTTGTCGGAATAGGTCACTGAATTTATTTTTCCCGATGCCTCAGCGTCACCGCTTTCGGTATTTATAATATTCACCTTAAGCCCCTCTCCCTTTATCGTTACGCTTCCGTAATCGGTATAAAGACAGATTTCCTCCTCATCAAAATTATCCGTAGCGGTAACTCCCGTAAGAGTAATATTATGCCTGCTGTCAATAATCAGTGAATGCGGCAGCCTTGCTTTCTTTTCCTCCATATAAGCACCCCTTCAGTTTTTTATACAATCTTATGCAGAAGGCGGCTCAAATATATCAAAAATAAATAAATTTTCCCATAGCATTTCGTTGATTTGCATAGTGCAAATTTCTGTATTTTATGATAAAATTACTGAGATAATCAATTCAGGAGGACACTAAAATGATCAGAATCGAAATGGACAACGGCGCAATTATCGACATTGAGCTTTATCCCGAAAAGGCTCCCAAGACTGTTGAAAACTTTGAAAAGCTTGTAAAGGCAGGCTTTTATGACGGGCTTACCTTCCACAGAATCATCAGAGGCTTTATGATTCAGGGCGGCGACCCTCAGGGCACAGGCATGGGCGGTGCTAAGGAAAAAATCTACGGCGAATTCAGAGCAAACGGCTTCGCACAGAATGACCTTAAGCACACCAAGGGTGTAATTTCTATGGCAAGAGCTATGGACCCCAACTCTGCTTCCTCACAGTTTTTCATTATGCACGAGGATGCACCTCACCTTGACGGCAGCTATGCAGCCTTCGGTAAGGTTGTAGACGGCATTGATGCAGTTGACGAAATTGCCTGCGTACCCACAACCTACGGTGACAGACCCGTTACCCCCGTTGTAATCAAGAAGATGACCCTCATTTAAGACAAAGCTCCGTTTGCATAATCTGCAGACGGAGTTTTTTTCATAATAAGAAAAAAGTGTCTGACAGGAATCAGACACTTTGATTTTTTACATATTCTGGAAGATGTTAAGGATAACACCACCGGCGATAACTGATGCAATCTGACCTGAAACGTTAACACCGATAGACTGCATAAGAAGATGGTTCTGAGGATCCTCCTGAAGACCAAGCTTGTGAACAATACGTCCTGCCATGGGGAATGCAGAAATACCTGCAGCACCGATCATGGGATTGATCTTTGTCTTGAGGAAAAGGTTGAGAACCTTTGCGAAGATAACACCGCCTGCGGTATCGAATACGAATGCGAAAAGACCAAGGCCCATAATAAGAAGAGTTTCGGGCTTAAGGAACTGCTCTGCCTGCATCTGAGAAGCAATTGTGATACCGAGGAAAATTGTGATAAGGTTTGCAAGAACCTTCTGTGCAGTTTCTGAAAGAGAGTCAAGAACACCGCATTCTCTCATAAGGTTACCGAACATAAGGAAGCCGATAAGAGCAACTGATGAGGGAGCAACAAGACCTGCAACTGCAGTAATGATGATGGGGAAAAGGATTCTTGTTGTCTTGGATACAGACTTGGGTCTGTAGGGCATTCTTATCATACGCTCCTTCTTTGTGGTAAGAGCCTTGATAATGGGGGGCTGAATAATAGGCACGAGAGCCATGTAGGAATAAGCCGCAACCATAATAGCGCCGAGGTACTGTGACTGTAATTTCTGTGCAACAACGATAGCGGTAGGACCGTCAGCAGCACCGATAATAGCAATAGATGCAGCATCGTTTGCAGGGAAGAATCTTGAAGCAAGACAAAGGGTGAAGAAAATACCGAACTGAGCGGCTGCACCGAATATCATAAGCTTCGGATTGGAAAGAATCGGACCAAAGTCAATCATCGCACCGATACCTATAAACAGAATCAGAGGAAACAGCTCGTTTGAAATACCCATTTCATACAAGGTACTGAGCGGTCCTTCAGAAGAAAGAATACCGTCAACAAACTGATTAACGGCACCTGAAATGGGAAGGTTTACCATAATGGCACCAAAGCCCATAGGAAGAAGAAGCGTAGGCTCCATTTCTTTCTTTATAGCAAGAAAAATAAGAGTTCCGCCGATAATCCACATAACTATCATTCGCCAGTCAAACTCAGCGAAATGACCAAACATCTCAGCAATTGAAAACATTTTTATATTTTCCTTTCTGTTTATTATTCCGATGAATTTTTTAATCCTTCATCGAAACACAAAATCGGACAGATTATATCACAATAAAAGAAATAAGTCAATTGAAATAACCGTTAATATAATAAAAAAATTCTCCCGACGTATCGGGAGAATAATTTTTACCAATTTATCTTCCAGGTTTCGCTCTGTGAGCCCTCGCACTCACCTGCTGCAGTAATACCCATAATCTTTGCTTCAACTGCGATATGAATGGGAATCTTATATGCAACAGATTCAACGTAGCCGTCTGAATTGATTACGAAATCCATTGTTGAGCCTGTGTATGTAATATCAAGATAGTTGAGCGTAAGACCACTGAGGTCAACGTCGGAGGCATCAAGGAAGCCTACGCTTGCTGCATTATACTTGGGATGGTTGGTAAGAGTACCTACCTCCTTAACAAGCTGAATGTGAACGATTGTGTTATCGCCGCTCTTCTTTGCATATGCATTGGCAACACCGTCAGAAGTAAGAGTGAAGGCACCGCGCTTGGGAAGAAGAAGAGGCACGTTTTCACCCTCGGCATTTGTTGTTCTGCCGCCTGTGAAGGTAAGTGTTTCCTGTGAGGGCTTTGCAACGCTTGCGATAATACGGTCAGCAGTGCTCATAATAAGCTGTCCGCCGGGAGCCTTTGTAACACGAACGTCAAAAGCCTCCTCGTGATCTACCGTAACGTTATCGGTATAAGCCTTTGTCTTGGTAACTGCATCAGTTGTGAACTTAAGTATTTCAGCAGTAGTCCAGGTAGAGGGGTCTGCTACGGCAGGCTGAGTTGTTACCTCTACTACGGGAGCCTGAGTTGTAGCCTCCTGCTGAACGGGCACTGTTGTAAGCTCAACGATTGCCTGTGTTGTCTGCTCAACTGAGGGCTGAGTAGTAACAGGTGCTGAGGTGATATTTTCAGTAATGTAAATTGTAGTTGTTCTGTTTTCAACCTGAGTTCCCTGATTAGGTCTGGTTGTTATTTCAAGAATATTGCTTGTGTATCTGAGGCATCCGCTGAGTGAAAGCACCGCTGCAAATGCAAGAACAAGAGCCAATATCTTCTTAAGGTTGTTCATTTTATTATTTCCTCCTAAAAAACTGCCTTTATATATAATAACCGACAAAAAAGCAATAATCAATAGGCAAGTGTTAAAATATTGTATAAAA
>JAZTWN010000031.1:0-35422 GCA_045635905.1 Acutalibacteraceae bacterium
TCCATATTTTACCTTTATACGGTCTAATTTTTCAAGCATCGGCTCAGCACCGAGCATAATGAACAGTGCCGTGCTTATACCGTGGACAATATCCATTGGAAGTCCCGAGGCATAATACGCCGCAAGTGATTTAAGACTTACTGATTGCGATGCGACGGTAAATGCGGCGGCAGGATTCATAATTCCGCCGTATATCACAACCGTGGCAATTGCACCGAATACTGCAAGAGTAGCACGGTGCCTTCCGAATCTGCCGCTTCTGAAAAGAAGTCCCGCTATAAATCCGATTATACCTGCAGCAAACATCTGCCAGGGAGTCCAGGGGCCCTGCGAAAAAAGCATATTGGAAAGAAGCATCGTAAGCGACCCTACAAGAAAGCCCGTTTCCGCTCCCAGCGCAACACCTGCAATAATTGCAATTGCGAGTACAGGCTTAAACTGCGGAAACATAAAGAAAAGACTTCTGCCTGCAACACCGATAGCGCAAAGCACGGCAATAAGTACAAGCTCCCGTGCCTTGGGACGTCTGCCCTCAAACACCAAAGCAAAGGGCAGCATACATTCAAATAAAACAATTATAGCAATTATACCGTAGTGGCGGTTATCAAAAAAATAAATTCCTGCAAAAATTGTAAGCGGAATAAAAAGCAATATTACGACAACCGCCGTGAGCGTACGCTTACTTAGCCTGCGTTTTTCATTCAGAGCCGTGTGTACAGAGGGGCGCTCCCCCTTTCTTCCCGTAGCAAAAAGAAAAACGGCAAGAGAGGTGAATAAAGCACCGTACAGAAAAATTTGTCCGTGTGCACCAAGATTTATTCCGACAGCCTCAGTAAAGGCGGACAAATCGGAAATCCCCGTAGCAAACAAAAATACAGCAAGCGCAGAAACTACCGACACTGCGGCAAGAAGCTTCCGCCACAACGCGAGAGGCTTTGTCTTACGCACCTTATTTCCTGTTGAAATCTCAGGCAAGGGCAAAATAATTTCCTCTGCTTCGCGTTTATCTGTTTTTCCGCCGCAGCAGGTTATTATTTCATCGACTGTTACGGCTTCGGGAATAATATGTCTTGCCATACGGTTAGCAGCGGTCGTGTAGAAGCTGTTACCCGAGAAAAATTCACGGGGTGTACCTTCTGCCACAACGCAGCCATCAAAAAACATAGCGCATCGGTGAGCATATTCGGCACAGAAGGCTACGTCATGGCTCACCATAAGCACACCTACACCCTTATCGGTAAGTTTTTTTATAATACGTGCGAATTCTACCCTGTAGCCGGCATCAAGTCCCTTTGTTGGCTCATCGAGCAAAAGCACGTCGGGCTCTGTCATAAGAACCTTTGCAAGAGCAGCTCTCTGCTGCTCACCGCCTGAAACGTCATACGGATGACGGTATAAAATTTCCCTGATTCCGCAAAGAGATGCAATACGGGAAATTCGTTCCTTCTTTTCCGCCTCAGTTATTTCACATCCGCTCAGCACGTCGTAAAGATCCTCAATTACGGTGCTTTTAACAAAAAGCATCTGCGGATTCTGAGGAAGAAAAGCAGCTCTGCCCTTAAGAGCGACTGTTCCGTTATAGGGCTTCAAAAGCCCCGAAATTACCTTGAGTGAGGTTGTTTTACCTGCACCGTTACCGCCGAGCAGTGCAAAAAGCTCACCCTGATGAAGAGTAAGCGACAGGCCCTTTAACACGTCGGCTCCGTTCTTTTCATAGCGGAAATATACCTCATCGCATTCAATAAGCTTTTCTTCGTTATATACGCGATTTTTTTCATTTTCAAGAGGAAGAATCGGCTTTTCGGCATTTATATTTGTTAAAAAATCACTGCCGTCACGAACTGTTACGGGACACGAAAGCTGAGTTTCAATACCTGCCCACACACGCATTGCGGCAGGCATAGCAAGAAACATTGAGCTTCCCTGTTCACGAAGCCCAAGACCTACCTCACGGGGAGTACCGTCACATAAAATTGCTCCGCAGTCCATTACAACAACCCTTGAAGCAAAGGGGAAAGCATCCTCAAGGCGGTGCTCGGAAAGAATTACGGTAACACCGAGCTCTCGGTTTATCTTGCCCAACAAAGCAAGAAATTCGGCTGCGGCTATAGGATCAAGCTGAGCAGTAGGCTCATCGAGTATAAGAACAGAGGGATTCATACACATAACGGATGCAAGGCTTAAAAGCTGCTTCTGACCACCCGAAAGCTCAGCCACATCCTTATGAAACCAATTCTCAATACCGAAAAAGGAGGCAACCTCTGCCACGCGGCGACGGATTGCGGGGGTATCAAAACCGAGGCTTTCAAGTCCGAAGGCAAGCTCGTGCCATACCTTATCGGTCACAACCTGATTTTCGGGTGATTGCATAACAAAGCCTATTTCCTGTGCCTGCGTACGTTCATCGGTGTCCAAAAGCGCCTTGCCCTTATATAAAATTTCTCCCGTTATGCTTCCGTGTGGCGAAAGGCAGGATTTCATATGTCTTAAAAGGGTAGATTTACCGCTGCCCGAAGGACCGCACAGAATTATAAATTCACCGCTTGAAGCCTCAAAGGAGATATCACGGAGCGCTTTATTTTCCCGGTCAGGATATGAAAAGCTTACGCTTCTGAAATTAAAGATTTCCATTTTCTCTCCTCCTTAAGATTTAGTAATACGGGGGTAAGGCAAAGTAATAAAAGAACACAGTAAAACGGCACCGTAGTTTTATCGAAAGCGGCATATCTTATTTCGGGGAAATATAAAAACCCGAAGGCAGAAAGCATAGCCCCTGCAGTCAAAAACATACCGCAGAAAGAAAACCAGATGACAGCATATTTATCTCTGTCCGCAAATTTATATATTGAAAAGGTTGTTCTTCCGCGAAGCCCGTAGCCGCGACTTTTCATGCTGTCGGCAGCGTCCATTGCATTTTCAAGCGCCCAGGTTACGGTGATAGAAAAAACGTGTATGGCGGCTTTTGTTTTCTGCATAAGAGTGCCGGAGGACACGTACTTACCAAGGCACCTCTGCGCATCCGCAACCTCCTTCATATGCTCCGTAAATCTCGGCACAAGCCTGAGCGACATAGTAAGAACAAGTGATATGGCAGGTATGCTTTTCCCGAAAAGATAGGTAAGCTTGTCCGTTGTCATCACACGGGAGAAGGAAGAGAACCACACCAGCAGAGTAATAAGCATAACTCCTGCAGATAAGCCGTAAAGAAGACTTTCCGCACTAACGGGGCTTTTTTCGGTAAGGTAAAAAAGTACTGTTTTACCCTCGTGATTGAACAAGGGATTTATTATTGCCGTTACAAGCGCCATAGGAAGACCGAATTTTACAAGCTTAAGTAAAGTCCGTTTTCCGTCTGTACTAAGGGCATAGCAGACAGCCCCTGCAAGTGAAATTACCTGGGCAAGCGGATGATTAAGCACAAGAGAAAAGGCAATTACAAGCACAAAATATATTAAATTTACTATCGGATGATATTCACGGAAGCTGTCGCGCATTTTCTGACCTCCCCTCTTGGATAAAAAAATACTCCTTCGACCAACTGGTCAAAAGAGTACAAAGGATTTATGATGCGCAAAACGGACTCAGGACCTGCTCTGAAAAAAGAGCAAATCAAAAGTCTGAAGCTGATAAATCGATTGCACGCTTCTCACCAAAGCCGTGTTTAATCTGAGAAAAACGACAGGTGTTCTGACTTGTGATATCTCTTCTCTGACGATATCAGATACAGTAATGGCGGCTGCTCAGGATTCTGACCTGATTTCCCTGCTTCCCTGCCTGACGAAATGACGGGGCGTTCTTCTTATATCATTATGGATTTTTCTATATTGTAGCATAATTCTGCGTTTTTTCAATACGTACGGAATAATTTTTCAATTGCTGATATTCCGTCAGAGTACGTCTCCGTCTAAATACCGATTGAAAAAGATTTAGCAATATGATATATTTACAATATAAAATATCCTGAAGCCACAACAAAGGACTAAATCATAAAATGAAAACAGGAACTATTTTCAATATACAGAAATTCTGTCTGCACGACGGCGACGGAATACGCACCTGCGTTTTTCTCAAGGGGTGTCCGCTCAGGTGTATATGGTGTCACAATCCCGAAGGTCTTAAAAAGAATCCCGACCTTTTATTTGAGCCGAAAAAATGCTCACTGTGCGGAAAATGCACCAGGCTATGCGACAACAGAAGGATAGAAAACGGCAGTCTTTATATTGACCGTGAGGCTTGCACGGCATGCGGCAGCTGCAGCAAGGCTTGTGCTAACGGAGCAAACGAAATTTCGGGCTATGGAATATCTGCCGAAAAGGTTGTCGAAGAAGCACTCAGGGACAAAATATTTTACGATACCTCAGGAGGCGGCATCACCGTTACAGGCGGTGAGCCCTCATATCAACCTGAATTTACCCTTGAAATTCTCCGTCTTGCAAAAATGGCAGGCATTTCTCCTGCAATGGAAACCTGTGGCATCGGCTCCCGGAAGTTTTACAGTGAAGCGGCAAGCCTGGGGACAACTTTTTTATATGACATAAAATGTATTTCTTCCGAACGTCACAAGCAGCTTACGAGAGCGGATAATTCAAATATTTTATCAAATCTGGAATTTCTTATGAAAAAAAATGCGGATATCATTATAAGACTTCCTATGATACCCGGCTGCAACGATTCGGATGAGGATATCACCCTTCTTGCAGAATTTCTCAGCAAAAGAAAAGGGATGTACAGATACGCGGAAATTATGCCCTATCATTCACTGGGCACTGCAAAAGCCGGAAGACTCGGTACATCCTCAGAATACGTACACTGCGATGCAACCGATGCGGACAAGACACGGTGGCTTTCCCTTTTTGCCGATTACGGCATAAACGTAAAAATATCAGAATAAACGAGGTTTTTCTATGATAAGCTTAGCACAAATTGACCCCTTCCTTTACGGATATTTTTCCGACGAAGCACTTGAGCACGGTGAAAGAGTCGGTCTTGCACTGCTTTGTGCCGCTAAAAATCTTGATATAAAATTTTCACGTCTTCTGCTACCAGAAACAAGCCTTGAAGCAAAATACGGCTCCTCGGGCTATGCACCATCTGAAGGACTCTGGTTTAACGAGGAAAAAATTCTTTACCTTCAGGAAAAATTTCCCGAGCATAAGGACACACTCAGCGAATACCTAAAAAAAATCAAGGTATTCAAGGAAAAATCTCAGCTTCTTTCCTGCAAAGTAACCGATGACCTTGACCGTGCAGGCGCACAGTGGGGCGGCGGATGGGGCGGTCATTCAAACCCCGATTACGGCAGAATTATAAATTACGGAACAGACCGTATCAGAGAAATAATTGCCGAAAACCGCATTAAATACCCCGACGAGGCATGGTTTTACAATGCCTGCTCATATACACTTGATGCCATAGATATTTTCGGTGAAAGATACCGTGAAGAAGCTCTTAAGAATGCAGAAAAATGTGGATGCAGTGACGAAAAGGAATTTTTCCTTCGTATGGCAAAGGCATTTGAAGCCGTACCGAAGAAGCCTGCCCTTGACTTTTTCTCGGCTATGTGCTCGTTTATGCTGATTTTTGCTCTCGACGGAAGTGATTCTCCCGGACGCTTCGACCAGTATATGTACCCCTCTTATCTTAAAACCGAAAACAAAGCCGAGGCAACAGACCTTCTTGACAGGCTCTGGGAATATTTCCACGACCACCGTTCATGGAATCTTTGTATTTCGGGAAGTGACGAAAACGGTAATGATGAAACAAACGAGCTTACCTATGAAATTCTTGCGACAGTAAGAAAAAAGAAATATCAGACACCTAATCTTACATGCCGTATTCACCGCGGCACCCCCGATAAGCTCTGGTCAGAAATTGCAGATACCCTCGCGCTCGGAACAGGTCTTCCTGCCTTGTATAATGATGACGTGGTCTGCCGTGCCCTTGAAAAAATAGGCATTCCCCCCGAGGACAGCCACGATTACTGTATGAACGGCTGCAATCAGATTGACATTCTCGGCAAAAGCCACATGGGGCTTGAGGACGGTGAGGTTGTTTTCACAAAATGCCTTGAATTTACCCTCCATAACGGTAAGGATGCGATTACGGGCATAAAGACATCTGTTGAAACAGGCGATCCGACAGAATTTTCCACCTACGATGAATTCGAAAAAGCTTTTCTTAATCAGCTTGAATTTGTAACGTATAACTCCTGCCACAGTGCAAACAGCTATCAGCAGATGCGCGGTATATTTCAGCCCCATCCTCTGCGCTCCTGCCTTATAGAGGGTTGTCTTGAAAAAGGCCGTGACTACCGCAACGGAGGTCCTCTTTACAACCACGGACAGATTCTTGCAGAGGGAATCGCCGATACGGGTGACAGCCTTTATGCAATAAAGAAGCTTATTTTCGATGAAAAAAAATACACGATGAAGGAGCTTATCAGTGCACTTGAGGCAAACTTTGAGGGCTTTAATGAGCTTCATCACGATTTCAGCAGCTGCGAAAAATTCGGAAACGACATTGAAGCAGTAGACGAAATAACCACGCGGGCTCTAAACCGCTTCTTTACCGTGCTCAAGCGCAATAACACCTACCGCGGCGGCATTTTCACAGGCGGCTGCAGCACCTTCAACCGTGCCGCGGGCTACGGCAAAAGAACAGCAGCTCTGCCCAACGGAAAGTTAAAGGGCGAGCCCCTTCTTGCCGACAGTATTGCAGCAACCCCCGGACGTGATATCAAAGGACCTACCGCACAGATAAAATCCGTGCTGAAATATAATCATACCGATGCCTGTAGCGGCTTTGTATTACAGAATAAGTTTGACAAAAAGCTTTTCTGCAGCGAAAAGGGTAAGCAGGCCTTCATAGCCCTTGCAAAGGCATTTTTCTTAAGCGGCGGTCAGCAATACACCGTTACGGTGGTATCCCCCGAGGAGCTTCTTGATGCAAAAATACATCCCGAAAATCACCGCAATCTCATTGTCCGTGTAGGCGGCTACAGTGACTATTTTGTAAATCTCGGTGAAGAGCTTCAGAACAACGTAATTGAAAGAAGCTTAATGAATATATAAAAGAAAGACGGAGCCGAAATCGACTCCGTCATAATTTTTACAAAAATCAATTATTCACCAAGAAAATATCTGCCGTATGCGTCTGCTGCCTTAAGTGCTGCGCAAACCTTTTCAGCAGTTACCTCAAAGGGCATATTGTGAAGAGTATCGCCCTCTGCACAAGCAGCAGCGGCTACTGCCATAAGCTTTTCATCGGTAACCTCTGTAATGCCGAGCTCCTTGAAGGTTACGGGAAGGCCGAGCTCAATGCAGAATTCGATAACGCCCTCAAGCTCCTCACTGTCAACGTTTTCAAGCACAAGCTGAGTAAGTGTACCGAAGGCAACCTTTTCACCGTGATACATATGATGACATTCGGGAAGCACTGTAAGACCGTTGTGAATAGCGTGTGCGCCTGCAAGACCGCCGCTTTCAAAACCTATACCACTGAGAAGAGTGTTTGCTTCAATAACCTTTTCAACTGCCTCTGTACAAGCGCCTGCCTCAAGAGCAAGCTTTGCCTTTACGCCTTCAGCCATAAGTGTGTCAAAGCAGAGCTTTGCAAGTGCCATAGCTGCACAGGTAACCTTACCGCCTGCACAGGTGCCTGCATCCTTTGCCATAACAGCTCTTGCTTCAAAATACGTTGCAAGTGCGTCACCCATACCTGAAACTGTAAGCCTTGCAGGTGAAGCAGCAATAATGTCGGTATCCATAAGCACCATATTGGGGTTTGCGGGGAGGAAAAGATATTCCTCGAAAACACCGTCATCGGTGTAAATAACTGAAAGTGCACTGCAGGGTGCATCAGTTGATGCAATTGTGGGACAGATAAGCACGGGAGTCTTGCAATAATATGCAACTGCCTTTGATGTGTCAAGAATCTTACCGCCGCCGATACCGATTACAAGGTCGCAGCCCTTCTCTTCCATAATCTTAATAAGTCTGTTGATTTCGTTTCTTGAGCATTCACCATTGAAATAGTCGAATACAAGCTCAAAATCCTGACCCTTGAAGCTACTTTCTACAGTAGCACCTATACGCTTGTAGCCTGATGCGGTAATAAGCACAAGAGCCTTTTTGCCGTAGCCCTTTGCATAGTCATAAAGCTTTTTCATTTCGCCTGCGCCCTGAACGTATTTGCCGGGGCTGATAAGAATTTTTGCCATCGTTTTTGCTCCTTTGTTATTTATTTCACAAAGTATTTTATAACAAACTCACCGATATGTCAACATCGGTGATATTAACAAATTAAGAACTTTTAATGCGCTATTTTATATACTTCCCGTTTTCAGTGCTTTTGTTGTTGCTAACGTGGCAGCAATTACACCCACACCTAATGCAACAAGCACAAAGGGAGTTATCGCAAAGGTGGTAGCCGATGCAACGTATCCGTATACCACCTGCACAAGAAAGCCTATACCGTAAGCGCCGCTCATATGATAGCCCGTGATGTCGGCAGAATAGTCCGAACCGAATCTTGCAGGTACACTGTGAAGCACACTGGGGAAAACAGGTCCGTAGCCAATACCGATTAAAAGCAGCCCAACAAGTGCCGATCTGCCTATGGGAAGCATGAGCACAAGCATACCTGCGACGGCAAATGCCATACCGCCTTTAACGAGGGTGTTATCGGAAAGCCTTTCGGACAGGAAGCCTGCAATTATTCTTGAAGCCATAATTCCGCCGAAATAAAGCGAAATCCATTTTGCCGCTTCATCGGGTGACACTGCAATTACGTTTACGGCATAAGTAGCACCCCACGTACCTATGGTAAATTCACCCGCACAGTAAAGACCGAGAGATAAAATGCTTGTTATCATTCCCTTTTCCTTCAGAAGAGCAAAAAAGCCCTTCTTCGGCAAATCCTTCTGAACGCTCTCCGCCGCAAAGGCTTTATGTTGAACGTTCCATTTTTTAAGGCTTAAAAGAATGATTATTGCAATAGAAAACTGAATAAGCGCCACGACTCTGTAGCCGCTTCTCCACGTGCCGTCACCACCGAGGAAAGCGGACATTATCATAGGACTGACGGTAACACCAAGTCCCCAGCAGCAGTGAAGCCAGTTCATATGCTTTGCCTTATAATGCAGTGAAACAAAGTTATTAAGCCCCGTATCAATAGCACCTGCACCGTAGCCCATAATAATCGTGCAAAGCATCATCACAACAATGTTAGGTGAAAGGCTGATGCCTATAAGTCCCATCGCGGTCAAAAGCGTTGAAAAGAAGGTAACTCTGCCCGTACCGAATCTGCGAAGCAGAGGACCTGCAACAAATGCAACACCGCCCGTGCAAACAGCAGTTATAACACTATAAACCGAGGCAAAGCTTTCGTCTATTCCGAATTCAAGATGCACCACGGACCACGAAACACCGAAAAGTGAATCGGGAAAGCCGAGGGATACAAAGGCTATGTATATAACAACAAGAAGAACTGTCATATCAATAATTTCTCTTTCCTAATTTTGCAACAATTTCAATATCCGCAGGGCAGAAATCATACTGCGGAATTTCCTCGGGGGTAATCCAACGGATGTCGTTATGCTCCAATTTCTGCGGTGTACCCTTCGCAATGGCGGCATTAAAAAGCGTAAGATGCACGGTGATATCGGGATATTCGCAAATAACCTCGGTAAAGACCTCACCTACGGTAAGCTCTATGCCCAATTCCTCACGGCACTCACGCACAAGAGCCTCTTCCTTTGACTCTCCTTTTTCGACCTTACCGCCCACAAATTCCCACAAAAGCGCGCAGGACTTTGTCACAGGTCGCTGACATATCATAAATCTGTCCTCATCCCATATAAGGGCTGCTACAACCTCTGTCATATAATTCTCACTTTTCATTATATTTCTTAACTGTAGGTATTGTAGCAAATTTTACTGTATAATACAAGAAATTCAGCTTAAAATATTTATCCGTTTTCCGCGGGATATGCAATTTATTGACATAAGGTTTTTTAAGGGATATAATTAAACCGTGCATATTGCGGAATATGTAAACGATATAAACAGGGGGAAATTTTTATGGATGCTATTGTAGCTTTCTTTACCGCTTTCAATCCGCGCTTTATTATGCCTTTTTTCACATTTTTAAGCGTAACGCTTACCTCAATTTTTTCAATGTTTATCCCTGCAGAGCCTCAGGGACATATTTTTACCGAGCCTGCGGAAAAGGAGGCTGTGACAGAGGTTTTTGAAATAACCGACGAATACGTTATTGTTGTTTCCGAAAATGCAAGTGCAGCGGAAATTACAGCCGCAAATCTGCTTCGCGACACCTTCAAGGCAATAAACGGCACTGAAATCTCCGTTATCACCGACAGTGAAGCCAAAGCCGAAAAGGAAATCTCCGTCGGCAGAAACGGCAGAGAATATGACGATGAGGTTGATTATGACGCACTCGGGGAGGAGGGTGTTTGCATAAAAACCGCAGGTGACGATATTGTTATAACAGGCGGCACCAAAAGAGGTACACTCTACTGCGCCTATACCTTCCTTGAGGAATATTTCGGCTACAGACAATTCACAACAGAGCTTACAGTTATTCCCGAAGCAGAAAAGCTTCTTGTGCCCACGGAAATTGACCACACCTACGTTCCTCCCTTTATATTCCGCCAGACCGACTGGTACGGCACAACAAGCAAGGAATACAAGGTTGCAAACCGACTCAACGACGGCTCTATGGCAGAGGAGCTCGGCTACGGTGTCAGCTATGCAGGTCCGTTCTGTCATACCTTCGCAGACCTTGTTCCCACCTCATTATTTGAAACAGAGCCCGAGCTTTTTGCTCTCGGTGTGCTTTCAGGCGAAAGAACAACGGATCAGCTTTGCCTTACTAATCCGAAAACCCTTGAAATCACAAAAGCCACCGTCCGTGAGTGGCTTGCGGAAAATCCCGATGCTAAATTTGTTTCCGTCACTCAGAATGACAATGCCAACTACTGCGTATGCGATGAATGTGCAAGAATTGACGAAGAGGAAGGCAGTCACGCAGGCACGATGATACGCTTTGTAAACGAAATTGCAGACGACATCCGTGAGGATTATCCCGACGTGCTTGTTGACACCTTTGCATATATGGACGGCTATACAAGACAGGCGCCGAAAATCACAGCTCCCCGTGATAACGTTGTTATCCGTCTTTGCTCCATTGAATGTAAGTTCTCTGCACCCTTAGACAGCGGCTATTCAGAGGACAATGAGGAATTTATGCAGGACCTTAAGGACTGGTCAGCAATAAGCGACAACCTTTTTGTATGGGACTACACCACCGACTACAGCAGCTTCCTTGCTCCCTTCGGCAATTTCGGTGCTATTCAGCGAAACCTTCAGATTTTTGCTGAAAACGACGTTATCGGTGTTTTTGAAGAGGGTGTAAGCGGCAGGTCTGCCGACGGTGAATTTGCTGCCCTTCGCTGCTATATGCTCTCCCGCCTTATGTGGGACCCCTATCAGGATGTCAATAAGCTTATGTATGAATTCTGCGAGGCTTATTACGGAGCAGGCTATCAGTATATTATAGATTTCATCAACGGCATTGATGAAAACAACGGCTTCGGCTTCAATATCATTCAGTACTGGCTTATCTTCCCCGAGCACGTAGATATGGAATACGGTATGGGCTGCTTCGACAAGTATTATTCCACTACTCTTCTTGATATTGATAACGAAACCTTAAAGGAATATGACACACTGTGGGAAAATGCAATTGCCTGTGCAGAAACCGATTGGCAGAAGGAAAACGTAAAGCGCTCTCAGCTTTGTTGGAGATATTGGAAGGCAAATATGCGACGCGGAGAATTCTCTTCCCTCAACGAATTCAGACGTGTTGAGGAAAACGAAAAGCTCTATAACGATATGGTGCACTTCGAAATTTCAACCCTTATGATAAGCAACAACCGACACACGGGCAAGCTTACCGACACACCCGATTTTTACTCTGTACCTGCTGAATGGGTAAAGGCAAAATAATACAACACAATAAAAAAGAGCTGTAAGATTAAATTTTCTTACAGCTCTCTTTCTTTGTATTCGGGTGATGGACTTATTCCGAGAATCGGGCAGTGCCCCACCAATCGGGAAGCAGCTCCTTTAATCTGACGGTCTTCTCTGTTTCGAGGTCAAGGAGAATTTCAATCTCACCGCTATCCTTACTCAACTGCATCATATACTCTCGACAGGCTCCGCAGGGTGAGCCGACCTTTCCGTCGGGCATTACCGCAACTACCCTTTCTATCTCACTTTCACCGTTAGTTATCATATTTGCAATAGCGTTTCTTTCGGCGCACATTCCGAGCGTACAGGCAGTATCAATACAAACGCCAACATAAATATTTCCATTTTTAGTAAGAATCGCTGCCGCTACTCCCCCTGCCTCAATAAAGGGAGAAATCACTCTGCCGCATTGCACCGCACGAGCCGCATTATATAATTTATTCCACATAAAAACACCTCAACAAGTCGGATTTTATTCAGCGCATAAATGCTTTTTAATAAACGAAATTTTATCCGCATCCTTCTTTCTGCGGACGTTTATTCGGTAGCCATCCCTTAAGGAAGCGGTATAAACCTTGAGATATTGCTCCAAAGAAAGCACAAGAAAGCAGACACCGAAGGCATTTTTACGTTCAATATCAGAAAGACTTACGTCCGCAAAGCTCTCCAATTCCTCTATGGCGGCATAGGAGCATGAAATCCCGTTTTTTGTAAACGTATGCTCGTTCTCGTCAATAAGAGCATAGCCGCTTTCTGAAAGAATTGACTTAAAGCTATCCCATTTCTCAAGAAGATATTTTTCAGGTATCAGAATATCAATGTCGTCGGCTGAGAGATTTTCATCGGTTATGTACTCAAGCCCCAATGAGCCGTACATAAGCGGAACAATTCCGAATTTATCCAGAAGCAATTTCGCATTTTCAAAAAATAAAGATTGTTTCATAAATTTTCTCTGAATTCAGCATTATAAATTATTTCACACTTGTCTGAAGCTCTGTAAGGAATCCGTCGGCTTCCTCACGGCTTTTAAAAGTATAAACCGTCTTGTCGGAATATTTCTCCAACAGCTCCAAAGCCCTCGGTCTGCTCTGAATTTCATAGCTCTTTATAAATTCAATAAATTCGGCATCGTCCTCGGTTTCAATCCAGGGCATATCATCCCTTTTTTTGCCCTTTCGGGACTTTATTCCATCAAGACAAACCTCCAATGGATAATCAAGAAAAATCACAGTATCACAGGCCTTCATTCTCAATTCCATTGTACTGCCGTAGTTTCCGTCAATTATCCATTCGTCCTGCTGAAGCACATCAGTCAGGCGCTCAATAAATACTGACTTTTCCACTGTAGTTCTGTCCTCATTCCAATTCATCATATCAAGATAGAAAAGGTCGATTCCGGTAAGTGCGTGAAGAGCTCTTGAAAACGTGCTTTTTCCGCTTCCGGGACAGCCGATTACCATAATTTTTTTCATATATTTTCACCAGCAAAAATTATCACTCATATTCCGTATATCACAATACCTGCTACAGCTGATATTGTGATAAGCACCAAGGGTGATAACTTCTTTTTTGTAATAATTTTACAGATAAGCAAGCTTGCCCCTAAAATTACCGCAGTAATTATTGCCCTCCAATCAGCATTGGCAGCAAAAGCCTCTCCGAAAATATTTGAAAGCATCATATAAATACCGGTAGCAAGCACAATGCCTACAACACAAGGCTTAAGCCCTCTTAAAACCGCCTGAACGTATTTGTTCTTCAGCGCAGATTTCAGTATTGCCGTCACAAGAAGTATTATAAAAAACGCAGGCAGCACAACTGCAAGGGTTGCAATAAGAGCACCGAGCACTCCTGCCTGACTGCTTCCTACGTAGGTTGCCATATTAACCATAATAGGTCCGGGGGTGCTTTCGCTTACCGCAATCATATACGTAAGCATTTCGTCATCCAACCACCCGTATGACAATACAACGTCGCGGATTAAGGGAATAGCACCGTATGCACCGCCGAATGAAAAGCAGCCCACCTTCAGAAAGCCTAAAAACAAATCAAGATAAATCATTTATCAGCACCGCCCTTCTGTGCCGAGTGCCTGTTCAGCACAAATACGGTAAGGCTTACTGCCGCAGCAATCAGCATAAGACCGATAGAAGAAAAGCTCCACGAAAATATATTCACACAAAGCATAGCTGCACACGAGCAAAGCATAATCAGCAGAGGTATCAGTTTTTTCTGCATTTTCATTATCATTGTGATTGCCGCGTCAAGAATAAGAAAGCTCACGGCAATTTTAATCCCCCTGAAAGCATTGGCAACAACAGTAATTTCAAGAAAATCATCCAAAAACACAGAAATCAGAAAAATGATAACAAAAGACGGCAACGTCATACCGAGAGTGGCAACCAGTGCCCCCGTAAAGCCCGCCTTTTTATAGCCCGTAAAGGTTGCACAGTTTATAGCAATAGGTCCGGGAGTTGATTCCGCAATTACGGTCATATTCATCATTTCCTCGTGGGTAATCCATTTCTTTTTTTCAACACAATGATTTTCAATAATTGAAATCATAGCATATCCGCCGCCAAAGGTGAATAACCCGATTCTTGCAAATGTCAGAAAAAGCTCCAAAAGAATATGCATCCTGTTACCTCCCTTACTTTTCTGTCGCAATTATAACATACATTCAGCATTAATTTCAATCTATCGAAAACAAAAAAACTGCCCTCATAGAGAGCAGTAATTTTATTAAGAAGACGAAGCTCAGCAAATACCTTTTATTGCGACTGCCTGACCAGCCTTAAGCTCAAGCCTGATTTTACCGTCTGCGATATCCTCGTCACAGATATACTTATTTCCGTAAGGTGTAACACTATAAACGGAAGCCCTTGTAAAATCTGCATCAGGCATATTCCATTCTCCGCTTCTTCCGTTTTCCGAATAAGCCATAAAGGTCATATTGTCATCAGAAACGGGCAGAATGACGTCGTTACCCGCTTTAAGCACGATTCCGTTTTCAGGCATTAACCGTTATTTCCGAAATATGAATATTACCTGCACTGTCAGCATTTACGTACTCACCGTCTGCGTAAATGAGCTCAGAGTTTATTGAAAGCTCTGCACCGCAGGGTACGTATATATCTGCTTCAAGCTCTTCGGGAAGTGTGACATTTATAATGTAAGTTTCAGATGTCTTCTTGTAGTCAACCGTAATAAGCCCCTTAACACTCGGCACGGTGCAGGTCATAGACTCTGAAAGACTGTACTGAGGCTTGATTTCAACCCTTTCATAGCCGGCTTCTGCAGGTGTGACACCAGCAAAATGCTTACTCATAATTACAAGAGGACCGCCGCTCCAGGCATGATTTTTTGTGCCCTGCCAGGACTCCCAGAATTCCCATAAGGTTGAGTAGTCCTCATTCACCATATCCGAATATCTGTCCTTGATTCTCTCATAGGCTTCCTCATATTTTTCCATTTCACAAAGAGCCTCAAGCACGTAGTATTCCATATAGGGACTTGAATTCCTTGTGGTGATCAGCACATCGGTTATTACCTCGTACTGCTCTTGTGTTGCAAGACCCGATAAAACAGCAAGGGCATTTGCTCTGTCATCACATTTTTTTACGTCCTTGCTCTTAAAGCCGTCTTCGGTCCAAAGTGCTGAGAAGCCTTTTGCGATAGCGTTTTTTTGTTCCGTAATAAATGCGATATCATCAGTCTTATCGATAAGCTTTGCCATTTGCTCCACACAGGAAAGAGCGTAATACATCCAAGCGTTTTCAATAGCGGTCATATCTGCCTTGCTGCCCCAGTCGGGCCAATCCCAGGAGCCGCTTCTGTGTACCACAAGATTATTTTCACCGATTTCCCAAAGCTTCAGATAGGCAATTGCTGCATCATAAACCTTTTCTATAAAGGATAAATCCCCTGTGTATTCATAATAGGTCATAAAGCCCACAATACCTGCGAGCTGCTGGACGGGAAGCTCAAAATAGTCACCGCTTATGGGCACAACGGTCTGCAAAATATCCGATTCATCGGTATGAGCCAGCATTGCTTCAACGCCCTTCTGATACAAAAGGTAGGATTTACTGTCCATAGAGTACATCGTCATAATCATTTCACTTGTGACGTCACCCCACCACTGGGCTCTTTCTCTGTCGGGACAATCCATAAAATTGTCGCGCATTGTAACGTAAAGGGTGCGAAGGGATTTCTGCCACAGGGAATTCATAAATTCATCGTCGCACTTGAAGTCACCTGCAAAGTCACTGTCGTAGCCTGTTTCTCTGTACTTAAGAGCAAGCACGGTAACACCCTTGGGGATTTTAAATGTAATATGCTCACCGTTTACCCAACCCAGACCCTCAAACTCCTGCTCGCCTTCCTTTGTTACGTAGGTGGTTGAAACCGCACCGATAAGGGTGTTTTCCGTTGTTATTCTGATCTTTTTCCCTGCAGGGGCTATAACCTTAAGGTAAGCGGTCACCTGTGCGTTATAAGGAATATCCACGGTGATTTTTTCACCGAAAAGCTTTGTTACGGTATAGCTTTCATATTCATTACCGAGAAGGCCGTAGTCCTTAAGCATCGGAATACCACGAGGGAAAAGACTGCCGTAAATGCCTTCTCCGCCGAGGGCATATTCCGTTGCATTCTCCCAATCTGATACGTCGTAGCCCTCTGCAAGCCAGTCAACGTCTTTTCTTGCATCAAAGTAAATACTGCTCTCGGGAAGGCGGTAATTAGGCGGATAAAGAGCACTGTCAATATAGGCTTCATTTCTCTTAACCTTCCAGCTACCGTCTGAAATCACGGAAATTTCATCATTCACGGCTTCAAAAAGGAAGCCCCCCTGACCGCTGCCGTTATAGGAATAGCTGGTTTCATCATCCCAGTACCACACGAGAGCCGCAATTTTATTCTCACCCGCTTTAAGGTAAGGGGCGATATCAACGCTGTCATAATATCCGCTGTTTTCCGTAGGGCCTCTCTTTACACTACCCTCAAAAACAACCGTTTCACCGTTTACGTAAAGCCAGTATTTTGAATCAGCCGAAACGTGGGCTATAAGCTCAGCGGGGACGCTGTCAAGAGTAACGCTTTTTACAAAGCACATCCACACGTTATTCATATCGATATTTGCCGTATCCCATATCCACTTTGCCGTCCAGTCGGTTTTTTCTTCGGTGGAAATAACGCTATATTCAGGTATAGCCTCGGGAATATCGTAATCATTCGTAAACGGTGTCATAACCTTTTCTCCTCCTGAAAAAAGTGAAGAAATAAAAGCACCTGCTATTGCAATATATGAAATAATCGTCTGTATAATCTGCATAGGACTCCCTCCTTTTCTGATACGATTATAACATCCCGATAAAATAAAAAGCAACAACAAAAACCGCTCCGCTGCACTAAAGGCAGATGAAGCGGTTTATTTTTATGAGAACTGAGAATTATAGAGAGTGCTGTAAAAGCCGCCGAGCCTTATAAGCTCATCGTGAGTTCCCTGCTCGGTAATTTTTCCGTCACGTACAACAAGAATTGTATCCGCATTCTGAATGGTTGAAAGGCGGTGTGCTATAACAAAGCAGGTTCTGCCCTTCATAAGGTCATTCATCGCACTCTGAATCTGAATTTCCGTTCTTGAGTCAACGTTTGACGTGGCTTCGTCAAGAATAAGCATAGGGGCATCCGAGAGAAATGCACGGGCTATGGTTATAAGCTGACGCTGCCCCTTGGAGATATTCACACCGTCATCCGAAAGCACGGTATTGTAGCCATCAGGCAGGCTTTCTATATAAGAATCTATTTTTGCCGCCCTTGCCGCCGCCTTAACCTGCTGCATTGTTGCATTTTCTTTTCCGTAGACGATATTATCGTAAACCGTGCCGTGGAAAAGCCAGGTATCCTGCAGAACCATGGTAAATGCAAGCCTTAAATCCGAACGCTTTATTTTAAGTGACGGAATTGAATCTATGCGGATTTCACCCGACTGAGGATCGTAAAACCTCATAAGCAGATTAATTATGGTGGTTTTACCTGCACCGGTAGGTCCTACTATTGCAACAGTCTGCCCCTTCTGTGCGGTAACTGAAACGTTTTTAAGAATAGTCTTTTCAGGGGTATAGCCGAAGGTGATGTCATCAAGCTCAGCCAGTCCCTCAACGCTTTTAAGCTCCGTGGCATCGGGCGCATCAAGGGGCTCGGGTGATTCATCAAGGATTCTGAAAACACGCTCTGCGGCAGAAAACGCCGACTGGAACTCGTGAAGAATATTGGAAAATTCATTGATAGGTCCTGCGAATTTGCGGGAATACTGAACAAACTGCGCAACGCCGCCCAGAGTGATAAAGAATGCCGTACCTGCCGCTACTGCACCGCTTTGGGAATACATATAAAGTATGCCGCCGAAAATCGCCACAAGGGCAATTGAAATGTTGTTGATGAAATTAATTGTGGGGAACAGTAACGCCGCATTGTATTCCGCATTGTAATAAGCGCTCATGGCCGCTTCGTTACGCTCGTTGAAGCGCTCCGAAATAACGTCCTGCCTGCCATAGGCCTCAATTGTTCGGGCACCGGAAAGCATCTCCTCGGCATAGCCGTTGAGCTCACCGTATTTCTTTGCTCGGGCGCTGAAAAGGGGTCGCACCTTCTTTGAACGGTATCTTGTAAACAGAATGGAAACAGGCACGGTGAACACAAATATGAGTATCATCGCCCTTGAAATCTGCCACATAAAAATAAGCGAGCCGATAACCGTATAAACACTTGTCATAACCTGCACGAGGTCGTGTGAAAGAGTGCTGTTTATGGTATCGATATCATAGGACAGATGGCTTATTATATCACCTGTGGAATGTGTATCGAAATAATTAACGGGTAAGGTATTGAGCTTTTCAAAAAGCTCCTTTCGCATTTTATAGGTAATTTTCTGACTGAGATGAATCATTATAACCGCAAGAATATATGAAAGCACTGCAGATGCGGCATAGCAGATTATCATTTTAATAACGTTTTCAAGCACAACGGGAAAATCCACACCCGAGGAAAGCTCAATAGCATCAATTGCCGCACCCGAATATCGGGGACCTATAAGAGAAAGCTGATTTGAAAACAAGGTAAGAATAACTGCAGGGATGAAAAGATGCCACTGAGAAAAAACGTATCTGCCGAGCCTTATCATAATACCCTTATTATCTCTTTTTCTGGTTGTATTCTTATTCAACGAAGGCACCTCCCATCTGGGATTCGCTGATTTCACGGTATTCGGCACAAGCCTCAAGCAGCTCCTCGTGAGTGCCCTTACCGATAATAGCGCCGCCGTCAATAACTATAATCTGATCACAGCTTTTCACGGAGCTTACTCTCTGTGCGACGGTTATAATCGTAGACCCCGTCATATTTTCATCCAGTGCTTTTCTTAAATTTGCATCGGTCTTGTAGTCAAGCGCCGAGGATGAATCGTCAAGAATAAGAATTTCGGGACTTGAAGCAATTGCACGTGCAATAAGCACTCTTTGCCTCTGCCCGCCCGAAAGATTTGTGCCCTTCGCTGAAAGCTGATGTGCATATTTGTCGGGCATAGCCGAAATAAAATCATGCGCCTGTGCGGTTTTTGCCGCACAGATTATTTCTTCATCTGAAATATCCCTGCCGAAGCGGATATTTTCTTCAATGGTATCGGCATAAATAAAATCATTCTGCAACGCTACTCCCAGCATTGAGGTCAACTGTTGGCGGCTGTAGGACCTTATACTTTTACCGTTTATTCTGATTTCTCCCGACTGCGGCTCATAGAAGCGGAGCAATAATTTGATAATAGTTGATTTACCGCTGCCGGTTGCTCCGATTATGCCGAGCCTTTCTCCCTTTTTGAGGGACAAGGATATGTTGCTGACGTTATCCTTTTTACCGAGATAGGAAAATGATACGTTATCAAATGAGATATGCACACCGTCATCCGCTGCCGGTGCATCGGTGATTTCATACTTATCGGGAGTATCAAGCACCTGAGCAATCCTGTTTGCAGAAGCGGCACATTTTGTGTACATAACAAACATTCTGGAAAGTGACATCATAGCCATTGAAATAAGAGTGAAATACTGCATAAACGCAATAACCGTTGCAGGGGTAGATAAGCCCTTGCTCACTCTGAAGGCAGCCACGGCGACAACGCCTGCGATACCGAGATTCATCAGAAGCGTCATTGACGGATTTACAATACCCATAATTGTGCCGGCTCTCTTTTCCTGTTTAGAAAGCTCAGCGTTTACCTTATCGTATCTGCGGTTTTCATGGTCGTTTTTGGAAAGTGCCTTAATAACACGTATACCCTGCGTGTCCTCACGCGCTACCCTTATCATATTATCGGCAGATTTCTGCACACGGGTATAAAGAGGCACGCCTCTTCGGGAAATTCCGTAAACGGTCACAAAAATTATTGGAAGCGTTGCAATCATAACAAGCGCAAGCGCCCTGTCCATAATAAGCGAAAGTGAAATTCCGCCGATAAGCAGAATAGGCGCTCTGACGCCCATTCGCTGCATCATACCGATAAAATTGTGAACGTTGTAGGTATCTGTGGTTATTCTCGATTCAAGTGAAGGTATTGTGAATGCATCGGTATCAGCAGATGAAAGATAAAGAGTTTTACAGAAAAGCTCCTTTCGCATCTCCCTTGAAAAATTCGTGGTAACTCTTGCCGCCATACGGTTTGCAATAATGTTGCCAAGACATGCTATAACGGCAAAAAATGCCATAAACACACCGAAATAAACAATCTTACCCACGTTCTGCTCAACGATAACGTTTTCAAGAATGTGAGTTAAGATGTATGGCAGAACAAGCTCTGCCATAGTGCCCGTAACCTTTATTATGAAGCCCGCAAGCATTCTGAGCCTGAAGGGCTTCAGGTATTGTAATATTCTTTTCAAAGCCTTCTCCCCCATTTGTGCCTTGATAAACCTTAGCTTAAATTATAATTCATTAAAAAACTTATGTCAACGAAAACAAAGGCACCCCCCGGTCTGTCCGGGGAGGCTTTGCATTTTTTTATTTACACATCGTCATCAGCACTACGAATGAACAAAAAAATCTTTTCAGAATTTGCTTTTATCACACAATATGCTTCTTGGCGAGCTGATAAAAGGCTACTGCGGAAGCCGCTGCAACGTTAAGGGAATCAACACCGTGGAACATCGGTATTTTTACTGTAAAATCACAGTCGGCTATTGTGTTATCGGAAAGCCCGTCACCCTCTGTACCCATAATTACGGCAAGCTTATCCTCTGACATCAAAGCAGGATCGTCAATTGAAACAGAATCGTCCTTAAGCGCCATTGCAACGGTTTTGAAGCCGAGAGCTTTTATTTCATCAAGGCTTTCATCGGGCAGAAACGTCCATTCAATCTGAAAAACCGTGCCCATACTTACTCTTGCCGCACGACGGTATAAGGGGTCGGCGCATCCGGGAGTAAGCAGCACCGCATCCATCCCGAGGGCTGCCGCTGAACGCATTATAGCACCTACGTTGGTGGGATTCATAACCTTATCAAGGATAACAATTCTCTTTTTATTTTCACAGATTTCCCTGACCGTCGGAAGCTTTTTGCGCCTCATAGCACAAAGCATACCACGGGTCAGCTTAAAGCCTGTAAGCTGAGTCAGCAAGTCAAATTCAGCACAGTAAACGGGCACGTTCTTCATTTCAGCAAGCAGCTCTCTGCCCTCACCCCAGACATGCCTTTTTTCCATAAGGCATGACACAGGCTCATAGCCCCCGTCAAGGGCACGCTTTATAACCTTGGGGCTTTCTGCAATAAAAAGTCCCTTGTCGGTATCTCTTCTGTTTAATAGCTGCCCCTCACTGAGTCTGGCGTACACGTCAAGCTCGGGAGCAGAAAAATCTGTAATTTCTATAATATTATTCATAATATCTCCGTTATGTAAAATGGGTATTATCATTTACCTTTCTTTTTGCGGCAGATGATAAGCGCTATAGCAACAGCAGCTATTATACCAATAACCAATAAAATTCCCACCCAATTTATATCGGAGCTTACAAACACGGCAGTCGGTCCGTCTGCTCCACCGATAATACCGATTGACCGGTTATCCGTGCTGCATCCGCCAAGACACGCAGCAAAAACAAACGTTAAAATAAACTTCATCAGCATTTTCATACATCCATACCTCTTTGTCTGCTTAAAATCAATTGAAATAATTATACCACAACTATTACAAAAATACAATCAATCCGTTTACAAAGACACCGTCAAGCTTAAATGTGCATAAATTTAAATAATTATGTTGTTTTTTTGTTTTAAAGATGTTATGTTTAAATGGAATACAAAAAGGATTACTTATAAGAAAAATGAACTATTTCAGTATTGGTCTTTGCAGTGTTACATTCAGAAAGAAAACCGCCGAAGAGGTAGTGGAAATTGCAAAAAATTCAGGCATCGGTTTTATCGAATGGGGCGGTGACGTTCACGTAAAAAGCCTTGAGGATGCAAAAAAGGTAAGGGCTTTATGCGATAAGGCGGGTATTAAAATCAGCTCCTACGGCAGCTATTTCAACTCCCTCAACTACGATGAAGTAAAATGGATTGAGGCCTGTAAAATTGCAAAGGAAATGAACGCAGACTCGATAAGAATATGGCTCGGGAAAAAAAACAGTCAGGACACATCCGACGAGGAGTATAAGAGCATTCTTGAAAACACGAAAGGAATGTGCGATATTGCCTCAGAATATTCTCTTACCGTTTGCCCTGAATGTCACGATAACACCTACAACAATGACACCGATGCAATTTTACGCTTTATCGGTGACTTGGGTAAGGACAATTTCAGAACTTATTTTCAGTCAAGATATTTCCGTATGGAATATGACCTTGACAGAATTGAAAGAACGTATGATCACATAAAGAACGTTCACGTATCCTACCGTGACCTTAAACGAGAGCAGCTTTTCAGGAAAAAGGACAAAAATTATCTTGACACGCTTCTTAAAAGGCTTATTGCCAAAGGCTTCAGCGGAATTGTTATGCTTGAGTTTGTATCGGGCGATAAAGAAAAAAGTCTTCAAAGTGACACCGAAAAACTCAGAGCATATTGACACATGTATAAACACCTTCAACGTTGACATAAAAGGAGAAATTATTATGGACTTTAAGAAAGCTTGTGCACTTTATACTGCAGCTCCCACAAAAGAAAAGCTTTATGAGGTGGCAGATTTACTCTTAAAGGAAATGACCGCAAAGGAAAAAATCCGTATGCTTCAGGGACACGCTATGGGGGTCACCGTAAAAAACTTTCTTACAAAGGGCAGATTCTATAACGGAGAAGCATACCCTGCAGGCGGCTGCAAAAGACTCGGTATTCCTCCTATAATGTTCACGGACGGTCCGAGAGGTATTGTTATGGGTAAGTGTACCTGCTTCCCTGTTTCAATGCTCCGAGGCGCAAGCTTCGACGATGAGCTCGAATACCGCATAGGTGAGGTTTTTGCAAAGGAGGCATCTGCACTTGATGCTAACCTTTTTGCAGGTGTATGCATAAATCTTCTCCGCAATCCTATGTGGGGCAGAGCCCAGGAAACCTACGGTGAGGACACCTATCTTCTCGGCAGAATGGGAGCGGCGCTTACAAGAGCGATGCAGGACAACGGCATAATTGCCTGTCCCAAGCACTATGCCCTCAACAGTATTGAGGACCTTCGCTTTTCTGCAAATGCTGTAGCAGACGAAAGAACACTTCACGAGGTATATCTGCCTCATTTCAAAAAGTGCATTGACGCAGGCGCGATGTCAATAATGGGTGCATACAATAAGGTAAACGGCACCTATGCCTGTGAAAACAAGGAGCTTCTCACAGATATTCTCCACGGCAAGTGGGACTTTGACGGATTCTCCCTTTCCGACTTCTTCTACGGTATTTATGATGCAAAAAGAAGCCTTAAGGCAGGTATGGATATGGAAATGCCTTATCTTTTCCGCTATATCACGCTTCCCCTTCTTCTTAAAAAGGGTGAGATTACCAAGGAAGATATTGATAAGTCTGCAGTAAGAATTTTAAGGGCACTTATTTCCACCTTACCCAAATACAAAAAGCAGGATAAATCCGTTATTCTGTCACCTGAGCATATTGCCCTTGCACGAGAGGCTGCAACAAAGGGTATGGTGCTTCTTAAAAATGAAAGCAAAGCGCTTCCTGTTGCAGAAGGCAAAAAAATTGCCGTTGTGGGAAGATATGCGAATAAGCGAAACACCGGCGACCACGGAAGCAGTAACGTTTTCAGTCCCTATGCAGTAACTCCCTATGAGGGCATAAAAAACCGCTTCGGTGAAAATAACGTTACGGTTTATAACGGTGCTGACTGCAAAAAGGCATTGGATGCTGCCGCAGGAAGCGACTACATAGTTTGTTGCGTGGGCAGTGACTGGCTTCAGGAGGGCGAATTCCTTGTAAATCTCGGCACAGTCAAGAAAAAGCCCAAGGGCTCGGGCGGTGACAGAGCAGATTTAAGAATCCCCGAGGAGGACGTAACTCTTATAAGAGAGCTTTCAAAGCTCGGCAAGAAGCTTATTGTTAATATCATGGGCGGCAGTGCTTACGTTATAAAGAACTGGATTGACCTTGCAGATTCGGTTGTTATGTCATTCTACAGCGGCATCGAGGGCGGTAATGCACTTGCTGACGTTATAAGCGGTGACGTAAATCCTGCAGGTAAGCTTCCCTTTACAATTGCTGAAAATGCAGATGACTACCCCTCATTCCTTCACATAGGCGCAAAGGATAAAAGCATAGAATACGGCTACTATCACGGCTACACCCTTTTTGACAAAAAGGGCATTGAAGCACACTTCCCCTTCGGCTTCGGTCTTTCATATACCGATTTTGCATTAAGCAGCATCTCCTGTGAAAAAGATGAAGAAAAAATCAGAGTTACCGTTAAAGTGGCAAATACGGGTGCAGTTGACGGTGATGAGATTATTCAGGTTTACGTAGGCAGCAACAGCAAGAAAGCCGACAGACCCGTCAAGGTGCTTAAGGGCTTTAAGCGAGTAAGCGTAAAAGCAGGTGAAGAGATTACTGCAGAAGCCCAGGTGCTTATTGACGATATTAAATTCTACAATCCCGAAAACGGCAGCTTCGCGCTCGACGAAAGCTACACGGTTTACGTTGGTACAGACAGCAAAAACGTAACCGAAGCAGGAAAAATCACCTTCTGATTAAAAGGAGTACAAAATGAAAAAAAGCCCATATTCACCCGATGCTTTTATGTCGGGTCTTTACGGACAGATTTCGGCTGAGCCATATAAAGCTGCAAAATCTTACGATGATGCACTTGAAACAGGGAAAAGTATAAAGCACAAGGCAAGGGAGCTTTTTTCTTATGAGAAACTAAGCACTATGTCAACCGAATTAAAGCTTATCCCCGTAGGAAAAAGTCTTGATTATCCCGAATATACCCTCAAAAAATATTCGGTGGAGATTCTGAGTGGTCTTAACAGCCTTATTTACATTCTTGAGCCGAAAAATATACAGGGCAAAACAAGCGGTGTGGTAGCACTTTGCGGTCACGGCTACGGAGTAAGACAGATACTTAATATCTCAAAAAGAGGCAACAAAAAGCACTTTAATTATTTTGATAACTATCAGAATAATTTTGCCGTTGAGACGGTAAAAAGGGGTTGTACAGTTATTGCTCCCGAGCTTTTCGGCTTCGGCGAGGCAAGACTTTCCCACGATTTATGGAAGCCCTTTTACATAAGCTCCTGCGACGAGCTTTCCCATCATCTTCTCCCCTACGGACTTACTACCGCTTCAATAAGAGTTCATCAGGCGCTTATGTGTGCAAGAATTTTAAGAGCAATGGAAACGGTGGATGAAAATAAGGTTTCACTTATGGGAATTTCGGGCGGCGGTCTTACTGCGCTTTATGCCTCGGTGCTTGATGACAGTATTTATAAAACCGTTATCTGCGGCTACATAAACACCTTCATGGATAGTATTTTTTCAATGTGGCATTGTCCCGACAATTACATTCCTCATATCCTCGAGGTTGGTGAAATTTACGATTTCGCATCTGCCCTTGCCCCCAAAGAGCTTTTCATTGAATCAGGAAAAAAGGATAAGCTTTTCCCCATAAGGGCATCCGAGCAAGCACACAGTAAGATAAAAAGAGTGTATTCACTTATGAATGCCGAAGACAAGCTTCACATAGACGTTTTCCCCGGAAAGCACGAGGTGTGCGGCAGAAAATCCTTCGATTGGTTAGCTGAATAAAAAAAATAACACGGTGGCACCAAAGCGGTATCACCGTGATTTTCTTTATTCAGTTAAAGGCTCAAGAGTTATTACTATTTCAGCCGTTTTAACGTCTTGGAGCTTTACAGTAAGCTTTCTGATATCGGGATATTCCTCATCCCATTCCCATTCACCCGAAAGTCTTTCGGCTTCCATAACAGAGAATGTACCGTCAGCAAGTGAGCTTGCCTTAAGCTTCTTATCCCCAATTGTGAGAATTGCGGTTCTGCCGTCTTCGGAAATTTCAATATCAGCCTTGGTGTGCATAAACCAGTAGATATCACTGCCTATAAGACACTTTACATTATCGGTTATTTTAAGTGATGAGTAGTTATCATAAAGCTCAAAGCTTCTTTCAACATTTGAAGCACCGTTCATGCGGTAAGCATCGGTCATATCAAGAGTTGCGATTCCGCCGCCTGAAGTTAACTCATAAAGGATAAACTTACCTTCTGCAAGCACATACTGATCTTCAAGAGTCATATCGGGATTTATAACAAGGGTATTCTGCCCCTCGGCACGTTTTGAGTAGTTTTTCCAGCGGCCGCCTGCAGGAGTATTGAGGAAATAATTCGGCGCATCGTAGGGACCGGGGCCTAATTCCTCAGCCCAACGTTCACCCATTGAGTCAAACACAAAGGTGCCTATATCAAGGTCACCGTGATTAATGAAGTTATAACCGCCCTTTATGCCTGCAAAGGTTGCATTCTCATCAAGATATGCACTTCTCATAAGCACCATATCCTGACCAACGTCGGAATAAAGCGTACAGTAAAGTCGTTCATCGGAGAAATCGGCAGTTTCGGAAGTATAGCTTCTGTCGTACCACAAAAGTGAAAGTGCATTTTCTCTGCCCTTTCCGCTGATTTCCGTGTTACCCGAGGTATCGGCCGTGAACACACCGGGCTCATCCCACATCTGATAACAGGCAAGAAGCGGCCAATCGTATTCTGCAGCATACCAATGAAGCGAGGGCGTAAAGCACATTCGTGCCTTGTTGTCACCGAAGTTGAACACACCTGTGGGAGTTGTTATGTAAACGGGAAATTTTCCAAGCTCCCTGAAGCCTGCAATTTCATCCATACCGAAATCTGTGCCGAAGAAATTCTTTGAGGTTGCCACAAAATACACAATGGAGTTCATACCAGACTGACTGTAGCCGGGGCCCTCTGCATAAACTCCGTCGGGAGTGAAGTTTTCAAAGGCTATGGGCATATTCTCATAGCACATTGAAAGAAACTCTGCGGCTGACTCGGTGTCATAGCTGTAAAAGGTCATACATGCAATACCGATTCCGCTGTAGCAGATGCTGTTCCAGTTGTTCTTCGACCAGGTAAACCAATGGTTATCGTTAAGTGCGGAATAGATTGCATAATCCCACACCTTTTCTTCCATTAAGGTCTTTGTTTCATCGGGAAGATAATCATAAAGCCAGTCATAGGCTATGGAAACCGCGAGAGCCATTTCGGCAGTTGCAAGAAAATGTGACGTGCACCAGTCGTCGTATGAGCACACCTTCTCTATCTCCGCCTTTGCCCTTTCCCCGTATTTCTCATCCCCTGTTATCTGCCATGCATAGCCTAAAATTACCATACGGCTTATTACTTCACGGGAAATGGGAAGAATACTGTCCTCCTCATCAAGAACATATTCCATGGGCGGATATGCATTTATATCACAAAGAGTATCCGCATTTGAAAGAACATAAGCAGAAAGCTTTTCGGTGTATTCCGAGAATTCGCCCGAGCTGTATTCCGTTCTTGCATTTTCAAAATCAAGCTCATCAGCAAGAATAAAGGGATGCCCGATCTCACCGTTTTCCTCAAGCGCCGTTACCATTTCAGCTTTTTTCGGATAATCGGGATTGCGGTCAAGGCTTATGTAATCAATACCAACCTTAACCATATCGGGAATTACCGCAAAATACGGCACGATATTCGTAATACCGAGAACAATTATAATAGCTATGGCAATTATAATTCCGACTATTGCCTTGATACCTTTTTTCATTTCCTCACCACTTAAGATTTATTTACAAATTCATTATATCATAACGTGACCGTGAAATTCAATGAAAAAAACTGCCCTCATATGAGAGCAGTCACAAGTATTCAGTCCGTGAATCGGAATTTATACTCACATTTTATTTACTCCAAAGCAGAATTGCTTGCGCATCAATTTCGGCAAGCTCCGATTCAGTCATACTCTTTTCTAAATTTGAGTAATCTCCGACATAGTAAAATATCTTATCAACGTCTTTATCTTTATTTAAAGGTGTAAGCAAACTAATTGAATGTTCCCTTTCACCGGAAAATAAATCATCCCATTTCGAGGTTGACAAACAGATGTATATCCTGTTTTCAGTATCGTCGCCTTTATCCACCTTAACTCTTTCCTGGCTCATATAAATGGTATCATATCCGACTACCTGCACTGATATATTTTCAGGTAATGTGTCAATAATTGTGATGTTATTATCATAATCAATAACACATTCCTTTGTCTGCAAGACTGAAACCGAGCTGAATATTCCGATAACAACCAACGCAGATACAACCGATGCTATGATTACTCTTTTTATTATTTTCCCCTTTGCTTTTTTTAAGCTATCTGCCATTTTCATATCCTCCGAATTATCAATATTTTTCATAATAAAGCCTTCCGACGATTCCATAGACGCATAATAGTTCCTGCAATTTTCACATTCTGACAAATGGATTTCAACTGCTGTTCTGCTTTCCTCATTGCATACATCATCAATATACAAAGGAAGCAAATCTTTAATAATTCCGCATGGGTAATTCATTGTAGCTCCTCCTTTATCATAACTTTTGCTCTGTAATATGTAACTCTTGCCCAGCTTTCAGTTTTATTGAATATTTCTCCGATCTGTCTGAATGACAGCTCCCCGAAAGTTCGAAGCCAGAATATTTCCTTATACGGCTCCGGGAGCTTGCGTAAGACCTTGTATATAGCATAAGCAGTTTCTTTATCTTCAAATTGTTCCTCAATATTTTCATCAGAAATGATTATTTCAAGAGGATAATCAACCTGACCTTTGTGCTTTCTCATATAGCTGTAAAATGTGTTTCTTGCTATCTGACAAAGCCAGGTTTCGATTCTGCAATTACCATTGAAGCTGTCAATGTTCTTCAGAGCTTTGAAAAAAGACTCTTGAGTGATTTCTTCTGCCAGGTCAGGATTCCGACATAAACTCAAAACAAATTTATACACCTGCGAAAAATATTCGGTGTATATTTTATCAAAGTCCTGCACCCTTCTCACCTCCTGCCATCTGTTAGACAATTATAACAGCAATTCGTTACATATATTTTCAAAAAAATTCTAAAAGGCATATCCAAACAGATATATTGAACTTAATAAGTATTTCTGTTAGAATGAATTTATAAATAAAGCTTTGGGGTGTGATACTATGAATAACATCACGGTAACTGAAAATTCAATTATATGCTCACGCAGAGGCGAAGCAGTACGCATCAGCGCATGCGCAGAAAATGCAATCCGTTTTCAGTCATTCCCCGACGGAAAAATAATCGATGAGGATTATTCGCTTATGCCGCAGAATGTCCCCTGCAGCATTGAAGCGCATGAGACATGGGCGACCATGACAAACGGCAAGCTTAAAATTATGATAGGCACAAGCGGCAGAGTTGTTTTCTACCGCGAGGGTGTGGAAATTCTGACCGAAAAGCCCGAGCTTACCTTTGAGGACGGATACCGTCATTATGAAAATAAAGGCAGTGGTCTGTGGTCTGCAAGAGTAACCTTCCACCCTCATGAGGGCGAGCATTTTTTTGGAATGGGACACAGCTGGGATAATGACTTTGACCTCAAGGGCTCCACTATCGACATAAGAAATGTCAATGCAAAATGTACTATCCCCTATGTTTATTCATCCCTCGGCTACGGTTTTTTGTGGAATGTACCCTCAACAGGTCTCTGTGAGCTTACCAACAACAGAATCCGATGGAACAGCGATTGCTGTCACAGTATTGACTATGTTGTAATTGCAGGAACTCCTGCCGAGGCCTGCAAATCACTTTCAGACCTTACAGGCTATGCCCCGAAAATGCCCGAATGGGCAACAGGCTTCTGGCAGTGCAGACTCCGCTATGAAACCCAGGATGAGCTTTTGTCGGTTGCAAGAAAATACAAGGAGCTCGGCATTCCCCTTTCTGTTATTATCTGTGACTATTTTCATTGGACAGAACAGGGAGATTATAAATTCGACCCGAAATACTGGCCTGATGTAAAAGCTATGACAGATGAGCTTCACGAAATGGGCACCCGCCTTGTGGTATCCGTATGGCCCACAATCAATGAAAGAAGCGAAAACTACTGGTATATGTATGACAGAAATATGCTTATGCGTACCGTTCACGGCTCCGACAGAGTTTTCAATTTCTACGGCTGGCAGGCTGAAATTGATGTGACGAATCCCGATACAAGAGAATTTGTATGGAGTAAGCTTAAGGAAAATTATATCGATATGGGTGTGGATGCACTGTGGTTTGACGAAGCAGAGCCTGAAATTCACCCCGAGCAATTTGATAATCTTATATGGCACAAGGGCAGAGCGGACAAGGTAGCGCTTTTATACCCCTATTACTACTCCAAAATGGCATATGACGGCTTTAAGTCAATGGGAAGAGATGACATAATCACCCTCACCCGTTGCGGATATTTCGGCAGTCAGAAATATGCTTCTCTTGTATGGTCGGGAGATATTCCCTCTACCTTTGAAAGCCTTTCACATCAGGTAAAGGCTGCGCAGAATATGGCTATGTGCGGTATCCCCTGGTGGAATACCGATATAGGTGGTTTTTACGGAGCCGACACCCAAAGCGATGATTTCCGTGAGCTTATAATCCGTTGGTTCCAGTTCGGACTTTTCTGTCCCGTTATACGCCTTCACGGCTCACGATGCCGTCATTTTGAACCTACTCCCGGGCTTCTGGAGCCCAGCGGAGATCCCAATGAAATATGGTCCTTCGGAGAAAGAAACTTCGAGATTATAAGAAGCATTCTTGCAATCAGGGAAAAGCTTCGTCCTTATATTCAGAAGACCGCTGACACTGCAAGCGAAAAGGGTTATCCCATAATAAGACCCATGTTCTTCCACTACCCCGACGATGAAATCTGCTATACCCTTGACAGTCAGTATTTCTTCGGTGAGGACATTATCTTCGCACCGATTGTAAATAAAGGGCAGAACGAAAAGAAGGTATACATCCCTGACGGTGAATGGGTAATTACAAAGGACAAAACGGTTTACACCAAGGGCTGGCATACTATACATGCTGAAATTGATGAATTTATTGCCTTCGTAAAAAAGAACAGCGGTCTTGAAGCTTGCTTCTGATAAGGAAATCAAAAAATTTAAGCCCCCTACTTAAAAACAGATTTATCGGGAATCCGCATAGCATTCACATAATGCCCCCCTCGGGGCAAAGAATTAAGACTCTGAACAGATTTGTTCAGAGCCTTATTTTTTTGTGATATAGTGATTATGCGATGCGGTGGCCGTTTTTGATTTTGATGTTTGCGATTGCGATTTTGAGATAACCGCCCATTTATCGGTATATGCAATTCATATTCCAACTTTTTCCCGGGTCACTCAAACCTTGACAAAATCGGTCAGGCAGTAAAGGACGGAATTCTTATGGGAGGCGGTACTCCCGTTGAATTCAGCACCATCGGTATCTGCGACGGTATGGTCAAGGGCACGGACGGTATGAAATACTCACTTCCCTCCCGTGAGCTTATTGCAGACAGCGTTGAAACAATGGCAAAGGCACATATCTGTGATGCGCTTGTGCTTGTCTGCGCCTGCGACAAGATTATTCCCGGTATGATTATGGGCGCGTTAAGACTTGATATTCCCTTTATCGTCGTAACAGGCGGACCTATGCTTCCTCCCTTCACCTGCCCCGTAACCACCGGCTGGATTTCAAGATACGCAAAGCTCGTAGGCCCCGTTTCCGACGGCGCCGTGCTTGAATAAAGTAAATATATAGAGAAATATCCACCCGCATGACGAGTGGATATTTATTGTTGCAATTTTCAATCTTTAAGACAGTATACCCTGTCCGATTCTTTGTACTTCATTTCACTGTTAAAAAATTTCTTGCGAAGTTATAAAAGCGATGTTAAAATATAATCAGCATATTTCCTTAAAGTAAAATTCAGGTGAAATCTATATGAAGTTAAAAGCTAAAATTGCGGTGGTGCTTGCCGTAATAATCTGTATTTCTGCGGTGGCGCTTACGTTTGCCGTGGCAATCAATTCTAAAAAAGCAGGAGATGTAAGTATGATAGGAAACGATCACGCGAAAGCCTTTGCAACCGAATACACAGAGCTTGTACCCTACGGCAGGGACGAGGATTCCTTAAGCTGGTTTGACGGTATGGTAACGGGCAACGGTGAAAACGGTGCGGTTGTTGCAGGCTCACCCTACAGCGACAGTATTATCTACAACAACATAAATTTCCTTATGCCCTCAAATGATCCGAGATATACTCCCGATGAGCTTCTCGGTCAGCTTGACGACGCAAGACAAAATGTTATGAACGGCAATGCCGCCTGGGATTGTGACGGCAGAGAATCCACATATTTTTATGCCTATCACCCCTCCCACGTGCTTCGTCTTGAAAGCACAAGACTTCCATTCTATAACTACATCCGTTGGACAGATTACGAAACGGGTGAGCTTGGTGTAAAATACACCGATATCCGTGGTGACTGGGAAAGAGTTACCTTCTCTTCAAGAGAGGATAACGTGACTATCACCAAAATCACACAGTCCAGCAAGGAAGCAAAAATCAATATGACTCTTGAGCTTCAGGACTGCTGGTCACTCCGTGGCTTTGGCAGTTCCGGTGAAAAGGATATGCACTACAAGAAGCTCGTTGACGAGGATGCTACGTATATTGCCCTTATCGGTCACTACCCTGACTACGAAAACAGTGAGCTTAAGGACGGCGGCTTCTGCGGTCTTACAAAGGTTATTGTTGTGGGCGGTACAAAGGAAAGAGTTGTCCTTAAGTCCACAAACGACAGTGAAAATGTGGCAATTGAACAGAATGCTGCTATAAAAATTTCCGATGCAACAGAGGTTTATCTTATCACAAAATCCGACCGTACATACGATATGGGCAAGTTCGAGGACTTCAGAGATGCCGAAAGCTATGCATTACTCGAGGAGCTCAACGCCTACACAACAGCGGTTGCCGAAAAATACACAGTTGACGGAAAGTTCAGCTATGAAAAAGCTCTTGCGCCTCACGCTGAAGAGCAGTCAGCACTCTTTAACACCGTAAAGCTTGAGCTTGGTGATGACGGCTATGAAAACGTACCAAATGAAAAGCTTGTCACTCTTCAGCAGGAAAGCGAAACTCTTCTCCCCACTCTCGTTGAAAGAGCCTATAATCAAGGAAGATTCGCACAGATTTGCTGTGCAGGCACGTCATTCCCCCGCCTTTGCGGTATGTGGACGGGCGAATGGAATTCAGGCTGGAGAGGCATTTACACAATGGATGCAAACGTAAATCTTCAGTCCTCGGGTATGAACACGGGTAATATCTATGCCGCAGGTGAAAGCTACATCAAGTTTGTTCTCAAACAGATTCCCGACTGGGAGGAAAATGCAGCAAAGACCTACGGTATGACAGATGCTATTCAGGTACCCGTAAACACCGACGGTGACAGAGCAATGATGGTTGAATACAGCCGTTGGTATCCCTTCCAGTACTGGAATGCAGGTGCCTCCTGGATGCTTCTTCCCATTTATGAATTCTGGCAGTGCTATGGCAATCAGACCATTGAATATAACGGAGAAAGCCTCGACCTTGAAAAGGATGTGCTTCTTCCGCTTCTTACAAAGCAAGCTAATTTCTGGGAGCAGCTCTGCACACCCGAATACTATACCGACGTAAACGGTAAGGCTTGCTACACCGAGGGCAAAACCGCTCTCGAAGAGGGTGAAAGATACCTCATTATCCCCTCATACTCCCCCGAAAACTATCCCCTCGGTGACTACGATTCAACAATCACAGCAAATGCAACAATGGATATTGCCGCTGCCCGTGACGGTCTTCGTATGACAATTGCAATGGAAAAGGTTGTTAAGGCTGAGGGCTACGAGGAAAGAATTGCAAAGTGGGAAAATCTTCTTTCACTTCTTCCCGAATACAAGTATGATGAAAGCGGTGCTCTCTGCGAATGGGCAATGGAAGAATATCAAGAAAATAACAAGCACCGTCACATAAGCCACCTCTACCCTGCATGGCCTGCATTTGAAACTCAGGGAAATCAGGAGCTTATTGATGCCTGCAATCAGGCTATAGAAAACCGTAACAGAGAAAATCAGGGTGAGGACGATACTGCTTCTCACGGCTGGGTACACAAAGCTCTTGTTGCCGCAAGACTAAAAAATGCCGATTCCTGCTACGATTCACTTATGGCTTTAATGGCTGACAATATCTATTACACCTCACTTATGGCAGACCATTACACCCACGGCGGATGGGGCGTTTTCTGTACCGACACAACAATCGGCACAATCGGTATTATTGATGAAATGCTTCTTTATTCAAACGACGGTGTAATCGAGGCTCTTCCTGCCCTTCCCGATGAATGGAACGAGGGTAAAATTGAATGTCTTCGCGCCCGTACAACCGCCGAGGTTGACATCGAGTGGAACGAAGAAACCGTAACCCTTACAGTCACAAGTGACAAGGAGCAATCAATTGAACTCAGCGTCTGGGGCGGCGAAAAGCAGACAGTTACCTTCTCCCCCGGCGAAACAAAAACAATTACTCTTAGCAGATAAAAAACAACAAAAGTCGCTGAGAAAAATTCTCAGCGGTTTTGTTATAATTATTTAGACTTTATAAAAATCATCAAAGAATTATAATTTTTTACGACTAAAATCTTCTATCAAAACAAACAGAAAAAAACCTCCTTGTAATCTGACAAGGAGTTTTTTTGTTATCTGATTCTCCACTTCTGCTGTCGTATGACGGCGGGGGTGTCTTCG
>JAZTWN010000032.1:0-53296 GCA_045635905.1 Acutalibacteraceae bacterium
CTGGCCTGTTTACAACAGCCACAGAAAGGATATTGTATGGGATTATTCCACCGAGGAAATGGGATGTCCTCCCCAGCTTAAGTATGCAGTTGAATATTCTGCCCGTGTGCTTGTTCACTACGACGGCAATCAGCTTGTATGCGACTCGGGCGCAGAGGAGTTCATCAACATCAACTCCAAGACCGTAAACCGTACCTCAACCCTTCCCGGCACCGCAGGTGCAAACGGTATGCGCGCTATGCAGCCCTACATCTATCTTCTTCCCTATTGGATGGCTCGTTATTACAATTTAATAGGTGATTAAATTTAACGTTACCGCCTGTCGGAGATTGGAAGGCGGAGGTAAAAAAATCAGGGTATCAGCAAATGTTGATACCCTTTAATTTTATTCTTTTACAATAACATTTCTGTAGGTTGAGTGAATTCTCTCCGAGCTTTGACCTTATTTGTTTGCTTCTATGTAGGCCCTTCTGCATTCCTCGATAATCTTAAGGGCTTCCTCTCTGCCCTTGTACTCTCCTACTTCAACTGAGATGCCCTGCAATACCTTATAATTTGCAAAGAAATTTGCAATTTCCTTAAGCACGAAGGGGGAGAGGTCAGTGAGCTCCGTGATGTTTTCATATCTCGGGTCACAGTCGAGCACGGTGATAATTTTATAGTCAATCTTTCCGCCGTCTATCATTGTAAGGTAGCCTAAAATTCTTGCAGGCACAACGCAGCCGGGGAAGGTGGGGTCCGAGCAGATAACAAGCACGTCAAGTGCGTCACCGTCGGGTGCTAACGTGTTTTCAAGGATTCCGTACTCCGCAGGATACATCATTGAAGCGTATAAAACACGGTCAAGCACAATTCTGCCTGTTGCCTTGTCAAGCTCATACTTGTTCTTCGAGCCCATAGGGATTTCAATTACGGTGTATTCCACATTTTTCACGAAAATCTCTCCTTTTTGACACTTTTGGGGATATATGTATAAGTATATACCCAATTTGCACTGCTTGCAAGATATTTTTGTCGGCAGTACAATAAAAAAAGCATTGTAATCGTATGACTACAATGCCGTTTTTTTGTTAAGCTGACTGTGATTCCTCGTGGGGGACAGTGTCCTTTGTGCTTCTGTATCGGTAGATGCCGATAACTGCGGATATAAGAGAAATTGATTCGCTGAGCATTCCGCTGTAGGAGTGTGCGAAGATGTTGTATATGAATATGCAGGTTGATGAGATAAGTATTGTCTTTCGGAAGGTCTTCTGATTGCACATGCCCATACAGATTGTGTTGAACGCAAGTCCCACGGTAATGAGAAGAGAGTGCATTCCCTCCCATGAGAAGAAGCTTGCCGCTGCAATACCCAGTGCCAGAATAACGGGAGAAATCCAATCTTTACGCTGCTTCTTGTCGCGGTAGAAGAATACAAAATTTCTTATAATGCACACAATGTTCAGTGCAAAGCCTGAATATGCGCCTATGAAAAGATACTGAATGCAGCCGAGTGCAGTTGCAACAGTCTGAATTATAACCAATTTGGTTTTCTGCGATACCTGATATGAATAAAAGAACAGGGCAACGGAAATAAAGCCTAAAATATGTCCGATTATTTCAATAACGTTTTCCATAAGAGCCTCCCTGAAATGCTTTTTATATTTTGCTTGCCGTCATAAAATTATACTTATTTTCAAGGTAAAGTCAAGAATTAATTTTGACGGTATTGCACAAAGCAGGATGTATAATTTTTGTGATATTGCTCAAAATCTGCTCTGTGTCCTCATCCCCACGTAGGCTCGCAGGTGCCGGTCATCTTATCGGGAAAAAAGAAAAGGAATTTCCGAACCGGCATAAGTCCTAAAGGGTATCGGGTATTTTTGGTAAGTGTGATAATTGATAAGAGCGGTTGTTTATGTTAAATTAGTTGTGTATATAAATAATTAACAGGTGATGATTTATGAAAAATCTGCGAAAAACAACAGCATTGGTGCTTTCAGCGGTTCTTTTTTTCAGCATATGCTCTATGAATATTTCCTTTGCATCCGATGAATGTACTCATCCTTACACCCGTGCTTCCGAGGCAAGGGAAGCCACCTGTGCAAGCGAAGGTGTTGTTCCGGGAAAATACTGTCTTTTCTGTAATGCCGTTATCGTTCCCGATAAAGCTACCTCGCGCAAGGAGCATAATTTCGTATATTCCTATACTGTAAAGCCCGATTGCACGCATAGCGGCTATGATGTGTATGAGTGCTCTGTCTGCCACGAGCAGAAGAACGAAAATTACGTGTCACAGCTTTCTCCGCAGGCAGGATCAAGTCTTAAGGAAAGCTTTGCAGGCTCATGCACAATCGGTGCATATGAAAAATATAACTGTCTGAATTGCTCCGGTTCGGCATATGTTTCCACGGGAAGCGCCGGCTCAGGGCATTCCTTTGTCAAGGGTGTATGCACCCGTTGTAACGTAAGCTCCGACTGGCAGTATTATTTCAGTGAGAGTGCTCAGGGTATTGTTATAAGCGGCTATACTGCAGATGCAGACAATGTTGCTGTTCCTTCAACTATAGAAGGACTTCCGGTTGTCGGCATTGACGGTGGCGTTTTTGACGGAAAAAAGATGACTGCACTTGCTCTTCCCGACACCCTTACCTCTCTCGGGGCTATCAGAAATTGTAAGAAGCTTAAAAGCCTTAAAATCCCTGAAAAGGTCAGCGAAATAGTTGACAGTGCTTTTGAAGGCTGCACGGGACTTGTAAGCGTCAGCCTGCCCGAAAAGCTCAGGCTTATTGGTAACTATGCCTTCAGCGGCTGCACAAGCCTTGAAACAATAAACGTTCCCCCGGTTGAGGAATATATAGGCACCTCCGTTTTCAGTGATTGCACAGGGCTTAAGAAGGCTACAATAGAGCTTCTTCCCGAAAAAACAGGTGGCAATCTTTTTGCCTTCTGCACAAGCCTTGAGGACGTAACCTTGTCTGTTTATCAGGAAATAATTCCCGACGGTATGTTTTTAGGTGCCTCTTCACTTAAAGAAATAGAGCTTCCCGTATTCCTTAAGGAAATAGGAGCAAACGCATTTTCAGGCACGGATCTCGAGCAGGTTGAGTTTCCTCGTTACCTTGAAAAAATTGGCAGCTCTGCCTTTTCAGAAAGCGGTCTTAAGGAAATAACAATTCCCGGTACGGTTAAGGAAATAGGGCTGCAGACCTTTTATAAATGCAATTCTCTTAAAAAGGTTGTTCTTTCCGAGGGTGTTGAATCTATCGGTCAGAATGCCTTCAGATTCTGCTGCTCACTTTCTGAATTGAGCTTGTCCCCGACTCTCAAGACCATTGGCTTCTGGGCATTTTACGGCACTGCTGTCAAAAAGCTTACAATTCCCGACAGCGTGGAATACATTGATGCCTTTGCTTTTTCGGATTGTGATTCTCTGACAAGTGTTGATTTCGGAAAATCCTCGGCAGAGCTTGAGCATTATGCATTTTACCGAAGCTGCAATCTTACTGATGTTACCATCTCCCCCTCAATGAAAAAAATTTCAGAGGTGGCTTTCCTTGAAACTCCCTACGGCACAGCTGTAGAGGATGATACAACAGAAAATCCCCCTGCACAAGCACCTGAAAACAATGTGACCGACAAGGAAATTCTTGATGCAATCCCCGACACCGTCAGCCTTTCAGTGTCCGCTTCCTCGATTGTTGCAGCGGCACCCGCAGGCTCTGTGGTTGTTGATGGAAACGGTAAGACACTTGCAGCAGGTGAGCTTGTCGGAACAGGTATGAAGCTTATTATAAAGGACGGAAACAGAATAATCGGAGAAAAGATTATTGTTGTTCCCTTCGATGTTGACGGAGATGCAAAATTAAGTGCAGCTGATGCAAGACTTGCTCTTCGTGAAAGCGTAGGCCTTGAAGCCTTCGCAGACTGTCAGAAGGCTGCGGCTGACGTTGACGAAAGATCCGCCGGGATGGAAATTACCGCCGCTGATGCAAGAGCAATTTTACGTGCATCGGTAGGTCTTGAGGATGCCGATAAGTGGATTGAGGAAAATATCCGATAACAGCATCAATAAAACGGCGCAGAGCCATAGAGCGCATTTCAGCCACCCTATTCATCCTTCACCGGATGCGAGGGTGGCTGTTTTTTTTGCTATGAGCCCACTCGGACTCCTCCCCACGGAGGGCGGCATATTCAAGTCCTCTGCACACAAAAAATAAAAAAATAAGCACACCGAACGGTGTGCTTATCTTTTTACATGGCACGTTGCACCGATTTAGATATCACACACCAATGATGTGTGATGAACAAAGAGTTAATTTTCGTTAATAACCGGCACTTGTTTAACCATTTTTTGAAAATCCTTAACCGTAAGAAGTTTTGTTGGAAATCCCTTTTCAACATTATTCAAAGCAGCATCAATTCTCGTAGTAATACCATGTTCGACTCTTGTACAAATCAAGTAATCCAGCTTCTGCGTAACAGAGGTAACAACAGTTCCCCCCCTGTTTGTGATTGCCTTGCGAATCCAATAATCCTCAGATTTATCATCTATATCTGCTACAACAAATGTTTTTTCCAAGAAAGGATTTGATATTTCCCCCTCCGGTGCAGGTGGCAACGGGAGCTGCTGTGCAACACTCTGAACGATTTCTTTTTTCTTCTTGTTTGCTTGTTTAGTTGCGGTCGCTGAAACAGAAGCCAATTCTTGCTTTAACGACTGCAATGTATTTTTAATGATTAATTGCGAATTTTCATTTTCCTTCATTTTTTCTTTAATAGCGCGCTTACCGGATAAATCAAAAAAAGATAAGCTTTGTAATTGCTCAAATAACTGTTTTGATTCTGCTTCTAATACCTGCAATTCGCTTAATTTTTCTGTTTCTTTTTTTGTCACTTTTTCAACCAGTTCTTTCTCAATTTCGCCCTTTAATACTCGAATCTGTTTATTAACCAAAGTTATCCTTTGTTTTTCTATATTTTTGACATCCTCTTCCCAGCGTTTCTTACTTTTCAACAAAGCCGCATCCTTTTCTTGCTGCGCTTTTATTTCATCTTCCTTTTTCTTGCTTATTTTAGCATCGCCCTTAGCAGCTTTTTTCATTTTTTCAGATGTCTCTTTTGGTTTGCTAGTATTCTTTCCGCTTTTAGAATTTGTAGAATCCCAAGTGCTGATAATCTCTGTATCTGTAGAATTACATTTGTTGCATTTTTCATAATCCACACATTTATCCTGATATCTGTTAGTCTGGCTATTTAGATACGCAGTATGAAAGATACTACCTCCTCCTAAAACAGATGCCAGTTGCCCAACTGCAGAAATTGCTCCCATTGCAGAATTTTTTGCATTTTCATTAAGATCTTTATCGGTGTAACACCATATATTCCCACAAACATTACATTTACGTCTATATTCCATTTTGACCTCCAAAACGTACTTTTATTATATAATATCACATTCTATAATTCATTTCAATATTTTTGGTCAAGTCCTCCCCGAAAGCTGTTTTGGGTATAGAGTATCTATGAAATTTAACTATGAAAATTGGCAAGAAAAAACCAGGAAACCATTGTGGTTTCGGACTTTTCTGCACCGATATCTAAATCGGTTCGCATTGTTGGTTGCGGGAGAAGGACTTGAACCAATTCGCGCGGCTTTGCCGCTTGCCCGCTTGCGGTACCCAAAATTCATTACGGCTTGGAGCGCCTATGAATTTTGACCGCTGCGCCGAGCAAAAGCCTCCTTCATCGTCCGCAGGACGCGGAGGCTCTTGCTCACCCCGCGTTATGAGCCCGCTCGGGCTCCTCCCCACGGAGGCTCGCAGGTGCAAGTCCTTCTTGCACAAAAAATAAAAAAAGATAAGCACACCGAACGGTGTGCTTATCTTTTTACATGGTTGCGGGAGAAGGACTTGAACCAACGACCTCCGGGTTATGAGCCCGACGAGCTACCAACTGCTCTATCCCGCGATATCTCTATTGCTTGATTAGTATACACTAAGAGGAAGAAAAAATCAAGTCTTTTTTTGAAAAAAGTTGAAAATTTTAATTTTTGATGCTGACCTGCTTCATAAAATCAGCGCTTCGTGAGCTTTTTTTGTTTGCTTTCTTTTGTTAAGTATAGTATCATTATATTGGCATTTTCAATAGCTTATGCAAGCATCGGCCGGAATTTTCAGGCTTTATTATTTTACACGGAGAGGGTCAGCGCTATGCTGATAACAAGAAAGAATGCTTAAGACGAAAAAAATAAAATGGAGTATGCTCGGAGTGATTTTCTCTCTTGCAGGTCCTACGATTTTTGAACAATTCATGCAGACTGCCGTGCAGTACATAGATACTGCTATGGTAGGGTCGCTGGGTACGTCTGCCACTGCGGCGGTGGGTGCAACAACCACCGTAAACTGGCTTATAGGCAGCACGGTTTCGGCAATCGGTGTCGGCTTTTTGTCATATATAGCAAAGCACCACGGCTCGGGTGATATGTATGCAGTAAGAAGGGCATCGGCGCAAAGCGTGCTTGCGGTGTTGGCGTCGGGTATTTTCTTTACGGTGCTCACCCTGTCGCTGAGTCCCGTTGTGCCCGTGCTTATGCAGGTTGACGAGCCCATACGCGAGCTTGCCTCAAGGTATTTCTTCATTCTTTATCTTCCTATGCTGCCCCGTGCAGCCACAATAATTTTCGGAACGGTGCTTCGTGCCGTAGGCGATACAAAAACACCTATGTACGCAGGAATTGCCGTAAACGCCGTGAACGTCGTGCTGAATTTCCTGCTTATTTACCCCACAAGAGAAATTTTCGGTATCACCGTGTGGGGCGCGGATATGGGCGTTATGGGTGCTGCCGTTGCAAGTGCAATTGGCTTCACCGTAGGCGGAATCATAATCTCCGTAACTCTCTGGTGTCATCCGCTGCTTTCCCCGAAAAAGGTTTCCCTGAAGCCCGACTCTACTATTCTCCGTCCCTGCCTTAAGGTGGCTTTCCCCAATATGCTTCAGCGCTTCGGCACGTGCCTTGGCTACGTTGCCTTTGCTTCAATGATAAACTCTCTGGGAGAGGTGGCAACCGCCGCTCACACAATTGCAAATACTGTGGAATCAGCCTTCTATATTCCCGGCTACGGTATGCAGACTGCCGCCGCAACCCTTGCAGGTAATGCACTGGGACAGCGCGACAACAAAAAAATGAAGGAATTTGCAGGAATGACCGTATTTTCCGAGGTTGTTCTTATGATAATTTCAGGCGGACTTCTCTTTATTTTTGCGCCTTCGATGATGGATATCTTCTCCGATTCCCCCGAGGTTATAAGCCTCGGCTCAACGGTGCTTCGTATGGTTGCCGTGTCCGAGCCCTTCTACGGTGTGTCAATCATCATAGAGGGTATGATGCAGGGTGTGGGCAGAACGGTCAAGCCCTTTGTGTATAACATAATCGGTATGTGGGGCATACGCATTGTGGGTACGTTTATTTTCGTAAATTTCCTGTCAGGTGGTCTTGTTTCTGCCTGGGGCTGTATGATTGCCCACAATATGTTCCTTTTCGTGCTTTATTTCATCCATTGGATAAGCGGAAAATGGAATCCCCTCAACCGACAAAATGCACAATAAGGAAAAGCTTTTTTCGGCTTTTTGGCTTGTTGATTTTCAGTTAATATATGTTAAAATTGTTAAGGAAATTCCTATTTTTATAAAAAGGAGAAATTATCTATGAAAAGCATCAGAAGGGTATTGGCAATAGTGCTCAGCATCGTTATGATATTAAGCATTATGCCCGTGAACGCCGTATGGGCAGCTGAGGTTGTTCCCGAGGCTCAGGTCGGCGGTCATAACCATGAAAGCCTTCAGGAGGCTGAGCCCGTTGATGACGACGAATGTTCTCATCCCTCCGAAATAATTACAGATTATGAAGAGCCTTCCTGTGACGCAGGCGGCTACAGCGGTGACCTCCGCTGCGGCTTGTGCGGTGACCTGAAGCAGGTCGGCACTCAGCTTCCGGCCCTTTCTCACGATTATCAGGTGGTTGACACAATTCCCGGCTACTGCACCTGGAATGAGGAGCAGGTTAAGGTATGCTCTAACTGCGGTGATCTTCAGACCTCAGTCAACGGTCCCGTAGCAGGTCATTTATACGGCACCGTAACAGGTACGGTTACAGCCTGCACTCTCGGCACCTTTGAGCTTCGTGTGTGCTCGCACTGTAATGAAACGGTTGCGCTTCAGACGTCTGAGGACAGCAACGGACATTCGTTCCTTGACGGTGAATGTACTGCCTGCTCGATGAAGGAAAATTCAGAATATGAATATGGCTTCAGCTCTGTCTGGGGCGGAATTGTAATTTACAATTACTGCGGTGACGAGGAAAAGCTTGATATCCCTGCATATATTGAGGGGCTTCCCGTAAGAGTTATTCAGTCAAGCGCCTTCTTAAATTGCAGCGCTGTTGAAATTACGGTACCCGACACGGTGCTTCACATTGATGCAAGTGCTTTTAGCGATTGCAACAAGCTTGTGTCCGTTACCCTTGGCGCAAACGTTAAAAAGCTCGGTATGCGTACCTTTGAAAATTGCGCAAAGCTTGAAAAAGTTATTTTTAATTCCGACGTTGAATATATTCCCTACAGATGCTTTTCCTCTTGTTCCGAGCTTTCATCTGTTACACTTCCCGACAGTGTAAGCTTTATCGGTGACGAGGCATTTTATCATTCGGGTATTGAGGCTATTGAGCTTCCCGACGGCTTATGTGCAATCGGCAGACGTGCCTTCCGTGATTGCTATGAGCTTACTGCCATTGAAATCCCCGGTGCCGTCAGCTATATAGGCGACCAGGCTTTTTCGTGCTGCTATATGCTTCACGACGTTACAATCGGTGAAGGTGTTACCGACATCGGTATAGGGGCGTTTGAAAGCTGTGAATTCATATTAACTCTGCTTCTTCCCTCTACCATTGAAAAAATACATTCAAACGCTTTTTCCTTCTGCTGGAATCTCGGCTATATTACTCTTCCTGCAAGCCTTGAGTTCATCGGCTCAAATGTATTCTGTGCAGACAGCCTGTGGCACGTATGGTACGAGGGAACTGAGGCTGATTTTGCCGCTATTTCCGTTGCTCCCTTCAATTACGATTTAGAGTCGGCAACCGTTCACTGCGGCTATACTGCTCCCACTATCCGTTATGAGGACGTACCCTCTACCTGTAACGAATACGGCTATACAAAGATTATCTGTACTATCTGCGAGGGTGACGGCTTTATTGCCGTTGACTATAAAAACGAGCTTGAGCCTCACGCAAATTCAGACAGATTAAATTATTATGAGGTAACCTGTACTGACGGTGAGCGCTGGTGGAGCTATTGTTATGACTGTCAGACTAATTTTAACGAATATCTTTCCGAGCCCTTAGGTCATAACGGTACCTTTATAAAGAGCGTTGACGCTTCCTGTAATGAAATGGCATACGACTATTATTACTGCGACAGATGTGAGAGCTACTATAAGGAATACGTGGAATCTTCCTCTCCCATCGGTCACGATGAAACCTATGCCGAAACCTATATCACCTGCAACTGGGGTGAGGTGGAAAGATATACCTGCTCACGCTGTAACGGATATTTCGTTTACTCCGGTTATAACGGAAAACCGCATGATTTTGTAGACGGTGTTTGTACAGTCTGCGGCAATACCGAGGAGCAGAGCAACTATGGATATTATATTGATGATGAGCTTGGCGGAATTTTAATTGACTCCTATCACGGCTCCGCTGAGGTTATCACAGTACCCTCCGTGCTTGAGGGTATTCCCGTAAAGGGAATTGAAAGCCATGCATTTTCCGAAAAATCTGCAAGCGGAATAATTCTTCCCGACTCACTTTCTTACATCGGAAACTACGCCTTTGCTAATTCCGATTTTACTGAAATCATTATTCCCGAAAGCGTAGAATACATAGGAAAAGGTATTTTCTCAGGCTGCGACAGTCTTGAAAGCGTTACTCTTCCTTCAACACTTGAAGCAATACCCGATGAAACCTTCAACTGCTGCAGTAGTCTTGCAGAGATAGATATTCCCGATACGGTTACCGAAATCGGCGAGTATGCCTTCCAATACTGCAAGAGAATTAAGGAGCTTGAGCTTCCCGACGGTGTTACAAAAATCGGTGACTATGCCTTCCTGGAGTGCGATGCGCTCAGAAGCATCAGTCTTCCCTCTGCGCTTGAAAAAATGGGCGAGGGTATATTTATGAGATGCCATAGCCTGTCCGAGGCAGCAATTCCTTCAGGCGTTACTACAATAGAGGCTTACAGCTTTGCTTGCTGCTACAGACTTACGTTTTTATATATTCCTGCAGGCGTAACCCTTATTGAAGAGAATGTATTCCAGGATGTTCACGAGCTTTGCCACGTATGGTTCGGCGGCAGTGAGCAGGAGTACAGCAGCATCAGCATGGGCTACCAGGAGGAAAGTGACTTTTATGCTGCAGTTGTTCACTGTGACAGTGAGGCTGCAGATTACACCGTTCTCAATACCAAGGCTGCCGACTGTATAGATGGCGGATATTCGGATATTAAATGTAATACCTGCCAGGAGGAGTTCAGAGGCTTCTACGTTGAACAGACCGACCATACCCCCGGCAGAGTAATAAGCTCAGTTGAGGTTACCTGTACCTCAAGCGGCTACGATATTTATGAGTGCTCCGTATGCTTTGCTGAATTTGAAGCAAATCACGTATGGTCACAGGGGCATAAGTGTGAAAATCTCAGCGTTGTGAGCGAAAGCTGCAGCTTCGGTGAAATTTTAAAGGGCTTGTGTACCGTCTGCGGAGCGGACTTCTATCAGATTACAAATGAATTCTACGGAAACCACAATTTTGTTGACGGCGTATGTACTGAGTGCTCTGTAATCGAGGGACTTGATTATCACTTTGATTCAGGTCTCGGCGGTATCGTAATTTCAGAGTACTACGGAAATCTTGAAACTCTTGTAATTCCTGCGGTTATCGAAGGCATACCGGTTGTTAGAGTTGAACGTATTTCTAAAGAAAGCATAAAGAATCTTGTTATTTCAGAGGGCATACCCGAGCTCAACAGCTATGCCTTTGCTTACAATTATTCGCTTGAGAGCGTTTCTCTTCCCTCTACACTCAAAGAAATTCCTGCCGAATGCTTTGAGGAGTGCTATTCTCTTACAAGCGTAACCCTTGCCGAGGGTATTGAAAAAATCGGCAACGGTGCTTTCAGAAGATGTGAGCTGCTGAAAGAGATAGAGCTTCCCTCAACGCTGAAGCATATCGGTGATTCAGCCTTCTGCGACTGTATCGCACTTGAAAGCATTGAAATTCCCGATAATGTCGAATATATCGGAAGCTGGGCGTTTGCATACTGCCACGCCTTGAGGTCTGCTTCTCTTCCCGAGGGTCTTACCAATATCAATGATGCCCTTTTCGCAAATTGCAATAAGCTTAGCGGCATTGAAATTCCCTCAACCGTTACTACTATCGGTGATAATGCCTTTGATACTTGTGAAGCATTAACCGAAATTGCTCTTCCCGAGGGACTTACCTTTATAGGTGAGCGGGCATTTGCATATTGTGAACAGCTCAGAACAATCAATATCCCCTCAGGCGTTACCGAAATAAAGTCCGGCACCTTTGACAACTGCCGTAAGCTTGAAAGCATTGTGCTTCCTCAGACGCTCAGTGCAATCGGTGAAAGCGCTTTTGCAAGCTGTTCCTTGCTTGTTGAAATTAAAATCCCCGACAGTGTTACCGAAATCGGCAGCCATGCCTTTGCGTGGTGTGAGTATCTTACAATTGTTGATTTCGGAGCAGGTGTTGAAAAAATAGGCTCAAGCGTATTTTACGACAGCAGCAGACTGAACGTCATTTATCTGCCCGATACGGTTACCGAGCTTGGCATATATGCATTGTCCGGCATTTCACCCTGGCACGTATATACAGGCTTATCCGAGGACGAGTTCAGAGCTGTTGTTGAGGCTGCAGAAAGCACAATGCTGTTCAACGGCAGCACTACAATTCACTATGAAGCAGACAGTGCCGCCTTTACAGAAGTGCAGAAGGAAGAATCAACCTGCAGCAGTAACGGCTACAGCCTTCTTACCTGTACACTCTGTCCCGAGGACAGTGAGGCTGCAACGCATGAGGGTAAATACCTTCCTTATAAGGACCACGTAGGTGCGCAAAGAGAAACCGTTGACGTTACCTGTACCGAGGACGGCTACGATATTGTGCTTTGCGGCAATTGCGGTGAAACCTACTATGAAAACTACGTAGAGCATAAGGGTCATATTCCGGGTGAGGTCCTTGAAACCCTTGTGGGCACCTGTACCATAGGCAACGTTGATAAGTCAATCTGTACCGTATGCGGTGAATATGCCTACGTAAATTACGATGCTGACATCCCTTATCATCACAGCCTTGACGAAAGCGGTGTCTGCACAGTCTGCGGATATAACGGTTTATTCGAGTATGTTTTCGATTCCCGTTACGGCGGTATAATCATATACAACTATTACGGATACGATGACCGTGTTGTAGTTCCCGAGGAAATTGAAGGCTTCCCCGTGGTTTCAATTGACACCGGTGCCTTCAGATATTGCGATGCTTCTGAAATTATTCTTCCCGACAGCCTTGTGTTTATCGGAAATGAAGCCTTCTACTATTGTACGGAGCTTGTGTCTGTTGAAATTCCTGCAGGCGTCAGAGTGCTTCCCGATAACTGCTTCTCCGATTGCTATAAGCTTGAAACAGTAATTCTTCACGAGGGTCTTGAGGAAATAGGAAGATTTGCCTTCAGCTATTGTGAAAATCTCCGGAACGTTGAAATTCCCTCAACCGTAGAAAAGCTTGGTGTGGGTGCATTCAACTGCTGTTATAATATCAAAGAAATCGAACTCCCCGAGGGCATTACCGAAATCAGCGATGACACCTTCTGTTCCTGCTCAGGTCTTACCTCGGTTGAAATTCCCGAGGGTGTAACCCGAATCGGTAATAATGCCTTTACATCTTGCAGTAAACTTGCCGCAGTAGTGCTTCCCTCAAGCTTAGTGGAAATCGGCAACAGTGCATTTTATGCGTGTGGGTCACTTGCTGAAATCACAATCCCTGCAAATGTAAATAAAATCGGTGAAAGAGCATTCTCAGACTGTGATTCACTTACGGAAATTACAATACCTGCAACTGTTTCATCTCTTGGTGAGAATGTGTTCTCCTGGTGTGATTCTCTCTGTGTTGTTTCAATTGACAGTCAGAGTATTCCTGCCGAGGCATTTGTAAACACCCACGTAAAGCTTCTTTATATCGGTGAAAACGTCAGTGAAATTGCCGGCAATGCATTTGCTCTTTGCGAAATCGAACATCTTTGGGTAGGTATGTCAGAAGAGGAATTTGCTGAAATTGCTGCTTCTGCAGAAGGACTTCAGCTTGTAGAGAACGTGCATTACAATGCAGAAAAGGCAAACTATACCGCTGTCATTACCCGTGAGGCTACTTGTACAGAGGTTGGCGAAAGAGTAATTACCTGTAACGACTGCCACCGGGAAATTGTTGAGAACATTATGGCTACAGGGCATAGCCATAATGAAGGAAGAAAAATCAACACCTGTACAAGAGGTGTTGTAACAGAGTATTTCTGCGATGTATGTGAAGAAGCGTTTTACGAATTTACCGACGTATACGGTGAGCATATTCCCGATGAGGACGGCTACTGTACCGAATGCGGAACCGACACACGCTTTATTTACGGCTATGACAGCCACAGGGACGGTTTTGCCATCTGTGGCTACAACGGAAACGTTGACGAGCTTGTAATTCCTGCTGAAATTGAAGGTATAAGAGTTGTTTCAATTGACAGCGATGCATTTTCCAATAGTAGCATTACAAAGATAAGCCTTCCCGACACGCTTAAATATATCGGAAGCTATGCATTCTATGGTAGCCGTATAGAGTCTGTTGAAATTCCCGATTCTGTTACCGATATTGCCGGCGGTGCCTTTGAGAGCTGCACAAAGCTTAAGGAAGTAAAGCTTCCCGAGGGACTTAAGGCTATTTATCATAATACCTTCGGTGGGTGCACCTTACTTGCTTCCATAAATATTCCCGAGGGTGTAACAGAAATTTCAAGCAATGCATTCGATTGCTGTTATTCGCTTCGTATGGTTTATATTCCCGCAAGTGTAACACTTATCGGTGAGTTTGCTTTTGATTGTATTGATGAGCTTCATATATTCTATGGAGGCACCGAGGAGCAGTTTGCTGATATTGAAATCGGCGGATCTAATTATGCTATTACAGAATACGAGCCTGTTATACACTATGAGTCACAGCTTTCCTTCTCCTCAGAAGAGGATTCTCCGGCAACCTGTACTTCTCCCGGCAGTATGAAATATACCTGTGACTTATGTGGAGAAGAATGCGTTGTTGAATGTGTGGCTCCCACAGGTCATAAATTTGAAAATAACGAATGTATCTATTGTGGTGTCTGGTTCTATTATGCCATTGAAACATACCATCCCTATGAGGATAACGCAAACTGTAGCTGGACAATACACAAGGAAGGCTCAGACTTTGTTGCAGTAACCTTCTCTTCAGATACGTATACTGAGAGAGACTACGACGTTATCTCAATCTATCAGGGCGACGAGCTTTACGGCTCTTATTCAGGTGATGATCTTGCAGGGCAGAGAATTGAGGTTGCAGGTGATACCCTTGTAATCAGATTTAACTCTGACGGCAGTGTTGCCGAGTATGGCTTCAAGGTAATTGTAGTTGAATTCAGCGACCAGCGCATTGAAATTGAAGAGGACGTAACTCCCGAGGAGCCTTCAAGTGACGAGCCCTCAAGCGAAGAGCCTTCAAGTGAAGAGCCTTCAAGTGAGGAAGAATCCACAAGTATTCAGGGCTGTGCACACGAAAATACACAGACCTACACAGATAAGGAAGCAAGCTGTGATGATTTCGGCTGCGACTATGCAGTTTTCTGCGATGACTGTGAGGAATTTATTGTAGTTGATAACTTTGTTTCTGCTCTCGGTCACGATTTTACAGCCGAGGTTGTTGCAATACAGTATCAGGTAAATTCAGGTACCTGCCAGTCGTATGCTTCATATTTCAGATCCTGCACACGCTGCGGTGAAAATTCCAACGATATAGGTAACAGATTCTATGACGTGGCAGGCGGATATGCTTCCGATATACACGTATCAGACGAAACCACTCTTGTGAATGTTGTTACTGCAACCTGTACCTCAAAGGGCTATACAGGCGATACTGTTTACACCTGTTGCGATGCAGTAAAAACAAAGGGTAGCGAAACTGCGAAGGATGCAACAAACCACGCAAGCACAACCACAAAGGTTGTAGGCGCAACAGAAGCAACCTGTACCTCAAAGGGCTACACAGGCGATACAGTTTACACCTGCTGTAACGCAGTAAAAGCAAAGGGTAGTGAAACTGCAAAGGATGCTACAAACCACGCAAGCACAACCACAAAGGTTGTAGGCACAACAGAAGCAACCTGTACCTCAAAGGGCTATACAGGTGATACTGTTTACACCTGTTGCGATGCAGTAAAGACAAAGGGTAGCGAAACTGCAAAGGATGCTACAAACCACGCAAGCACAACCACAAAGGTTGTAGGCGCAATAGAAGCAACCTGTACCTCAAAGGGCTACACAGGCGATACAGTTTACACCTGCTGTAACGCAGTAAAAGCAAAGGGTAGCGAAACTGCGAAGGATGCTACAAACCACGCAAGCACAACCACAAAGGTTGTAGGCGCAGCAGAAGCAACCTGTACCTCAAAGGGCTACACAGGCGATACAGTTTACACCTGCTGTAACGCAGTAAAAGCAAAGGGTAGTGAAACTGCGAAGGATGCTACAAACCACGCAAGCACAACCACAAAGGTTGTAGGCGCAACAGAAGCAACCTGTACCTCAAAGGGCTATACAGGTGATACAGTTTACACCTGTTGCGATGCAGTAAAGACAAAGGGTAGCGAAACTGCGAAGGATGCTACAAACCACGCAAGCACAAAGACCAAGGTTGTAGGCGCAATAGAAGCAACCTGTACCTCAAAGGGCTATACAGGTGATACAGTTTACACCTGTTGCGATGCAGTAAAAACAAAGGGTAGCGAAACTGCAAAGGATGCTACAAACCACGCAAGCACAAAGACCAAGGTTGTAGGCGCAGCAGAAGCAACCTGTACCTCAAAGGGCTATACAGGTGATACAGTTTACACCTGTTGTAACGCAGTAAAGACAAAGGGTAGTGAAACTGCGAAGAACGCAGCAAACCATGTCGGTACGGTAACAAAGCTTGTTAATGCAAAAACTGCAACCTGCACAGAGGACGGCTTCAGCGGTGATACGGTTTACGTATGCTGCGGTAAGCTTAAGGCAAAGGGTACCGTAATTGCCAAGAATCCCGATAAGCATTCCTCAACACAGACCACTCTTACAGGTGCCAAGGCTGCAAGCTGTACCGAAAACGGCTATACGGGCGACAAGGTGCGCTCCTGCTGTAAGGCAGTTGTGACAAAGGGTAGTGTAATTTCTGCTATCGGTCATAAGTGGGGCGAATTCATCACGGTTGATGAAGCCACAACTGAAAAAGAGGGCAGACAGATAAGAGTCTGCGCTGAGTGTAAGGCAGAGGAAACCAAGGTTATTGCTAAGATTGAAAAAATCGAGGTTGTTGAAACCGAGGAAATCAAGATTTCTGATACACTTACTGACGTGATCGTTGCCGATAAGGTAACTGCCGAGGATATCGTTGCAGTAATTCCCGAGGGCGCTCAGATTGTCAACAAGGACGGCGAAGAGGTCAAGGCAGACGAGCCTGTAGGCACGGGTATGAAGGTTGTCATTATGGACGGCGATAAGATAGTTGACGAAAAGGTTATCGTTGTTCCCTTTGACGTTGACGGTGACGCTGAGGCTACTGCAGCCGACGCACGACTTGCTCTTCGTGAAAGCGTAAGCCTTGAAAACCTTGAGGATTATCAGAAATCTGCTGCTGACGTTTCAGAAAGAACTGACGTTACAACGGTTACGGCGGCTGATGCAAGACTTATTCTCCGTGCCTCCGTAGGACTTGAGGACAAGGACGTATGGTTTAAGGATAATATCTGATTTCCGTTTAAAAGAATTAAGGATACCGTACCGACAGGTGCGGTATCTTTTTTTTGTATATTTTTTCTTGATTTGCAAAAACTAAGCTCAGAGGTGATTTTATGGATTACTTATGGGCATTCCTTGTGGGCGGACTTATATGTGCTCTCGGACAGCTTCTGATTGATAAAACAAGGCTTACCCCTGCAAGAATTCTTGTGGGCTTTGTCTGCGCGGGGGTGGTGCTCGGAGCTCTCGGTGTATACGAAAGCCTTATTGACCTTGCAGGTACAGGTGCAACTCTTCCCATATCGGGCTTCGGCTCGCTTCTTGCAAGGGGCACCCGTGAGGCTGTGGACGAGCAGGGGCTTTTAGGTGCCTTCACAGGTCCTCTTACTGCAGGCAGTGCAGGTATAATGGCGGCAGTGCTTTCGGGGCTTATTCTTTCCTTTGTTACAAAGCCGAAGCCAAAATAATTTTGTCGGAATTGTTATAAGTTTATAAATTTTTGAAAAAATACAAAAACTCCTTGTAATTTTTTTGTATGTATGCTAATATAATGATGACTAAAAATATTTTGTGAGGTGAAAACCCATGACAGTAAATGAAGTAATCGAAATCATCAAGGCTTTCTTCAATGCTATCCTTACAATCCTTGGCATGGAACCCATCGCTTAAGATAAGTTTTGAAAACTTGTAAAAAACCGACGGAAACGTCGGTTTTTTTCTGCTTTTTTTGGTAAAATTTACTTTAAATGTTGCAAACCCACCTGCAAAGTGGTAGTATGTTTATAAATAAGAAATATATGGAGGTCAGAAATATGAAGAGGCTTCTTTGTGTTATTCTGTCTTTATCTCTTATGCTTACTCTGATTGTTCCTGCCTTTGCAGGTGAGGAAAATACCTGGGACGACCTTACGGAAAATGAATATCCCTTTGTTTTTGTTCACGGTATGGGCGGCTGGGGTGCTTATGAAACAAACGCACCTGCACCCTACTGGGGCGGTATGAATTTTGAGGGTCTTAAAATGACCATGGGCGACTACAACGTTGTTGAGGTGCTCAATTCCTACGGCATTGAAGCCTACGAGGCATCTGTAGGTCCCTTCTCAAGCGCATGGGACAGAGCCTGCGAGCTTTACGCTCAGCTTACAGGTACTGTTGTTGACTATGGTGCTGCACATTCCGAGGCACACAACCACGACCGCTACGGCTACAGCTACGAGGGCAAGGCATTGATGGGTGAAAACTGGGATCTTACCACACCTATAAATATTATGGGCCACTCCTTCGGAGGTCCTACAGTACGTCTTTTTGCTTCTCTTATGTACTACGGTGACGAGGCTGAAATTGCCGCAACAGGCGAGGATACCTCTCCTCTTTTCACAGGTGGTCACGACGTAATCCATTCAGTATCAACCTTCTCAAGCCCCAACGACGGCACACCTATTGCAGATTTACTTGTAGATCTTAAGCTTATCTCTCTTATTGCCTTCTTCGGTAACATTCTCGGTGTTCTTTTCGGTGACGAGATTTCAATGTGGCATCTGCGCTTCGGTCATTTCGGTCTTACTGCAAAGGACGGCGAGGAAAAGGCTCAGTTCAGTCTTGCAAACATAATAAATTTCTATAATGCAGACGATAACTGTGGCTATGATATGACCATTGACGGTGCAAAAAAGCTTAATGAAAAGATTCAGATAGTTCCCACCGCCTACTACTATTCCTACACCGCAATTGCAACAGAGGAAAATGCAGTAGGTATGCAGAAGCTTTCCACTCCCTCTCTTTTCTCATTATCTTCTCTCGTGCTTGCACTTTCAGAGGGCAAGACCATTGACGGCGTTGAAATGACAAAGGAATGGGCAATAAGCGACGGTATTGTTCCCTATGCAAGCTCAAAGTGCCCTGCAAAGGATGCTGCGGATGCAAAATATTACACCGAGGCTATTGAAAACGGTGAGGAAATCGAGCCCGGCAGATGGTATATTATGGATTCTCTTCAGGATTTCCAGCACGCAAGCTTTATGGGTGCAGTCGGCTGGCCCACAAGTGTTGAGGATTTCTATACAGACTTTATAAACACTGTGAACGCACGCTGAAACGCGGCTTGCAGTATGAAAATTTATAAAAAAGGTTATAGCGAAATGAAAAAATCTGTTTCCCTCATACTTGCCGTTGTTCTTTTGATTTCTGCTCTCGGCACAGGTGCTTCAGCGGCAGGCAGAAAAAATGCCCTCCCCGTATCAGACGGCATACAGGCACTTCGTGATGAATTTTTTATAGATACCGCACCTGAGGCAGACGGCTATGCACTCGACTATGCCTGCTATTCTCCCGCAGGTGAAAACGACACGCAGAAATATCCCCTTGTAATCTTCCTTCACGGCATAGGTCACGGTGATTACGTAGGCTCACAGCTTGACGACAGTGATTTTCCATATTGGGCATCCGCTGAGCTTCAGTCGAGATTTACCGAGGGCGGCGCTTTTATTCTTCTTCCCCGTGCTCCCGAGCAGAAGCTCGTTTACTGGAGCAAGACTCTTATTCCTGCTCTGAGAAGCGTTATTGACGATGTGATTGAAAAGTACGGTGACAATATCGACACCTCAAAAATTTTCATCGGCGGCTCCTCTGCAGGCGGTGAAATGACCTGGGATATGATTATTGCCTTCCCCGAATATTTTGCAGGCGCCTTCCCGATTGCCGCAACAGGCACGGTAACTGAGGCAGATACAAAAAAATGTGCCGACGTTGCAATCTGGATGATTTCAAGCACAAAGGACCCCGTAATCAGCTATATTGCTACAACAAAGCCCTTATGGAATAACGTGTGTGACAATAACAACAATCCTGAAAGATGCCGTCTTACAAGCTTCGGCACGGTTGTAGAGCCTGACGGCGGTAAGGCGAGCGGTAATCACCATATGGCAAAAACCGTTACCTTCGATATGCATATGCTTGACGGCAGTGCATATACCGACGTAACCCACGTAAACGGACTGGGGGATGAAATTTCACTTGTAAGCCCCGACGGTATGATTTACTGGATGAACACTATTGCTTCCGTCTACGGCGGTGAATCAGGCGACGGCAGCGGCAACATAAACGTAAACGTATTTACAAATGTCTTCGACGCAATAAGAAATTTCTTCCTTAAAATCGTAAATCTTTTCCAGCGTCTTTTCGGCTTATAAAAAGAAACGAGGTATCTCTTCTGAGATACCTCATTTTTTTATGCCATTCTTTCAAGGGCATCAAGTACGTCGAGTGGCGAGGTTTATTCGTAGTATAAAACATACAATTTTAACCGATTATTGAATTTTAGGCATATTTATGGGGTTCTTCAGGCTCAGAAGCCGGCAGAACCCCTTGTGTTATATAGTTTTATACGGTCTTCGCTTTTTTTACATCCCCATTTTTTATGCCATTCTTTCAAGGGATTCGAGTGTGACCTCATACTGAGTGTCCTCACCGCTCAGCATTTTTGCAAATTCGTCCATCATATAGTGTGCCATTCTCTGTGTTTCATTTCCCATGCTGCCTGCCATATGGGGTGTTAAAATTGCATTGTGACACCAGAAAAGGGGACTTGTGAAGGGGCGCAGCTCGTTCTTGAGCACGTCACCCACAAAGGTAATCGAGGGATTTTTAAGAAGCCAGCGGGCAAGGTCCCATTCCTTTACCTGATTACCTCTGCCGGTATTTATAAAAACGGAATGCTTCTTCATTCTGCAGAAAAGCGCATAGTTGAATATGTTTTTAAGCTCCTTCTTATCGGCAAGATGATTGCTTATAACGTCGCAGCTTTCAAAAATTGTTTCCATATCCACTAAGGTAACACCGAGAGCCTCTGCCGCCTCACGGGGTACGAAGGGGTCGCAGGCAAGCACCTGAACGTCAAGCATCTGAAGGCTTTTTGCAACCTCCCTGCCTATTGCTCCAAGACCGATAAGACCTACCTTAATGCCGAAATTTCCGGGCGCGGTTTTTGCGTGCATAAACGAGCGGAGAAGAAGCGGCTTGTAGTTTGAGGATGCCTGAAAAAAGCCCTTTGAGGCAAGAATTATCTGCGCGAGGGTATATTCCGTTACGGGCACGGCATTTGCAGCAAAGGCACTGAATACTTTTATTCCCGATTCAAGGAAGGGGCGTGCAAAATACTGCACAGTGCCTGCCGAATAAAACACTGCCTTAAGGCGGGGCATATATTCCTTTATTTCCTCCTTGGTGAAGGTGGGCATACCCCAGGTGGAAAAGGCGTATTCGCAGTCAGAAAGAAAGCTTCTGTGCTGTGAAAGATTTTTCTTGCTTATAACGGGTGACAGCTCACCGAAGCCCTCAAGTCTTTTCATAACCGAGGCGGTGTATACACTGTTGAATTTGTTGATATCCGAGCCGAAGAGTGCAATTTTCATATCCGTATTACCCTTTACATAATTTTGATTTTCAGGTGCTTTTATTTTACCACAAAAAAGAAAAACAGGCAAACGGTTTTTTCCGTCTGCCTGTACTGTTTCTTAGTCAAGCTGTGCAAGCTTTACCTTGAAGTCTTCAATTCTTTCTGCAGTGTTTGTGATGCCCATTGAATCAGCGATTGTTTCAATGAAGGGAAGAGCCTGCTCGAGTGTGAAGGGTCTGCCGATGTCAAGCATGGGATGATCCTTTGCTTCGGGAACGAGCTCGAAAAGGAATTCAGCGGTCTTGGGATTGTCAAGAAGCTCGCCGATTGTTGTTTCTTCGAATGAGTACTTTGCCATAGTTAAAATCTCCTTTATTATCGTAAGACAGCTCTTACATTTTTTCTAATTTCATAAAGTCAACCTTTTCAAGGGGAGTGTGAGGAAGCTCGTCCATAAAGATGATTTCTCTGGGAACGGAGAACTGATTAAGGTTCTTTGCACAAGCCTCAGTGATAATTTTCTTGTATTCCTCCTCGTCACCCTTTGTTTTGAGTGAAGCGTAAAGTCTTACAAGCACCTTACCGTCAGCGGTTGTGCCTCTTACTGCACAGGATTCCTTGATAAAGGGAAGTGTATCCATAAGATTTTCAATATCTACAGGATATACGTTGTAGCCTGAAATAATGATGATTCTCTTCTTTCTGCCGTAGAAATAGAAGAAATCGTCATCGTCCTGATAACCGAGGTCACCCGAAAGCACCCAGGCAGTGCCCTCCTCATCATAATAAAGACCTGCATCCTTAGGACCGTTATCCGTAAGATAGCCCTCCATAAGGGTTGAGCCTGAAATTACGATTTCACCGACCTCACCGTTGGGAACTCTCTTGTGGTTGTCGTCCCATATTTCCATACGAAGACCCTCAAGAGGCTTACCGATGGAGCCGTCCTTATATACCCAGTTTGTGTTTACGCAGCAAACAGAGCCTACCTCTGTAAGACCGTAGCCCTGACGAAGACGTGCGGAGGTGCCGTTTCTTTCAAGCATACTGTTGAATGCCTCAAGGAAGGCAGGGGAAAGGTCGTCGCCGCCTACGAACATCATACGTGTGTTCTTAAGGTGAGGACCGTCAAAGCCGGGAGTATTGTAAAGCTTTTTGAACATATTGGGAATACCGCCGATGCCGACTACGTTATTCTTCTTATAAAGCTTGAGTACAAGCTTTGCATCAAACTGCATAAGAGGAATGATTCGACCTGCGTTGCAAAGTGCCATATGACCTGCAACAACAAGACCGAAGGCGTGGAAGAAGGGAAGAATAATAATTTCTGCCTCCTCACCGGGATCCTCAATATGGTCGATGTAGCCGAGCTTATGTACGTTTTCGTTTATAGCCTTGTTTGTGAGCTTGATGGTCTTTGATTTACCTGTTGTGCCGCCGCCGTTGAGATAAACTGCAACGTCATCACAGTTATTCACGCAGCCCTCAACCTTCTTGCCCGAATACTTTTCAACAACGTCCTTATAAAGAGTTGCATTATTGTATTTAAGAATTTTCTCAAGAAGTGCCTCACCTGCGCCTGCTGCTGCCTTCTTTGCGGGAGATGCATAGTCGGAGCAACGGCAGAGAAGAATGGGAAGCCCGAGGCTGTTTACGGCATCAACGTTGTGCTGCTTAAGACCTAAAAGTCCGAGCACCATAATGCCCTTTGAGCCTGATTCCTTAACCGCCTCAATAAGTGCCTCATCGGGAAGCAGAGGATGAAGGAAATTTACGATAACACCAAGCTTGTTGAGCGCATAGAAGGCGGTGAAGCTTTCAATGTCGGAGGGAACGAAGATTGAATATACATCGCCCTTTTTAAGACCGAGCTCCTTCTGAAAATAGCATGCAAGTGCTTCAATGTCGTTTATGAACTTTGAGCGCATAACCATTTCATCCATATGCTGAGCCTGCTTGTAGTCGCCGTGCTTTTCTGTAGCTGCGAGATAGAATTCATAGCAATTGTAATTGCCTGACTCTATCATATTGCAAATAGGTTCAATATTCATATTTAATTTTTTCTTCCTTTTCCAAAAACTTATCAGTCAGAAATCTTATGACCGTTCTTAAGCGGGATGTTTCTCTTCATAAAGGGAATTCTGAGAACGCCCTCGAAGGTATCTCCGTTAAATGTAACCTCAGCCTCAAGCTCCTTACCGGGAAGCATTGTAATTTCGCCCTTGCCCTTAAGAGTGTTGCCGTTTTCAACGATGTCGTAGGTTCTGATTTTTACATCCTTGAGCTTGTCGGGAAGCTGGAAATCGATGTCATACTGTCCGTCCTTGTCGGCAATTACAACTGTAATGTCGCCCTTATAAATCATCATGTTTACTGATGTTACCCATGTGCCTAAGCCTATCATAGAAAATAACCTCCGTTGTATTATGTTTTAAGAAAATTATATCACTGCAAAAAGCGCAACATATTAACAAACTGTTAATTATTACGCTCCTGCTGCAGGAATATGTGAATTACTGCTCTGCCTGCTTCTGTAATGCCATAAAGTCAACCTTTTCAAGGGGAGTATGGGGAAGCTCGTCCATAAACTCAATAACTCTGGGAACAGAGAACTTTGAAAGGTTCTTTTCGCAGGTTTCGGTAATAATCCTTTTGTATTCCTCCTCGTCGCCCTTTGTCTTGAGTGAAACGTAGAGCTTTACGAGGGGCTTGCCGTCGAGAGTGCCTCTTACTGCACAGGATTCCTTTATGAAGGGAAGTGTGTCCATAAGATTTTCAATATCAACGGGATATACGTTATAGCCTGAAATGATGATGAGTCTTTTCTTTCTTCCTGCAAAGAAGAAGAAGCCGTCGTCGTCCATATAGCCAAGGTCGCCTGAGCGTACCCACTTTACGCCGTTTTCGTCGGTGTAAAGACCTGCATCCTCAGGACCGTCCTTTGTAAGGTAGCCTGCCATAATTGTGGGACCTGAAATTACGATTTCACCGACTGTGCCGTTGGGAACCTTCTTGCAGTCGTCATCCCAGATTTCCATTGTAACACCTGCAAGAGGAATACCGATGGAGTTGTCCTTGTTCGTCCAGTTTGTGTTCGCACAGCATACAGAGCCTACCTCGGTAAGACCGTAGCCCTGACGAAGACGTGCCTTTGTGCCGTTCTTGTCAAGCATTTCGTTGAATTCCTGAAGGAATGCGGGTGAAAGGTCGTCGCCGCCTGCGAACATAAGACGTGTGTGCTTGAGGTGAGGACCGTCGAAGCCCTCAGTGTGGTAAAGCTTCTTGAACATTGCAGGAATACCTACGATACCTGAAATTCTGTTGTTCTTGTAAAGCTTGACAACAAGCTTCTTGTCAAACTGAAGAAGGGGGATGATTCTTGCTGCGTTACACATTGTCATATGCATCGCAACAACAAGACCGAATGCGTGGAAGAAGGGAAGAATGATGATTTCACCCTCATCACCGGGATCGATAATGTGGTCGATATAGCCTAAAGCATAAACGTTTTCGTTTATTGCCTTGCTTGTAAGCTTGATGGTCTTTGATTTGCCTGTTGTACCGCCGCCGTTCAGGTATACTGCAACGTCGGAGCCGTTATTCTTTACGCCCTCAACCTTCTTGCCGGCATACTTTTTGATAACGTCCTTATAAAGTGTGGGCTCGCGGTATTTGAGAATCTTTTCAAGAAGAGCCTCACCTGCGCCTGCAGCAGCCTTCTTTGCGGGAGAAGCATAGTCGGAGCAGCGGCAAAGAAGAATGGGAAGACCGGTCTTGTTGACAGCCTCTACGTTGTGCTGCTTAAGACCGATAAGACCGAGTACCATAATACCCTTTGAGTTTGATTCCGCTATTGTTTCAAAAAGCACCTCGTCGGGAAGAAGAGGATGCACAAAGTTTACGATAACACCGAGCTTGTTAAGTGCATAGAAGGCTGCGATGCTTTCAACGTTTGTGGGAGTAAAGATTGTGTATGCGTCGCCTCTTTTAAGACCTACGTCATTTGTGAAGTAGTATGCAAGCGCATCAATATCACGGAGAAGGTCGCTTCTCTTTCCTCTTTCGTCCATATGCTGATAGGCATCATAGTCACCGTACTTTTCGGTTGCGTTGACAAAGAACTCGTAGCAGTTGAGCTCTTCAGCCTTGATCATCATATTCTGTGCTTTATCTTCACGGAATTTGTTTTCAGTCATAATTTCAGTCCTTTTTATATTTCTTTATTATAATATTTTACTAAACGCTTGTCGGAAAATCAATAGAATATGTGTATTTTGTACTAAAAATTTTTTTGTGAGGTTTATTCAACAAAATCCACAGAAATGTCTGAAAGTGTTGAGTGTTTTTGTTGATATATTACGGAAGCAATCCGGAAAATGTGCTGAGAATTCCCGATAAGAATAATAAAGCCGTGCAATCTGACGGAATTTTTCCTGAAATTGACGCTTTTGCCCTGCTGAGCGGGTGTTGACATAATTTTCGGTGAATATTATAATTATAATGTAATATATAACGTAAAGCTCAGCCCGTCGCGGCTTATATAAGGAGAAAATTATGAGATTATACAAAACGGCATTTCTTGCGGTGCTTGTATGCATTATGCTTTTAACTGCCTCCTGCGTTTCATACACAAGCTTTGAGGAGCTTGCGACAATGCAGCAGGAAAGCACCACGGCATATCATTATGAATCAGGCGTGGAAAACACAACCGCCCTGATTATTGAAAACACCACGGCGGTAACGGTGACCCCACCTGTTACCGTGCCCGAATACACAACCGCACCTGTGCAGCAGCCCACAACTCAGTCGGGTGTGCCTGAGCAGACAACTGCGACGGTGCAGGTGCCCTCAACCGAGGCACCCTCAACCGAAGTGCCCTCAACCGAGGCGCCCGTTGTAACACCCGATTATTCAGGCTACACAAAAAATCAGATAATAGATACCTATGCACAGGCACTTAACAAAACAAGGACCTATGCGGGAGCTATTACGGTAAATCACTCCGAAAGCTTTACTGCTGATATAAAGGATGCGAATCCCGGCGGTGCGCTTACAGAGCTTCTTGCAAGCAACATCGTAAAGCTTGTAGGCAGTGAGGGTCAGCAGACTCTTAATTTCAACGGCGGCTATGCCGTGAATTCCGACGGCGAAACCGTGCCCGTGCTTCTTCCTCAGCGTGCGGCATTTTCTCTGCCTGCCGAGGGTGTAAGCTCAGCCTCAATCAACGGCGCGGACGGTAAAACCTACATCCGCCTTGTGCTTGTGCCCGAAACCGTTTCAATGGGTCAGGTGCCTCAGTATAACTCAGGTGCAATAGGCTATCTTGACACCTCGGGAATGGATTTCAAGATTATTACCATAAGCCGTGTGGATATTACCTATCCCGGCTCTGTAATTGATGCGGTAATTTCAGCAGACGGCTATATTGAAAGCGTTACCTACACAATAAATATGAGCACCTACGCCGAGCTTTCGGGTATGGGCATTTCAGGCTACGGCACTCTTGAGGGTGCGCAGACCGAGAAATGGCAGCTGACTTATTGATGCAGGTATGGCAGGCAATAGGCAATAGGAATATTCACTGTTTGGTAGTAGCAGTAACGTAAAAAGGGTATCAGCCGTGTGGCTGATACCCTTTGATTTTTTTGTCAGCAGCAGCAATCCTTGATTTCGTCAGGATACGTGCGTCTTTCAATTTTTGCGCCTACCGAGGTAAGCTTGTCCACGATGCTCTCATAGCCTCTGTCAATATAGTGGATGTTGCCGATTGCGGTTTCACCCTCTGCGCAAAGACCTGCAATAATCATCGCAGCACCTGCTCTTAAGTCGTCGGCTACAACGTTTGCTCCCTTAAGCGTTGCAACACCGTCAACGGATGCCGCAGTATTACCCGATTCAACGGAGATGCTTGCACCCATTTTCTGAAGCTGCTGAGTGTACTTGAAGCGGTTACCCCAGATTGCGTCCGTTACCTCACTTCTGCCGTCGCAGATTGTAAGAAGGGTTGTGAACTGAGGCTGCATATCCGTGGGGAAGCCGGGATAGGGCTTTGTGCGGAGATTACAAGCCTTGAGTCTGCCGTCGGAGATAACTCTTACGGAGTCACCGCCCTCCTCAACCTTGCAGCCGCAGGCACGAAGACGGTCTGAAATCGTGTCAAGATGCTGAGGCACAACGTTTACTATTGTAAGGTCACCGCCTGTTGCGGCAGCAGCAACCATATAAGTGCCTGCCTCAATCTGGTCGGGAATAACCTCGTGGCTGATAACCTTGTTCTGTACGTACTGAAGCTCGGGCTTGCCGTAAATCTTTATTGTATCCGTACCTGCACCTCTTATGGATGCCCCCATACGGTTGAGGAAGTTTGCAAGGTCAACGATGTGAGGCTCACGGGCTGCGTTGTTGATGGTGGTTTTTCCCTCTGCAAGAACAGCCGCAAGCATAATGTTAACGGTAGCACCTACGGAAACTGTTGTGAAGGTGAAGCTGTTGCCGATAAGCTCCTCTGCCTCAACGGAAACAACGCTGTAGTGGTCGTTTCTCTTTTTGGGAGAAATCACAACGGAGCTGTCGGGGCATACGGAAATGTTTTCACCCATAGCATTGAGATGCTCTGCAAGGCGTACGGTTTCATTGTCCGTTACCGCATTTCTTATAACGGTATTGCTGTTTGAGTGAAGAGCGGTAAGAATGTGGTCCGCAGTAAGCATTTTTGACTGGTCGTCAAAGGTGATTTCCGAGGCAAAGTCGAACTCGTCACAATCGGGCACGCAGCCGTCAATTGTTATGATGCGATCCTCCTCGTTGTATTCAATATCAGCCTTGTTGCTGCTTCTGAGGATTTTTATAATGTCCTTTGTATGTTCGTCAATGAAGACATTTCTGATAACTGTTGTGCAGTTTGATTTGATTGCGGTAAGCACTGCATTGAGTGTTGATGCAACCGAGGGCTTTTTGAGCTCAATGTCAATGCTGCCAAGCACTGAGGTTTTTGCACCGAGGGTTTCAAAGCCGTCAAGGTGGAAATTGATGGGACGTCTGCCGCCGAAGTTGCAGCCGCCGGGCATCGCAACACGTGCAAAGCGGAATCTGCCGAGCATTGAGCCGAGGAAATAGTAGGAGGCGCGGAGCTTTCTTGAAAATTCATAGGGAATTTCCTTTGACTGCACGTTTGTCGTATCTATTTCAAGTGTTCTTCTGTATTTGCCCGTATTGGTGATTTTTACGTCTGCACCAAGGTATCTGAGAATGTCTATTATTACGGAAATATCGGCAATATCGGGAACGTTATCGATAAAATACTTGCCTTTTATAAGAACTGTAGCAGGGAGTATGGCTACAGCGGAATTTTTCGCACCGCTTATTTCTATTTCGCCGGAAAGACGCTGTTTTCCGGTGATAACATATTTTTCCACGAAAGCACTTCCTTATTCTTTTTGTTATATATAAAGCGTAGTAATCAATGATAGGTCCGGCGGTGATTTTTACCGTCGGCAAAAATGGGTGTCTTTCCTTTTGTTTAGAAAAATACCCATATTTACCTTTATTATATCATATTAATTGTGAAAATCAAAGCATTTGCCGAAAAATATTCCGTTTTAATATTTTTTATCAGTATTTTACAAAAATTATAAATCCAATTTGTTTATTCCTGTGTTTAATGCAAACGTGGCTCCGTTTATTATTGCAACGGCCTTTGTGTTTTCAGGCACGCCGAAGGTATAGGAAATACCGTCTGCAGTTTTTTCCCATCTTGAGGAAACAGTGCCGTTAGCCGTTTCGATTGAAGCCTCGGCAAAGGTGAAGTCCTTGCCGATAACGGGGCTGAACACAACCTTTTCAAAGCCTGCGCTGCCCTCGGGCTGAGTGATACCGCACATTTTTTCGTAAATCCAGTCACCAACCGCACCGTAGGCGTAGTGGTTGAAGGAGTTCATATCGGGTGTTGCAAAGGTGCCGTCGGGCTTGTAGCCGTTCCAGCGCTCCCACATTGTGGTAGCCCCCTGTGTTATGGGATAGCACCATGAGGGGAACTCATCTCTTAAAAGAAGCTTGTAGGCAAGGTCGTTTTCGCCGATATCGGAAAGCACGTGAAGAAGATAGGGAGTTCCGACAAAGCCTGTGGTAAGGTGACCGAAGGAGTTTACAAGCTCGGTAAGCTGCTTTGCAACAGGCTCCTTTTCGTTATAAAGACCGAAATGAAGAGCAAGCACGCAGGCAGTCTGTGTGTTGCAGTGCATTCTGCCGTTTTCGTCGATAAATCTTGCGATGAAAGCCTTTTTGGTGTTCTTTGCAAGATTTTTATAGTATCTGCAGTCAATACCGAGAACCTCGGATGCCTTTATAAGAAGATTTGTTGAGTAATAGAAGAAGGCACAGCCGATAAGGTCCTTTTCAGTTGCACCCTCAACCGCCTCCTTGTTGGGAAGGTCGAGTGCAAGCCAGTCACCGAAGTGCCAGTGACCCTCGTAAAGATAGGGATTTGTGGAAATACCCTCGTCGGGCTTCTTCTTGAGAGCCCAGCTTCTCATAAAGTCTACCCATTTTTTCATAAGTGAGTAGTTTTCTGCAAGAAGCTCACGGTTGCCGTAGGTAAGATACATCTGCCAGGGAAGCACAGTTGCAATATCAGCCCAGGCTGATGAGCCGCCGTGGTCGTCGAACTTTGTGGGAACAAAGGAGGGCACGGAGCCTGAGGGCTTCTGCATTGCGCGGAGGTCGCCCATCCATTTTTTGAAGAATTTTTCAACGTTGTAGTTGTAGCTTGCAACGCGGCAGAATACCTGAGCGTCACCTGTCCAGCCAAGACGCTCATCGCGCTGTGGACAGTCGGTGGGCACGTCAAGGAAATTGCCCTTCTGACCCCAGATAATATTGTGGAAAAGCTGATTTATCATTTCGTTTGAGCAGTTGAAATAGCCTGTGCGCTTCATATCCGAGTGCACAACGATTGCCATAATTTCATCTGCCGAGTTAATTTTCATACCCTCAATTGCAATATAGCGGAAGCCGTAGAAGGTATAAACGGGCTTTACAAGGTGCGTGCTGCCGTCGGAAATTACGGTAAGCTCCTGCTTTGCGGAGCGGAGATTTTCGGTGTAGACGTTACCGTCCTTAGTAAGCTTTTCAAAATGCTTGACAGTTACCTTATCACCCTTATTTCCCTTGAAATAGAAGGAAATATAGCCTGTAAGCTCCTGACCGAAGTCAATTACCGTATCTCCCTCGGGAGTGATAAGAAGCTCGCGACCTCTTATTTTTTCCTGCTCGGTGATAAATTCACCCTCCTGAGGGATAAGAGTGTCCTTTGTGTAGGGAATCACGGAAACCGCAACAGGCTTTCCTGCCTTGAAATTATAATCCACGGTTTCACCGTTATACATATGGTTATAGCGTACGCAGTTTTCAGTTGTCTTCCAGCTGTCATCGGTAATGATTGTTACCTCCTCACCGCTTTCATAGGTAAGGGTAAGCGCGGCAATAACTGCGGTTGTGTGGGGAGCTACGATTTTTGAAGAAAGGTCATACCATCTGTGAAAGCGCCAGCCGATGCCTGTGCCCACTGTGATCGTATTTTCAGCTTCAATAAGTCCGGTTACGTCATAGGTCTGATACTGAATGCGGTTGTTGTAGTCAGTCCAGCCGGGATTCAGCACGGATTCGGTTACCGCCTTGCCGTTGATTTTACAGTCGTAAACGCCCAGTGCGCTAATCTGTAAAACCGCCTTGACGGGAAAGGGCTTTGCGGAAAATTCCTTGATGAAATCCACACCAACGTCCTTTTTCTGACGAGAGGGCTTAATCCATAAGGCTTCAAAAATCTTGTCCATAGTAATTCTCCTTTATATCTGAAATATGGTGGTTACTTATGATATGTCTGCAAAAAGTGCAGATTTTTTCTCTTTAAGGTGTCTGTGCTCCGCTTTTTCAAGCCACGGGTCGTCGGCAAGTATTTTTTCTGCCTCGTCCCTTGCAGCGTAAAGAATTCTTGAGTCGGTCATAAGGGATGCAATTTTAAGTGATGGCAGACCGCTTTGCCGTGCGCCGAAGAAATCACCCGGACCGCGCAGCTTCAAATCCTCCTCGGATATGCGGAAGCCGTCGTTTGTTTCGCAAAGAATTGAAAAGCGCTGAGTCGCCTCCTCACCCTTTGCATCACTTACAAGTATACAGTGTGATTCGGCACTGCCTCTGCCAACTCTGCCTCTGAGCTGATGAAGCTGGGAAAGCCCGAAGCATTCCGCGTTTTCAATCACAATTATATTTGCGTTGGGCACGTCGATGCCGACCTCTATAACAATGGTGCATATAAGCACGTCGATATCGCCGTTTTTGAAGCTTTGCATAACCTCGTCCTTGCGGCTTTGCTTCATCTTTCCGTGAAGCACGGCACACCGGAGGTCGGAAAATACGGTTTTTGAAAGAAGCCCGTAATATTCCTCGGCAGATTTTCTGTCTGCCGCAATTTCATCGTTTTCCTCTACCATCGGGCAGACAATGTAGCACTGATTGCCCTTTTTGACCTCCTTTTTTATGAAGCTGTAAAGCCTTTCGTGGTAGGTCGAGGGCACCTTGTAGGTTTTTATTTCCTTTCTGCCCTTGGGCTTTTCGTCAAGGACGGATATGGAAAGGTCGCCGTAAATAATAAGAGAAAGTGTGCGCGGAATGGGAGTTGCACTCATTACAAGCACGTGGGGGGAGTGCCCCTTTTCGCGAAGAGCCGCACGCTGATTAACACCGAAGCGGTGCTGCTCGTCGGTTATGACAAGGGCCAGATTTTTAAATACCGTATCGTCGGTTATAACCGCGTGAGTGCCTATAACGATATCCGTATTGCCCTGTAAAATATCTTCCTTGATAAGCTTCTTGTTTTTTGCGGTTGTGCTTCCCGTAAGAAGAGAAAGCCTTATTCCCGTACCCTCAAAAAAGCTTGTGAAGGTCTGAAAATGCTGACGTGCAAGCACCTCGGTGGGTGCCATAAGTGCACACTGATAACCGTTTTTTACTGCAGAGTAAATAAGTGCAGCTGCAACTGCGGTCTTACCCGAGCCTACGTCACCCTGTAGAAGCCTTCTCATAGGGGAATGCATTTTCATATCTGCGGCACATTCCCTTATGGAGCGCCTTTGCGCATTCGTGGGAGTAAAGGGAAGCCTTTCAATAAATTCGTCGGTGAAATCGTCGCTTATTACAAATTGAGCTTTTTCACCGTCGGTTTTTCCGTGGGATAAAATTCCCAGCTGAAGCACAAGAAGCTCCTCGTAAATAAGTCTTCTTCGTGCTGATTTTACGTCGTCCTCATTTTTGGGAAAATGTATTGCGTTAAGGCAATCGCGAAGCCCCCTGAGCTTATATTTAAGAAGCTGCTCTGACGGAAGCGTTTCGTCTATGCGCGAGGAAATTGCCTCAAGTGCGGTTTTTACCGCCTTTCCTATTGCCTTTGAATTAAGCGTCAGCGTCTGATTGTATACAGGGTGAAGATATTCTCCCTTGTCTGCTTTTTCATAGCGCGGAGAGAGCATCTCTCTGCCGCCCATATCGTTTATTTTTACCTTGCCGAAGAAAATAAATTCCCCGTCCTCGCGAAGGTCGTTCACAACGTACTTATTATTGAAAAAGGTCACGGTCATCATACCCTTGCCGTCGGTGGCGCAGGTGCGGTACATTATTTTTCCGCTTCTCGTTTTTACGGGCAGCGGACGTGCCACTATGATTGCCTTTATTGCTACGGCTTCGTTTTCCTTTGCATCGTTGATTGCTACGGTACTTTGCCAGTCCTCATAGCCTCGGGGGAAGAAATAAAGCAGGTCGCCTACGGTATTTATTCCCAGCCTGCGGAAGGCCTCAGCCTTTTTTTCACCGATGCCCTTAAGAAAACGGATGTCCGTATTCAGTACGTCGTTCATAGATTGCTTCCTTTTTGAATAAAGTATGTGTTCTGACGAACAATAGGGACAGGGGGGAGCTTATGTTTGATATAAAAATGAGGGCAAGGTATATTGCCCATTCGGGCGGAAGATTCCTTAAGGGAGCGCGCAGGGAAGCAGCACTGATGCTTACGGGTGCTTTCGTTTTCCTGCTTACGGGCACAGGGCTTATTTTAAGCGGTGAAAATTTTCTTTTCAGATATTTTCCCTTTCCGCTTTACGTAAATGCCGCCTTGTGCCTTACAGGAGCAATATTTCTTGCGTTTTTTTATTTTGCCGCAAGGCTTTATTTTTCAGCGCTTGTCTTTTACATCGGTGACAGAGCCTTTTTATTGCCTGCGGATTTTATGAAATTTTCTTCCGTAATGAAATATACCGCCTGCCTTTTGACGGTTTTATTGCTGAAGAGCTTATGGAGAATCCTGTTTTTTGCACCCTCTGCGGTGATTTCCTTTCTTATTATCCGCACTCTTGAGGTGCACGGCAGCATATCGGCATATACTCTGTCGGGGCTTTTGGTCACCCTCGTTTTACTCTGGCTTACAGGGCTTTGCTTTTATACCCTTGTAAGAGGCAGGTATATTTTGTGTGAGCTGCTTTTTATAAGAAATCCCCGACAGAGCATAAGAGAAATTATAAAGGGCTCTGTGCGCGCTTCGCAGAAAGGTCCGTTTGCCCTTACGCTTTTAGCGCTTCGCAGGGGGCTTTGCTTCACGGTGCTCGGACGCTGTGTATGGTCCTTGCTTTTGCAGGATGTCTTCAGTGAGAAAAAATATTACAAAAGGCTCGGCTTGTCTGAAAGCGGTACGTATCAGTCCATTCCGAGAGCTCTCTGAAGATTTCTTCCTAAGATTCCGTCCTTTGCCTCCTCGGGAATGTCGAGATTTTCAATTCTCTCAATTGCCTTTTTGACGTAGTCGGCACGGTTATAGGGGAAATCAAGACCGAAAATGCTTCGGGTGTTACCTGTCTGGTGAATTATGGTGCGAAGCTCATCGTCGGTCAGTGACCACTTGCCGGGAAGACCGTTTTCGCTCATTGCAATTGTGGTCCAGCCTGCAAATACGGTGTCATTGTCCGAATTTCTTTCAGCGTTGCACATAACTGCAAGTGCCTCGCGGAAGAAATGATAGCCGCCTACGTGCTCCATGCTGAATTTAAGCTCGGGATAGCACCAGGCAAGCTCATCGAATAAAAGAAGATTGTAGTCCTTTATGGGATGCCAGTGAAAGCCTGTGTGGAAGGAGAGGAAGAGCCCCTCTCTTTCCGCTTTTTTATATACCCTTTGTGCCTTGAAGGACATTACGTTTTCACCCTGGAAGGCAGGATGGATTTTTATGCCCTTGAAGCCGTAGTCGAGCATTTTGTCTATCTGATAGTCAACGTCGTCCTCCTCAAAGTCAATAGTGCCGAAGCCTATAAGTGAGGGGTCGTACTTTATTTCGTTGTAAAGCCAGTCGATTCTGTCACCGCCAAGCCCCGAGCGTGCATACTGGTCCTTGAAGCAGGTAAAGCATACTGCCTTTTCTATGCCGCACTCCGCCATAAGAGCCTTAAGCTCCTGCACGGTAGCACCGGGCTTTGATTTTTCGGGGAAAACGTGGGCGTGATTCGCCCAGATATGCTCTCTCATAGAATTACCTCCGGATATCGAATTTGTGTAAGCAAATATACCGACCTGATTCAGCGTCGGCTGAATTGCTTATATTCTTATGATTTCAACGCTGTCGCATTCCTCACCTGCGGAAACCTCAATGGTGTTGATATCCTTGTTGAGCTTGAGCTGGCGGAATACGTAAACACCGTCGGTGATTTTTCCGGGCTTGTATTTTTTGTCCTTGCCGTTAACAAGAATTCTGATATTCTGACAGTTGGTGATACATTTGATGTCGATGAACTTATCAAAGGTTTCATAGGAATCAAGCTCGCAGATTTTTATGAAGCCCTTAACGGAAAACTGTGATTTGTAGTACCAGAAAATGTCATAAAACTGCGCTCTGTTGTCGCTTATAAGTCCTCGCTTTGAGTTTATGGCCTTTCCGTCGCTTAAAAGTCCGCCGACGTATGCCACAATCTTCTGTCTGCAGAAGGTGTTCCACATTCTGATGTGCCACTCTCCGAGCTCCTCGGGAGTTTTGTCTGCCTTGTCGGGGCTTTCGGGAAGCACGGCAAAGCACTTTTCGGGATATTTTTCCTGCAGGTATGAAAATCTGCCGTTGAAGGTGATGAAGGATTCGGGTGCGCTGGTGCAGGGGATTCGCAGAAGCACGGTTTTTGCCTTTTCGGGAATGTATTCCTCGGCATCCTCAATGTCCTTTTCAAGCACGCTCATAACGTGGGGAGCAAGGGACTCAAGATATCCTGCCAGCTCATTGAAATATTCACCGTTGCCCTGCTTGTCGAAAACTACGGCACAAAGAGAGGGGTGATTTTTGTAAAGTGCAATAAATTCCTTCAGGTGTGCCTTGTCCTTTTCAATGTCGCCCGTGAAGGGAAGCATAAACCAAAAAAGCATACCTGCCCTGTCGCAGACGGAAAGAAGATTTGTTTTTGAGGGAAGAAGCGAGGACACAAGAAGATTGCCGTCAAGCTTCTTTATGTTTTCCATATCTGTTTTTACTGACGAGCAGTCGGTAAGCACCACGCCGCTTAAGGGGAGCTTGAAGCCGTTGAGATATAAAAAGCCGTCGGCACCCAGCTCGGTTTCTCTTATGCCGAATTCGGTTTTTATCTCGTCAAGGCACTGTGAGTCACGAAGAAGCTTTGCCTCAAGCGTATAGGTATACGCACCGCTCTGTCCGTCCCACAGCTCGTGAGCGGGAATTTCAATAACGGTATCGGGGGAGGTGGGCTTGCAGGTCTTTGAGGCTACCGTGTCACCCTTCATACCGTAAACGGTGTATGAAACGATGTCGTAATTGTTGGGGCGGATAACGTTGGTTTTTACGGAAATTTCCGCGCCGTGGCTTTTGTTTTCTGCGGTGACGTCAAGTCCCCTGCCGAAATCGGTCATATTGAAATGAGAGGAGTCAACAACAATGAGGCTTACACCCGCAAATGAGAAAAGTCCGTCCTTACGGGGGGCAGGGGTAACCCTTACCCTTATGTCGTAGGTCTTGCCCGTTACTGCATCAATCGTAAGCTGTGCTCTGAAAAGGCAGGTGCCCGAGGAATGGGTGCAAAGAAGCTTATCCTCGCAGTAAACCTGAGCGCAGCCGCTTATCTGTGAAAATTCAAGATATACGGTTTTGCCCTCGTGCTCCTCACCTGCGGTCCAGCTTGTGCTGAAGGTGCCGCAGGGCATTGTGTCAATACTGTGGAAAAAGGGAAGATTTATCTGTGAATCGGAAACAGGCTTTGCGTCGTTTACCGTGTCGGCACAGAAAAGCCAGCCCTTGTTGAGTTCAATTATGTTTCTCATACGCTTACACCCTCAATTACAAGTTCTACGGGACAGTGGTCGGAGCCGAAAATCTCCTGATGTATACAGGCGGAGTAAAGCTTGTCATCCAAAGCCTTTGACGTTACGAAATAGTCGATTCTCCAGCCTGCGTTGTTCTGTCTTGCATTATAGCGGTATGACCACCAGGAATATTCCGCCTCCTTATCGGGGTAGAAATATCTGAAGGTATCCGTAAAGCCCGAGCTGAGAAGAGTGCTGAACTTTTCTCTCTCCTCGTCGGTAAAGCCTGCCTTACCGCGGTTGGGCTTCGGGTTTTTAAGGTCAATTTCCTTGTGAGCAACGTTCAGGTCACCGCAGAAAATAACGGGTCTTGTCTTTTCAAGCCCTTTAAGATGTCTTAAAAACGCATCCTCCCACTCCTGACGGTAGGAAAGCCTTGAAAGGTCCTCCTTCGCGTTGGGGGTATAAACCGTTACAAGGTGAAATCCGGGGTAGGTAAGGGTAATTACTCTGCCCTCGTTGTCAAGCTCGGGAACGCCTATTCCGTAGGCTACGCTCTCGGGAGTATGACGGGTGAAGATTGCCGTGCCCGAATAGCCCTTTTTCTCAGCGTAATTCCAATAGCTTTCATAGCCCGGGAAGGCAAGGTCAATCTGACCCTCCTGCAGCTTTGTTTCCTGCAGGCAGAAGAAATCCGCCTGCAGCTCCTTGAATACCTCGGGGAATATTCCCTTATTTGTGACGGCTCTCAGTCCGTTTACGTTCCACGATATGAATTTAAGCATAAATTGTTCTCCGAAAAATAAAGTTAATTTAATTGTAGCATATTATAATAAGAATATCAATAAATTTCAGGGGCATTCCGCCGTAATTTTCCACTTGAAACAGGGTTGCTTTTATGGTATTATACATTGGGTATTCCCGTAAAATAAAAAGACAGGCAGGTGACAGGACGTGTATCAGGAAAATTCATTTTTTGCAGATATTTTTAATATGATTTCCGAATTCGGAAGAGTATATTCCGAAACCATTATTATGTTCGTAAATTCCGTTTTCCGCCGTCCCGTGCTGTTTGTTTACAGAAGACTAAAGAGGCTTCTGCGCTTCTTTTTCCGTATGCTGGTAATGTTTTTTGCTCCCGGACGCAAATCGGCAAGACGCTATGCCGATGACGTGACAAGAGCAGGAAAGCAGTGCCTTAAAATTCTGTTTACGCATCCCTTTTCTTTGCCGTCGGTGCTTTTTTACTACATAAAAAAGGCTGCCTCGCAATATGAATATTCCGTAAAAAACGTTGCACTGTGGGTGCTTCCCCTTGTGCTTTCCGTAGTGCTTGCCGTCGGCTGCTTTTCGTTGTCGCAGAAAACAGTGTGCCTTGAAATCTCCTGTGAGGGTGAAAAGCTTGGCTATGTTGCAGACGAAAAGGATTTTATTGAAGCAAAAAATAGCGCAAGGGAAAAGCTTTCCTTCTCGGATGAGGGCAGGCTTCCCACGGTTTCATATTCTCTTGCCGTTGTTGACAAAAACCGCATAACCGATACTCAGAGCCTGAGTGACGCCCTTATAGAAAAAAGCGGCTATCAGTCGCAGTATGCCTGCGGTGTGTTTGTTGACGGTGAGCTTTTTGCGGTTATCGGCAGTGAGGAGGAGGGCAGAGCGGTTACAGACAAGCTTCTTTCCTCTTATGAAAGTGATGAAAGCTTTGTGGTTTCCTTTGCCGAGGAAATTGAATTCAGACAGGGGCTTTTTACTAAGGACAGCATAATTACAAAAAATGAGTTCGAGGGGCTTATTCTCGGGGGAGAAAAAACAGTTTCTTCCTATGAGGTTGAAGAGGGCGACACCCTTGAAGGAATTGCAGAAAAGCACTCGATGACACCGGGTGAGCTTATTGAAATAAATTCTCTTTCGGAAGAGGATGCTCTTCAGACAGGTCAGACTCTCAGCGTATACACAAAAGGTGCATCCCTTACAATCAAGGAGGTCAAGGCAGAAATTACTGCCGAAATCGTTGATTACGATAAGGTTGAAATAAAGACGGGCGCGCTTTACAGCGGCACCTCAAGAGTTATCTCGGAGGGTAAAACAGGCTACGACCAGGTAACAAGCCTTGTGACCTACGTGGGCGGTAAGAGGGTTGCTTCTACCGAGGCATCGCGACTTTCCGTTACGAAGCCTGTTGCCGAAAGAATCCAGGTCGGCACAAAGCCCCTTGACGAGGCATACTCAAATTCCATGGGCGGAATTTTCCTGTGGCCCATTATAGGCGCATACGGTATAAACTCTGACTATGGCTGGCGTTGGGGCAAGCTTCACGCAGGCATTGACCTTGGTATGGGTAATGCGGCAGGCACAAGCCTCGGTAAAACAATTATTGCCGTAGCACAGGGCACGGTGCTTGTTGCAGGCACACATTCAAGCTACGGATATTACGTTATAATCGACCACGGCGGCGGACTTCAGACTCTTTACGCACATTGTCTTGCGAACTCTCTTATGGTTGTTCCCGGACAGATTGTTGCGGCAGGTGAGCCTATAGCACGCGTCGGCTCGACAGGCTATTCAACAGGTCCTCACCTCCACTTTGAGGTAAGAGTAAACGGTAATCGTGTAAATCCCAGACCGTATTTAGGAATATAAGAACGGAGAGTAAAAATGGATTCAATGAGAAGAGAAGAAAATCCCCTTCTTGACAATGCCGGTATATATAAGCAGCAGCTTGAGGCAAGAATAAGACAGGAAAGAAAAAGCAGATTCACCTTTGTTTTCGGTCTTCTTACCGTAATTTTTTCCCTTATAGGCTTTCTCGGATGCATTCTTTTCGGAATAAATTTCTTCAGAGAAAAAACTCTTGAAAAAAAGACACAGGATTTTGAAATCTACAATGAGCTGCTTGTGGCAGTAGCCGCAGTTGACCCTGCACCCTTTGACGATATCACGGGCGCAGATATGGAGGAGCTTATTGAAATTGCCGTATGGAGCATTATAGGTGCAGACCTTGAGCCCGACAGATACGACTATTCCTCGGGTGAGCTTGCAATTCCGGTGGCTGAGGTTGAGGCTGCGTATACGAAATATTTCGGCACGGACAAGCCCATTTCCCACACAAGCGTAACAGGCTACGGCTATGAATTTTCATATAATGCGGAGCTCGGCTGCTACTACATCCCCCTTACAACCATTGAGCCCTTCTACACTCCCGACGTAACCGAGGCTCAGAAAAAGGGTGATACGGTAACGCTCACCGTAGGTCTTATCAATGCGAATGCCTGGATGCAGGATTCAAAAACAGGTGCAGTGTCAAAGCCGGCCCCCGATAAGTTCATAAAGGTAACGCTCAGAGGCTCAGGCGCTTCAAGCTATATCGGCTCAATAAGGACCTCATCCCTTCCCGAAACTGCTCTTGTTGAGGTGTTTACCACAAGCGCACCCGAAGCCACAACCGCAGCACAGGAGGAAGCAACCTCTGCGGCAGTGCAATAAAAATCGGGGCTGTAAAAAACGCAGGTTTTTTACAGCCCTTTTTAAGGGGATAGGAAAAAATGATGAAGAACGGATAAACCGAGTAAAATCAAGGCTTAGCCTTGGTTTTATTTGCCCGAAGGCGTACAAAGGTACGTCGAGAGGCGAGGTTTATTTGTAGTATAAAACATACAATTTTAACCGATTATTGAATTTTAGGCATATTTATGGGGGTTCTTCAGGCTCAGAAGCCGGCAGAACCCCTTGTGTTATATAGTTTTATACGGTCTTCGCTTTTTTTACATCCCCTTAAATTTTTATTCAGCCCTTAAGCTTATAATAACAAGCTCGGGACGGTTGTTGATTCTTATGGGGAATACACTTGAGCCGATGCCGCGGCTTACCACCATTTTTGTGCTGTCCAGAGTGTGAACACCCTCAGTGTAGGTGGGGAAAAGTCCCTCAGTGGGGATGTAAAGACCGCCGATGCCGGGGATTCTGAACTGACCGCCGTGAGCGTGGCCCGAAAGCACAAGGTCCTGCTGCTTTTCAACGTAAACCGAGAAAACCTCGGGGCGGTGAGAAAGCGTTACCGTAAAAATGCTTTCGTCATAAGTGACAGTGTCGATTGCCTCGGCAATTTTTTCGTATTTATCCTCTCCGGGGAAAAATACAGGGTCGTCGATGCCTGTAATATTGATAGCCGAGCCGCCAAGCTCTATTTTTTCACATTCGTTGCGAAGCACCCTGACGCCGAGAGAAATAAGCTCCTTTTCGAAGGGCGGATATTCCTCTACGGTTGCCGCCTCGTGGTTGCCTGCCGACATATAAACGGGAGCAATTTCAAGAAGACGCGCGGCGTAGCTTAATGCAAGCGCGGTATCCGTTCTTCGGGTGTCTATAAAGTCACCTGTCAGCACGATGATATCGGGCTTTATTTCAAGAAGCCCTTCAATTATATCCTCCTGAAGAAGCCTTGAGTGAGTGTTGTGAAAGTCGGAAATCTGAGCAATTGTGAAGCCGTCGAATTCCGTGGGGATTTTTACGTCCTCAATTTCGTAGTGCGATACCACAAGGAGATTGTTCTGAAAAAAGGCGTAAGCGCAGAAAAGCACTGAAAATATACATATAAGAGAAAGTAACAGACGCCTGTGTTTTTTTGATATCCTTTTTTTCATCAGTCGATTCTCATTGAAATGTCAAATGCCTGAACGGAGTGTGTAAGCGCACCCATAGAGATAATATCAACACCTGAAAGTGCCTTTTCTCTGATGTTTTCGGCGGTAATATTACCCGAAGCCTCGGTAAGTGCTCTGCCGTCAATATAGGTGACAGCCTCCTTCATCTGCTCGGCAGTCATATTGTCAAGCATAATGATGTCCGCACCTGCAGAAACTGCTTCTCTTACCTCGTCCATATTACGGGTTTCAACCTCGATTTTTACGGTGTGACCGATTTTTTCACGAAGCTTCTTTACTGTTGCGGTAATGCCGCCGCCTGCATCAATGTGATTGTCCTTGAGCATAGCGCAGTCAGAAAGATTGAAGCGGTGATTTCTGCCGCCGCCGCAGGTTACTGCATATTTCTGAATCGCACGAAGACCGGGAAGAGTCTTTCTTGTGTCTGCGATGCTCACGTCAGTGCCCTTAACAAGCTCGGCACATTCGTTTGTTGCTGTTGCAATACCCGACATATGCTGAAGCAGATTGAGAGCAGTTCTTTCACCCTGTAAAAGCATTGATGCCTTGCCCTTCATTGTTGCAATAAGGTCGCCCTTTTCGATTTTGTCACCGTCCTTTTTGTAAACGGTGTATTCAACGTTGGGGTCAAGGAGAGTGAACACTCGCATAGCTACCTCAATGCCGCAAAGCACACCCTGAGCCTTTGAAACAAATTTTGCAGTAGTTACCGCATCCTCGGGAATAACGTAAGCCGTTGCGGTATCAAGATAGTTTATGTCCTCCTTGAGGGCATTTTTTATAATATCGTCAATGTAAAACTGAGGTAATAACATATTTTTCTCCTTATGATTTTTTGACTGTTAGTCAAGGGTATCGGTCTGTGACACCTTTATATTTATGAGTTTTCTTCTGCTTCCTTTAAGATTATATAAGCGCAGGTGGCAAGTGACAGAGCCTCAAGATACTTTGTGGTCTGTGCGTATTTGGCGCCCTTGAGTCTTTTCAGTATATTGTCAATCTGCTTAAGACCGAAGCGGATTGCACCTGCATCGGGCAGCACGAAATATGCACGCTGCATAATGCTTCTTATTTCCGTGCGAAGTCCCTCGGGAAGGGGAGCGCCCGAAAAATCAAGTGTCACGGGAAGCTCACTTACCCTTGCAAAGCCGTTTGCCATACATCTTTTGATGTCCTCGGCAGCTCTTCTTGAGAAAACAAGCGCCTCAAGCAGAGAGTTGCTTGCAAGTCGGTTTTTGCCGTGAACGCCTGTGTTTGCACATTCACCGCAGGCATAAAGGCGGGGAACTGTGGTCTTTGAATCAATGTCGACCTCAATGCCGCCCATAAGGTAGTGCTGACAGGGGAATACGGGGATAAGATCCTTTGTGATATCCACTCCGTACTGTGCACAGCCCTCGGAGATTGCAGGGAAGCGCGCTCTTAAGAAATCCGCATCCTCGTGGGTAATATCAAGATAGAAATTGTTGCTGCCTGTTCGTCTGCTTTCAAGGATAATTGACTTTGAAACCACGTCACGGGGCGCAAGCTCAAGTCTTTCGTCATATCTGTCCATAAAGCGCTGCTTGTGGCAGTTAAGAAGATATGCACCCTCACCGCGGACTGATTCACTTATAAGGAACTGCTCACCGTTTTCGGAATTGAAGGCGGTGGGATGGAACTGTATGTAGCTTAAGGTCTTGATTTTTGCACCAAGCTCGTAGGCGATACGGATGCCGTCACCTGTTGCGGATTTGGGATTGGTGGTATATTTATAAACGCGTCCCACACCGCCTGTGCAAAGCATACAGTAGCTGCAGAAAACACTGTAGTATTCTCCGTCCTGTAAAAGGTCGGCACGGAAGCCGCTTCTTACGCGCACAAGACGTACAAGCACGGTGTTTTCCTTATATATGATGTTTTCCTTTTTTTCAACCTCAGAAAGAAGTCCGCGCACCATTTCTGCACCTGTGCAGTCCTTATAGTGCACGATTCGTCTTCTGCAATGACCGCCCTCAAGGGTCATATCAAGCTCGCCGTCGGCATTTCTGTCGAAGCGCACGCCCATTTCCATAATTTTTCTTACGTCGTCGGGTCCCTCACTTACAAGCACCTCAACGCTTTCGGGGTCGTTTTCGTGTCTGCCTGCAATAAAGGTGTCCTTTATGTGAAGGTCAAAGCTGTCGTCGTCAGGGTTGAGCACTGCGGCAACACCGCCCTGTGCAAGGTTGGAGTTGGAGGTTGTTTTTGAATACTTTGAAAGTATCATAACGCTTGTGTCACTGTCAAACTGCAGCGCACCGTACATACCTGCAATACCGGAGCCTACAACAAGCACGTCAACAACGGTAGTTCTGTTTTCCATATCTGTAGCTCCTTATCCGAGTCTTAACATCTCATCAATGCTGTGCCTTGCGTTTTTAATAAGCTCGGCGGAAAGCTCGATTTTTTCTCCGCCCTCACCCTTAAGAGCCTTGAGTATGCTTTCGGGAGTGGTGTATTTCATATCCTTGCAAACAAGCTTGTCGGGGCAGAGGTGATAGAATTTCTTGTCGGGATTATGGGGAATAAGGTAGTCGGCAACACCGCGCTCGGTGCCTATGATAACAGGCTTGTCGCTTTTCAGCGCAAAGTCGATGATGTCAGCGGTCGAGCCTGCCATATCTGCGTGCTTCACAACTTCCCTTTCGCATTCGGGATGTACTGCAAGAAGAGCCTCGGGATAAGCCGCCTTTGCCTTAAGAATATCGTCCTCGGTAATCTGTGCGTGAATGGGGCAGTAGCCGTCCCAGAGCACAATGTTCTTTTCGGGGAAATGCTCCTTTACGAAGGAGCCGAGGTTTTTGTCGGGAATGAAAAGAATTTCCTTTGCATCAAGCTGACCTACGATTTTGAGTGCGCTTGAGGAGGTTACGCACACGTCGCATTCTGCCTTGAGTGCGGCGGTAGTGTTAATATATGCCACAACCACTGCATCGGGATTTTCCTGTTTATATTTTCTTACTCTTTCGGGGCTTATCATTTCCGCCATAGGGCAGGTAGCCTCGGGGACGGGAAGAATTACCTCGGTGTCGGGGGAAAGTATCTTTACGCTTTCTGCCATAAATCTTACGCCGCACATAATAACTCTTTTTGCGCCTGCGGCAAGGCTTTTCTTTGCAAGGGCAAAGGAATCGCCCGTGATATCGGCAAGCTCAATTATTTCGGGATTCTGGTAGGTGTGGGCGAGAATTACCGTGCCCGTTTCCTCCTTGAGCCTTTTAATCTCACTTATAATTTCTTTGTTCATAATAATCACCTTTTATACAGAAGCGTTGAGTTTTATAACAAGCGTAAAAACGCCGTCCTCGTATTTCGTAAGCATTTCACCGTCATACTTTCTTGCGGTGCTTTCAATGCTTTTAAGTCCGAAGCCGTGCTTTTCCGCGTCCTTTTTCGAGGTAAGATATGCGCCCTTTCCCTTTAAGGGAGCAGCGGTGGCAGGGTTTGATACGGAAATTACGCTGAAATTATTATTTCCGTGCATACGAAGCTTTATATATCTTTTTTCGGGGTCCTCAATTTTGCGGTTTGCCTCAATGGCATTGTCAAGGGCGTTACTGAGGATTATGCACATATCAACAGGCTTTATGCTGTTTTTCTCCATATTCATCACGTCATAGTTCGTTGTGATGCTGTCCGACTGAGCCTCGTAAAGCTTCTCGTTGAGAATTGCGTCCACTGACGAAATTCCCGTAATGCGGATGTATGAGGACTCGTCTATTATTCCGTTCATTTCGCGGATATAGTTCTTTATTTCCTCAATGTTTCCGTTTTCAGCAAGAATGCTCATTGTAATCATATGGTTTTTTATGTCGTGCCTGAAATGCCTTGTTCTGTTATAGGCATTTTCAAGATTTTTTATTGAAATCTCCTGCGCTGAAAGCTGAGCGGTGAGAAGGTCGTTTTCTCTTTTTATTCCGAGCTGCCTCTGATTGAACCAGAAAAGCACGAAGACAACAACGTTTATAACGATGATGCCGATGCAGGAGAGATAAATTGCGGTTTTTATCTGATTGTTCAGCTCATAGGTTTCTATGATGTACTGGAAAACCGAAAAGGTTATAAGGGTAACCGCAGGCACAAGCAGAAGGCTTATCCATATCCTGAAGGCGGCGCTGCCCTTCGAAAAGCCCTTGAGCAGCACGCTTATGAGCACTGCAAGGGGTATCATCGTAACGTTCGAAAGGGTTATTTTAAGAAGCGCGTCAAAGGAGCTTGCGGTTTCGGGAAGAAGCTCCATCTGATTTGTAATAAACGAAAACAGAAGGTTTGAAACGAAAACGGAAATTGCAAGAAGTCCCGAGAAAACGCCGATTGCCTCTGCCTTGTGACGGATTTTTCCCTGATACATAAAAAGCAGAACAAGCGCTAAAAGCACGCTCTCGATTATATATTTGAAATAGCCTATGTCCGTATATTCCTGCAGGAATATTATAAGAGTGGCTATAACCATATAAGGAACGTGGTCAAGCTTTCTGAATTTCTGCTTTGGCTTGAAGAAATTGTTTACAAGAAGAAATACAAGCATAATCTCAAACACCGAAGAAAAAATTCTTGCGGTGTTGAGTATTATATCCTGATAGTTCTGAGAAATTATTTCAAGCATAGTTTATCTCATTGCCCATAAAAAGGCTTCGTTTGTTTCCTTTGCCCGACGCTTGCTGACGGGTAAGCTTTGTGAGTTGTTGAGCGTAAGCTCGTTTACCTTAACCGAGGTGATTTTCTTTGCATTTACCAGGAAGGACTGATGGCAGCGCACAAAATCCTGCTTTTTAAGCTGCTCCTCAATGGCATCAAGCTTGCCGTAAAAGGAATATTCCTCCGTGCCCGTGATTATGTTGATTATTCTTTTGTCACTTTCAAAATACAGTATGTCGCGAAGAGGAATGCTTACCGTTTCCGAAGCCTTCTGAAAGGTGAAGCGTACGTCGTTTGACTTTGTAAGCTCCTGAAGACATTCCTTGAAAACTCCCGTGAAGCCGTGAAGCAGCTCGGGCTTGAGAATATATCGGAAGGCCCTTACCTCATAGCCCGAAAAAACAAATTCTGCTGAGGAGGTAACGAAGACTATCATAACCTTACTGTCAATCGAGCGGATTATTTTTGCCGCAGTCATTCCGTCACATTTTTTCATTGTGATGTCAAGAAGAATAAGGTCAAAGCCTGCCTTGCCCTCTTTGTAAAGCTCAACCAGGGGCTGACCGTCGTCAAAAACCGAGATGCTGCCCTCGATATCCGCCTTTGCAAGGCAGTCTGTTACAGAGCCTCTGAGAAAGTCGCATATATGTTTTTCGTCATCGCATATTGCAATATTAAGCATTCATATCAACCTTTTTTACGGAAAATTACAAGCTTGCTTGCAACGTAGTTGAAAATTACAACAAACACCGCAATTATAAGCTTTGCGGCAATATCGTTGAGTGAAAGAAGATTTACAAGAAGAGCAAAAACAAGCTCCTCAAAAACAAGGAAGGAGATAACTCGTGCACCGATGAAGGAGAAAAGCTCGGAGAAGAAAACGCTTCCTCTCCAGGAGCTGCTTTCAAACACGAAAAGCTTATTTGTTACGAAGGCGAAAAGCACGGAAATAATCCATGCCACCGCATTCATAAGAAGAATAAGCTGAATATCAAGTCCGCCTATGCTGAAAAGCACCTTCGCCTCATAGTTTTCACCTGCAAAAATTCCCATAACCATATAGGTTACGAAATTTACGACGGTGGTCAGCACACCGAACACGAGATATGATACTATCTCATACTGTAAAAGCTTTTCTGCCATAGGAATTTTAAGAATAAGGCTGAAGGGCTTTACAGAAAAAATTTTACCGTAGAGTTTTTCGTAGAGTTCTTTAAGCTTCATAATTTATGCCTGCACCTTTGCACTTACTCGGATTTTTGCCTGCTCATATTCAGCCTCAATGTCGCCGAGATGTGTGTAGTTGTCAGCCTGCTTTACAAGCTTTGCCGCATCAAGGTAGGGCTTTGCTGCACGGTTGAAATATGCGTGGCGGTTCATTTCGTTCTTTATCTGCACCTGAAGAGTCTTCTTTTCAGCCTTAAGAGAAGCAATCTGCTGCTTTGCATCCGCAGGCTTTTCGGTATAAAGAGCCTTCATCTGAGCGTTGATTTCGTCCTCACGGTCATAAAGCCTGTCAAGCTCTGCAAAGTCGGGCTGAGTAAGCTCTGTTACGTCTCTGAAATTCTTTTTAACCGCAGCTACTGCAGTAAGCTTCTTCTTTGCGTTTTCAATAGCAAGCTTTCTGATTTCCTTTGCGTCAGCGTCATCCTTTGACATCTGCTTTGCTGCCCTGAGCTCTTCCTTTACATCAGCCTTTGAAAGGGAAAGAATTGCGTTTATGCCCTGAGCGTAGAATTCGCTTGCTGCTGCGTATTCGAACTTACCTGCTTCGGAGCTGAAGCGGTCAAGCTCGTCGCATACGAACTTTGCAATATCGATTTCGTTGTTATAGTCAAGGTCAGCTCTGAGTGCATTCTTTGCAGCCTTTCTTTCGTCCTTGTCTTTTATTGCCTTAAGTGCCTTTTTGTTGAGAGCCTTGGGCTCGGCACCGCGCATTTCGCGAGCCTTTCTGATGATTTCAATGCCCTCGATAAGCCCCTCGTCGTTGCTTACCTTGTTGCCGAAGTCCTCAAACATAGCTCTTACCTTAAGCACGCGCACAACTGATTTCTGCTTCTTTTCGTTGAAATCGTACCAGAAGAAGGGAATAACGTTCATAAATGCGCCTACGGCTGCAAGAATAATAAGAATCTGAAGAAGATTGAGAAGCACCGCAGGGTCATAAAGTGCACTTGTTGCGTTTGAGTAGTTGTCCTGACCCTTTGCAAACTGGTCTGCAAGAATCTGACCTACAGTCATACCGTCACCAAGCATTCTGTCAAGAATGGTGGGGTCGGAGGTTACCTTGAGAGCGTTTACGTCTGTAAGACCGCCCTTTTCGTAAACGATGGGAAGCACGCTTGAGGTAGCGAGTGTGATAACTGTACCGATTGTTGCAACCGCAGAGAACATACCGTCAATTCTTTCGCCGGTCTTATACTGCTGATAGTCGCGGATGTCAGCCTGGATTGCAGGGTTGAGAATGTGAGCAAAGGAGCCCATAAGAGCATTGAGCCACAGACAGCCCATAACAAGCCATATTGTCATATGTGAAATTTCCTGACAGGCAGGAAGCATCATAAGAATGAACACAACGTTGAAGAGGTTTGTTACAACAAGCACTGCCTTTTTACCCCACCTCTTGATTGCGAAGGGAGCAAGAAGCATACCCCAGAGGGATGCGTTGCCGTATACGGTTACGATAAGTGCGTATTCATTACTGTTGCAGGCGCCGCCGTAGTTGTAAAGCCAGGCAAGAATGTTTGAATAGGATGCCTCAAGGAAGCCGATCCAGCCTGCAAGAGAGATAATCCAGAAATACTTGTTCTTTGCAACCGCGCGAAGAGCGTCGGTGAACTTTATCTGAACAACGTGAGTTCTTGCCTGCACGATTTTTTCCTCTGTCTGCTTGTATACGAGGATGCAAAGAAGAAGACCGAGCACGGTAAGAATGGGATAAAGGAATCTGTAAACACGGATGTCCGTGGTGTTTGTGTGGAAGAGGTTACCTGCAATAAGGGGAGTGAACAGGTTTACAACTGTAGGAGCAAATGAGTAAACAATGCTCTTGATTGATGCGATGTTGGCTCTCTCCTGTGAGTCGGGAGAAAGCACGTGGATAAGGTTTTCGTATGCATCGTAGAAGAAATAGTAGAAGAAATGAAGCAGAAGGTTTATTATGAAAATGATTGCGCACTTTGCCACGTAAGCCTTGCTTTCACCGAAGATTTCGCCCTGAAGGAAGGGGATTTCGGAAAATCTGCCGTAGGGAATCCATACCATAGCAAGACATAACAAAGCGGAGGGCACTGCCATGGTCAGTATGTACGGACGGTATTTACCCGCCTTGTTACGGGTATTGTCGATAATGCTTGCACGGATGCCTGTAAGGGGAATGTTTGCAAGCACGCAGATAACGTACATAATGTACACGTGTGTAGGCTTTACGCCCAGTGTCATCGTAAGCAGAGTGTTGTTTGCCGAAAGAAGACAGGCTGTGCCCAGTGTGATAATCATGTAGGCACCGATGCCGCCGACAGAATAACCGAAGATACCCTTATAGGGTACGTATTTTCCGGGGGCGGGCTTGCTCCAATGAGCAAAAACGTCTGAAATGAAGCTTTTCGCAGTGTTGATAAGTTTCATACATATACTCCCTGTAATTATAATTAAATTAATAATATCACAACAGGAAAATTAATTCAATTGTTTATAAAATAAAAAAAATTATTTTTTACAGAATTTTGTCTTTTAATTGAATTTGATTTGTGTTAATATTATGTTGGTGATGTATAATGTTCAGAAAATATGCAGAATTTGCAACCGATACGGCTTGCAGACTTTTAGCAATAGATTCCCCCACGGGCTATACGAAAAATGCCGCAGAGTTCGTAAAGGGCGAGTTTGAAAAGCTCGGCTGCCCCGTCTTTATCACAACAAAGGGCGGCGTGGCGGTTGACCTTGGCGGTAAGGATGACAAAAATGCACTTCTTCTTGAAGCACATCTTGATACCCTCGGCGGAATGGTAGCCGAGATTAAGGGTAACGGCAGACTGAGAATCACACCTCTCGGCGGTCTTAACGGCTTTAATACAGAGGGTGAAAACTGCCGCGTAATCACAAGAAGCGGGGAAACTTTCGACGGTACGTTTCTTCTTTGCAATCCCTCAATTCACGTGAACGGTGAATTCAATAAAACAGACAGAAGCTTTTCTACGATGGAGCTTGTGCTGGATGAGGACGTAAGAAATGCCGACGACGTAAGAAAGCTCGGTATTTCAAACGGTGATATCGTAGCCTTCGACACAAGAACGGTTGTTACGAAATCAGGCTATATAAAGAGCCGCTTCCTTGACGATAAGCTGAGCGTTGCCGCAATTTTAGGCTTTGCAAGGCTTATGAAGGACGAGGGGGTTGAGCCTGAAAGAAAAATCTATCTCCATATAACAGTGTACGAGGAGGTAGGTCACGGAGCCGCCGCAGTTCCCTTTGAGGGCATTACAGAGGTGCTTTCCGTTGATATGGGCTGCATAGGTGACGGTCTTACCTGTACCGAAAAGCAGGTTTCAATCTGCGCTAAGGATTCGGGCGGACCTTATAACTACGATATGACCACAAGGCTTATCGAGGCGGCAAAAAAGACAGATGCCGACTACGCGGTTGACGTCTATCCTCATTACGGCAGCGATGCAGAGGCAACCCTGCGCGGCGGTCACGATTTCCGCCACGGACTTATAGGTCCCGGTGTTTATTCTTCTCACGGCTACGAGCGAAGCCACGTCGACGGAGTAGAAAACACAATCAGATTGCTTAAAGGCTTCGTAAGCTGAAATTCCGAATTTGAAGAAAGAGAAATAATTTATGAATATTAACTTTTGCGTTCCTTGTCTTTTAGGTCTTGAAGGGCTTATTGCCGACGAGCTTCGTGAGATGGGGGCAGAAAACGTAAATGCCGAAAACGGCAGGGTGCTTTTCTCGGGTGACGAGCACATTCTTGCAAGAGCAAATATCTGCTCTCGCTTTTCTGAAAGAATACTTATAATGGTGGGTACCTTTGAGGCGCATACCTTCGAGGAGCTTTTCCAGGGCACAAAACGCCTTCCATGGGAGCAGTGGATAGGTAAAAAGGATCGCTTCCCCGTAAAGGGCTATTCACTCAACTCCGATCTTTTCAGTGTAAGCGACTGTCAGTCGATTATCAAAAAGGCGGTTGTTGAAAGACTTAAAACGAAATATACGATTCCGTGGTTTGAGGAAACGGGCGCGTTATATCAGATACAGTTTTCAATTATGAAAAATCAGGTATCGGTATTTATTGACACCTCGGGCAGAGGTCTTCACAAGCGCGGCTACCGTCCCGATGCGAATGCTGCTCCCCTGAAGGAAACCCTTGCGGCTTCACTTTGCAGAATTTCTCAGCTGCGTCATTACCACACGCTTTACGACCCTATGTGCGGCTCGGGCACAATTCTTATCGAGGGTGCGCTTATGGCACTCAATATTGCTCCCGGACTTTACAGACGCTTTACCGCAGAAACCTGGAGCCAGTTCCCTCAGGAAATCTGGCAGGAGGAAAGAAGAAGAGCGGTAAGCCTTCAGCGCAAGGATGTTGATTTCCGCGGCTACGGATACGATATCGACCCCGAGGCACTTAAAATTGCCAAGGAAAACGCACGAAAGGCAGGGGTGGACAAGTACCTCACCTTTATTCAGCGTGACGTAAAGGATTTCGAGCCCGAAACCGAAAGGGCAACCGTTATCGTGAATCCTCCCTACGGTGAAAGACTTCTTGATATCGACAACGCAAGAAAGCTTTATAAAACTATGGGTGAGCGCTTCAAGCCTATGAAGGGCAGAAGCTATACCGTTATCACCGCCGACGAGGAATTTGAAAAGGCATTCGGCAGAAAGGCCGATAAGCACAGAAAGCTTTATAACGGTATGATAAAATGTCAGGTATATATGTACTTTAAGTAAGTAACGGAGTGTGAAAGAAATGGATACAACACAGATTATAACGTCGGTTGTGCAGATGCTTTTAGGTCTTGCATTCTTCCTTTTTGGTATGAATGTAATGTCCTCAGACCTTGAAAAGCTTGCAGGCGGTAAGCTTGAGATGCTTCTCAAGAAATTTACAAAGAATCCCATACTCGGTATTATTTTCGGTGCGCTTATAACAATTGCGGTACAGTCCTCCTCAGCGGTTACGGTTATGCTGGTAGGTCTTGTAAACTCGGGAATAATGCTGTTTTCACAGACGATATTCATTATCTTCGGTGCGAATATCGGAACAACTCTCACCGCGTGGATATTATCCCTTTCGGGTATTGAAAGCGATAATATTGCAATGATGATGCTGAAGCCCGAAAACTTCTCACCCATACTTGCATTTATCGGCGTTATGTTCGTAATGTTCTCCAAAAACTCAAAGAGAAAGAGTCTCGGCTCTGTTTTTGTGGGCTTTGCAGTGCTTATGTACGGTATGGAATTTATGGGCTCGGCTATGGATCCCATAAAGGATATCCCCGGTATTGAAAATGTGTTTATTAAGTTCAACAATCCCTTGTTCGGTGTTGTGATCGGTGCGGTTATCACTGCGGTTATCCAGTCCTCGGCGGCATCTGTCGGTATGCTTCAGGCCCTTGCACTTACGGGACTTATTGACATCGGTATGGTAATTCCCATCGTTATGGGACAGAATATCGGTACCTGTGTCACTGCCGTAATTTCCTCAATCGGAACAAACTCAAAAGCAAAGAGAGTTGCTTTTCTTCATACCGCACTTAACGTAATCGGCACGGTGCTGTTTACCTCAGTGTTCTGGATTGCGGATACAGCCTTTGAAATTCCTCTTTTCAGAGAGCCTGCCACTGCATGGAGTATTGCTCTTGTTCACTCAATCTTTAATGTGGCTCTCACCGTTGTTCTTTCACCCTTCGCAAAGCCTCTTATCAGACTTACCGAAATCTGCGTGAAGGACAAGGATGCAGAAAAGAAGAGTAATGTTCATCTCTTCTCAATGGACGAAAGACTTCTTGCAACACCCTCTGTTGCAGTCAGCGAGTGCGATAACATAACCGTAAAAATGGCAGAAACTGCAAAGCAGATGATTCTTACGTCCTTTACCTCTCTTTGCGAATATGACAAGGAAACTGAGGAG
>JAZTWN010000033.1:0-3619 GCA_045635905.1 Acutalibacteraceae bacterium
TGTATTATTTCCATATGCAGTATCTGTGCTATGAATACACTGCGCTTCAGTTTATTCTTGCCGTTGTTGTTTGCCTTGGCGGTGCTTTGTTATCCGTACCGCTAAGCCCCAAAACAGATAAAAAGAAAACTGTTAAAAATGCGGTTATTACCGCATTGGTTTTTGCACTTCTTCTTGTCGGGTTTATGCTTATTATCAACGCAGTTATCGGTAATGGTGAGCTTAATCAGATTGCGTTGATTGTCCCTGTTTATCTGTCATTTATTGCTTTTACGGTTCTTGTTTTGCTTTGTGTTATCAAGCTTTTTGATAAAAAGATTCTGAAGGCAATTCTTTGTGTTGTTGTTCTTATCGGATTTGCAATCGGCAGTTATTCATATATAGTGCCTTTTGTAATTGATGAAATTTACAAGGATTATAAAGCACCTGCACCGATTCTTTCAACATACACAAAAACGGAAGATGATAAAATGATTAACGGCGATTTTTATGTAAGCACAAAAGGTAATGACCTGAATAACGGAACAAAAGAATCTCCCTTCCTCACAATTGAAAAGGCTGTAGAAGCGGTCAGAAACACCGATAAAACAAACAGAAAAGGCATAACCATATGCATTGAGGCAGGCGAATACCGTGTATCATCGTTTGAATTTGCAAAAGAAGATTCAGGTACGGCTGAATGTCCGATAACATACTGTGCAGTCGGTGGTGATGTTGTTCTCAACGGCGGTGTCACACTTTCTTCTGGTGATTTTAAATCCGCAAAGGAATACCCTGAAATAGCGGGAAGACTCTCACCCGAAGCACAGAAAAATGTAGTAATCGTTGATTTGACTAAAGAGCCATATTCTCTCACAAAAGACGATTGGGGCAAGATTTATGCAATCGGCTCTTATCATACAGCATCAAGCTATGACGGAGATTACACAGGCGAACTTTACTGTGAGCTTTTCATTAATGATAAAAGACAAACACTTGCAAGATACCCCGATAACGATTATCTTCTCACTGAAGAGGTTGTTAAAACGGGTCTCGGCAAAGAATCTGACGGTGCGCTTACCGAGGTTAAAGATTGGGATGAAATCCGCAACCCCGAATCAGATATTTACACAGTCAATTCCGAACTTGCACAAAGAATTGCAGGCTGGAAAACCCTCGATGACGTCTGGATGTTCGGCTACTGGAAATATGACTGGGCAGATGCTTCATCACCAATCGGAAGCTTTGATGCACAGACAGGCGAAATCTCACCGAAGTTTGTAAGCCTTTACGGAACAAAAACCGAAGCACCTTATTATTTCTTCAACGTTCTTGAAGAGCTTACAACAGCGGGCGAATGGTATCTTGACCGTGAAAACGGCTTACTCTGCCTCTGGAAACCTGAAAATATCAAAGAATCACAAATCGATTTATCCTTATCGCTTAAACCGGTAATTAATTCAGAAGCGGATTATCTTACCTTTGACGGCATAACCGTAAAAGGAACAAGGTCAGATGCTGTTGTTATCAACGGCAACAACAATACCGTTCAGAACTGCCTTATAAAAAACGTTGCAGGCAATGCGCTTATAATGACAGGCAGTAATAACCTTGCCTATAACAATGAAATAACTCATACAGGCAAAGGCGGAATTATTCTCGATGGGGGAGATACCCAAACTCTTACCCCAGGTGACAGCAAGGCGGATAACAACTATATCCACGATTGGTCAGAAATTTATCAGACCTATCAGCCTGCAGTAACTCTGCTTGGTGTCGGCAATATTTGCTCACACAACGAAATGGCAAATTCACCTCACGAAGCAATTACCTATAAAGGCAACAATCATATTATCGAGTATAATAACATTCACGATGTGTGTCTGCTCTCTGACGATGCGGGTGCGATTTATTCGGGCAGAAGCTGGGTATGGTACGGCAATGTCATAAGATATAACTGCATTTACAACGTCGGCTCGGGTGAGCATAAGCCTGACGGAATTTATCTTGACGATGCTCTTTCGGGTCAGCAGATTTACGGCAATCTTCTCATCAATATTCCGAGAAAATCGATTCACATCGGAGGTGGCAGAGATAACGTTGTCACAAACAATATAATTGTAAATTCGGGCGAAAATGCAATCTATTTTGACGAAAGAGCAAGAGATGGCGCGCTTAATAACGGCTGGTTCACTCACGCTCATATCGGCAGCGGTGATATGTGGGATGCGCTCTATGCTTCACCCTGGCAGAGCGAAATCTGGCAGAATGCTTTCCCCGAATACAAAGCGATGACTGATGATGTTTCAAAATCTGAATCTGCAGAATATATTCCAAACCCTGCTTGTACTGTCAAAGGAAATCTGATTTTCAATAAAGACAGTGAAATCGGTGATATTTATGATTCTGCTTACAGATTCAGCGATATATCTGATAACGGGGTATATTCACTTAATAAAGCAGAAGAAATTTTTGTTGATTTTAATTCGGGGAATTACAATATCAAAGATATTGAAAATCTCAGAGAATCTGTGCTCGATTTTGAAAATATACCTATTGATGAAACAGGAAGAATAAACTGATATTTATAAAACACGGGGATATCTGAAAGGAGATAAATATGATAACCTTTAAGCAAAACAACGAAATCACATATGACGATAAAGATTTAATGGAAGAAAATTCCTTTATCGGAGCAGAGGTTGAAAAAACTCCTATTCCGACTTTCAGTGAAATCAAGGATAAGCTTCCGCAGCCGATATGGGAAAACCATAAGGATCATATTGATTGCTACTGGAAGGTTTGGGAGATTGCATTCAAAAATCTCTTCCAACCTAAAGAGGGTACAGGCTTTATCACAAATTACATCGATGCGGCATTCAACGGTTGCATTTTTATGTGGGACTCTGCTTTTATGCTGATGTTCGGAAAGTATGCCGACAGAATTTTCAAATTTCAGAAGACCTTTGATAACTTCTATTCACATCAACACAAGGACGGCTTTATCTGCCGACAGATTGAAGAGGATACAGGCAACGATGTTTTTGCCCGTCACGATCCTGCTTCAACAGGCCCCGAGGTTATGACCTGGTGCGAATGGGAATATTATCTTAATTTCGGCGACAAAGAAAGACTTGCAAGAGTTTTCCCTTGCCTTGTAGCGTATCATCAGTGGATGCAGGAGCATTTTACATGGCGTGACGGTACATATTTCTCATCAGGCTACGGTTGCGGTATGGATAACTGCCCGAGACTTGACGAAAAATATCACGTCTGCTACAGCCACGGTCATATGGTGTGGGTTGATGCTTGTATGCAGGAGCTTAACGCGTGCAACCTGCTCATAAAAATGGCAAAGGAGCTTGGCAGAGAAGAGTTTATTCCCGAGCTTCAGCAGGAGAGCGAGCATCTTTTCAAGGTTATTAACGAAAAACTCTGGGATGAAAAGACAAAGTTTTATTATGACCTTAAAAACGATGATACCTTTAACGGTGTCAAGCACATAGGCGCTTTCTGGGCACTGCTTGCAAAGTGCGTTCCCGAAGACAGAAAAGAGGCTTTTATCGCTCACCTCAACAATGAAAGCGAATTCAAAACCGAGCACAGAGTGCCGACACTTTCAAAAGACCACCCCGAATAC
>JAZTWN010000034.1:0-30692 GCA_045635905.1 Acutalibacteraceae bacterium
TGCATATATTACCACATCATTCCTTCATTGTCAACTCCTTTTTTAAACTTTTTTCGGCATTTTCTACAACGTAGCCTCGTCCTTCTTGTGCGTTATGCCATATGTGTTGTTTAAAGGAGTGGTCACATACTATATATATGATTTTGGGCCTAAAAGTTTTTTTAATTAATTATATAAAATTCCTTAAGCTCTGCTATCATTGATCTGATTTCTGCTTTTATTGTTTCATCTGCTACGTCAAGAAGTGGCACAAGAACAAAATCTCTGTCCTGCATACCGGGGTGAGGAAGGACAAGCTCCGACGTATTTCTCTGCTCTCCTTCGTATATAATAAGATCAATATCAATAATACGCGGACCGTTACTGAACTGTCTTATTCTTCCCATACCTGCTTCTATGCCAAGACAGACACCAAGAAGCGCCTCGGGAGAAACGTCAACCTTGAGCCTTGCGCAGGAATTTGTAAAATTGTGCTGAGCCTCAAAGCCCCAGGGCTTTGTTTCATATACGGGTGATGCCGCCTCCACAGAAACACCGGGAACAAGCTTCAGCGCCTCAAGTGCGGATGCAATATTTTGGGCACCGTTGCCCATATTCGACCCAAGTGCAACGTAAGCTGTCTTACTCATCTCTTTTTCTCCTTATTTCCACTGCAACGTAGCTGAAGTCTGCCCTTATGGGTGCTTCCGGCTTCTTCAGAAGCAGCTCACATTCGACAACCTTCGGGAAACCGGCAAATATTGCATCGCAGACAACCTGAGCGGCTTTTTCAATAAGATCGTACTTTTCAGCAGTAAATACCTCTGTTACCCTTTTTATTATTTCAGAATAGCTGACAGTATCATTCACACAGTCACTGACACAGGGCTTCGACAAATCAACCCATACACTTATATCAAGAACAAAATTCTGACCCTTTATCTTTTCCTCATCGTGAACTCCGTGATATGCAAAAATATTAAGATCCTTAATTATAATTTTATCCACAAGCAACACCTCCCGTTCATTTTACCATAAGCACAGCCTGTATTCAACCGAAAATTATTGACTTAAAAGTCTGCAGAAGGTATAATAATTATATTGTGTTTATTTTTTATTATATTATTATACATTATATTACGAGTACAGACAGCTGCGGCTGTTTATTGTATTAATATCATCCGACTGTAAAAAACGGGGAATCATAAATGGTTTCAACAGACGGACAAAGGAGAGTGATTAAAGCAGCAGTGACATAACAGAGCAAGCAATACAAAAAAATATGCCATACCTCGAAATATAATAAAGGATGACAACATAAATGAAAAACAATGTAAAAAAAGGTGTCATCAGAGCCAAAACTCTTATCGCAATTATGCGTGCAGTAGTAAAAAGACCTGCAGTAAAGGCTCTTGAATTCAACGACACCGAGGTTGTAATCAAGGATACACCGTATCTTATTTTTGCAAATCACACACACTCATTCGACCCTGCTTTTATAATCAAGACAACAAAGAAATACGTACGCTTTGTTATGAGCGACCACGTTATGCGTTCGGGAATCGTCGGAAAGCTTTACAATCTGCTTGACGCGCCCATTGTTTTTGAAAGAGAAAAGGGAACGGACGCATTATACAAAGCCATAGTGGACAACATCCGCGCAGGCGTAAACGTAGCCATGTATCCCGAGGGAGCTCTTTCCTTCACCGGTGAAACAGGCTTCATATCAAAAAGAAATGCAGCACTTGTAAAGGAATGCGGCTGCACCTTTGTAACATACCGCGCAAAGGGCGGATATCTTAAAAAACCTCGTTGGGCAAAGGCAAAGCGAAGCGGTCCCCTTTTCGGTGAGGTGGTAAACGTCTACACCAAGGAAATGATACAGGCAATGACCGAGGATGAAATCTATCAGCATATCGTTGAAGATCTTTATGTGAATGCCTACGACGTACAAAGGGAAAATCCCCACGAGTACATAACCGCCGACCCCGCTGAGCACGCCGAGGTTATCCTTTACGGATGTCCGAAATGCAAGGAAATCGGCAAGCTGCACACAAAGGGCAACAGAATTTTCTGCGATTGCGGCTTTGAGGCAACAGTTGACAACTACGGCTTCTGGCACAGCAATGAAATGGAATTTGATAACATTATCGAATGGGATAAATTCCAGAAGCAGCTCATCAGGGAAATCACAGACAAGAAAAAGGGAACGTCCGATTCAATTTTTGCCGACGGCAACCAGATGGTATACGAGGTTGCAAGTGCAGATATGAAGACACTTTCAGAAAACGGCAGAGTTGAGCTTTTCGGTGACAGAATCGAAATTACAACCGACGAGGGAATCATATGCATTCCCATAGACGACGTAAGCTCTGTGAAGAATTCATCCGTGATGAATCTTCTCATAGTAGCAAAGCAGGGATATTATGAAATAAGAAGCCCCTACCCCCGCTCAGCAACCAAATACATCGTTGCAACAAGATATTTGCAGGGAAAAGAAAATCTTTAAAAAAACACAACACCCGGAAAGCTCGGCTGAGCCTTTCGGGTGCTTCTTTTTTTATGGCTGGAAGGATACGGGACAATGCTCTGTTTCAGATTCGATGCTTATAAAGTTGTTATGCTCAAAATATGCCCAGAACATTCTGAAGGGCTTACAGAAATCCTCACAGGGTACATAAAGCTGCTCTCGCTCAAGACGAAGACAGGGAGCGGTCATTCTGCTTTCGCCGTCCTTTGTAACCATCACGTCGGAGCCCTCAGTGAACTCTGCAAAGCGGTCATATACCTCAACTCTTACCTTACCCACGGAATGCTTTGATTCGCCTCCCATAAATTTTACAATCTGCCCCGCAGGCACGTACCACACACCGTCAATATTCTGAGGCAGAGTGTTCATAACACAAAGACCGAGGTCATAGCCCTTGAACTTGAGTCGTGGACGGTTATATCTGGGGGCTCTTCTTATGGGAATAATAGAGTCCTCCTTTTTATCTATAACGCAGCGGTCAATAATTCTGCCATCCTCAACGTATGCAGTAAGAGTACACTTTTCACCGTCAACGTCAACAATGCTGAACATTGAAAGGTCCTCCTCGTGCTCATAGGTGGTATCATTCCATACCTTAGGAACTACTCTTGTTCCGGGAGGATTGCGGTTACCGCTTCCTATATTATAATGTATAGTACCCTCCGAGGGTCTGTCGTAAAGTCCGTCATTTCTTCTGGGGAAGGAACGGGCAAAGGAGTGCTCGTGACCCGAGAACATAATATCGTATTTTTCAATACCCTCCTTCATCGGGGGATAGGTTTCATATGCTTCCAGATTGGGACCCGAATAGCATACGGGAAAATGATGTGCTGCAAATTTCCAGGTCGCGTCACTTTCCTGCGCAGTTTTTACAAGCCACTCGTTTATATATTCAAAGCCGCTTGTGCCTGTCATTGAAAAAAGAGTATTACCGTAGCGGAAGGAATAGTTAGGAACCTGCCATCCCTCTGGACCGTTTTCGGGATATGAATATCTTAACTGATTCGTAAAATAAGTTGCATGCTCGGAATAGTATTTACCGGTAAACGTAAAGTAATCCTCAAAGCCCATATCATCGTGGTTGCCCATACAGAACTGAACGGGGATTGATTCAATAATGCCCTTAAGCCCATCAAAGAGTCCTGTCCACTGCACGTCTGTCTGACCGCAGTTTGTGTTATCACCTGCAGTAATAATAAAGGCGCACTCGGGATGCTCTGCAAGAATCTTCTTCACAACCTCACCGAGAACACTGTAGTCGGCAGGAGGATTGGGTCCGCCCGTCTGCACGTCGGAAAGGCAAAGAAAGGAAAACTTATCGGTATTTCTGCCTGCAGTTCTGAAGCGGTACACGTCACTTCTGAAGCTTTCGTTTCCGCAGGTGTATTCATAGCAGGTATCAGGCTCAAGACCGGTCATATCAGCAAAGAAAAAGCTACTCTCGTCAACGTCTGTTTTAAAGGGATTTCTCTTTGCGTCAGCCCTTTTCCATTCGTCCGCACTTCCCTGTTTTCTGAAAAGCGCAAAGCCCTCCTCAATGCTGATGTCCGTACGCCATCTGACGGTCATATTTTCGGCGGGGTCAAGCTTTACGGAAAGCATTATCTGGTCGGGCTCATTCTTTGAGCCGCGGATATTTTTCCACATTTCAGCAGTCATATAAGCATCTCTTTTCATTCTGTATTTTACAATATATATTACATTATATACGATTCATTTCTTCAATGCAAGATAAAACGCGTAGTCTGACGTCAAAAAAAACGTCGGGCATATTTCTATACCCGACAGCTTTCATATTTTACTGAACCTCAAGAACAAGACCGTTGAGAACAATATTTTCACCAACAGAATAAACCTCGTTACCGCTTGCATCAAGTCCGAGCTGATACAGAGGGCATCTGAGTGAAAGGCTGATTTTTGATCCTGCCTCCACGTCCTCACTGATTTTATAGCTTATTGTACATACGTCCCTGTCATAAACGTCAAAGGTCGCTGCAACCATACCTCTTATAATAACACTCTGAGGATCGCTCTCTTCAACGTTTGATGCGATAATCATTTCAGGCACGAAGGATTCGGATGAAATATAGAATGCAGCCTCATCTGCCTGCACGTAGATATCAAAGCATGCGGTACGGGGTGCATTATCAACGTGTACCCTGACCTCAATTTCCTCGCCGGCGGATACTGCAGTCTTGTCACAAAGAAGAGAAACAACGGGAGTACCCTTACCTGTCGATAAATCATCCGACGTAGAATCATTTCCCCCGTCTGTGCCGCAGGCAGCAAGCGATAAAACAAGAATCAACGAAAAAATTACACTAAATATCTTTTTCATAAGCATCAATAATTTCCTACGAAATCTCTTAACTTTTTACTGCGATTGGGGTGGCGGAGCTTTCTTAAAGCCTTAGCCTCAATCTGTCTTATACGCTCTCTTGTAACCTTGAATTCCTTACCGACCTCTTCAAGAGTTCTGGGATGACCGTCAGTAAGGCCGAAACGAAGGTCAAGAACCTTTTCTTCTCTGGGAGTAAGTGTGCTGAGAGCCTCTGCAAGCTCCTCCTTGAGAAGAGCCTGTGTTGCAGCCTCTGCAGGAGAAATTGCTTCGTCGTCGGGAATAAAATCACCGAGATGGCTATCCTCCTCCTCACCGATGGGGGTTTCAAGAGAAACGGGCTCCTGAGCAACGCGCATAATTTCTCTTACCTTTTCAATGCCCATATCGAGCACCTGTGCGATATCCTCAGCGGTAGGCTCCTTGCCGTTCTGATGAAGAAGCTGTGTCTGAGCCTTCTTTACCTTGTTGATGGTTTCAACCATATGAACGGGAATTCTTATGGTTCTTGCCTGGTCGGCAATTGCACGGGTGATAGCCTGTCTGATCCACCAGGTAGCATAGGTTGAGAACTTGAAGCCCTTGGTGTGATTGAACTTTGAAACAGCCTTCATAAGACCCATATTACCTTCCTGAATAAGGTCAAGGAACTGCATACCTCTGCCTGAATACTTCTTTGCAATACTTACAACAAGACGAAGGTTTGCATTGATGAGTCTTTCACGTGCAACAAGTGTTTCACCAAGAGCGGTGATCATTTCTCTTACGTCAGCATCGTTCTTTTCCTCAAAGAACTTGTCCACGTCAATAACATAGTCTGATTCAGGATCTCTCTGAAGATACTTTGTCTGACAGCGGAGATATCTTTCAAAGAAGCTTACGAGATTTGCATTTCTGATGAAGCAGTCGTAGCCCTTCATAATATCTTTACGCTCACGCTCTGTTGTAACTGCAAGGAATTCCTCAAGCTCAACGCCCTCTTCAAACTCTCTGTATCTTGCAAGAGTTTCTGCGCTCATAAGCTCCTCCTCAGAGGTAAGGAGTGAGTGCTTACCAATATCCTTGAGGTATGTTCTTACTGCGTCCTCGGGAGTAGTCTGCTTGCTGTCCTCAGCATCATATTCCTTTACGTTGTCTGCGTCAAAGTTAAGGGATTCAATGGCGGTTTCATTCATATCGTCATTGATTTCAATCTTTAAAGCATCAAGCTCCTCATAGAACTTTTCGAGCTCGTCAACCTCAAAGTTGTAATCAATCATTATGCTGTCAATTTCCTGTGCAGAAATTTTACCTGTGGTCTTTGCTCTTTCTATAAGTTTTTTTATAGCGGACTGTTTCTCATCCATATTTATACACCCTCCGGTTTATTATTTCTTCTTTTATTTCTGAAAAGCTCAAGATACTCCTGCGATGACAGCCCTTTTATGTCGGGAGCATTCTTTTTGCTTTTTTCCTCTATCAGCGTTGCCGCACACTGACGGCACTCATCTATAGAATTGGCAATTGTTTCACCCTTTGCCAAAAGGTATGAAAGGTATGCCATTTCTTCGTTTTCGTTGCTTTCCCCGAATGAGAAAAGCTCAAGACTTCTTCCTGCACTTATGCGCTCACTTATGTCAGTGAAAAATCTTTTTCCGTATTCCGTAACAAACGTATCGGCAGTCAGGAAGCCCGAAAGCTTTTTGAGATAATCGGGATGCCTTAAAAGCGTAGCCAAAATAATTTCCTCTGCCTTGACGGCTCTTACGTTGCCTCTTGCCTCGGGATTGGGAGAGGTCTTCTTCTCTTCTCCGAGCACGGTTTTAAGAGCAGTGTCAAACTGTGAGCTTTCCTGAGCCTTTTTTCTGAAGCGCTGCTGCTTTTTAATCTGCATTTCAACAGCCTTTTTTTCAACCTCAAGCTCCTGGCAGAGCTTAGAGGTATAAAGGTCACGTTCAATGGCATTCGAAACTCCCGCAAGAACAATAACCGCCTCGTTGAGGAAGCCCAGCTTGCCGTCCTCGGTGCTTACGTCGTAGCGACTTCTTGCATCATTCAATGCAAATTCCGTATCGTTCACAGCAGAGGTAATTATATTCTTCATTCTTTCCTTACCCTGAGTTTTTATAATTTCATCAGGGTCCTTACCGTCGGCAAGGTGCATAACCTTAAGCTTGAGTGAGGATTCGGAAAGCATTGAAAGAGCTCTTTTTGTAGCCTTCTTGCCGGCCTCGTCCGAGTCGAAGCACAGGGTAAGCTCATCACAATATCTTACAAGCAGAGAAATCTGCTCTCTTGTAAAGGCAGTGCCAAGTCCGGCAACGGCATTTGTAAAGCCTGCCTGATGCATAGCAATAACGTCCATATAGCCTTCGCAGAGAATGAGCTTCCGCTCTGCATTGTTTTTAGCAAAATTAAGTGCGTAAAGCGCCTGACTCTTTTTGTAAACCACAGTATCCGAGGAGTTCAGATATTTGGGCTTTGAATCGTCAAGCACACGACCTCCGAAGGCAATTACGTTACCGCGCAGGTCGATTATGGGGAACATAAGGCGGTTTCTGAAATTATCTATCGTGCCGCCCTTTGAGGTCTTTCTTGCAAGGTCAAAGGAAACAAGCTCGTTTTCGGTAAAGCCCTTCCCCTTCATATGCTTTACCAGCGCATCCCATCGGTCGGGAGCAAAGCCAAGTCCGAAATGCTTCACGGTTTCGGGGGCAAGCCTTCTTTTAGCTATGTATTCCCTTGCAGCCGCAGCCTCATCAGCCGACAGCATTCCGTGGAAAAATCTTGCCGCCTCCCTGTTTGCCTCATAGCAGCGTCGGCGAAGCCTGTTTGCCTCATCGTCAACAGGGTCAAGGGGCATATTCATACCCGCTCTCTCACAAAGAAATCTTACCGCATCGGTATAGTCAAGACGCTCTATATTCTTTATAAACGTAATCGCGTCACCGCCTGCACCGCAGCCGAAGCAATAGTAAGAAAGGGTATCGCGGTAGATTACAAAGCTGGGAGTCTTTTCCGTATGAAAGGGGCAAAGTGCAACGGGAGTTCTTGAACCGCGATGGCGGATTTCGGTATATTTTCCGATAAGCTCTTCAATATCCGTTCTTGCTCTGAGCTCGGCAAGAAAATTTTCATTGAATCTCATTTTTGCACCCCTTTCCCGAAAAAAACAAAAGCTTCAAATACTATATATACAAAAAGACTTAAAAGTCCTTTATTTTTTTCAAAATTTTTTAATTAATTATATACTGTCGAATTTTTCCCCTGTTTTCTCGGCAAAAACCTTGCCGAAGCTTGCCTCCGTCAGTGCGTCAACAAAAGGCTTTTCATCCTTTGAGGGCAGACGGAATTCAAGGGTAACAAACTCACCGAAATCAGTATTTTCTATAATACCTCCGAATTCGGGAACAAGCGTGGAAAGTCTGCCGTAAAAGCCGTAATCACACGTAACCTTAAGCACACTGCAGGGGCTCATCCGTATGATATTCGCACCCTCCACTGCAATTTTTGCACTGTGGGAATATGCACGCACAAGTCCGCCCGCGCCTAAAAGTATACCTCCGAAATATCGGGTAACCACAACGCAGACGTCAGTAAGACCGCTTTTCTTTATAACGTCAAGCACGGGAACACCTGCCGTGCCCTGAGGCTCACCGTCATCGGAATATCTTGAATATTCGGGAGTTCTTATCTGATAGGCATACACGTTGTGCGTGGCATCGGCATGCTTTTTCTTTATTTCGTTAATAAACTCAACTGCCTCCTCCTGTGTTGTGACAGGACAGGCATAACCGATAAAACGGGACTTGTTTATTATGTATTCTTCGTTGTAACGACGTTCAATTGTTATATATTCCTTCATACGTTCACCTGTATTTCACCGCAATGCGGAGTTTTCTGCAACAGGAAGAAAAAAACGGCATTTTTTACAAAATGCCGTTTCAAGCCAATATGTCAACTTATTACTTGGTTTCGATATTATAGCGCTTCTTGAATCTGTCAACACGTCCGCCTGTATCAACGAGCTTCTGCTTACCTGTGAAGAAAGGATGGCAGTTGGAGCAGATATCAACACGAAGATTTTCCTTTGTGGAAGCTGTTTCGATTGTAGCACCGCAAGCACACTTTACAACAGTGGGATTATAGTTGGGATGGATTCCCTGCTTCATAATACGTTTCACCTCTTTCAATAAAGTTAGCAGCATAAATAAACAGTCGAAATATACTTTTCAACATACTTCCGCTTAAATAGCAAAAGCAATTTTATCACACTGCCTAAAGAAATGCAAGCATTTTTTTGAAAAATACACAAAAAAATTAAAGCTTCAGAGAAATACTGTCCTTAAGCCTCAGAGAATACAGAATGCATTCCTTAACCTTAAGCCCCATAGATTTTTCAAGAGCCTCGGCATAAAGCTGCATCTGCGCGCGGTATCTAAGGGAAAGCACTGAAATATCCTTTATATTATCGGTCTTATAGTCAACGATAACTGCTCCGTCGGGCTCAATAAAAAGAAGGTCGATTTTACCGATGACAACAGTTTTTTCATCGCAGAATTCACCGCTGATGCTGCTGTCGAGCTCGCAGATGCTTTTTGCCATGGTAAACTGCTTTTCACGGTACACCGTACCGCTTTTTTCTATTCTCAAAAAAACCTCAGAGCCTATAAAGCTTTCAATGGCAGAGATGTCCACACCGCCTGCCTGCTTTTCCGTAAGGCGTCCGCCTGCAACAAGACTTGCACACTCGTCCGCTACGGATTTTCTGCAGGCATCAAAATTGCAGAACTGCAAGAATCTGTGAGTAGCAGTACCCACATCAACAGGTGAAAGTGAAGATGAAAACATAAACGCAGGCACGCTTTTTGCAAAGCCCGAGGCATCGAAATGCTCCGTTCCGATTGATGAGGCGGTATGCTTTGAGCGTGCAGACGAAACCCTTGCCCACTTGTAGGTAAAGCCTGCCCTTTCTCTTATAAGAGCCACGGTTTTCTCGTCGGCAACGGCTTTTTCCTCCTCAGCCGGGGGCGCTTCGGCAGCATCGAAGGGGTCGGCAAATTCGAAACGAACACCCTTGACACTGTCATCGCCATCACCCTCAAGATTCAGAAGCCCCTTATTTTCGGGGTGAAGCATAAAGGCAAGCAGCAGCCACCTTGCGGCACTGCCCGAGCTGCCAACGAGCGCGGGTGGCACTACCTTGAAGCCCTGCATAAGCCCCTGCGCCTCACGGATTGCTTCCTCATATTTCTTTATTGCCATTGTAATGAAAAGCTTCTGCTTTGCACGGGTAAGCGCAACGTAATACACACGAAGCTCCTCTGACAGAAGCTCATTGGTATTGAGCATCTTCAGTGCAACGGAGGAAAGAGTTTCATATTTTTTGATTTTCTCGGGCTCCTTGCGCATAATACCGAGCCCTGCCTTGTGATTTATAACAAGGGATGAATTGATATCGGTTTTATTAAAAAGCTTTGTGGCGCCTGCTATGAAAACGAAGGGGAATTCAAGACCCTTTGATTTGTGCATGCTCATAATTCTTACGCCGTCAGCGGCACCTGCGCCTGCAATATCGGCACCGTTTTCACGGAGCATATCCATATATCGCACGAAGCCGCCGAGGGTTGCCGCATTCTCTGCTGCGCCCTCAGCCTTCTGCAGAAGCTTCAGAAGATTCTTTCGGCGTCTTTCGCCGTCCTTCATAGCCGCTGCCGCAAGAAGATACGAGGTGTCGTCATAAATTTCTCTGAGCACCTCACCTATTGATGCACAGGCGGCAAGCTTCCTGAAGCGGTCGAGTCTTCCGAGCATATATCTGCATTTTTGGTCGCCGTCCTCGGCACCCCCCATAACGCCTGCAAGCAGCGAAGCTCTTCTTCCGCTTTTAAGGCGCAGTGCCGCAACGTCATCGGCAGAAAAGCCGAACACGGGTGACATCATAACCGCAAGCATATCGGTATCTCTTGCAGGATTATCAAGCACCCTGAGATATGCCATAACCGTTTTTATTTCGGGAGTTTCAAAAAAGCTTGAATTCACATCCGAGGAAACGGGTATGCCTGCTCTTTCAAGCTCCTTTATATAAGTAGGCGCGATTCCGGAGGGAGAGCGCATAAGAATACAGAAATCCGAGGGGACGGCAGGTCTTGCCCTGCTTCCCTCGCCTACGGGCACGCCCGAATCAAGATATTCTCTGATAACACGGGCAATATATACGGCCTCGGCCTCGTCTGCCCCCTCATCGGCACGGTCGATTACGGTAAACTGCACGTCAGTGGTATCAGAGGGCGTTGCCCCCTCGGGGAAATTCAGTCTTTCATCCTCATTGTACTCAACGTCACCGCATTCGCAGGACATAAGCCGTGAGAAAACGAAATTCACGCCGTCAAGAATTCCCTTACGGCTTCTGAAATTGTGACCGAGGATGATTTTTGACTTTACTGCCTTCCCGTCATATTCGGGGAATTCATTACATTTTTCTATAAAAATTTCGGGGCTTGCAAGCCTGAAGCGATAAATACTCTGCTTCACGTCACCTACGAAAAACATATTTTTTCCATTATCGGAAATACTGTAGAATAAGGTATCCTGCGCCCTGTTTGTATCCTGATATTCGACAATAAGAATTTCGGAAAGCCTTGCGGTAATTTCTCTTGCCAGGGGCGTCTTTTTATCCGCCGCCTGAGGGTCGTATAAAAGCGTCAGCGCAAAATGTGCAATATCAGAAAAATCGTACGCAGACATTTCCTTTTTACAGGAAAGCAGCTCACTGTTATATTCGCGTACGGTTTCGCAAAGCTCTTTTACAACAGGACGAAGCACCTCCATATCCTGTGCATTCTCAGCCTCGGTAATATTGAAGCTTTTTACAATTTTCTTAAGGAGCTCCTTTGCCGTATCACGCTTTATTCTTACAGCCTCCTTCACGGGATTTTCCTTATATCCCTTTTTAGAGGGCAGTCTGCCTGCCGAAATGCAGGAAAGAAGCGTGAATACCGTCTGTATCTTACCGTCCCACGAGGCCTCATCAAAATCTCTTATTGCCCTTGCGACAAATTCTCTTTCCTTTTCGAAGAAGGCAAGCATAAAGCCTGCAACCTCCTCGTCGGTCATAATATCGTCGATTGCCGCCGCGTAAAGCTCACGGCAGAATAAAAGCTCACTACGAACCCTTTCAAGAATAATTCTGCCCCATACGCTTTTCTCGGCAGACTCAGCCTCATACATCTTATAAAGCTCTCCGAGCCACCTGTCGGGCTCAGCCTCACTCATTGAAAAATCGGAAAGCCTTATTACGGTTTCAATAAGCCTTGCATCATTTCTGCCCGACTCAAACATTCTTGCAAGCGCGAGAAAGGTGTCGGCATTCTCGGTAAAGCGGCGCTCAAGCACGCTTACTGCCGCCTTTTTCTTGAGCATACGGCTTTCACCCTGCTCAAGCATCGTGAAATCGGAATCGATTCCGAGAGCATGACAGTTTTCCTTAACAAGATTCATTGAAAAGGAGTCCATTGTACAAACCTGCATTTCTCCGAGCACGGAAAGAAGCGCCGAAAACTCCTCTCTTCTTTCGGGGCACTGCGCCTTAAGAGCAGAAATTCCCGCATAAATTCTCGAGCGCATTTCAGCCGCTGCGGCATTTGTGAAGGTAACAACAAGAAGAGAGTCGGGGCGTGCGGCATTTTCCGCCGATGTAAGCTTCCTTACGATACGCTCGGTGAGAACGCTTGTTTTACCGCTGCCTGCTGCGGCGGATACAAGAATTGTTCCGCTTTTCGCCTCAATTGCATTTTTCTGCGCAGGAGTCCACTGTCTTTCAGCCATTCTCATCACATCCTCTCAGCATAGCCGTCGCCTCGTCGTGTCCGGGGCTTGAAGCCTCTCTGAAATCGTCGGTTTCCGTGCGGCGGCACACGTCACGGAAATCACAGTAGGTGCACGTGCCGTCGTAAGCGGAAATACCCCTTACGGGTCTTGCGGCAATTTCACCGCGGTGAAGCGACTCACCCATATTTATAAGCATAGAATCTATTTTCTTATGAAGAGCACCGAAGCCGTCAAGGGACAAAAACGTGCCCGTAAGCTTGCCGTAGCGGTCAAAGCCTGCGTTGATGAAACGTCCCTTACAGCCCTCTTCCATAGCCTCAAGAATTTTTTCGTCGTCAAGAAGCATACCGTTCATTCTGCCGTTTTTAAGCTTCTGCTCCAGCACCTCTTCATCCGTAGCGTTTCTCGGCAGTGCTGTACCTGAATTATTTGCAGGCACGTATAAAATTCCTGCAGGGACAATATCTCCGAATTCATCCTTGCCGTTGTCCCACAGGCACATAAGATATATAAGCATCTGCATATTAAGACCTGCAAACACGTCGCCGAGCCTGAAGTCCTTACCGCCTGTTTTATAGTCAACCACGCGCAGATATGCCTTGCCCTCATCCTTGTATATATCGACCCTGTCCACCTGACCGCCCACGGTGACGCTGCCGCCGTCGGGAAGTCTGATGAAATAGGGCTCAACTCTTTTACCTCTTGCAATTTCAAGCTCCACTGCAACGGTTTCAAATTTGCTTACCCTGAATTCGTCAATCATACGGCAAAGTATCTGATAGGCAGTTTCCTTTGCCTTGTCAAGGCTTCTTTGCAGCAGCACGCTCATTTCCTCACGGCCACCCATTTTTTCCGCAATAAAGGCCTCGGTGATGCCGTCAATCTCACCTCTGAGCTCCGCCTCACTCAGAAGCGTAAGAGCCTTGTTTCTGCCGGGAAGCAATATGTTTTCAAGCAGATGGTGTATAAGAAGACCGTTGATTCTTGCGTCAAGGTCTGCCGGACGAAGCTTGCTTATGCGGAGTCCGTACTGGCAGAAATATCGGAATGCACAGCTGTAATAGACTTCAGCCTTCGAGGGAGAAATATACATATCCTGTGAAAACAGACGGGTGGCAAGAGCGGTATCGTTGATTGCAAAGGGAGTACGCTCAGCCGCATTTTTTACTGCCTCAAGCCTGTGTGCATATTCACCCGAGCCGACGTATTCCCTGAGGGCCTCGCCGTATACCGTGTTTTCGTGAAGAGAAGCCGCACATTCCTCGAATGCAGTCATTTCACTTCCGATTTTATCAAGAGAAGAAATGCTTCTGTCGTCAATAAATGCGTGTCGGGGAAGAATTTCTTCAATTTCCTTTATAATATCCGAGGGCACGTAAGCCGTACCGTCGGGCGAGGAGCGCGAATATGATACGAAAAGCCCTTCACCTGCCCCGGTGAGCACGGAATACGCAATCATCCTCTCCTCTGCATAAATGTTTTCAGACACGTTTTCAAGCATAAAGCCGTTTGAGCACAGTACACGCTTTTCAGAGAAGGAAAAAAGTCCTGTCTGAGCAGGTGTCTGCGGAAAAATTCCGTCGTTACATCCGAGCACAAATACAACCTTCGGCTCAAGATGCCTTGTTCTGCCTGCCTGTCCGATTACGATTTCATCGATGCCCGCAGGAATTCTGCCGATGTCTACCGATGAAAAAATAATTTTAAGAAGCTCACCGAAGCGGGCGGCAGAAATATTTCTGTCACCAACTGCTTCATAAAGTGCGTCAAGCGCCTCCATAACGGTATCCCATACCGCAGAGCATTCCATAGCACGTGCCTCGTCACCGTTTGCATAAAGGCTCTCGGCATATTCCCTGAAATTTTCCGAAGCCTTTACCTCGGTCATAAACTCAAAAAGGGCAACGGCAGGCCTTACACCCTCTGTGCCAAGCCTTCTTCGAAGAGCAAGAAGCGGAGAAACAACCCTGCTTCTTATATCGTTAATTCTGCCGAGTTTTGCAGCGGATTCCTCGGTTTCATCCTGCGCATAGCCCTCGGGGTGTCCTGTAAAGGGCTTTGCCCACGAGCCTCTGTCAAGCTGCCATACGTACACGTAGTTTTCAAGCAGGGCGCATTCCTCTGCGGACACACCCGTAATTCCCGTTTTTATGTAACCGAAAATTTCCTCGGTGGAAAAGCCGTATGCCGCAATACTGACAGCACCCGTAAGCATACGCACCAGCGGATACTCAAAAAGAGATACCCTCTTATCACGGAAAACGGGAATATTATATTTTTTCAGTGAAGCAGTAAGGGTCCTTACGTACGTGCCGTCCCTGTCATACACGGCAATATCCTTACAGCGCTTACCCTGCTCAAGAAGCTTTTTTATTTCAAGTGCTACCGTGTCGCACTCCGAATACATATCCTCGGCACTGATAACGGTAACTGCTGAGGCGTCATCCTCATAAATTTCCTTTTCACCGCAGAAAAGAGAATCGCAAAGATACGACAAGGAAGCAACGGGATGCTTGCTGCTAATCCTTTCTTCCCTGCAGGCAACGCCCTTAAGGGTAGCAGCAGCTCTGAGCTTTCTGCAATTCGACACCGCGTGGGAATATGCCTCACTGTCGAGGGCATTTACACTGTCGGGAGCAAAAACGGAAATAAAGCTCTCCTTTGCCTGAGAAATAATTTCGGAAATAAGCTTTATCTGTGCACCTGTAAAGCCTCTGAAATCATCAAAGAAAACGTATGCGCCGTCAAAAATATGATTCTCCTTAAGATACTGAGTCATAACGGGAAGGTTGTCCGTTGCATCGGAAAATCTGTCGGTAATAAGTGCCTCGTATGCGGAAAAAATTCTCGCAAGCTCCCCTGCTTTTATCTTAAGGGTAGAGTCACCGAGCACAGAGGATACCTTAAAAAGTGCGTCCGCATCAAAGCCTGCCTGCTTTATTTCATCGTATTCACCGATAAGATTTCCCACAAGCGCAGGCTTCTTTGAAAATCTCCCGTACATTTCGAGGCTGTCCGCACACTCCTCAACTGCAAGGCTCATAAGAATGCTGCGAGCCGCCTCGTCAGCCTGCGGCTTCGTCTGCAGACCGCTTTCGTCAAGCACGTCACGGGAAAGATGGGTAAAGCTTGTAACCGTAAGAAGATTGCTGAGCTTTTCACCGTAGGTAAAAAGAAAATCCCTGTCCCTGTCAAAGCTTGCCTGCTCGGGGACTATAAGATAAACTCTTCTGCCCTCCCCAAGAAGACTGCAAATACGAGAATTTATGTATTCTTTTTTAGCGGAAAAATATGTTCCCGTAAGAAATGTAAGCATCCTATGACTCCTTATCTTTTATACATATTTATATTATACAACAAAAAATGTCCCTTGCAAGGGACACTTAAGACATTATATGAAACTTTTTCAGCTTTCAGGGATATTTTCATCAATAAAAACGTTCCTGTATCCTGAAAAAACTGAGCTGAATTCTCTTTTCTGCTCATCCGTCATTTTTTCGCAGGTGAGTCTGAAGCGGATTCTATCGTTTACACCGAAAAGCGTAAAAACGCAAATAAGCCACTTAAGCTCAAGTATATAGCTTCCCGTGGCGGAAAAGGAAATCTCAAAAATCCTGTCCCGCTCCGACGGAGAACAGAATCTCAGATAACAAAAAACAAAGGCGGTGACAGCTCCGAGAGCAAAAAAGAACGTAAGCACTGCAAAAGCAAAAATTTCAAGCATAAAAAAAGCACCCCATATCAGTATATGGAGTACGTCTTTTTATGTGCGAGTGAGCCTGTAAGCCGGGTTCTGTCATTTAAGGCAATCATCTGTCTTGGCGCAGAATTGCTTCTGCGCTCACGCCACCCTTCGAAGTTATGGCCGAGCAAGCCACTTCTGTCGGTGTTGCTCCGGATAGGGTTTACAGGGCACAGCAGTCTCCTGTGTGCCGGTGAGCTCTTACCTCGCCTTTCCACCCTTACCTGTAAAATACAGGCGGTATATCTCTGTTGCACTTTCCCTTAAGGTCACCCTCGGCGGCCGTTAGCCGTTACCCTGCTCTGTGGAGCCCGGACTTTCCTCACCCGATTGCTCGAGCGTAATTGCCCAGCCTACTCGCAGAGGCTATTTTATACCAACAACAAAAAAATGTCAACAATAACACTTATTTTAATTGCTATTTTATTCTGATTATGTTATCATTTTTATGTATGTGAATTTTTATAAAGGATAAAATCAGTATGAAGCTTTTTGACATATTCGTAAAATCCTATGCACTCGTCCCCGAAACAGATACTGAATTTTTCAGCCTTGTGGGGGATTTGTACTGCACTGACGAGGTACAGTCTATGCGTCAGTATCCTCAGCACAGCACGACCAACCGACTTGACCACATCCGTGCGGTAACGTATATGAGCTACGTGCTTTCAAAGAAGCTCTCGCTTGACGTAAAGGCGGCATCAAGAGCAGCTCTTCTGCACGACCTTGTATATTACGACTGGCACGACCCCGATTACAGTCACCGTCCTCACGGTCTGCGTCACCCCCGCTTTGCTGCATTCAACGCAAAGCTTCTTGTTCCCTCCCTTACAAAGAAGGAGGCAAGAATCATTTTAAGACATATGTGGCCACTTACAATCCTGCCGCCCTCATCAAGAGAGGGCTTCCTCGTCACCTTCTGTGACAAATACTGCGCATCAAGAGAAATGAAAATTTCAAAGGATGAAAAGATAAGAGCCGACTTCGAAAGAAGGCTTGATGAAATCGGCACATCCTTTAAGAATTAACGGAGAAAATTATGCTTGATACCGTAATCAACTACATATTTATGTTTTTCCTGTTCAGTGCAATCGGCTGGGCAATTGAATGCACCTACCGCTCACTGGGAGAAAAAAAGATAATAAACAGCGGCTTCCTGTACGGACCTATGTGCCCCATATACGGCACAGGCTGTCTTGTTTTCAATCTTATTCTCGTTCCCATTTCCCAGCCCATTGAAAAAAGACTTATTCCCGTGCTTCTTTTAGGAATGCTTTTAGCGGATATCGTGGAATATTCCACAAGCTATATAATGGAAAAGCTTTTCAATGCACGCTGGTGGGACTATTCGGAAAACTTTCTTAATCTTCACGGCAGAATATGCTTCAAGCACACCTGCTACTGGGCAATTTTCGCCTTTGTTTACACCTACCTTATAGCACCCGTTTACGACTACGTGCTGAGCTTTATTCCGCAGGGAGTGCGGACTGCAGCGGTAATTGTAATTCTCGTGATACTTGCAATAGACCTCACCCTTACGGTGAAGGCGGTTGCAGATATCCACAAGCTTGTCAAAAAGCTTAATGCCCTCAAGGCAAGCGTAACCCAGAAGGCTGATTTCATAAAGGAAAACGGCTACGAGGTGCTTATGGCCGGCACCGACAAGCTTGCCGAATTCAAGGGCGAGCTTTCCCGTCAGTATCTTGACCTTCTGGTAAAGTACAAGGAAATCGAATCAAAAAACAAGGCATTCAACCGCATTCTTTCCATTCAGTCTGAAATAAAGAAAGCTGCGGAAAATACGTTAAAGGAAATCGAGGCTACCTGGAATGACATCAGAAGCTTCTTTTCCGACTCAGACGACAAATCAGCATAAGGAGATATAAAAATGAAACACGTTTATAAAACAAAGGGCACCTGTGCTCAGGAAATTGAAATTGAAATTTCAGAAAGCAACGTTATAGAAAGCGTACGCTTCATCGGCGGCTGTAAGGGTAACACCCAGGGCATTTCCGCTCTCGTAAAGGGAATGGATGCAAAGGACGTAATAGCAAGACTTTCAGGCATAAAGTGCGGCTTCAAGCCCACCTCCTGCCCCGATCAGCTTTCCGCCGCTCTCAAGAGCATAATCGGTGAATAAGCTATGGCAATAATACTCGCTTCAGCCTCCCCGAGAAGAAGGGAGCTTCTGAAATTCATAACGGAGGACTTCACCGTAAGAATTTCCGAGGTTGAGGAAATAACCGACCCTACCCTTTCGGCTGAGGAAACCGTGAAGGAGCTTGCACGCATAAAGGGTGAGGCAGTGGCAAGGGATTTCCCCTCAGACACAGTAATTTCCTCCGATACCATTGTTGTGCTTGACGGAAATATTCTCGGCAAGCCTCACAGCCGCGAGGAGGCTTTTTCAATGCTTTCCTCTCTTTCAGGCAGAAGACATACCGTATATACGGGCGTATGCATAACCTGCGCTGACAGAAAAATCACCTTTGCGGAGGCTACCGAAGTCAATTTTTCAAGCCTTTCCGAGGAGGAAATAAACGCATATATCGACTCGGGTGAGCCCTTTGACAAGGCAGGCGCATACGGAATTCAGGGCAGGGGCAGCATTATGATAAGCTCAATAAACGGTGATTACTATAACGTTATGGGACTTCCGGTAGCAAGGCTTTACAGCGTGCTCAAGGAAAATTCACTCATATGAATAAGTCCCGTCTGACCGATTTTATTTTTCCGCCTCGCTGCTGCGGCTGCGACAGGCTTACAAGAAGCGACTCTCCCTTCTGCGCTGACTGCGAAGGGCTGATTGTTGCTACAAATGAAAAGAAATCCGCCTGTGATATCTGCGGTATGGAGCTTACGAAATGCCTGTGCGGTAAAAAGCTCTTCTACCATAGTTCCGCAACCGTTTTCTTTCACGAGGGTGAGCCGCGTAAGGTAATCTTCAAGCTTAAATTCCACGCAAGAAGAGATATTGCAAAAACCTATGCAAGGGCGCTTAAAATAATTCTCGACAAAAGAAATATCCTTGACGAAACAGATGCAATAACCTGCATCCCGATGTCAATGGGAGCAAGGCTTATAAGAGGCTATAATCAGTCCGAGCTTATAGCCCGTGCACTGGCAGAGGTTTCGGACAAGGAGTTCGTTCCATTTCTTATCAAGGCAGTAAAAACACCAAAGCAGCACAGAGTTGAAAACGTATCAAGAAAAGCAAACGTGCTGGGCGTTTTCGAGCCCGATAAGGCCTTCGAAAAGGAAATTGAGGGCAAAAGAATTCTTATAATCGACGACGTATGCACCACGGGAAACACCCTGAATGAGGCAGCAAAAACTCTCTTTATTTTCGGTGCGGAGGACGTCTTTATCGGCACATGCACCACAAGGAAAAAAAATAAAAAAAACTGTTGAATGAACAAAACTAATATGTTAGAATAATCTTACAATTGTAATTAAGGAGAGAAAATTATGAAAAATCTCAGATCAGCAATTGCCATTCTTCTTGCAGTTATGATGGTTGTGCCCTTCGCAATAACCTCATTTGCAGCAGAAGAGGACGGCTCCTATGAAATCACTAATCCCTACGAAAGCATAAACTGGGAAACCGTTGAGGCATATAAAACTGCCCTTCACACCCACACAAACGCAAGTGACGGCGACGACACTCTCAAGGCCTCCATTCAGCGTCACGTTGAGGCTGGCTTCGACATTGTTGCAATCACCGACCACGGCACTGTAAACTACTCCTGGACAGAAAACAGCGAAAACAAGCTTATCTACGGTGCTATGAGCCTTGTCGGCAAAACAGAGGGCGCTATCGTTCCCCTCGGCACAGAAGGCACCTTCGACAACGGCACTGCTTACAAGATGGTAACAGAATACGGTGACGATTACCTCGTTCTTGAGGACGGCACTAAGATTCTCCGTGTTCCCTACGGCATCGAAAACAATGCAGTTTCCGTAAATGCTCACGTTAACAGCTGGTTTGCTGATTACAGCAACAACTCGGTTACAACCTACGAGATTGCAATCCCCGGCGTTGACAAGGCTGGCGGCGTAAGCGTTATTAACCACCCCGGTGAATACACAAAGGCAAGATACGAAATCCGCTCCGAGGAAGCTTATAACGACGAAAACCCCATCTACAACTACTACATCAACAAGTTTGCAACACTTATTGATAATTACGACAGCTGCATCGGTATTGATATGAACTCAAAGGGCGACGGCAGAACACGCTTTGACAGAATCCTCTGGGACAATCTTCTTACAAGATTCTCAGCTAAGGGTGAAAACGTATACGCTATCGCATCCTCCGACGCTCACAACCTCAACATCATCGACTCGGGCTTCGTGCTTGCTCTTCTTGAGGAGCAGTCCTCCGATGCTCTCAGAGCTTCTCTTGAAAACGGTGAATTCTTCGCAGCCAGCCATTGTCTGGGCAACTACGATGAATTAAGAGATATCGCAGCAGCTCTTTACGAGTTCTACGGCGAAACAGAGCTTTACAACAAGGTAAACGGCACAGCAAACGAAATGCTTGCAAAGATTGAAGCAATCGAAAACGGTGACGAGGCTGCAGACGAGGATATCGGCATCACCTACTCAACACTCGTTGACGGTGTGAACACTGCAAGCGCAGATCCCGCTATCACTGCAATCGAAGTAAATGAAGCTACCGACGAAATCACAATCTCCACGACAGACGCTCTTATCGTAAGATGGATTTCCGGCGGCAAGCTCATCGAAACACAAATGGCAGGCAAAGCAACACTCGACCTTAACGAATATGCAGATGTTCTCGGTGACTACATCCGAGTTGAGGTATTCGGCGAAGGCGGTATCGTTTATACTCAGGCATTCCTTCTTGATGCAGCAGCAAAGGATGACGTTTCCGTTGTTAAGGGCTCATACACAAACCTCGGCGTTCTCGATTTCCTTTTCGCAGAATTCAACAACTGGTTTGCTATTATCGGCAGATTTTTCAGAAACCTTTTCTGAGTCAATAAAACCAAGAAACACCCGTGAAATCAGCTTCACGGGTGTCTTTTTTGTCCATTAACAGTTTTTTCACAGATTCTTTAAATAATTGCAATTTTAATAAAAAATTGCACATTTTGCCGCAAAAAATAGTAAAAAATAAGCAAAAATCGACATTTTTACCTTGACAAACAATTTTTTATAAAGTATAGTGATGTTGTTATATCATAAAAAGGAGACTGTATGCTCTCAGATAAAAGCAGTTTTTCACAAATGAATGACGAAGAGCTGGTGCACAAGGCGCAGACAGGCGATTCCTCAGCAGAGGCCTTCCTTCTTGAACGCTTCAAGGATACGGCAGGCCGCACGGCTTGTATATTCTACTCAAAATATACAAGCTATTGCACGTTAGGTCTTCTTGACAGGGACGACCTTTATCAGGAGGGCCTCATAGGGCTTCTCTCCGCGATATATTCATATAAGCAAAACAAGGGCACTGCCTTCAGGACGTATGCTTCGGTGTGCATCTGCAACCGTATAAAGCTTGCAATAAGAAATGCGAACTCAAAAAGAAACGTCCCCTTCGGCAATCTTGTTCCCATTGACGAGGCGGTAATTGCCTCCCCCGAATCCGCAGAGGATTCATTTATACTGAATGAAACAGAGCAGGCGCTCAACGATTTCATAAGCAGTGAGCTTTCCGAGCTTGAGCTTTCAGTGGTACGGTTATTTTTACAGGATATGTCCTATAAGGATATTTCCGAAAGGCTTCAGATATCACAAAAGTCCGTTGACAATGCGATTCAGCGCATACGCACAAAGCTCAAGGAGCACATCAGCAGGTCATAACAGTTTTAACTGTGTGATATATACCAGACACAACGTATGGTAAAAAAATTTATAGCGAGGTAGCGAAATGTACGAAGACAAGACTCTCACATGCAAGGAATGCGGTAATGAATTTACTTTCACCGCAGGCGAACAGGAATTCTTCGCAGAAAAGGGTTTCGTAAATGAACCCCAGCGTTGCAAGGATTGCCGTGTTGCACGTAAGCAGGCTGCTAAAGGCGAAAGAGAATTCTTTGTAACAACTTGCAGCCAGTGTGGCGGCGAAGCAAAGGTTCCCTTCAAGCCCCGTGACGACAGAGCTGTTCTTTGCAGCGAATGCTTTGCAAAGTCCAGAGCTTAATCTCACGATTAGCACCCGTGATTGATGACAAACTCCCCGCACAACTATATAAATAACGGTGGGTACCGCTGTGTTTCGGAGTTATCGGCTGTATTTTTTTACTGTGCTAAATAATAGTTTATCAACAATCAGCGAGATGTACCTTTTTTTCAAGGTACATCTTCTTTTCTTTAAAACAAAAAAGGTCTGCGGCAGCAAATCTGCAACAGACCTTATTTTTTTATTCTGTCTTGAAAGCAAACTTTGAAATTTCCTCTTCAAGAGCCTTTACGTATTCCTCGGTTGTAGCCCAGGATGCACAGAATCTTACGCAGGAGTGCTCATCATCCACTCTGCACCAGTAATCCCATGAGAACTTCTCGGAAAGAATCTCAAGCACGGCGTCGGGAAGCACGGGGAACTGCTGATTGGTATTTGATTCATAAAGGAAGGGGAAGCCTGCTTTTCTGAAGGCATCACGGATTCTGTAAGCCATATCGATTCCGTTTTTACCCATCTCATAGTAAAGACCGTCCATAAACATTTCACGGAACTGAAGTCCTAAGAGTCTACCCTTTGCAAACATTCCGCAATGTCTTTTCTGCATATAGCGGAAATCCTTCTTAAGAGCATCGTTCACAATGACAAGAGCCTCTCCGAAGAGTGCCCCCACCTTTGTGCCGCCGATGTAGAAAATATCGCAAAGCTCTGCAAGAAGCGGAAGAGTAACGTCATTACCCTCTGACATAAGACCGTAGCCGAGTCTTGCACCGTCCACGTAAAGATACATTGAATACTTGTCGCAGATTTCACGGAGTCTTCTGAGCTCTGCCGCAGTATAGAGTGTACCGTTTTCGGTAGGCTGTGAAATATAGAGCATTCCGGGCTGTACCATATGCTCGTACGTACCGTCTGCCCAATAGCCGCTTACGTATTTTTCAAAAACGTCGGCATCAAGCTTACCGTCGTCGGAGGGAAGACCGATAACCTTGTGACCCGTTGCCTCAATTGCACCGCTTTCGTGCACGTTGATGTGTCCCGAAACGGGGCACACAACACCCTGATAGGGACGAAGTGATGCGGAAATTACTGTTGTGTTTGTGCCTGTACCGCCAACGATAAAATGAACGTCAGCATCAGGTGCAGAGCAGTCCTTCTTTATAAGTGCTCTTGCCTCCTCGCAGTAGTGGTCTACCGCATAGCCTGCAGTCTGCTCGAAATTTGTTCTTACAAGCGCATCAAGGATTCTGGGATGCGCACCCTCAAGATAGTCACAGTCGAATTTAATCATTTTATTTTCTCTCCATATCTATTGTTATTGTGTTGTCGTCACCTGTCCTGGTATTATACAGGAAATGACGTGCAGTTTCAAGTGCAGTTTCATCACCGGGAATAAGCTTATCAAGATCAACACCGAAAAGCCTCAGAAGCTTCACGCCTCTTATAATACCGCCCTCCATCGCTCTGTATTCGGGAGTTTCAGGCGGATAGGGTCCGTTTCCTGCAAATACGCATGAAACAATATTTATAAGCACGTCCCAGAAATATATGTCCTTAAGATATTTTATATCCTCACGGGTAACAGGACCTGCGCCCTTGCCGAAGCGTCCGATAAGACTCATCCTGATTTTACGGAAGGTCTTTATTGCAATCCTTGAAATGCGGGGATGCTTTCTGAAGAAGGGCACGCTGAAGACTCTGTCCATATTATTGCAGAAGGCATCCCAGTCTGTATCCATAAGAGGAAGACTCTTTTCGATAAGACCTACGAAGTTGAGTGAATAGATATAATCTCTTGCAGAAAGTCCGCCCGTATCGAAATCCTCAATTCTGTCTATGCAAAGGCTTTCAATACTGCAGGTGCCTGCCTCTTTATCGAAAACCACCTTACGCATTCTGCCGCAGGCAGAGGGAAGCGCAGAGGTTGTGACGTCAAAGAAATATCTTCCTGCGTCATCCTCATATTTTTTGATACCGTGCACGTGAGTGTGACCTGTAAAAATAAGCTTCACTCCGTTTTCACACATCAGCTCACTGAGCCTTTTATAGCCGCCGAAAAGCTCGAACTCCACAAGACTCTTATAGATAGGCCACGGGGGAACAACAGGGTGATGCACCGCAAGAAAAACCCACTCTCCTTTTTCGTTGGCCTTTTTTATTTCATCGCCGAGCCACGAAAAGCCCTCGTCGAAAAGTCCGCAGTGGCTTCTGCCGTTACCGTTATCGTATATGGCAATAAGACGTATCCCCTCTGCAAGGAGAACGGAGTACGAGCCGCTTTCCTTATCAACACTGTCGGCATACTTATGTCCGAAATCATGATAAAGCACGGGAAGCTCTGTTTTATATACTCTTTCCCTTTCCTCACAGCCATCCTTGCCGTAATATACGGGTCTGAAGAAATTTTCATCATCCCCGAGCCCTGCATAGTCGTGGGTAGCGCCCGTCACAAGCACCTTTTTACCTGCATCGGTGAGCATTTTAAGTTCAGAAATAAAATCAAGATGGCTTTCTCTGTCACCGTTATTTATAAGGTCACCCGTAATAAGAACGTATTCCGCATCCTTATCCTCAACAATTTTTCTGAAAAATGAGCGGAGTATTTCAGGAGTTGACTTGATTGCTATCTGGTCGCCCTTTTCGCGGTTGTTTATATGCTCACATTCCTCCCACATCTTCTTTGAAAGATAATGAGTATCGGTCAGCACGTACATAGAAAGCTTGTCACTCATCGCAGGGACACCTCCGTTTTTATGATTTGTAAAATTATAGTGGAATTTAAATGTTATTTAGTATATAATATATCACAAAGAAATCTTTGTAAAGATAAAAAGCCGTTTTTATGAAAGGAAGGTGGGAAGAAATGAGAAAATCGTTCAACGCTTTGATTGTCAGCAGCTACAGGGCATTTTTCATAAAGACCTCCCCCTATCTTGAAGGCTGCGGCTTCGATGAAATCGTTCACGCATCAAGCATTTCCGAGGCACAGAAGGTGCTTATGACAAAGGACGTATCCGCAATCATCATAAACACTCCCCTTTCCGACGGTCTGGGTCTTGATTTTGCAACCGACTGCGCAGACAAAAAATTTTATTCCGTTCTGCTTTTCGCAAAAAACGAGCTCTTCGGTCAGATAACGGAAAAGGCTGCCCCCCACGGCATATTCACACTTTCAGAAGGCACCGACTGTCTTACGCTTTCCGAGGCCTTTCTTGTGCTTGTGTCCACCGCAAAAAAGCTTCACAGCCTTGACACCGGCGGTGAGAAGCAGCAAAGCGCAGCAGAAGCGCTGAAGCTTCAAAGCCGCGCAAAAATGATACTTATAAGCTCCTTCGGAATGAGTGAGGAGCAGGCACATAAGTATATAGAGCAGCGCTCAATGGAAATGCGAAAGCCAAAAACACAGATAGCACAGAGCATTATAAATTCTTACGGCAGTTGAAAAGGAAAATCAATATGAAGCTCAGAAAATTTTTCTCACGCGTTCTTGCAATAACGTTAATCGCAGGTCTGTTACCTGTTTCGGCATACGCAGCACAGGAGGGTACAATCAGCCCCTCAACCTGGGCGGCAACCGACGGACTGGGAAGAACACTTTCCTCTTACGAGGAGGCAGGTGCAGAAAAAACCGACAGATTTGTCGGTATGTTCTATTGGGTGTGGCATTACCCCTGGATAGAAAATAACGAGCCCATCACGACGGGAAGCATCCTTGATTTTTACCCCGAGGCAGTAAACGACTGGAATCATTCAGCCTGGAACGGCACCTATGACGGACGTCCTTATTTCTGGGACGAGCCTCTTTACGGCTTTTACACAAACATGGATGAATACGTTTTAAGAAAGCACGCCGAGCTTCTCGCCGATGCGGATATTGACACTGTAATTCTTGATACAACGAACAGCACCAAGGTGTTCCCTGAGGGCTATACCGCACTGTTTGAGGTGTGGGGCAAGGCCCGCGAAAACGGAATTGACACGCCCGACGTAATGTTTATGCTCAACTTTGCAGGAAGCGAGGATTGCCGTACTCAGCTGCTCGACCTGTACGACAACCTCTACAGCAAGGGTTTATATAAGGATTTATGGTTTATGTGGGAGGGCAGGCCGCTTATTATGGCGGACGTACGCTGTCTTGAGATGAGTGAAGAAAAGGACCGCGAAATTTTTGAATTCTTCACCTTCAGAGATAACGAGCCTACGTACTTTTCCGACAACTGCTCATACACGAAGGAAACCTGGGGCTGGTGCAGTGATTACCCCCAGACGAAATTCGGAAAAAGACTTACAGGCGCCGTTGAGCAGATGTGTGTGTCCGTTGCACAGAATGCAAACGAAAACGGACTTATTGCTATGAATTCTCCCGTAGGCACGGTTCAGGGCAGAAGCTTCACCGACGGAGATTTTTCCTACACTTATACATACGGCGGCAAGGAGATTACCGTTAACAGTGATATTGAAAATTCACTCCTTTACGGTCTTAATTTCCAGCAGCAGTGGGACTATGCCATAGAATGTGACCCCGAATTCATTTTCATTACAGGCTTCAACGAATGGATTGCAGGCAGATTCGAGAACTGGAACGGAACAGACAATGCCTTCCCCGACCAGTTCAGTCCCGAATATTCAAGAGATATCGAGCCCTCGGCAGGTGTGCTCAAGGACTACTATTATTATCAGCTTGTTGAAAACGTGCGCCGCTTCAAGGGTGCGGCTGCTCCCGAAAAGAATGAAGCCGAAAAAGAAATTGACGTAAACGGTGAGCCTTCACAGTGGGACAGCGTATTCCCCGAATATAACCACTATGAGGGACTTACAAGCCGTAACAGTGCAGGCTGGAAGGGCTATCATTACGAAAACTCCACTGCAAGAAACGATATTGTTCAGGCAAAGGTTGCTTTTGACAGTGAAAACGTTTATTTCTACGTAAAAACCGCAGACGCACTCTCACCCAGCACGGACGAAAGCTGGATGCGTCTTCTTCTTGATACCGACACAAGCGGTATATCACCCAACTGGGAAGGCTTCGAATACGTAATAAACAGAAGCTCACCTGACGAAAACGGCATTTCAGTCGAAAAATATCTCAGCGACGGAAGCCTCGAAATGGTCGCTTCTGCAGTCTACAGTATAAACGGTAACGTCCTTCAGCTTGAAATCCCCCGCGAATCTCTCGGACTTACGGATGAGGAAATCCGCTTCAATTTCAAATGGACAGACAACACCTCAACCGAGGATATTATGAGCTTTTATACCGACGGTGACTGCGCCCCCGGCGGAAGATTCACCTTCGTTTTCGATTCCGCACAGGAGGGCGTAACAGAGGTCACAGAGGATAAAACCTTCTCCGACAAAATCGCAGAAGCGGCAAAAGCAGCTCTTACCGAAATTGAATTAACCCTTGCCGCAATAAGAAGATATTTTACCGCAATATTCAACTGATATTTCAAAATTTTTCCACGTTTTATATTTTCACTCCGGCACATAATACTATCAGCACAGCAAACAATTTATGAAAAGAACGCTTTTCCGGAAATTGTCAGGTAAGAATCCCTTACCCCTGTGCATAATACTAATGCAAAAGCAACGAAACTTTTTGCAAAAGGAGTGAATACAATGAAGGGTAGTAACTCAAGCCTTGTGCCCGAAGCAAGAGAGGCTCTCAACAAGTTCAAGATGGAAGCAGCTTCTGAAGTAGGCGTAAACCTCAAGCAGGGCTATAATGGTGACCTCACATCCCGTCAGGCAGGCTCAGTAGGCGGTCAGATGGTAAAGAAGATGATCGAGGCTTATGAAAAGGGTATGAAGTAAAATCCTTTCTCATTGATTCCGTGATAACGGATAAAGAAGTAATATTCTTCCCCGAGGGGAGGCATATTACTTCTGTTTTTTTATATGTTTTTTCATTTTGTGAATATTCAACAATAATTTTGTGTGATATTTAGTTGCTTTTAATTCTCGACAAGTGTCGGAAAATATGATAAACTTTCATAGTATTATCCAATTAAAGGAGTTATTTTATGAAAGCCTCAGAAAGCATACAGAATTACAGATCAGGTCTTCGCATGTATGCAAATTTTGCTGCGCGCTCAATCAAAAGAGTGTGCCAGGAAATCGGTCCCAGAGAAGCAGGCACTAAGGCAGAGCTTGACGCCCAGAACCTTATGGCAAGCCTTGTAGGCGATGCTGCCGACGAAGTAAAGCAGGAGGAATTTACAATTTCTCACAGAGCCTTCCTTTACTGGCTCAGACTCGGCGGTATTCTTTTACTTATCGCACTTGCAGCAGGTATTGTAAACCTCTTCGTTCCTGTTTTCTTTGCACCTTACGTAGCACTTATTTGCTGCATACTCACCGCAATAATGATATTCGGCGAATTCCTTTTCTACAAGCCCGTTATCGACCCCTTCTTCAAGAAGCTTACATCACACAACACCTACTGTGTAAGAAAGGCTTCCGGAGAAACCAAGAGAAGAATCATCTTCGCAGGTCACGCTGACTCATCAATCGAATGGCGTCCTACTCACATAGGTGGTGCGCCTCTTATGTACGTAGCATACATTTATCCTGCAGTCGGCCTCGGCTACACTCTTATTTCTACAATTTATATGCTCGTTACAGGTGAAATCAACCCCACCCTTATCCTTATCAACTGCGCATTCATTCCCGGCTATGTAGGCCTTTGCTTCTTTATGAACTATAAGGTATGCGTTGACGGCGCAAACGACAACCTCACAGGCTGTATGACAGGTGCTGCAGTTCTCAAGTTCCTCGGTGACAACAATCTCCGCTTTGAAAACACAGAGGTTATCGCTATGTTCTCAGGTGCTGAAGAGGAAGGCCTCAGAGGCGCAAAGGCTGCTATCAGAATGCATCCCGAATTCAAAAAGGACAGCGACGTTGAAACAGTTTTTATTGCGGTTGATACAATGAAGGATTTCGAGGATATGTTCGTTTACAACAGAGATATGTCAGGTATTACAAAGCATAGCGACGAAGCATGTGCTCTTGTAAAGAAGGCAGGTCAGAATGCAGGCGTTGATATCAAGTACTCCGTTGTTTTTGCAGGTGCATCAGACGCAGCCGCAATGACACAGGGCGGTGCTCACGCAACAACTCTTGCTGCGATGAATCCCGGACCTCCCAAGTACTATCACACCCGTGATGACAAGGCTGATATTCTTAATCTCAAGACCATCGAAAAGGGCGTTGAAATTGCTCTTGAAACAACCTTCCTCTTCGACGAGCAGGGACTCAAGAAAAATTATGACTGATATTGAAACAGGACTGATAAATTTCAGTCCTGTTTTTTGTGCATTTTATTATAAATAATTTAATTATATAATATTGCAAAATGATGAATTTTCTGCTATACTTAACGCGTATAATTTAAAAGGAGCAGTATTAAAATGAAAAAATCATTCAAAACCGTTATCTCTTTTGTATTAATCACAATTCTTGTTCTCTCTTTCTCATCATGCTCAATTTTTGAAAGCATGCGTCAGAATGCACTTAACGCATCCATGACAACTATATATGCAACTCCTGAAGAGGACCAGATTATTGCTGAATTCAACGAGCTTCTTTCAGCTTCTGTTGCAAATGCAACCGAAATCAAGGAAAACGTAAGCTACTCCGCAGGCAAGCCTGACGTTCTTAAGGACGGTGAGGAAGCAGGCGTTCTTGATGCAGCAGCAAAGCAGCTCAAGACATTCATAATGTCAGCAAATCCGGGCAGTGCTTCAACTGTTCTTGAAGAGGGTGCAGATTCTCTTCTTAAGTCAATCAAGAAGGCTTCCGTTCTCGAATTTGACTTCAACAGAAACATTGCAAGTGAAAATGTTACCAACGAAAAGGGTAACGAGGTAGCAGACGAGGAAGGCAATGTTATCACAGAAACATACATAAGCGACAATATCCTTCATCTTACCTTCAACTTCTTCAAGGATGAGGTTGTAGAATCAGCTGAAAAGACAACTGATGAAAACGGTGAGGCTGTTGAGGAAACAACAATTGTTTATGCAAGCAAGAAGACAATTGAAAGTGTTTTCGGCACACTCAAGGACAAGGAAACAGTTCTTAAGAACTTTGATGCCGTAAAGGATTACATCACAGTTTCCGACTATAAGGTTTCCTATGAAAACTG
>JAZTWN010000035.1:0-79778 GCA_045635905.1 Acutalibacteraceae bacterium
CTTTCCGATGAATATCCCGACTATGTTACAGTAACAACGGAGGTGTAAGTAATGCTTAAGATAAACATTCAGCTTTTCGCTCATAAAAAAGGTATGGGTTCAACCCGTAACGGCCGTGATTCCGAATCCAAGAGACTCGGCACAAAGAGAAGCGACGGTCAGTTCGTTAATGCAGGTACCATCATCGTTCGTCAGCGTGGAACACACATCCACCCCGGCAACAATGTAGGTAAGGGCTCTGACGATACACTCTTCGCTCTCATCGACGGAAAAGTAAAGTTTGAACGTCTTGGCAAGGACCGCAAGAAGGTCAGCGTATACGCAAACTAACAAAAAAGATTCCCGTGTCACACGACACGGGATATTTTTTTATCTTATACTCCGTAAAGATTAAACTCAGGCGTATATTCCTCCTTTGCCGAGGACAATTCCTGCAAAAAGCCGTCCTCAATTCCTGAAAGGTACATATAATCCACTGCCCTTTGGTATTCCTCCTCAGTAAGCCTTCTGTTTAGGCTTTCAAAGGGAAGCTTTCTTTTCGGTGGCGTATACTGACTCATGAGGGAAAACATAGCCTTACCCTTAAAGCCTTCAGCAAAGGTATCAATAATATCATAAGTATTTCCAAGGTATCCGGGCAGCACCAGATGCCTTATTATTATGCCTCTTTGCAGCATATCATCATCGAAAACGCACTCGCCCGTCTGCCGAAGCATTTCCTTTATTGCAGGCACCGCCTTTTCATAATAGTCGGGTGCATTTGAAAGTGCCCCTGAAAGTGCGCTGTCCTTGTATTTGAGGTCGGGAAGATAAATATCTATAAGCCCCTCAAGCATTTTAAGGGACTCTGCCTCCTCATAAGACGAGGTGTTATACACAACAGGCACAGGCAGCCTTTCTGCCGACAGTGCTTTTGCAATTTCGGGAATGAAATGGGTGGGAGTTACAAGATTTATGTTGTCCGCACCCTTGTCAATCAGCTCGTAAAAAATCTCGCGTAGGCGGTCTGCTGTCACTTCCTTGCCCACCTGACCTCTTGAAAGAGCCATATTCTGACAGAAAACACAGCCCATATTGCAGCCCGAGAAGAAAACCGTGCCCGAGCCTCCGTAGCCCGAAATGCAGGGCTCCTCCCAGAAATGCAGGTCTGCCCTGCCGAGAGTAATTTCACTCCCCACGCGGCAAAAGCCCTTATTCACTTTTCTGTCAACCGAGCATTTTCTCGGACAAAGCTCACATTTTCCCATATATCTTAAATCCTGCTTTTTCATAGTAAGGGCACATTTTTTCATCGCAAAGAAGCATAGGCACTGTGCCTCTTGAAAGAATAAAATCCGCGGCACGCATAAGGCAATCGAGGGCATAGCCTCTGCCTCTTTCGGCATTTTTTGTATATACGTCACCTATAACGCCGAAGCGACCGTTAAGGGATACCACTGCCGCGCACGACACTAAGAGACCGTCATTTTTTATACCGAAAACTGCCGAAAGACCTGCATTCACGGCACGAAGTCTCAGCACGTAGCGCCTTTCATCATCAAAGGAAAGACTGCTTCTGTCCGACATCAGCTTATATATTTCCTGTATGCCTCTGCCCTCTATAATTTCTGCAAGGCACCACGGGGCTTCTTTTTTTTCATATATCATTACGGTTTTTTCGCAACGAGTAAGAAGCTCGGGAAACTCATCACCGAAGACAAGGAAATATTCGTCACCCGTATCAAAAATTATGCTTTTTATCTCACCGTTTTCCTCACCGAGAAGAAAGCTCTCGCAGAAATTTTCTCCTGCGCTCATAAGAAAAGCAAAGCAAACAGCCCCTTCCGGAGTGCTTCCGGTCAGGGCTTTTATAAGCTCTTTATCCTGAGCATGCGCCTTTCTGAAATTAAGCATCGCAAAGAGCTTCCGCAAGAGCCCTTGCAAGCTCAAAGCAAGCGGTAATATCAGATTTTGCAAGCATATTCGACTGTGAATGGATGTATCTGCAGGGACCGCTTATGGCAGCCGCCCTTACCCCGAAGCCGCTTTTATGGATAATTCCCGAGTCGTTTCCGCCTGCAACGGCAGTTTTCACCTGTGCTCTTATGCCCTTTTCCTTTGCAAGCGCCAGAGCAAGGTTAAATACGTTCTTATCGTAAATTGTGGAATTGTCCATAAATGAAAGCACCGCGCCCTCACCCTGAACACATACTCTTGAATCCTCTGCCACACCCGCAATATCGGAAGCTGTTGTAGCCTCGAGAACGATTGAATAATCGGGACAGATGCGGTTTGCCGCACAGCCTGCTCCCCTTGTTCCTGCCTCCTCCTGTACGGTAAAGGCAAAAACGGTATCATATTTCACGCCCTCTTCAATCAGTTTAAGCATAATTGCGCAGCCGGTTCTGTCATCGAGTGCCTTTGATACTATTTTCTCACCGATTTCGGCATAATCGCTTCTGAACACCGCGGTATCACCGGGAAGCACGTGCTGAAGAGCCTGAGCCTTATTCTCAGCGCCGATATCAATAAAAAGCTTATCCTCGGTAAGAAGACTGTTTTTCTCGCTTTCCGAGCTTAAGTGCACGGGCTTACTGCCTATGACACCCTCTGTGCCGTTTTCAAAAACTACCTTTCTGCCCGACATTACCGCAGGTAAAATTCCGCCTACAGTGTCAAATTTTATAAGTCCGTCGTCACATACGTACGTGGCAATAAAGCCGACCTCATCCATATGTGCGGCTATCATAACCTTATTTTTTGCCCGCTTTTCACCCTGCAATTCAACAATAACGTTTCCGAGATTATCAACAGTATAGGGGATATTTCCGAGCTTTGAAATAATATATTCTCTGACCTTGTGCTCTCTGCCCGAGGTACCGCCCAGTTCACAAAGCTCCTTAAGTAAAGTAAACATTATTCTGCCTCCCTTGCCGCATTACAAAGAATATCCGCTACTGCCTCAACGTCCTTTACATCAAGGCTTTCAACGGGTGTGTGCATATTGAGAAGAGGTATGCTTACAAGTCCTGTTTTTATACCCTTGCCGGCATTTACAACAACGTCACTGTCGGTCATTGTGCGTGAGCCCATAACCTCTGTTGTGCAGGGCACTCCGTTTTTCTCTGCGATGCTTATAAGATACGAGGAAATTTCTCTTTGAAGAATGGGAGAAATACAGATCATTCCTCCGCTTCCGAGAGGTGAGGACATTTCCTTGGGGATACCGGGAGCCGCACCGAAGGATACGTCCGTAATAAAGGCATAGTCAGGCTGAAGCGCGGTAAAGGATGCGGTTGCACCGCCCTTTCCTGTTTCCTCTCTTGTTGTAAAAATTGCGGAAATTCTGTTGCCGCCGCTGTTATTATGAAGCTGCTCACAGGCCTTTATAACTGCGGTACAGCCTGCAGAGTTATCCATATATGCACCTGTAAGCCTTGTGCCTAAAAGCGCGGTTACGGGACAGTCGTACTCAACCCTGTCACCCACGCTTACGATATCTGAAATCTCGTCATAGGAAAGTCCACAGTCAATATAAAGGTCCTCAACTGCAGGCGCTGCGGTGCGGTTACCGCGTGCAAGGTGGGGAGGTGTGCTTGTAACGCAGCCCTTTATTGTTCTTTTTCCCATTACCTTAACTCTTGATGCGGCAAGGGTACGCATATCAATTCCACCTGATTTTGCTACCTTAAGCATACCTGTTTTCTTGTCAATTGCAGTAACCACAAGGGCAATTTTATCAGCGTGAGCACTTAAAACCACGTGCTTTTTGCCCTCTTTGTTTATATGACAGACAATACTGCCGAGATTATCAACGTAAATTTCCTCACAAAAGGGCTTCATAGCCTCAATTATAGCATTGTGAGTTTCACTTCCTGCTACCGCCTCATAGGAGCTTTCGCAGATTTTCACTAAAATTTCCTTTGTATTCACAGCTTATTCCTCCGTTTCAAGCACGGTATCAAGCACCATAGAGAAGCTTTCGAGATATTCCTCAAGGAAAATCTCCGCCTCCCTGCAATTCATACCGTGAAGGGATTTTTCCGTCGCCTGACGCGCCTTTATAAATTCCGTGTTACCGCTTCTTTGCTCAAGCATACATTTGAGAAGTGCGGAAATCTTATCTGCCGCCTTTACAAGACGGTACTCCTCAGATTCCTCATCAGGGATAAGAAAATCCCTGTATTCATCCCTCAGGTCCTCGGGCAAGGTATTGAGAAGCGAGCGCTGAGCCGCTTTTTCAATGCTTCCGAAGGCATCGCGGATTTCCTTGTTATGATATTTCACGGGAGTGGGCATATCACCCGTAATAATTTCGGGCATATCGTGATACATGCCGATAAGGGCAATTTTTCCCGTATCGTAATTTTTTCCAAGCCGTTTGTTTCCGATAACGGAAAGCGCGTGGGCAATAGCCGCCACGTCAAGACTGTGCTGAGAAAGGGACTCAGAGTCGGTATTTCTCATAAGCGACCAACGGTCAATATATTTCATTCTTGAAAACAATGCAAAAAAATGACTGCTCATAATTTTCTCCTGTAGTTACTTTATATACTACAATATCACGCGCCCGCGCGGTTGTCAAATATTCTTTTATATGTATTATAACCAAAAGATTCCTTTGTTTTTCTACCTGTTTACAGATTGAAAAAACACTTTTTATTTATTAAAATATAAATAACTACTTTTACAGGCGGTGATTTTTTGAAGTGTCCTAAATGCGGTGCCGAGATCCCCCGTTTTGACCTCAATCCTAATTGTAAAAAATGCGGTGTTCACATTATGTATTACACTCAAGAGGAGGACCTTGCCCGGGATGCAAGGAAAACCGAGCTTGAGTTTGCCTCCGCAAGACTGCTGCTTGCAAAATTCAAGGCGGCCTTTTTACAGGGAAAGGCCTCGCTTGTGCGTATACTTTTCCTCGTTTTGTCAGTTGCGGCACTGCTGCTGCCTCACTACAACATAAATTTTACATTCCCCTGGTGGGACTATCAGCTTTCCGTAGGTGCTCTTGGCGTCTACAATATGATAAACGACTCAATATGGCAGATTTTTGATGCGCTTTGTAATATCGGTGTAGGAAAAAGCCTTTTTCTGCTCACCGTCTGCTCGCTGATTCTTCTTATTGCTTCTGTCCTTTGCATAATTTTCTGCATCGGTGCGTGGCTTTTCTCCTTTGTGAACATTAAAAAATCAGCAATCGTATCCGTAATATTTACCGCCATAGCTATGCTTTCACAGCTTTCGGGGCTTGTTCTTTCCTTTATTGCAACAAACCTTTCGGGAACTGTTGAGCACATCACGGTAACTCCTATGTTCGGAGGTCTTTTAGGCTTCTTCACTCTTCTCGGAGTTCTTATTTCAAGCATAATGCTGATTTCCTCAGAGCCTCAGATAATTATCAGTGATGCAGACAGACAAAGGCTTGAAATAAAGAGAAAATTAAAAGCAGACGAAATCACCCTTGATGAGCTTCCCCTTCCCATCGTCAAAGAGGAAAAGAAAGAGGAAGCAGGCAAAGCTAAGAAAAGGGGGAAAAATAAATGAAGCTTACCGAAAAAAAGCTCAGCATAAAGAGCATTCTTCTCATTACAATAATTCTCCCTGTTGTCGTAATTTTACTTTCAAGCGTTGCAATAGTAATCACTGCGCGCTCCGTGCAGCCTCAGGATACCGTTGACCCCTCGTTTTTCTCCGAGGTAAAATATACAGTTGCAGCAATCCCAAAAAATGAAGAGGACGCACTGACTCTTGTATCAAAGCTTTTCTCAGCTGCAGTCAGGAGCGGCATAATCAAATACGAAAAAACGAATTCCGCTGACGTTACCTCAATTTCCTGCAAAAACAAGGAGCTTGAAAAAATTCTCAGCTTCGCAAGAGGTGACCTCAACGGGAAATTCGCTTCCTTCTACGAGAATGCATCCATAAAATACGGTGAGGATGCCTCTGCGCTTCTTACAATTCTTCCGGGAAGCACTCCCTCGGATGCGCAAGCTCAGATAGATGAAAACCACGTTCTTACACTCACTCTTACATATAACTCCGTTTTCAACAATATGTATTTCCTTACGGATGATACAACAGCAATCAAGATGTTCACCACGGAAAATGCAGGTGTTTTCTCCTCGATAAATGAAAAATTCATACCCGTAACCTGCCAGTACACCCTTGTTGCCGACACGGTTTCGGGCGAGCTTATAAGCTTTGACGTAAAAAGAAGCTACAGCTACTCCTCGAACGTTGCCTTCCAGAATTCACTTTCCGATATTGAGGCTTCAACCCTCGAAATGTCACTTGAATTTACCGAAAGCTACACCTTTTCTTATGCAGGAATTGAAATTGAAGAGGACATAATCACAATGGGGCTTGACGACTACGATACGCTTACCGTTATCCCCTACGTTGAGGAGGGTCTTTCCGAGGACGAATATTCGCTTGAATTTTCAACCTACGACAAATACCTTTCCATTGACGAAAACGGTCAGATGACCCCGAAAATGCTTTATCAGCATCCCGTCACGGTAAGAGTTACCCTTAACTATCTCGGAAGAGAATTTTCCGACACCTGTACGGTATATATAGTTGATGCCGTAGAATCGGTCAAAATCAGCGAAACCTCACTTGAGCTTAAAAAGAACGAGGAATATACCTTGACTGCTGAGGTAAGCCCCGATAATGCCACAATAAAAACTGTTATCTGGCATTCCTCCGACACAGACGTTGTAACAACAGACGAAAACGGCACACTCACTGCAACAGGCACGGGAACGGCAACAATCAGCGCTATTTCCTCCCAGGGCCTGATTGTTGCAAAATGTGAAGTAACCGTAACGGATTAAGGGGGATTAATATGGAAAACAAACAGAATATAACAATCCCCGAAAAGGACGTCAACGTCTATGAAAATTTCAATTACGTAGGCGTCAGGGAATCCGTAGCATACGTCCTCAACGACGTTTCAAACACCTTCAACATCAACAGCTTCCAGGAAAGATATATATGGGACGTTGTTAAGGTTGACTTTACGGTAAATGCGGTTGTAAACATATTCACAAGCGCATGGGACACCATAAACGACATCCTTCTGGGCTCGCTTGTTGACAGCACAAGAACCAGGCTCGGCAAATTCCGCCCCTATCTTTTAGGTCTTCAGGTGCCCCTTACACTCCTCGGTGCACTTTATTGGGCAATCCCCTTTATCTTCCCCGGCTCCTCGGGAACGCATATTCCGAAGCTTATTTTCTATTTCGCATTCACGGTTATCCAGGAAACCGCCACCACGGCAATCAATCTTGCAAAGGGCGGCTATATGTCCACAACAACACCAAATCCAAACGAACGAGTGCGGCTTATAACCCTTGCGGAGCTTTTCTCGGGATATCTGGGTGAGGATATGCCCCGATACATATTCGGTGTGCTTTACGACCTCATAATCAACGAAAAAATCGGAATAAAGCTGTCAACCGCCTTTATGTCCTTCGGCGCGGGCTGCAGCATCGTTTCCTCTGTGCTTACACTCTACTATTTCTTCAATTCAAAGGAAAGAGTACCCCAGTCACTTGAGCGTCCCAATATCAGGGAAGGGCTCAAGGCTATTTTCACAAACTACCCCGTGCTTCTTATGTGCCTTTCCGATTTCCTCGGCGGCTTCTCGGTAAGCACAAGTGAAAGCAACTACTTCATTGACGTTTTCGGCTCGTATTCGCTTATTACCATAGCAAATATCCCCTCCTCACTTAACGGCAGTATTTCCTACGGCTTCATCCCCTTCTTACGAAAGAAATTCTCCTCAAAGGCTCTGTGGGTAGGTGCTGATATTTACGGAGATATCCTGTCGCTCGGCTTCTTCCTCTTCGGCATACTCAACAAGAATTACACTAAGATGATTCCTATGGTAGTTGCCGTCGGCGTCAGAGAATGGTTCACAAAGTGGGCATTCGGTGTCAACAAGGTTGTAAACGCTGACCTGTGGAACGAGGCTATGGACTTCTGCGAATGGAAGAACGGCTACCGTATGGAGGCTACAACCTCTGTTGCAAAAAGCCTTGTTCTTAAGATTCAGAGCTCCCTTATGAACTCCGTAAAGAGCCTTATTCTTAAGAAAATCGGCTACGTTCAGGGTATCAAAATCGGCACACAAAGTGACAGAACCAAATTCTGGCTCTTTGCGCTGTGCTCTGCAGTACCTACAATTTCAGGCGCACTCGGTATTATTCCCAAGTTCCTATGGCCCCTTACCAAGGAAAAGCGCAATAAGATGTACCACGACCTTGCCGAAAGACGTAAGGAAATGGTTGCATCAACCGTTACAGACTAATTCACACAAAGAAAGGCTACCCCTATGTACGACATTATAATCATTGGCGCAGGTCCTGCAGGACTTACCGCCGCAATATACGCAAGAAGAGCAGAAAAAAGCGTTCTTGTTATCGAAAAAGGCGTTTTCGGCGGACAGGTTACGTTCTCTCCGAAAATTGAAAATTACCCCGGTTTCGGCGAGCTTACGGGAACAGAGCTTGCAGATAAAATGGTTGAGCACGCAATAAGCCTGGGCACGGAATTTGAAATGGAAACCGTTACCGCAATACGCGACGGGGAAATCAAAGAGGTTGTGACCGAAAACGGCACGTTTACTGCAAAATCGGTAATCATCGCAACAGGTGCCGCACACAGACACCTCGGCATAGAGGGTGAGGAAAAATACCTCGGAAACGGTATTTCCTTCTGTGCAGTCTGCGACGGCGCATTCTATGCAGGTCAGGACGTAACCGTAATCGGCGGCGGCAACTCCGCATTACAGGAAGCAATTCTACTTTCCGCTACCTCGAAAAAGGTTACCGTTGTACAGAATCTTCCCTCCCTTACCGGTGAAGAGGCTCTTCAGAACATCCTTCGTTCAAAGGATAACGTAGAAATTATCTGCTCCTCTGTAGTAACGGGCTTCACAGGTGAGGACAGTCTTAAGGGTATCATCATTAAAAACTGCGATACTGACGAAGAAACCACTATCCCCTGCGACGGCTGCTTTGTTGCCATCGGACTTATTCCCGCAACCGATTTCATAAAGAGTGACGTAAAGCTCAATTTCTACGGCTACGTTGAAGCAGACGAGGGCTGCAAAACAAGCCTTGACGGTATTTTTGTTGCAGGTGACTGCCGCAGCAAGGAAATCAGACAGATTACCACCGCCACCGCAGACGGCGCCACCGCCGCCCTTGCCGCAATAAAATATATCGGATAAAAACAAGCTTAAACCGATTAACAAGAAATGCTCATATTTTGTGCAGATGCACCGTTTCAGGGAAACGGATGCAGGTGTGCGGAATATGGGCATTTATTATTAATCAGATTATCTCGCCTCTTGGTTCAGAAAAAACTAATTTAATAAAGTCTGCACTCACTTTCACGAGCGCAGGGAAATTTCTCAGAATATGTCCTATTTTGATTTTTCTTGCACCGAAGGCTGTACATAGGTACGCCGAGGAGCAAAAAAATCAAGCACATCTGATGCTATGTGAGAGATACGAAACCGAAATAATCATAAAAAAACAAAAAAAGCACACATCCGGAAATCGAATGTGTGCGTAAATAGGATAAATTGTGAGAAATTTCCCGTTTATCTTATTTGATTGAAACCTTAGCGCCAGCTTCTTCAAGCTTTGCCTTTGCAGCTTCAGCGTCATCCTTGGAGATGCCTTCCTTGAGAGCCTTGGGAGCAGCTTCAACAGCAGCCTTAGCTTCAGCAAGACCGAGACCTGTAAGTTCTCTAACAACCTTGATAACCTTGATCTTTGCAGCTGCATCGAAGGACTCGAGTACAACGTCAAATTCTGTCTTTTCTTCTTCAGCAGCAGCTGCACCAGCAACGGGAGCAGCAACAGCAACTGCAGCAGCAGCGCTTACGCCGAATCTTTCTTCAACTTCTTTTACGAGTTCGCTGAGCTCAAGAACTGAAAGTTCTGCAACAGCGTCAACAATAGCAATAATCTTTTCAGATGCCATTTTAATTTTCCTCCAAAATAAATAATTTAGTTAATTTTTAATTTAGTTTACAGCAAATTATTCTGCTGCTTCTTCAGCTGCGGGAGCAGCCTCTTCTGCGGGAGCTTCTGCGGGAGCAGCCTCACCGTCTTTGTCAACTATAGCCTGAATTACACGTGCAAAGGAAGCCATAGGAGCCTGGAATGCCATACATACTGTTGCAAGAAGCTGTTCCTTGGAGGGAAGCTTTGCAAGAGAGTCAACCTTTTCAAGAGAGATAAGCTCACCATCAAGGAAACCTGCCTTGATCTTGAAGTTATCGTTCTTTTCAGCGAACTTGGAAAGGATTCTTGCAGCTGCAACGTAATCTTCCTTACTTGTAGCAACAGCTGTTGTACCGTTGAGGATATCATCCATTGCTGCAAGAGCGGTACCGTCGATAGCAAGACGGATAAGAGTGTTCTTAGCTACTGAGTAGTCAACACCTGCTTCTCTGAGTTCCTTACGGAGCTTTGTGTCGTCAGCAACGGAAATACCCTTGTAATCAACAACAACACCTGCTACAGCACCCTCGAACTTCTCCTTGAGAGCAGCGACCTGAGCCTTCTTTTCTTCTAAAACCTTTACGCTTGGCAAATTGTTTCACCTGCCTTATGAAATTAATAAATATAGCCCTTCCGCCGAAAACCGCGAAAGGGCATAAAAACCTGAAGCTTTTATATCCATTCCTCGGCAGGCGGTAAAACCTTACGCAAATTAATGCACCTGCTGTCTTAAGAACAGCAACAAAGGTATTTTATCACAACAAAATACCTTTGTCAAGATATTTTTTTAATTATTCAGCACTTGCAAGAACCTTGTTGGGGTTGATCTTGATGCCTACGCCCATTGTTGATGTTACAACGCAGGAACGGATGTACTGACCCTTAGCTGCAGCGGGCTTAGCCTTAACAATAGCGTCAAGGAGAGTTGCATAGTTCTCATAGAGCTTTTCTGCACCGAAGGAAGCCTTGCCGATGGGGCAGTGGATGATGTTTGTCTTGTCAAGTCTGTACTCGATCTTACCTGCCTTAGCTTCATTAACAGCCTTAGCAACGTCGGGAGTAACAGTACCTGCCTTGGGAGAGGGCATAAGGCCACGGGGACCAAGAACCTTACCAAGACGGCCTACAAGACCCATCATGTTGGGAGCAGCGATACATACGTCGAAATCCATGAAGCCTTCGCCCTGGATCTTAGCAACGAGCTCTTCTGCACCAACGATTTCTGCGCCTGCTTCTTCAGCAGCCTTTGCGTCGTCGCCCTTTGCGAATACGCAAACCTTAACGCTCTTACCTGTACCGTTGGGAAGAACAACAGCGCCTCTAACCTGCTGGTCAGCGTGACGTGAGTCAACACCAAGACGTACGTGTACTTCTACTGTTTCGTCAAACTTTGCCTTTGCAGTTTCAACTGCAAGTGCGAGCGCATCATTTGCTTCGTAGAGCTTTGCTCTGTCTACGAGCTTTGCGCTTTCAATATACTTCTTACCGTGTTTCATTATTCTCTACCTCCGCCGATCAATCAACAACAGTAACGCCCATGCTGCGAGCTGTACCTGCGATCATGCTCATAGCAGCTTCTACTGAAGCAGCGTTAAGGTCGGGCATCTTCTGTTCTGCGATTTTTCTGAGCTGCTCCTGTGTAAGGGAAGCAACCTTTGTCTTGTTGGGGACACCGGAACCGCTTTCAATACCGGCAGCCTTCTTGATAAGAACTGCAGCGCGGGGAGTCTTTGTGATGAATGTGAATGAACGGTCAGCGTAAACTGTGATAACAACGGGGATGATAAGACCCATGTCGTTCTTTGTTCTTTCATTGAATTCCTTTGTAAACTGCATAATGTTTACACCGTGCTGACCAAGAGCGGGACCTACAGGGGGAGAGGGAGTTGCCTTACCTGCAGGGATCTGAAGCTTAATAAAGCCTGTAACTTTCTGTGCCATAACTGCACCTCCATAAAAAATGTGGTAGTGGCGGTGTGTATATATTCACACCTCCCACAGCATCCCCGAGGGGGACACTATAACAAGACCGTAAAGGTCTGATTACCAAAAAATAAATTAAAGTTTCTTGACCTGATCTGCGGGGAATTCCATTGCAGCCATACGGCCCATGTGGAAATAGCGGATCTTTACGGTTGCGTTGTCAGCATCAATGCTTTCAACCTCACCGATGGTGCCGTCAAATGCACCGCCTGTAACGATTACTTCTTCGCCTTCCTCGAGGTCTATCTGGAACTTAACGGGAGCAGCAGGATTATCTGCGTTTTCGCCGCTTTCGTTTACGTAGTCCTCAATATGGAACTGCTTTACTTCTTCGTCTGTAAGGGGAATGGGCTTACTGTCGGGACCGAGGAAGCGTCTGAATCCTCTGATTCCGCGGATAAGATGCCATGCTTCGTTGGAAATCTTGACACCTTCATTGGGAACGTCGAAGCGAGCAAGCTTAACGAATACGTAGTTTGTATAAAGAAGGTTTCTTACCTCTTCAATTTCATACTCTTCTTCGTCTTCCTTCTCGGACTCCTCAACGTCAAGAACATACTCGTCCTTTGTGTATTCATCCTCTTTGAAAATGAACACGTTCTGAGTCTGCTTTGCTGCGGATCTCTTCTTCTTTGCTTTCTTCTTCTGCTTGATTTCATAAGGTAAACAAGCAGCAAGAATCTGATCGCGCATATCGCGGTTGTTTGCAACAGTAATTATGTTGTCGCAAACCTTCTTGTCGTAGCCTGTAGCGGTTTCAACCGCAAACCACTTGTAGTCTTTAGGTTGCTTATCCATCGTAAAACCTCCTGAAGTAACAGCTTAAGCTTCTGTAGTTGTTTCTTCTTCAGAAACCTCTTCAGCAGTTGTTTCTTCAGCAGCTTCTTCAGCAGTTGTTTCTTCTGCTGTTTCGCCCTCTGCAGTTGTTTCTTCACCTTCTGCAGCGGTTGTTTCTTCTGCAGCTGTTGTTGTTTCGTCAGCTGAGGTTGTTGTTTCAATAGCAAACTGTTCACCGAGTGCTACTGCTGCTTCCTTACCGAGGTTAAAAACCCTTGTAAGAACCCAGTCAACAGAAAAAACTGCAACAGCGAGAACTGCGATAGTTGCAAGAACTACACCCGCATTTTTAAGGACCTGCTTACCTGTAGGCCAAGAGACCTTCTTACAGGTACCGACAAAATCCTTACAGAACTTCTTGACAGCGTTTGTACCGCGAGATACTACTGTGCCTTCCTTCTTAGGCTTGCTCTGCTTGATTCTCTCTTTTTTAGCTTTCTCGGCAGCCTTGAGAGCTTCCTTTTCAGCCTTAAGAGCCTCTTTGTCGATATTCTTATCAGCCATAGTAATTTCTTCCTTTCTAAAGCATAACGATACGAGCGTTCCATCGGGAACACTCTTAAAACGCCGCTTTATATTACTTGGTTTCTCTGTGGAGAGTGTGCTTTCTGCAGAATCTGCAGTACTTGTTCATCTCCAGACGGTCGGGTGAATTCTTCTTGTTTTTCATTGTGTTGTAATTGCGCTGCTTGCATTCTGTACAAGCAAGAGTGATTTTTACTCTCATAACGGCACCTCCATTTAATGTTAGCCTCCCTCTGAGCGACGGGAATTCAGCCGTCTTTTTCAGGGCATAAAAAAAGAACCCTTTCAGAGGTATAAATACTATACCATAAGGGTTCTTATAAGTCAAGTATTTTTTTTGCACAAATGTGGCACACAAAAACACTCAGGTTTTATTTAAACATATCAGTTTTCGGCTGCCTGCTTCTTGAGAAGACGCTGCTGCTTTGCCTTGAAGGATAAAAGCTCCTTCATCTGCTGATCGGGTGTAACAAAGTCGCCCACGCTGAGAAGCTTCTTGTTATAAAGTCCTCTGAAGCTTGAGCCGCCTGTTGAAAGAAGCTTGTTCTTTTTAGCAAGCTGGAAAAGCTCCTCGCTGTCGGAGGCCTCTGCCGAGGGATGCCATACCTCAATGCCGTCAAGCCCTGCCTTGGCAAAGCGGGCAACAAGCTCAGAAGCAAATGCCTTGTCACCGTATTCAAGCGGATGCGCAAGAATTGCAACACCGTTTGCCATATGAACTGCTTCAATTACCTCTTCAACGCTCTTGAACTTAGGCTGAACAAGAATGCTCTTTTCTCCATCGGGAGCGAAAAGCTCCTTATAAACGTCACCGTAGAAGGAGTCTGCTGAGCCGACCTCCATAAGGGCGTGCATAAAGTGCTGAGGGAACAGTGCGGTAGCACCTGTTGCGCATCTTTTGATAAGCTCGGGTGATACGGGATAGCTCTTGGCAAGCTTCAGACACATCATTGTTGTGGCTCTTCCGCGGACAAGAGAGTTGTGCTTGCAAAGGCCTTCAAGACGGGCAGGCTGTTCGGGCAGATAGCATAAGATATGTATACACTTTCCTGTTTCCTCATCAAAAGCGGAAAGCTCTACACCCGGTATTACGGTAATACCGTTTCTTTCTCCTACTATTTTTGCTCTTTCAATACCTGCTATGGTATCCTGGTCAGTAATTGCAATCTTATCGATACCCTTGCTTTTGGCAAGAGCAATTATTTCTTCGATACCCATAGAACCGTTGGATAAACGGGTATGGCAGTGCAAATCTCCGCTCAAACAATAACCCCCTTGAATTTCCTTTAGTTGTCATCTGAAGCCTTTACAAAAATGAACTAATTTTGCGCAAATATTACCAAAAAATGAACCTTTGCAAAAAAACAGACTACTTTGGTTAAGTATATACTATGATTATATACCTTTTCCTCTTTCATTTCAAGAGTTTTTGTGTTATTATGTCATTAAAGATATTAATTGAGGAGTATTTTTTTCATGGATAAGGTTCTTTTAGGTCTTTCTGGCGGTGTTGATTCCGCAGCTTGTGCGGCACTGCTGCTTGAAAAGGGCTATGACGTTACAGGCTGCTTTCTGATGCTCACGGAAAATTCACGCGAGGACAGTGAGGAGGCAGAAAGTGCAAGACTTATTGCAAAGCATCTCGGAATAAGGCTTATAACTGCCGACTACAGAGAGCATTTCAAAAAAAACGTAACGCAGTATTTTATAAACGAATACCTTTCGGGAAAAACTCCCAATCCCTGCATAAGATGCAACCCCACCACAAAAATATATTCCCTGCAGAACGAGGCTCATAAGCTCGGCATTGAGCTTACTGCCACAGGTCATTATGCGCTTACGGAATACGACGGGGCATACGGCTCGGTTGTGCTTAAGGCGGCTCCCTCAAAAAAGGACCAGAGCTATTTTCTCGGAAGGCTTTCACCCTCTCAGATTGAAAGGCTGATTTTTCCCTTGGGAAATTTTTCCACAAAGGAGGAGGTCCGCGAATACGCACAGAAATTAAACCTTCCGAACGCAAAAAAGGCAGACAGCCAGGAAATATGCTTCATCCCCGATAATAATTATCAGAAATTCATCTGCGACAATTCCGATTTTTCACCAATTGCGGGAAGCTTTCTCGACAATGACGGCAGGGTAATCGGCACACATACGGGAATAATAAATTACACAGTAGGACAAAGAAAGGGACTCGGCGCCTTCGGTGAGCCCAGATACGTAAAAAGCATAAACGCAAAAAATAACACGGTAACTCTTTGCAAGGCTGACGAAAGATTTGAAACAGGCATTACCGCCGAGGATATTTCAGAGGCAGTACGCTGCTTCCCCACCGCTCCCTTTGAATGCGAAATCAAAATTCGCAGCACCGCAAAGGCTGAAAAGGCAAAGGTTCATATTGAAAACGGAATTCTCAGAGCAGAATTTGAAAACCGCATTCTTGCTCCCACTCCCGGTCAGTCCGCAGTTTTATATAAGGATTCGGTGGTACTGGGCAGCGCCGTTATTTCCTTCCATTAATAAACAGTTACAAATATAAGACAAGTGTTGACATTTATTTTGCGTTTACTTATAATACATTATTATATTATTTATAACATTATATAAAGGGGTATAAACACCAATGAAAAAGAAAATTCTGACAACGCTGTCCGTTGTGGCAGCAGCGCTTACAATCATTGTCAGCAGCGTGCTTCCCGCAGGAGCATTTCTTGTCGGTGATGTTGCAGACAACGACAATGCTGTAACCGCCTCAGACGCAAGACTTGTTCTTCGCGCATCGGTAGGACTTGAAGCCTTCACAGAGGAGCTCAAGGCGGTTGCAGACACAGACGAGGACGGCACACTTTCCGCATCCGACGCAAGAACAATACTTCGTATGAGCGTAGGTCTTGAGGAGCAGAAGCATTTCTTTACAAAGGAAATCACACTTGCTCCCACCTGTACCGCTAAGGGCACAATGGTGCTTACCTGCACAGAATGCGACGAGGTTATAGAAACTGAGCTTGATGCACTGGGACACGATTTCGGCGAGCCCGAAATTATTGTTGCAGTTACCTGCGAAACCAACGGTGAAGAAAAATACACCTGCAAGCGTGAAGGCTGCGGCCACTCCGAACCAAGAATTGTCCCCGCAGGTCACACACCCGACATTCCTGCAGCAACCTGCACACAGGCACAGACCTGTACAAGAGGCAATCATCCTATGGCTGAGGCTCTCGGTCACGCAACCGATTGGGGCACCTGCACACAGTGCAATACCTTCATCACAACAAAATATGCCTCTCAGGCAGAAACAATCAAGACAAAGTTTGCCGAAGCAAAGGCAGCATTTGATACCGCATATTCCATCAACAGCTACAACGCGATGATTGACGGTATTTCATGGAAGGTTATTCCCAACACAAACGCAGCAAAGCCCGATTACCTTAAGGCAAAGGCAGCATATGAGGCAGCACTTGAAGCCTGCGGTGAAATTCCCGAGCTCGCAGCCGTTAAGGCTCTGTTGCAGAAGAACGTTACAAACATCACAGCAGTTCTTTCTCAGGTTGACCTTATTCTTATGGAGGAGTTTGTTGACGCAAGAAACTTCGAAAAGCTTGTATGGCCTCTTGAAGAGCTCAACGACTTCAACGCTGACAGTATAAGAAACACAAACAAGAAGCTTGAAAAGGCTATCTTATGGTAAAAGCATTCCCCGATATCTCAGATATCGGGGCTTTTTTATGCATAAAATAAAGGAAAGAGTAAGCTTACTCTTTCCTTATTTTTATTATTCACCAAGGTATGCCTTCTTAACCTCTTCGTTTGAAAGAAGCTCCTCGCCCTTGCCTGAAATGGTGATATCGCCTGTTTCAAGAACGTAGGCTCTGTCGGAAATTGAAAGCGCCTTCTTTGCATTCTGCTCAACAAGAAGCACTGTGATGCCCTGCTTGTGGCAGTCCTTTATAATTTCAAAAACCTGATCAACAAGAAGAGGTGAAAGACCCATTGAGGGCTCGTCGAGCATAAGAAGCTTGGGATGACTCATAAGAGCTCTGCCCATAGCAAGCATCTGCTGCTCACCGCCTGAAAGAGTACCTGCAATCTGATTCTTTCTTTCACCAAGACGGGGGAATTTTGTATAGATATCCTCGATGTCCTCTTTAATCTTTTTCTTGTCCTTCTGAGTATATGCACCCATAACGAGGTTTTCGTAAACGGTAAGCTCCTGAAAAACTCTTCTTCCCTCGGGCACCTGACTCATTCCCATTGAAATAAGCTTGTGACCGGGAATCTTGTTTATAACCTTACCATCATAGGTAACCGTACCGTCCTTAATGGGAATAAGACCCATAATGCTCTGCATAGTGGTGGTTTTACCTGCGCCGTTAGCACCGATAAGAGAAACAATTTCGCCTTCATTAACCTCAAAGCTGATGCCCTTGAGTGCTGTTATAACACCGTAGTTTACCTGCAGATTTTTTACTTCAAGTAATGCCATAGCCGTTCCTCCTTATTCACCGATATATGCCTTGATAACCTCAGGGTCATTGAGTGCCTCAGCGGCTGTGCCCTGTGCAAGAACCGTACCGAAATTGAGAACAGTAACCTCATCACAAAGACCCGATACGAATTTCATATCGTGCTCAATAAGAAGAATTGTCATATCAAAATCGTCACGGATTTTTCTTACGATTCTCATAAGGTCCTCTGTTTCGTAGGGGTTCATACCTGCTGCAGGCTCGTCAAGAAGCAGAAGAGTGGGATTGGTTGCAAGCGCACGGGCAATCTCAAGCTTTCTCTGCTTACCGTAGGGAAGGTTGCAGGCAAGGTTGTTTCTTTCTTCCTCAAGATCCACAATGCGGAGAATTTCCTTTGCTCTTTCACGCATTCTCTCCTCAGTCTTGTAGTGACCGGGAAGACGGAAAAGGCTTACAAAGGGATTGCATTTGAACTCGGGCTGATTATGAAGACCAACAAGAACGTTTCTAATAACGCTCATATTATTGAAAAGACGGATATTCTGGAAGGTACGCGCAATACCCTTACGGTTTATCTGCTCCTGGGTTTTGCCCTTGAGCTCTTCATTGTTAAGATAAAAGGTACCTGTTGTAGGCTGATAAACACCGGTAAGAAGGTTGAACACTGTGGTTTTACCTGCACCGTTGGGACCTACAAGTCCGTAAAGCTGCTTTTTCTTGATTTCAAGGTTTACACTCTGTACAGCCTTGAGTCCGCCGAAGGAAATGCCGAGGTCTTCGGTCTTAAGTACGATATCTGACATCTCAGTTTCCTCCTTTTCCGGGCTTGTCGGGTGTGTATTCATTTCCCTGCTGAATATCTGTTGAAAGCACCTCATCCATGGAAATCTTAGTGGGAATTTTATTCCACTGAGCTTCGTCGGCAAGAATGTCGCCGGGCTTTCTGTTCTTTGCGGTAGCCTTTGTAATAACACCCTTGATTGAAAGCTTTTCCTTTACTGCTGCAAGAGCGGGAGCGTTATTGAAGATAACGATACCGATAAGAATAAGTGCATAGATAAGGAACTTAAGTGCAGCAAGGTCACCGGGAAGCTCCTTCTGAAGAACGTAGTTTATAACCGTGATAGCAGTTGCGGCGATAATTGAGCCGTTTATTGAGCCCATGCCGCCAAGCACAACCATAACGAGAATTTCGATTGAATAGTTATATGAGAAGAAGGTGTACATAACGGGAGTTGCGTAATGTCCGTAGAATACACCTGCAACGCCTGCAAAGAAGGCTGCGATAACAAAAACGAAGAGCTTATAGTAGGTAACGTTGATACCCATAGCCTTTGCTGCGATTTCGTTGTCACGGATAGCTGTGATTGCACGTCCGTGCTTACTTCTTACAAGGTTCTGAACAAAGAAAAGCACAACAAGCACTGTGATAAACACGATGATGAATAAGGGAGTGTCCTTCTTTGTGAACTTTACCGCACCTGTTGTAAGACCCATAGCCTTACCGAACCAGGGAAGATTCTTGAAGATTGTTCTTACAATTTCACCAAATGCAAGAGTTACGATTGCAAGATAGTCACCCTTAAGACGAAGAGCGGGAAGACCTACAAGGAAGCCAAAGAAGGCTGCAAGCAGACCGCCGCAGAGCATACTGACAAGAAGGCAGATAACCTTACTGTCGATTACTGAGGAAAGCTGAATGGAGATAAAGGTACCGAGATATGCACCAACGCACATAAAGCCTGCATGACCGAGAGAAAGCTCACCGAGGAAGCCTACAACAAGGTTAAGGGAAACTGCAAGAATAATGCTGTAGCCTATCTGAACGAGAAGGTTCATATATGAGCTTTTGAGCTCACCCATACTGAACATTACGATGCAGACACCGAGAACGAGAGCAACTGCAATGTAATTTACGGTATTTTTAAGCTTGAAATCGTCAGATTTTAATATACTTTTTATCATAAATTACACCTTCTCTCTTCTCTTCTTGCCCAGAAGTCCGATAGGTCTTACAAGAAGAATAACGATAAGCAGACCGAATTCGACTGCAGTTGTATAGGGCGAGAGCACGGGAACACTCAGGCACACCTTTTCGATAACACCTAAAAGCACGCCGCCTATCATAGCACCGGGAATTGAGCCGATACCGCCGATAACCGCTGCGGTGAATGCCTTGATACCGGGCATTGAGCCGAGAGTAGGTTCAACGGAGGGAATCTGCATAAGATAGAACAGGCTGGCTGCTGCTGCAAGTGCAGAGCCTATAGCAAAGGTGATGGAGATAATCTTGTTTACGTTAATACCCATAAGCATTGCAGCGCCCTTATCCTCGGAAACCGCTACCATAGCACGTCCTGTTCTTGTTTTCTTTACGAAAATTGTAAGACCTGCCATAATAACCGCACCAACAACAAGAGTAACGATTGATGATACGCTTATTTTTGCGCCGAAAAGCTCAACCGCACCGAGAGAGGCAATTGATACCTGCTTGGGAGCAGCGCCGAATACAAGCTGGGAAATACTCTGAAGAAGGTAGCTTACGCCGATTGCGGTAATAAGAACAGCAAGGGGGGAAGCACCTCGAAGGGGCTTATAGGCAAGCTTTTCAACAAGCACACCCATAATAACACATATAATAACGGAAACACCGATGGCAAGAGCCACGTGTCCCTGACCCATAAGGGTTACGAAAAGGGCATATGCACCAACCATGATGATATCACCATGGGCAAAGTTAAGCATCTTGGCGATACCGTAAACCATAGTATAGCCGAGAGCTATAAGAGCATATATAGCACCGAGACTAAGCCCGTCAAATAAGATACTCATAAGGTTTCTCCTTCAATCCAGGGGAATTTTTTTGTGAAACGGAACAAAAAATCAGAAAAAAGTCACGTTTACTGCTTTATAATACAGACCGATAAAGGCAGTTATATGCCCAAGGGCAATTTCCCTCAGGCATATAACGAAGTTTTCACTTTAATCAGTTGATTTCAACGATGATGGGTTCCTTTACGCAAGCACCGGAAGCATCCCATACCATACCGCCTGTAACACCTGCATAGGAGAAGTCAGCGGATGTGAATGTAGCTGTAAGTGCCTTGCCGAGCTCTGCGGGATCAACCTTTACGTTGTCAACGTTAAGAGCCTTCATAGCCTCGAAGATAGCGTAAACTGCATCGTAGCCGTCAGCAGCAAACTGGTCGGGCTTTGCGCCGTACTTTGCTTCATAAGCTGCAACGAAAGCAGAAACCTTGGCATCCTCGCTGTTTACGTCGAAGGGAGTAAGGTAGCTGATCTTGTTTGTAACTGTGTCGTCAATCTGAGCAGCAACACCGTCAAGACCGTCGCAGCCGAAAAGGAATGCATCGCAGCCCTTTGCTACACAAGCCTTAGCAATAAGACCTGCTTCTGTGTAGTAGATGGGAAGGAAGATAACGTCGCAATCCTTAAGAGCCTCAACCTGAGTTGAGAAGTCACGGTTGTTTTCTGCGTCGAAGGACTGCTCAATGTATGTTACGTTGAGTTCAGCCATCTTTGTCTTGAATGCTTCATAGATACCTGATGAATAGGGATCGGATGAATCGTAGATAGCACCGATGTTCTCGTATTCAGCAGCAAGCTTTTCAGCGGACATAATGCCGTTGTCGGGGTCACCGAAGCAAACTCTGAAGCAGCTGTTGCTTGCATTGATTACGTTGTCAGCTGATGCTGAGGGAGTGAGAGCGAAAACGCCGTCCTCATCTGCTCTTGTTGCAAAGGATTCAGCAGAACCGGATGTAACTGAGCCGAGAGAAACCTGCATACCAGCTTCGTAAAGAGCATCGTAGCCTGTTGAAGCGTCAGCAGCAGTAGCCTTGTCGTCCTTCATATCGAACTTGAAGCTGATGCCGTTAAGTCCGCCTGCAGCGTTGATTTCATCAATAGCAAGCTGTGCACCCTGCTGTACGGAAATACCGTAGGAAGCAGCGTCACCTGTGAGGGGACCTGTAGCACCGATTACAAATTCGGTGTTGTCTGCAGTGTAGTCGCCTTCCATTGTAAGGTCATAAGCGATATCTGCAGCTGTTGTTTCCTCAGAGCCTGCAGTTGTTTCCTCTGTTGTTGTGCCGCCGCAAGCAGCAAAGCAGAGAACCATAGCAAGGCTGAGAAGAAGAGCCATTACTTTTGTGAACTTTTTCATTTCTTTTTCCTCCGTATCGGATATTGTACGAGCGCGCTTCAGCGCACTGCAACATTAGAATAATAGTACACCCACGACCAAAAGTCAACAATTTAACATCCTTTGGCACCTATATATCAATTCACGTTTTTGAATTTTTCAATTACTTTTATTAATGGATCGCCTTTTCTTTTGGTTGACAACCCTCGCAAGTGACAGATATAATAGGTATATAATATAATGAAAAGAGGAAGAGAAGCTATGTCAGCAAAAATCATTGACGGCAAGAAAATCTCCGAGGAGCTCAGACTCTACACTGCCGAAGCGGTAAAAAACAGAAAAGAGGGCGTACGCGCCCCCGGTCTTGCAGTTATTATTGTAGGCAATAATCCTGCATCAAGAATTTACGTAAACAACAAAAAGAAGGCCTGCGAGATATGCGGCTTCACGTCATACGAATACGCAATAAGCGAGGATGCCGATGAGAGGGAGCTTCTTGAACTCATTGAAAGACTCAACAACGACGACAGTGTTGACGGAATTCTCTGTCAGCTTCCCCTCCCCTCACACATGGACGAAAACAAGGTTATTGACGCAATCGCGCCCGAAAAGGACGTTGACGGCTTCTCACCCGTTAACACAGGTAACCTTCTTGCAGGCAAGCCCTGCTTTGCACCCTGCACACCTGCAGGCGTTGTTGAAATGCTGAAGCACGACGGCATTGAAATTGCAGGAAAGCACTGCGTTATAGTAGGCAGAAGCAATATTGTTGGCAAGCCTGCCGCACTTTTAATGCTTCAGGAAAATGCCACCGTTACTATCTGTCACTCAAGAACAAAAAATCTTGCCGAAGAGGTAAAAAGAGCAGACATCGTTATTGCGGCAATCGGCAAGGCAGGCTTCATTACTGCCGATATGGTCAAGGAGGGAGCAGTTGTTGTTGATGTAGGCATCAACCGACTTGAAAACGGAAAGGTTACCGGTGACGTTGATTTTGAAGCAGTTGCAGAAAAGGCCTCGTACATCACTCCCGTTCCCGGCGGCGTAGGTCCTATGACAATTACAATGCTTATGAAGAACACACTCGAAAGCTGGAACAGAAAATATAACGATTAAAAATCAATGCCCGTGAAGAGCCGCTGTTTATCAGCGCTTATCACGGGCACTTATATTAAAATCAAAAGGGGACTGCAAGCACAGTCCCCCTGTTTTTTATCCAAAAATCTTAGCAATTACGTCAAAGTAGAAATCACCGAAGCCCTTAGCACCGAAGATGCCGAAGGTAATGTCATTAAGGCCCTTAAGACCTGCGTTGAGAGCCTTGTCAATAAATCCGGGCTCTTCTGCAGGAGCATACACACCGATTTCAGTGAGCTTTGCTTCAACCTCTGCAAGAACTGCATCATCCTTTTCGGTATCGTTTACAGTGTTTGCAGCCATAAGCTCTGCCTTTGCAAATACTGCCTCTACGTCTGCTGTGGGAACGTAGCCTGTTTCGTTGCAGTATCTCTGAAGGTCTTCCTTATACCACTTGAGGGGCTTAAGGTTTCTTGCGCCGTTGAACTGAGGATAGTAGCATTCATCCTCTACACCGTTTTCATCAGCTACGCCGTCACAGTCAGCAACTGTTGTTACGTGTCCTGTTGCAAGGTTGAGTGCAAGAGAAAGAGCAGTGTTGTTGTATTCAAGCTCGTGCTTCTGACCGTAGAAGTACCAGCTGGATTCCTTATAGTATGCAGTTGAAATATCAATTGAGCCATCGGGTGAAAGCTCTCTGCCCTCTGTGTCCTCAAACTTTTCGTTGTATGCAACGTATGATGTACCGGGTGCGGTAGAATCAATGTTGATGATTTCATCAGAGTTTGTGATGGGGCCCTGCTTCATGAAGCCGAAGAGGCTGTAGTCAGCAGTACATGCACCGAAGGGAAGACCGTAGCCGGCGATGAAGGAGAACTTAACGCCTTCAGCCTGAAGAGCGGGAATTGTTTCGGTGTGGAGTCTTGCCTTTGCCTGATAGAAGGCATCAACCTCTGCTCTTACAACGTCAGAGCGGATAAAGCCTGTAGCCATAACCTCTTCATATCTGTCGAGGGGAGCCATATTTGCAAGTGAGGGGGTAGGTCCGAAGAGGTCTGTTGCAAGACCCTTGAGAGCCATATCAATAAAGTCACGAAGCACCTGCTTGGGGAAAATACGGAGAGCGATGTTTACAACGTAGCCCCAGGGCTCGCCAACGAGGTCAGAAATAAGACCGTTGTAGAAAAGGTCTGCAGACTGAGGCTCGCAGTAGGTCTGAGTAAGCATATCAGCGATAATTTCTGTGCCGTCCCATGCACCAACGATACCAACAACTCTCTTAACGTGGCTGTCAGCTCTTGTGGGATATGCATCAAGATATGCAGTTGTAACGGAAGCACCCATACTCATGGGAACAAGTACAACCTCTTTTGCACCTACAGTGTTTGTTTCAAGAATTGTTTCGATGAAGTCGTGAAGACCTTCAACGTTCTTTGATGTGTATGAGAATGCGCTGTAGTTGTAAACGTAAAGATATTCTTCATATCTTTCGCCGAACTTTGCCTTAGCGATATCTTCACAGGGAATAGCAGAGAAGAAGCGTTCTCTTGCTTCACTTCTCATTTCGCCGTTTTCACCCTCTGCCCAGGGATACTGAGCAACAGACATAGCGTATCTGGGAGTTACAACTCTGGGATGAGAGTTACCCTTCTCGTCAACAAGGTTGAACTGGAAAAGGTTGTGAATAATTGTTTCAACGTCTTCCTGCTTGATAATAGTATTTCTTGTAAATGCTGAAACAAGAAGGTCTAAAACAACTCTGATGATAGCGCTGATTGTTGATGAATCTGAGAAAGCCTCGTCAAAGGAGTTGAAGAGATTCCATCTTGTCTGATACTTGCCCTCAGCAATAAGAGGAGCATAAACCTCATAATCCTGAAGTGATTCACCATACTGATCAACGTAGCTCTGGTCAAAGCGATAAGAATAGCTCTGTCCGATACCTGTTACGAAAACGATAAGTGCGTTTTCGCCATCCTTGAATGCATCTTCCATAGCACTTTCCTCGATAACTGTTGCTGCAGGAGCAGCTTCCTTAGCGGAAACGGGGATTACGGCAACAGTAAGGAGCATGGCAAATGCAAGAACAAAAGCAATAATTTTCTTCATTTTTCATTTCCCTCCGGATATTATTTCTAATATATACTACCACCATTTTATTTCTATTTCAATCAACTTTTTGATTTTCGGCTTTTTTACCAATTTTAAGTATATTTTTTAAAGCATAGTGCCGATTCATATAATTAATATCTTATTTCTATTGAATCCTGATTCCGTTTAAGGTAAAATAAAGCCGTTAAAAATACACAGGAGGTCATATTTATGGCAGTACTTTACGGCATTTTCCAGTTGGTAATGGCATTCTTCCTTGCTATTCCCCAGATTTTTGCACCCGTTCCCGCAATGCTCAACGAGGCATCCTATTTCGAGGACTGGTCAGCCGAGCAGGAATACACTCACGAATACTCAGTTGTTCTTGAAAAGGAAGAGGGTAAGGACTTTGTAGTTCTCAACCTTGCAGACATCCAGATTTCAGACGATGAAAATTACTATTCAGAATACGAATACGCAAAAACAATGATCAACAAGCTTGTTGAAGAGCAGCAGCCCGACCTTATCACCCTTTCCGGTGACAACGCATGGGACACTGTAGCATACATCACACTTGTTGACTATATCGATTCCTTCGGTATCCCCTGGGCACCTGTTATGGGTAACCACGACGGTCAGGGCTGCATGAACGAATTCTGGTGCGCATACCTCTTCGATCAGGCAGAAAACTGCGTATGGAAGTTCGGTCCCAAGGATATGGGCTACGGCAACTACGTAATCAACATCAAGGAGGGTGACAAGGTTGTTCACACAATCTTTATGATGGACACCCACGACAACGTTGACTACACAGACGAAAACGGCAACCATATCGAGGGCTACGACCATCTCTGGGAGAATCAGATTGAATGGTACGAGTGGGCTGTAAAGGGCATTGAAAAGACAGAGGGCAAGAAGGTTGAAAGCTCTGTATTCATACACATTCCCGTCTTCGAGGTAAGAGAAGTATGGTACTACTACTATGAAGGCTTTAACTGTGCTTCCTGCAACAAAAACTTTACAAAAGCACAGCTCAAGAGCGACAGCTGTCCTGACTGCGCAGGTGGAGTTACTAATGCCGACGGCAAAGAAAATCTTTGGATTGGCGAATATGCTGACAAGGCAGAATACCTTATCCACGAAACTCCCTGCCCCGGTGTTGTAAACAACTTCTTTACAGATAAGATGCTTGAGCTTGACAGCACAAAGAACGTAATGTTCGGTCACGACCACGTATGTAACGCTTCCATCAACTACAAGGGAATTCAGCTCACATACGGTCTGAAGCTCGGCTACGGCTGCTACTATGAAGATGGTATGATGGGCGGCACAACACTTACAATCGCATCCGACGGCTCCGCTCAGTATGCACATCATTTCCTTGGTTAATTGAATTATAAAAAAATGAGAGTACCTGTGAAAACGGGTACTCTTTTTTCGCACTCCCATGCGTGTGATTCTTATTTTTTATTGCGGAAATTTCTTTCGTGGAAAACGCCGTCGGAAAAGCCCTGTATTTCCTTATTTTCCTCCGCTCTTTCAAGACGGTACTGTGCCCAAACGCAATACTGCTCCTCCTTTTCAATCTCTACAAAGTGACGTCCCAGCTTTTTTGCAACTACACCTGTTGTGCCCGAGCCTGCAAAGGGGTCAAGCACCGTATCGTTTTCGTTTGTGCTTGCAAGCATCAGCTTTGCTATAAGCTTTTCGGGCTTCTGTGTGGGGTGCGCCGTATTTTCAGGCATTGACCAGAAGGGAATTGTGATGTCATCCCAGAAATTCGACGGGCAGGTGTCGCGGTAATTGCCGTCCTCACTCTCCGTCCAGTCCTTGGGATTGCCATCCACACGGTAGGGAGCAAGCACTCTTCTTCTGATTTTCACAGCATCAAGATTAAAGGTATATTCGTCGGAATTGGTGGCAAACCATATATCCTCCATTCCGTTTTTCCAGTTTTTCGAGGCTCCCCTGCCCTTTTCACGCTGCCAGGTTATGCGGTTTCTTACGGTAAAGAATTCTCCGAGAACTCTGCCGATAATAATGCCTGTTTCCCAGTCGCAGCACACGTATATTGAGCCGTTATCACGAAGAAGAGGCTTTACGGCAGACAGCCACATTCTTGTATACTGCTCATATTCCTCTTCCTTTTTCCTTGAAAAGGTGCTTCCGTTATAGGATTTTCTCAGATTGTAGGGCGGGTCGGCAATGATAAGGTCAACGCTTTTTTCGGACATAAGACCCAGCACACGGAAGGTATCACCGAGAATTACGCAGTCGCGGATTTCCGAAATATCACCCACTGCCTTTTTTACCGTAAGGCATTTTCCGAGGTATTTTTTCCCCTCCTCAACAGATATGTCAATTGTTCTGTTTCTTCCTGCTTTCTTCTCTGCCATAGCCCGCTCCGAATAATTATGATAAATAATATTTTAAAGAATAACTCCCCTAAAGTCAAGTTTTTGAGGTATAAAAATATGCTTCACAGTTTCCTGCGAAGCATACCGTATTATTTTTCAAAAAATGCTTTGACGGAGTGCACCACTCTCATAATGGGGGTAAAAATAAGCACGCTTACCTTGTCGGTGATGACAAACACCTTTTCGATACCTGTAAGCTGTGCATAAGTGATGAGGCTTGTTTCATAATTTTCAATATCGTTTTCCTTGAAATCGAAAATTCTGACGCTTCTGTTTGCACCAAGACCGTAGGAGCGGAAGCCTGTTCCGCCGTTATAGCCCATTGTGATACCGTCACTGTTTGTACCCATAAAGGTGTTCACGTGGTCGTGACCGAAGAAAGCACCGATAATATCACCGCACTCGAGCCAGGCCTCGTACTGACCTGTGACGTTATCGAAATTCTCACTGCAGGGTGCTTCGCCGAGAAAGCCCTCAGCACCGTCAACAAGCGTATACCACTTTTCGTCAGTGCCCGAATAAACCGCCGACTTATCGCTTACGTCGGACTCCTCCAGAAGAGAATAAATCTCCTTGGGCGGAATGTGCTGGAAAAGCATTGAGGGAACGGCATTCCCACCGTTTTTACTCTTAAGAGCAACGGAGGTATTTTTGTACCATTCAACCTGTTCCTTGTTTACGCCTGCATAGCCACCCGCTTCCGCCTTGTTATGAGTGTTCATCATATACACGTTGAGAGCAACACTCTCTCCGTCTGATGACATAACGGGCACAGAATACGTAAAGGGATCAGTGCCGTTTTCTGCAGCATAGCACATAGCTGAATCGGCATACACCGCGTACTGCTCATCCTCTGTGAACTTATCAATATTATCGTGGTCGTGATTTCCGAGAGTCATAAGGAAGGGAATTCCTCTTTCCTCCATAGGCTTTAAGATATTCTTTATTGAAAGGGTCATATCCTTTTCATTTGCAATAAAGTAATATTCCGAAAGCTGATCGCCTACAATAACAACAAGGTCGGGCTTCAGCTCGTCAAGAGCCTTAGCGATAAACTCAACTGTTCTTTTGCTGCCCCATCTGCCCATATCCTGAGTATCGTTTATCTGCATTATTCTGAAGCTGCCGTCATCATTGAATTTAAGCGTCTTGTCATTTTCAGTTTCATCTGCAAGGGCAGGCACAAAAAGTACAACAATAAAAGTAACTGCAAGTATTATGCTTAAAAGCTTTTTCATATTCTCTCCCACTTATTTAATGCCGTACTGCTTGAGTCCTGACCACTTTACGCCCCAGGAATTTGCCCAGCTTTCGCAGTAAAGCTTATAGTAAGAAACGTTGTTCTTCTTTCTGTAGTCTGCAAAGAAATTGCACCAGATTGCCGAGGGAAGAGCCACCACAAGCCAGTAAAGAGGGCCTAAAAGAAGGCACTGTATTGTGTGTCCGTACTCGTGAATCTTTGTGTTGTTTGTCCAGCCCTCTGCCTTACCGTCGGCAATAAAGATGAAAAGACCCAAGGAAAGTCCGCCCCAGTTGCCGGGTATATAGGTAATGTAGGAATTCATAAATTTTTCCGTGCGGTATTTCTTTCTTAAAATGAGGTAAATTATACCGCTGATTGCGTTTACGGGAAGCCCCCAGGTAAACTGCACAAGATAGAAAAGGAACCTTTCAAAGCCCTTTGTTGCTATGGATTTGTCCTTTACGTTTTTGATTCTTGCTCTAACCATTTTTATCACTCTCCGTTTTTTTATTATATAACAAAAAAGCATACCCCGCAATAGAAAAAGACAAAAATCTGACTTCTCCCCAAAGCAAAAAGGCATTGATTTTTAGTTGAAAATATTTTACAATATACTTGAATTAAAACGATTCTAAAATTAAGTGGTGAATAAATTGCAATATGTCGTGTCCTTTACAGAGGGAATAATCACCTTTATTTCTCCCTGTCTGCTTCCGATGCTTCCCATATATCTTTCATATTTTGCAGGAGGAGGCGAGCGAAGCACTAAAAAAACACTTACGGGAGCAACAGGCTTTGTGCTGGGATTTTCAGCAGTCTTTACAAGCCTCGGTGCTCTTGCAGGCTCACTTGGCAGCATACTTGCACGGTATTCTGCCGCAGTAAACGTTGTGCTCGGACTTATCGTTATCGTTTTCGGACTTAATTACGTGGGCATTTTCAGGCTTCCGCTCTTTTCGGGAATGAAGAAAATGACAGTGAAATCTGAAATGGGATTTTTCTCTGCCTTTCTTTTCGGAGTGGTTTTCTCGGTAGGCTGGACTCCCTGCGTCGGCACGTTTTTAGGTGCCGCCCTTGCGATGGCGTCGGGGGAAGGGAACGTATATGAAGGCACGCTGATGCTTCTTCTTTATTCTCTGGGCTTGGGAATCCCCTTCCTTTTAAGCGCGGTGCTTATCGACAGACTGAAAACCGCTTTTTCCTTCATCAAGAAAAACTATAAAATAATTAATACCGTTTGCGGCTGCTTCCTTATTATTATAGGTATTCTTATGATGACGGGGCTTATGAACAGATTTCTTACAATATTAAGCTGAGGAGAATTTATATGAAAAACAAATCCCTTATAATTATCGGCGCTCTTCTTGTGGCAGTTATGGTGCTTGCCGTTGCTCTCTACCCTACCCTTTCCGAAAGAGCAAGCGAGGTGCTTGAAACAACCACAACCGAAGAAACAAAAAAGCCTGACTCTTCATATCGCAAATATACCGACGTTACCGTATACGACAAGGACCTTAACGAGGTTAAGCTTTCCGACTTTGAGGGTAAGCCCGTAATTATTAATTTCTGGGCAACCTGGTGCGGCTACTGCCTTCACGAAATGCCTGATTTCGAAGCAGCCTTCAAGGAGCACGGTGATGAAATTCAGTTTCTTATAATAAACACCGATGACGGAATTACAAAAGGAGAAAAATACCTGACGGAAAACGGCTACACCCTACCCGCCCTCTATGACCTCAAATATAACGCCTACAAGACTTATAACCTTTCAAGCCTTCCCCGCACAATAGCTATTGACGCCGACGGCAACATCCGCTACAACCGCGCCGGCATGATCGACGCCGCAAAGCTTCAGAGTATTATTGATACGGTAAAATAAATATAAAAATACACAGCTCCCGTACCGCTTTGGTACAGGAGCTGATTTTTTATGCTGATTTGAACCAATCGTCCTGACTTTCAAGACCAACGGAGCCGCGGAGGATAATACGGGCATCCGCAGCAGAAAGAGGAGCTTCGCCGTCCTCTTGTACGTTTCCTGCCTCATTGAACCAATCTGCAGGCTCACCCTCAAGACCTACAGAAGCACGAAGGGTAAGACGGGCATCGGATGCACTTATCACACCGTCGGAATCAAGATCACCCATAACAACAACAGTATATTCTGTACCGTCAGGAAGTGCCACTGTCATACCGCTGCCGAGCTTCACGTCTTCTGTAGCAGCTATTTCTTTACCGTTAACGTCTTTTACAACTGCACCGCTGACGTCTGCAAGCAACTTAGAAACCGACAATTCACTTTTTGCAACAATGCCGTCGTTACCGGAAAGCTTTATATCTGTATTCTGAGCGTTTTCACCATTGAAAACATAATCCGAATAATCGTACACTCTTTCTTTTTCGGCAACGTATATTTCAATGAAGCCCGAGTATGAGCAACCGGGATCATCATAGGATTCACGTGAAGCAATAAGAATTATAACTCCTCCCTCCTTGAGAGCAGTAAGCTTTCCGTCCTTATCTACGGTTGCAATCTCAGGAGTAAGGCTTTCATAGGTAATCACTCTGCCGTCTGCCTTTTCCTGCTCAAGCCACAAGGGCTCGGGAAGGGAAATTTCATTTCCGAGAATAAACGTAGGCATACCGAAGGTAAACGTGTAGTCTGATACGTCCCCCTGAACTCTCAGAGGTGATGAATTAAAAGGAAGATAAAGCTTCTCACCGTTATATTCCTTAACAGTACAGCCTGCCATAATTCCGTTCTCATAGGTGTAGCTCCAGGGAACGCCATAGCCTATCCATCCGCCTGAATAACACTCATCATTTATCATTTTGTCTTTTCTTTCGGGATTTGTCAGATACTGAAATCCGTCAGTACCGCCGTTTTCGGTAAAATATCTGTTTTTGGTAAAATAAGGCACGCAGCCGTTAAGAGATGAGCCACCCTCTGCTGCCATTTGATAATATTCGGAAGCCGGCACACCCTCTTTATAGTGAACAAATCTGCCGTCTATATAAAAAATGCTGTCACCGTAGTACACATAGCTGCAATTCATCCCCTTGTAATAGGGCGATACACCCTCCATAAAATCGGTAAAATACCAACGGGAGATAAATTCTCTGTCATTTGTACCGAAGACCTCAAACAGGGGATCGTAAAGATTCCAGGTATTATTGTAATAAACCATTACCCAACCATGGTCAATATCTCGTTTTTCAAGCTTTATATAGTCCTTCATATCACCCCGTGTTCCTGCACAGAACACCGCAGGAACACCTGCAAGACGAAGCACCTGTGAAATAAAAAGACCAAGTCCAAGACAGTTACCCGTTCTGTGATAGAATACGTCCACAGGATAATAGTAGGTACCGTTTTCGGCTGTATATGAACGGTAGTTGATGTTTCTGTCTGCCCAGCCTGCAACCGCAGCAGCCTTTTCCTCATCACTCTTGCAGTTTTTTGTAAGCATTTCGGCAAGAATCTGCAAAACCTTCTTATCCGCTTCACTGCCGAAGGAAAATTCAAGTCCCAGCTCAGGATATTTTTTAATATATATCTCGTCAAGATATTCGAATACCGCATCCGTTATATCGGGGGTCATTGTAATGGCGGCAGTTTCCGCAGATGCTGTCAGAGGTAATGCAGTAAAAAGAATTATTGCCGCCAGAATAAGGGATAATGCTTTTTTCATTTTTATCCTCCTTTTCAAAAAATCTCTGCATCCGAAAAAGGGTGCAGAGATAATGCTTTTTACCAGATAACTCTTGTTTCGATTTCCTCGGTTACAAGCTTTATAAAGTCTGCAACGGACTGTACGCCCTGGTCGCCGTGACCGCGCTTTCTTACGGAAACAGTAAAGTCCTCTGCCTCCTTGTCACCGATAACAAGCATATAAGGAATCTTTTCAAGCTGAGCCTCACGGAGCTTGTAGCCGAGCTTCTCGCTTCTTGTGTCGATATCAACCTTAACAATGCCTGCCTCCTCAAGAGCCTTCTTGACAGCATAAGCAGCATCCTGATGACGGTCTGCGATGGGAAGAATACGGATCTGCTCGGGAGCAAGCCATACGGGGAAGGCACCTGCATACTTTTCAATAAGAAGAGCAAGTGTTCTTTCGTAGCAGCCGATTGAGGTTCTGTGGATAATGTAGGGATTCTTCTTTGTGCCGTCTGCTGCAACATATTCCATACCGAACTTTTCTGCAAGCATCTGGTCAATCTGAATTGTGATAAGGGTATCCTCCTTGCCGTGAACGTTCTTTATCTGAATGTCAAGCTTGGGGCCGTAGAATGCGGCTTCACCGATACCGATTTTATAATTGATGCCGAGGTTATCAAGGATTTCCTTCATCATACCCTGAGCCTCATCCCACTGCTCTACTGTACCGATGTACTTTTCCTTATCATCGGGATCCCACTGTGAGAAGCGGTAGGAAACGTCCTCGTAAAGACCGAGGGTTTTAAGCATAAAGGTTGTAAGCTCAAGGCAGCTCTTGAATTCGTCTGCGAGCTGCTCGGGAGTACACATAAGGTGACCCTCGGAGATTGTGAACTGACGCACACGGATAAGACCGTGCATTTCACCTGAAGCCTCGTTTCTGAAAAGAGTTGAGGTTTCTGCAAGACGCATGGGAAGGTCACGGTAGGAGCGTGCACGGTTGAGGTATGCCTGATACTGGAAGGGACAGGTCATGGGACGAAGGGCAAATACCTCGTCATCCTTTTCCTCCTCACCCATTACGAACATACCGTCCTTATAGTGGTCCCAGTGTCCTGAAATTTTATAAAGGTCGCTCTTTGCCATAAGAGGAGTTTTTGTTCTTACCCAACCTCTTGTTCTTTCCTCATCCTCAACGAAGCGCTGAAGGGTCTGGATGATGTCGCAGCCCTTGGGAAGAAGGATGGGAAGACCCTGACCGATTGTGTCAACTGTTGTGAAAAGCTCTAATTCACGGCCCAGCTTATTGTGGTCGCGGCGCTTTGCTTCCTCGAGGGCTTCAAGGTATGCGTCAAGGTCTGCCTGCTTTGTAAAGGCAGTGCCGTAGATTCTCTGAAGCATCTTGTTCTTTTCGTCGCCTCTCCAGTATGCACCTGTGCAGGAGGTAAGCTTGAATGCCTTTACACGGGAGGTGTCGGGGATGTGGGGACCTGCGCAAAGCTCTGTAAACTCACCCTGCTTGTAGAAGCTGATGCTTTCGCCCTTGTCTGCGTGCTCCTTTATAAGCTCAACCTTGTAGATTTCGCCCTGCTCCTCATAGAATTTAATTGCTTCATCGGGAGTCATATCGAACTGTGTAAGCTGGAGCCCCTCTTTTACAATCTTCTTCATTTCTGCTTCAATCTTCTCAAGCTCCTCGGGAGAGAATGCCTTGGGCACGTCGAAATCATAGTAAAAGCCCTTATCGATTGCAGGACCTATAGCAAGCTTTGCATCGGGATAGAGTCTTTTTACTGCCTGTGCAAGGATATGAGAAGCGGTGTGGCGGAATGCCTTCTTGCCGTCCTCATCGTCAAACGTAAGGAATTCAACCTCACAGTCACTTTCAATTTTTGTGCGAAGGTCGCAAACTGCACCGTCAATCTTACAAACGCAGACTGCCTTGTAAAGACCTGCACCGATGCTCTTTGCAATTTCACTGGCAGTGATGCCGCTTTCAAACTGCTTTACGTCATCTCTTAATTTTACATTTACCATAACTATCACCCTTTTATGTAAGGTCGGAGGTCAAAGGTCGGAATTCGGAGAAAGCAAGACCTGAAACATCCGCCAATATTTAATAAAAAAAACAAAAAGCTTCATCCCGAAAAAACAGGATGAAGCTATAGCTCCACGGTTCCACCCGTATTGACAGAAGACTCTGCCCACTCGAAAGCCTTTAACGGGGCTTATTCGACAGACCTTAATCGGTCCGTGCTCGGGAGTGGTGGCAAATTGAAAACAAACAAATAAATCACTTGCAGCAGATGTGATTCTCTCTGAAAAAAGCCTGTTTTCTGCTTCTCCGTCAACGCTTTATATATTTAATAACATTATTATATAGCTTTTAGGAAATTTGTCAATAAGGGAAATTCAACCTTCGGATAAATCAGAATACGTACTCGAAGAAGCCGACACCTGTGTAGCCGTCCTCCTTAAGACCGAAGTATCTGTCGGAATTGCAGTAGATGCCGTAAAGGTTACTGATGTAGCCTGCAAGAATGCCGCCCAGCTTTCTGAAGAAGCCGATTTTTTCGGGCTGGTAGTCCTCATCCTTTGTAAGGGTGAAGCTTACGTATTCCTCGTCGGTATCAAGATAGTAGGAGGTTACCTTGAGTGAATCGGGAGTAATGTCAAGAATGTTGTAGTAGCTGTCGGTAAGCTTATCCATACCTATTGCAACAAGGTCACTGTAAACAACATCCTCTTCACCCTCTTCCTCGGGTCTGCCGATTGAGGTTGAAACGAAATAAACCGTACCCTTTGCATTATTTACGGTCTTACCGTTTTCAATTGCTTCAACGCTTTCGCCGTTATAGATAACATCGGAGATTGAATAGTGGTGTGAATGCCCCATAAGCACGAGGTCAATATTGAATTCGTCGTATAAGGGAGAGAAAAGAATACGAAGAAGGTTGCATTCTGTTTCTCTATGGGGAATTGAGCCGCCGTAAAGGTCGTGGTGCATCATAACGATACGCCATTTTGCGTCGGGATACTTTTTAACTGCTTCCTTTACCGTTGCTCTGTGAGCCTGTGCAGAAGCATTGTTTGTATCAATACAGATAAAGAGTGCACCGCCCTTTTCAAAGTAGTAGTTACCTGACTGGTAGCTGCTCATAGGACCGTACATTTCATTGGGAAGGTTGCTGTAGTACTTATAATCGAAGCTGTGGCGGTCGTGGTTACCCATAATTGATGCGAAGGTAAGATTTCTTGATGCGCTTGAGAAGGAAAGGCCCTCGTATTCAACTCTCTGTCCCTCTGTTGCCATATCACCGCCTGCAAGAATAAGGCTGATATCGGACTTTTCCTTTGCCTTATCAATAAGGTCAGCAAATGCAAAGGAGGTCTTTTTAAGGCTGCTTTCATCCTCAGGGTTGTCGTAAACGTGAATATCGGACATATAAAGCACGCTGTAGGTATCATCGTCTGTCTTTATTGAATAAACACCGCTCTTTTCACCGTCTGTAACACAGGTGTAGTAGTAGGTCTTTTCTGCTTCAAGGCCTGTTACTGTTACTTTTGCGGACTTGTCGCCCTGATAGGTTGTGATAAATTCACCTGTGAATACCTTTGCGTCGGACATATCCTCGTTTTCGCTGATTTCAACTGAGCATTCCTTTGCATCAGCTGAAGCGTACCAGGAAAGTCTTCTTTCGGTATCATCAGTACCGGGGTTTACGGTGATGCCCATTTTACCGTCCTGCGCATTCCACTGTGCTTCAAGCTCAGCATCATAAACGGCTTCCTCATCCTCGGCTTCCTCTGCCGTATCCTCTGCGGATACCTCAGCGGTGGTTTCCTCATCAGCTGCAGTTGTTTCTGTTGCAACAACAGGAAGCATAGCAGTGAAAAGCATCATAAGAGTTAAAAGTATGCTTAAAAGCTTTTTCATATCTGTTCTCCTTTTTTATTGGTTTTATCAGAAAATTGTTTCAAAGAAATCAACGTTGAAGCCGTCCTCTGTAAGATCAGAGTATCTGCCGATATTGTTGAATATTGAATAAATTGTTCCGATAGCACCTAAAAGCTTGCCGATGATTACTCTGATGGGGCTGATAGCTACGCCCTCGAAATCGTCATCCTTTGTAAGAGTGAAGCTTACGTATGCATCGTCCTCGCCTCTTTCATAGGTTGTAACGGTAATTGCAGCTGCAGAGAAATCAATAATGCTGTAAAGCCTGTCAGAGTAATCCTCCATACCTATTGATACAAGATTGCTATAGGGGATGCCGCCCTCCTCCTCACGTGCACGGGCAACGGAAGCGGATACCATATAAACTGTGCCCTCGGCATTTTTTATTGTGCCGCCGTCTTTAACCACATTTACAGCCTTGCCGTTATAGATAATATCGGAAATACTGTAATGATGTGAATGACCTGTAAGCACAAGGTCAATATTGAATTCATCGAAAATGGGAGAAAGGATAAGTCTTAAAAGGTCGTTTTCGCTTTCCCTGCTTTCAATTGTGCCGCCGTACATATCGTGGTGCATAAGAACAACACGCCACTTAAGCTCGGGGTTTTCATTTACTGCGTTTTCAATGAAATTGCGGTGGTCAGTTGCACTTGCATTGTTTGAGTCAATTACAAGGAAGAGCACCTGACCCTTTGTGAAATAGTAGTTGCCGCCCTGAGGTGAGCTTATCTGTCCCTCGTCCTCATTGGGAAGATTCATAAAATACTTATATGCAATGCCCTTGCGGTCATGGTTACCGATAGCGGTTGCAATTGTGAGTGAACGGGAAAGGGGTGAGAAGGTAAAGCCCTTATATTCCTCTAAAAGTCCGTCTGTTGCCTGGTCGCCTGCAGAAAGAAGAAGGCTTACCTCGTGCTTTTCATTCACTTCGTTAAGAAGATCTGCAAAATCGTAGGCAGTGGTCTGAGTTGAGCCTGACTCCTCATCAAGAGTAATGTGAATATCGGACATATAAAGTGCACTGAAGCTGTCATCGTCTGTTGTGAAGGAGTAAACCTCACTTGCCTTACCCTCGGTTACGCAGGTGTAGTAGTACGTGGTGTTCTCCTCAAGACCTGTTACGGTTACCTTGGCAACGTTGCTGCCGTGGCGGTCGCTTATTGCCTCACCTCTTACGATTTCGGCATCCGCCATATCGGGGCTTGTGCCGATTTTAACGTAGCAGGCAGTTTCGAAGCTCTTCATATACCAGGAAAAATTTCTTTCGCTTTCATTTTTACCCGGCTGCAGAATTATACCTCTTTGTGCTTCCTCTGTGTTTTCCCAGCAGGAATCCCATACAGATGCTGCGGATGCAGGCACTACTGCGGAAAAAAGAACAAGAATACTGAGCACTACACTTAAGATTTTTGCTGATTTTTTCATTTTTACTCCTCCTTAATATGTTATGAGTTCATTGAAAACCTTTATTGCGTAATTATCGGACATACCTGAAATATAGTCAATGATTGCACCCTTATATATATCCTCGGTTTCAAGACAGCCATAAATTTTTCTGTTCTTGCACTTTACGGTTTTTTCCGTCATATTCGAGAACATATCAAGCTCTGTTTCACAGAATTTTCCTATCCAGTCTGCAAAGGCACCCATAAGCTCGGGATAAATTTCGGCTCGCTTATAAAGCTCCTTCACCGTGTCCTCACCCTTATAGGCGTCAAGAAGCACAAGGAAAATCTGCTCTATTACAAGGCGAGCATACTTTGTGAAGGTATCAAGACGGGGGTTGCGGTAGATATATTCATAGTTGAATTTTTTTATTTCCTTTAACTGCTCGTGGAATGTTTCACTAAGACAGATTCCCTTTTCGGGAGAGGAATTCCGGCATACGTCGTATATCATATTATGTATTATGACCGTGGTGTTTATAGCCATCTTATCGTATGCCTTTGCCATATCGGAAAGGGTATCGATATTTTCCTTTGAAAGGAAGCGAAGACGGATTGCATCCTCGATATCACGTCCTACGTAGGCAATTTTATCGGAAAGCTTCACCACGCAGCCCTCCCAGGTATAGGGCTGATACTGACCCACGCTTACAAAATCGTTAAGGTCGATATATTCCCTTCGGGGCATAAGTCCGTTATCGTCAACCTCACCGCAGTGGGATATTATTCCGTCGCGCACGGCGTAGGTAAGATTGAGATTTCTCGAAACCTTGTAGTCGTCCTCCAGAAGCTCAATATTATCAACAAAGTGAAGACCGTTTCTTTCGTGGAAGAAGCCTCTGCCCAGATATTTTTTTGAAATGGCATCAAGCTCTCTTTCGCCCTGATGACCGAAGGGGGCGTGACCAAGGTCGTGACCCATTGCAATGGCACGGGTAAGGTCTGTGTTGAGTCCTAACTCCTTTGCAATTGTGGTGCTTACCGATTCCACGTGGGAAACGTGCTCCATACGGGTGCAGATGTGGTCGTTTTCAATATTGAAGAAAACCTGCGTTTTATGCTTGAGGCGTCTGTAGGCAAGAGAATGTAAAATTCGTGTATAATCTCTTTCAAACTGATCTCTGCAGTCGTATTCCTTGTTGTGAATAGGCTCAAGTCGGGCAGTAAGTTTTTCAAAATCGGGATTATGGGGAAATGCACCGTACTCTCTGAAAATGCCGCCTGTGGAAAAAGCCACCGTCACCACTCCTTATTTTATTTTTCTTATTATCCTTGTAACAAGACCGATAATGTGCTTTGCCTTATCAAGAAGGTGGGTATATGAGAAGAACAGGAGCTTATTTCCCACCATAATATATTCACCGACAAATTCAATCTCATCGGAGCCGAAGCTCTTTTTGAAGGCTAAAATTCCCTCAAATTCTCCGTTGGGCTTTGCCCTGCCCAGAGTTCCGTCCTCTGCCACGGGAGATTTATCAAGAAGCACGTAGCCCAGGTCGTGAAGCTCGCTTCCCTTTTCAATGCTGTGGCAGATTCTTCTGAAATTGAAATAGTGGCTTGCTCTTAAGTTGTTTCTTAAAAGATTTCTTGAGCCGCCGAAAATGCACGAGGACATATTGCCGTAGTGAAGGGTCATACCGCCCGAAACACAGATAAGCTCCCTTTGGTCACCCTCGGTTTCTCTTTGTCTTTCAAGGAAATGCTCGGTCTGCTTGTCGATTGAGTCGATTTCCTCGGTGATGCCCCTTTTCTTCTTTTCGGGGGCTGCTTCAAGAGCCGTAAGCAGCTCTTCCTTTCTTTTAAGCCTTTCCTCCTGTAATGCTCTGTCCTTATTCTTATCGTAATAGACAAGCATTATATCGAAGCCGTCCTTACCGAAAACGCGAAGCAGGTGCTTACAGTAGTCACCGTCACGCTCAAGGAAATTGTTTCTTTCGGAGGTATCGGACATAACGCTTAAGAAATCCTCAAGAATTGCGGGATTTTCTTCAACATCCTCAATGGTATATACCTTATGGGTAAGACCTCTTGCCTCACCCACACGCACGGAATATCTTACGCCCTTTTCAAAGGTCTTGAGCAGCTTTTCGGGGGTATACCTTTCACCCTCGTCGCTTACAAGCCTTGTTATAAGCTGATGTGGGGATTTATAGAGTGTTTTTGAGGCATCGGGGTTAAGCTGAAAACCGTTTTCGGTGAAAAGCCTATGAGCCGCCTTGCCCTCGGGGATGTCCTCTCCGTTTATGCGGTTGGGAATAAGAGGGTCATAGAAAAGTGCGGTGATGTGATTGATTTTAAGCTGCTTTTTCATAAATGCAGAAAAGCCCTTGAAAAGCTCCTCGTTTTTATGGTCGCAGCACGCACCCGAGGGAACGTACCATATTTTTCCTGCACCGGGGAAGCTTCTTTCAAGCGCAAGAGCGGTCAGCACAATTTCACCGTCCTCGGTTTTACCCGAGAAGAAATAAGGCTTCCAGGCAGTTTTTACCCTTGCCCACTTTTCGGAGTGAAGGTAGTTTCCGCCGTGAGAAAGAACAAACTCCTCAAATGCGACTAAATCTGTTTCCTTGTCAAATATATAATTCATCGTTATTTACCCTCGTAAAATGACATAACGGCTTCGTGGTCGCTGTAGTGCACCTTTTCGCCCTTGATTTTCTGAATTGTTTCGTGACCCTTGCCGAGAATGAGAACGATATCGTCCTTTTTCGCAACAGAGAGTGCATAATGCACCGCCTCGGTACGGTCAACAACAATTTTATACTCTCCGCCCTGCTTTGTGACGAAGGAGGCAATTTCCCTTGCAATCATTCCGGGGTCCTCAAAGCCGGGGTCATCGGTGGTGATGATGCTGAGATCTGCCTTTTTGCCGCACACAAGACCCATCTCCTGTCGGCGAAGCTGCGCTCTGTCGCCTACGGAGCCGTAAACACAGATAATTCTGCCGTGGGGGTATTCCTTTACGGTGTCAATTACGGAATTGAAGCTCTGTCCGTTGTGGGCGTAGTCTATAATAACTGCGTAATCCGCAGGTACGTTCATAAGCTCGTTTCTGCCCTTTACCCTTGCCTTTTCAAGGGCGGGTACGATTTTTTCGTTTGTGATGCCGTAGTGCCTGCAAACGGCAATAGCGGCAAGCGCGTTATAAACACTGTAGAAGCCCGGCATCGCGATTTTGCAGTCAACTGCACCATCGTCGGTTTTACAGGTAAAGCCCACACCGAAGAAATCCTCGGTACGGAGATTTTTCATATCCGATGCAAAAAAATCTGCTTCACCGCTGACGGAAAACTGCTTGTAGGGGCAATTAAGCTCTTTTATAATTTCAGCGCTGAACAAATCGTCCTTATTGAAGATAGCGGCTTTGCACTTTTTGAAGAGCTGCTTTTTCCAGAAGCTGTACTCCTCGAAGCTGTCGTGCTCCGCACCTCCTATGTGGTCGGGAGAAAGGTTTGTGAATACGCCCACGGAAAAGCTTACGTCATCTACACGGTGATTCTTAAGACCTATTGAGGAAACCTCAATACAGCAGGTCTTGCAGCCTGCATCTGCCATTGTTCTTAAAATTCTCTGAATCTCATAGGATTCGGGGGTGGTGTTTACGGTGGGGATAAAGTTTCCGTCGTAATATGCACCCACGGTACCCACAACACCGCTTTTTATTCCGCACTCGTTAAGGCAGGTTGAAAGCATATGTGTGACCGTGGTCTTGCCCTTTGTGCCCGTAACACCGATAACGTCAATATCCCTTGAGGGATGGCGGAAGAAATTTGCGCTTATCCGTGAAAGAGTGGCTCTTGTGTTTTCTGTGAATATGCACATAGCATCCGCGGGAAGCTCCGTTTCCTTTTCAAGCAGAAAAACTCTTGAACCTGCAAGATAGGCACTCTGTGCATAATCGTGACCGTCGGTAAAGGCACCCGTAAGGGCAACAAACAGCTTGCCCTCTCCTGCGTTTCTTGAAGAATATACAATATCCTCAATTTCAACATCGCAGAAATTTTTGCAGGTGTAATTCACATTTTGGAAAATTACGGATAAAAGCATTTTTTCATTCCTCTTTATAAGCATTCCGTCAATCCGAGAATAATTGCATTGGAAACAAGCATTCCCTCAGGGGTGAGAATAAATCTGCCGTTTTTTTCTTCACCCAGTCCGTGACGGATGTAATTTTTAATACGAAGCATAAAGGCTTCATTTCTTTTTTCAAGGGAAATTCCCTTATACGTGCGAAGGGAAAGCATAAGTGCCTCCTCCTCGTCACCGCCCTCCCCGTCGAAAACTGCCCTTTCACCGCAAATGTAGGCTGAAAGGTCGGGGGTGAAATAAAATCTTTTATTATTATAGAAGGAGTGAGCCGACGGACCGAGTCCTATGTAGGGCACACCCTCCCAGTATTTCATATTGTGCCTTGAATAAAAGCCATCCTTACAGAAATTTGAAATTTCATAATGCACAAAGCCCTTTTCCCTTAAATACTGCGACATAAAAAGATACATATCCGCCGTTTCGTCCTCTGTGGGAAGAGAAAGCTTGTGTAAATTTCTGTGGTAATATGTGCCCTCCTCAATTTTAAGCATATATGCGCTTATGTGGGGCACGTCAAGGCTTAAAGCAAAATCGAGTGTTGCCTTAAGGCTTTCCTCTGTGCTTCCGGGCACACCCACCATAACGTCAAGGGAGATATTGCTGATGCCCGCCTGCCTTATAAGGCTCACGGCGTTTTCAACGTCCTGTGAGGTACCGCGTCTGCCGAGGCTTTTTCTTTCCCCGTTATCGGAGGACTGCATACCGAGAGAAATTCTGTTTACACCCGAGTCGACACAGGCTGAAAGAAGCTCTGCGAGTCCCTCGGAGGAGGGATTACACTCAAGGGTGATTTCACTTTTTTCGTCAACCCTGAAGCACTCTCTTGCAGTTGTGAGAAGCATTTTTATCTGCTTCGGGGATAAAAGTGAGGGAGTGCCTCCGCCGAAATAAATTGTGTCAACGGCAATTTTTTCATCCGTGGGGATAAACTCCCCTGTGCGCCTTTTGGTGCGCATTTCGTCGCACAGCGCACTTACATATTCATCGGTACAGCCCTTAGAAGCAAGGGAATAAAAATCGCAGTAGGGACACTTGCTTCTGCAGAAGGGAACGTGGATATAAAGCCCTGCCTTAGTCCTGTCCATCGAGCTTGAGTATTGCCATAAAGGCTTCCTGGGGCACCTCAACAGTACCGAACTGACGCATTCTCTTTTTGCCTTCCTTCTGTTTTTCAAGAAGCTTCTTCTTACGGGTAATGTCACCGCCGTAGCACTTTGCAAGAACGTCCTTACGCATAGCCTTGATGGTTTCACGGGCTATAACCTTACCGCCGATTGCAATCTGCACGGGGATTTCAAACATCTGTCTGGGGATATGATCCTTGAGCTTTTCCGCAATCTTTCGTGCTCTGGGATATGCCTTTTCGGAGTGAATGATGTATGAAAGGGCGTCGATGATGTCACCGTTGAGAAGCACGTCAAGCTTAACAAGGTTTGATCTTTCGTAGCCTGTAAGCTCATAGTCGAAGGAGGCATAGCCGCGGGTTCGTGTTTTGAGTGCATCAAAGAAATCGTAGATAATTTCATTTACGGGAAGCACGTAATGAATATCAACACGGTCGCCTGCAATATAGTCCATATTCTTGAAGATGCCTCGTCTGTCCTGGCAAAGGTCCATAATTGTGCCTACATATTCGCTGGGAGCATAGATGTGCGCATCGGCAATAGGCTCCTCAACAAAATCGATTACAGCAGGGTCGGGATAGTTTGTGGGATTATCAATATCCACAACGGTTTTGTCCGTAAGGTGGATTTTATATACAACGCTGGGAACGGTTGAAACAAGGTCGAGGTCATATTCTCTTTCAAGGCGCTCCTGAATAATTTCAAGGTGTAAAAGTCCTAAGAAGCCGCAGCGGAAGCCAAAGCCCAGTGCACCCGAGGTTTCGGGCTCAAAGGAAAGAGCGGCATCGTTGAGCTGAAGCTTTTCAAGTGCTTCACGAAGAGATTCGTAGTCGGCACCGTCTGCAGGGTAAATACCGCAGAATACCATAGGATTTACCTTCTTGTAGCCGGGAAGAGCCTCTGTGGCAGGCATATCAGCCCTTGTTACGGTGTCACCTACACGGGCATCTACAACGCTCTTGATGGATGCGGTGATGTAGCCTACCTCACCGGATTTCAGCTCGGGAGTGCTTTCAAGGGCAGTAGCGCCCATTCTGCCTACCTCAACAACGGTAAACTGTGCACCTGTCGCCATCATTCTCATTGTGTCACCGGGACGAAGCACACCGTCAACAACACGGACGTATACAATAACACCCTTGTAGTTATCATAAACGGAATCGAATACAAGTGCCTTGAAGGGAGCATCGTCATCACCCTCGGGACAGGGAATGTATTCGACGATTTTTTCAAGCACCTCACCAACGTTTTCTCCTGTTTTTGCAGATACGCGGGGAGCTATTGAGCAGTCAAGACCGATTATATCCTCAACATCCGCACAGACTCTGTCGGGGTCTGCCGCAGGAAGGTCGATTTTATTCACAACGGGCACAAGCTCAAGGTCGTGGTCAAGTGCAAGGTATGTATTGGCAAGGGTCTGCGCCTCTACACCCTGTGTTGCGTCAACGATTAAAATTGCACCCTCGCAGGCTGCAAGCGAACGGGAAACCTCATAGTTGAAGTCAACGTGTCCGGGAGTGTCAATAAGGTTGAGCTCATAGGTGTTGCCGTCCTGAGCCTTATAATTGAGAGTTACGGCACGCGCCTTTATGGTGATGCCTCTCTCCTTTTCGATGTCCATATTATCGAGAATCTGCTGCTGCATATCACGCTTCTGAACAGTTTCCGTAAGCTCAAGAAGACGGTCGGCAAGGGTCGACTTACCGTGGTCAATATGAGCTATGATTGAAAAATTTCTGATGTGTTCCTTTTTAACTTTCATAGAATTTTACCTTTTTATATTTTATAGAACGAAGCGGAACAAACCGCCTTGCGGTTTCCGAACTTCTTCACTATTACTTCTTACTTTTTACCTTCAAGGCTCATAATGTATCATTGTGAGCCTTAAAGCCCTGACCCAGCACCTCGCTTGAATCGGTGATGATGATAAAGGGCTTGCTGTCGTAGGAGGCAACGATGTTTCTTACCTTGGAAACCTCGTGAATTCGCACAACGCACATAAGCATTTTTCTGTCCTGTCCCGTGTAGCCACCCTGTGCGGGAAGAATTGAAACGCCTCTGCCGCATAAGGCTATAATGTCCTTTGTTACCTGCTCATAGTAGTCTGTCATAATAAACATAAGCTTTGAGTGGCTCTTGCCTGCCACGATGTAGTCCACGGCAACAGAGGAAAGGAAGATTATAATAATTGAATAAAGCACGCTTTCAACGCTTTTATAAACGATACCTGAAAGCACAACCACCACGAAGTCACAGATAAGAATGAGTCTGCCCACGGAAAAATGGGGGAATTTCAGTCTTAAAAGCCTTGCCAGGATATCAAGACCGCCTGTTGTAGCACCGCCGAGAAACACGATTCCGAGGCCTGCACCTGCTATGATGCCGCCGAAGATTGCACCTACAAGCTTTTCGTCACCGTGAAAATACAGATTATATTTTTCAGCAAAGAAGCTTATAAGGTCAATAAAGCCCGACATAAGAGCCGTAGAAAAAACCGTGCGTGCAATAAATTTGAAGCCGAATTTTCTCCAGGCAAGAATAAACAAGGGGATATTTGCAGCAAACACAAAGGTACCTGTCGAAATAAAGGGCACAAGGTAGTTTACAAGAATACCAAGACCCGTAACACCGCCTGCCGCAAATTTCAGAGGTGTTACAAAAAGTGACACCGCAAGGGCATACATAAAGGTGCCGAGCACGCACATTAAAATTTCAATAACGGCAGCTCCCGTTGACTTTGCCTTCATTTTTTTTACTACTGAATTATCCATTTTCATCCTCCGTGCAAGCAAACGAGAAAATAAATGAAAGTCGGCTGAAATCCTTTTTGAGATATAAGTAGCCCACAAGCGCCTCAAAGCCTGTTGACTTATGATACTGCGCCTCGGACTTGTTTTTTGGAGTGTGGCCTGCGTGGGCATTTCTGCCTCTTTTGAACACTGCAAGCTCGTCCTCTGCAAGATGGGGCATTATGATATCCGAAATATCTGCCTGAAAATCGGCATTCACTAGCCTTACCGTATCGCGGTGCAGGTCCTTTACACGGGCCTCACCACGGCTTAAGACGTAATTTCTTATAAAAAGCTCATACACCGCATCACCTATAAAGGCAAGGGACAGGCCGCTTAAGGCACGGTAGTCCACGTCGGGAAAGAGATTTTCGGGAATGTTGAAATTAAGGCACATACTGGAACTCCAGGTCATAAATAATTACTGTGTCGCCCTCCTGAACACCGCGGTTGCGAAGCTCATCAAAGATGCCGCTGTTTTCAAGCACACGCTGAAGATACTGAAGTGACTCATAGTCATCCATATCGGTTTTGTTGAGAATCTTAAGAAGCCATTCCGCCTCGATGTAGTAATCGCCGCCCATTTCGGTGATTTTGAAGCCCTGGTCCTTCTTCTTTTCAAGCATTTCAAGGGGAATGCCCTCGCTTTCAAAGCGACGGATGGGGGGAAGCTCGTTGAGCTTTGCGGCAACCGCATTTATAAGCTCCTGTGTACCCTCCTGGATGGGAGCAATAATTTCAAAATACTGAAGACCAAGACCCTCAATGTAGCTTCTGAAGGAAGCAAGCTGCTCGTCGGTTGCAAGGTCAATTTTATTTGCCGCAACTATCTGAGGGCACTTTGTAAGCTCGGGATTGAAGACCTCAAGCTCCTTGTTGATTATGTTGAAGTCCTCAATGGGATCTCTGCCCTCACTGCCGGAAACGTCAACAATGTGAACAAGCATACGGCAGCGCTCAACGTGTCGAAGGAAGCGGTGACCAAGACCTACACCCTCACCTGCACCCTCGATAAGACCGGGGATATCTGCCATAACGAATGAGCTTTCGGGGCCCATTCTTACAACACCGAGCACAGGAGTAAGAGTTGTGAAATGATAGTTTGCAATAACGGGCTTTGCCTCACTTACAACGGAAATAAGTGTGGACTTACCTACATTGGGGAAGCCGAGAAGGCCTACATCTGCAAGAAGCTTTAATTCAAGAATTATCTCCCATTCCTCACCGGGATAGCCGTCGCGGGCAAAGCGGGGAGCCTGACGTGTGGGAGTTGCAAAGTGCTGATTACCCCAGCCGCCTCTGCCGCCCTTTGCGCAGATAAAGGGCTCGTCACCCGACATATCCGCAAGCACGGCTCCGCTTTCTGCTTCTTTTATAACAGTACCGCGGGGCACACGGATTGTAAGGCTCTGTCCGCTTTTACCGCTTCTTTTGCCCGTCTGTCCGTTTGCACCGTTTTCTGCAGTGTATTTTCTTTTGTAACGGAAATCTGCAAGGGTTGCAAGGTGGTCATCGGCAACAAAAATAATGTCGCCGCCCTTACCGCCGTCGCCGCCGTCGGGTCCGCCCGAGGCCACGTATTTTTCTCTGTGGAAGGCTACGGCTCCGTTACCGCCGTTACCTGCCTTTATTCTTATTTTCGCTGAATCTACGAACATAGCTTTTATTTCTCCTGACATAATTATACATAGTATATATTACCACATAAAATAATAAATATAAATAGTTATTTTTAAAAATATTAAAAATTTTCAGAATAAAGGAGCAAGGGGTATCCGCCCTGTGACGGATACCCCTTACAACTATTTATATTTCTTTCTGAAGCACTTTTTTCCTGTTCTGCCTTTAAGCAGCTATATCCTTTTCGGGCCCCTTCAGCTGTAAAAACCAATTATCGGCTTTTTCAAGTCCGACGGATGCTCTGAGAAGCTCTCTTGCATCGGAAGAAGTTATCTGCTTCTTTTCGGTTTCCGTAACGTCCGAAGCAATTTTCTGCCAGGAATTCAGATTATCAAGATTTACTGCCGCACGAAGTGCCGTTCTTGCATCGTTTGCGGTAATTTCTCCGTCCCCGTCATTATCGCCGGGAACGACAACTATGCGCTCGTCTGCAACCCTTCCGTTTGAATACTTAAGCGTAACCTTAGTTCCGCTTTTAAGTATTGAATCCGATGATACGGTCTTTCCGTCCTTATCGGTAACAACAACTGCAGTACCGAGAGTTGAGGTTAAGTCGCTGAGCTTCGCACCGGGAAGAGCAATAAACATATCATCCCCAAGACCGAAGGTTTTTTCTGTTGTTTTCACTCTTAAAACAGGAGCAACTCCGAGAGAAACAAAAGCAACATTGTTGCTGTCAGCATATTCCTTCGCACCGGAATTACTGTAGCTGTAAATTGTCGCAGCAGTATCCCAGGGAAGCAGTGAAAGGAATTCAAGATTGGGATTAAGAACCGTTACCTTTTCAAGAGAGGAGCAGAAATCAAGAACAAAATCCCCCATCTCCTTCAAGGAAGCGGGAAGCGTAAGCTCCTTCAGCTGTGCACAACCGGAAAATGCTCCGCTGCCAAGCTTTTCAAGTCCCTCCGGAAGAGTCACCGCAGCAAGAGAGCTGCAGCCGGCAAAGGCGCTGTAGCCTATCTCACGGACCATTGAAGGAATGGTTACTGAGGACAAAGCACCGCATCCGTCAAATGCACAGTTTCCTATCAATTCAAGTCCAGAGGGAAGAGTTACGCTGCCGAGATAATCGTTTGTTCTGAATGCCTCGTCGCAGATTACCTTTACCGAAGAGGGGAACTTATAGGAGGTCAGCTTATTCTCTGAGGGGAAGCGGATAAGCTCTGTTTTGTTCTTATTGAACAATGCACCTGCGCTGTCGGAGCAATAGTATTTATTGCCGGAATCAACATTAAAAGCACTTATTCTTGTGAAATTAAACGCGTTTTGACCGATTTTTTCAACCGATGCGGGGATACTGATACTGAAGCTTGTAAAGCCGCCGGAAAAAGCATTCTCTCCGATATATTTAACCCCGGAAGGAATTGTAAGCTTCATAAACACTCTGTTCAGACCTTCGCCCGCATTGTTTGCTATAATAACCGTTCCCTTTTTTATGGTGCTTCCGTCAAAGCTTTCATAAAGCTTTATAAGAGCATTGCCGATATAAAGACAGCCGCTCTCCCAATTCATTTGGTTTTCATAGTATCCCGTGCCGTAAAATGCATTTTTTCCGATTTCCGTAACAGAAGCGGGAATAGTGATTTCAGTCATTTTATCACAACCGGAATATGCACTGTCACCAATGTATGTCACATTATCTGTAACGGGGTTTTTCGTAAGGCTCCAGCAGTCACTGAATGCACTTTTCTCTATTCTTGTGACAGTTGAAGGCAGTACAACCTCTGTCATTTTTCTGCATGACGAAAAAACCGATTCGGAAATTACGGTGATTCCCTCAGGTATTGTAATTTTCTGAAGCTTATCGCAATTCATGAAGCATGCCCTTCCTATTTCCTTGACAGAGGACGGAATTACAAAGCTGCTGAATTCACAATTCATAAATGCCCCATTGCCAAAAACGGTAACAGTTGAGGGAAGCTCGAATTCTTCAATATAACGGCAGCCGTCAAAAGCATAATCGCCGATACTCCTGAGTTTTTCGGGCAATTCTATTGATTTAAGCGTACCGCAGCCATGGAACATATAGTTGCTGATTTCTTCAAGTCCCGAAGGCAGTCTTACCTTTTTCAGCATAAAGCAATGCTCAAACGCATTATCACCTATGAAGGTAACGCTGTCGGGAAGCATAGCATCCGTCAGAGAGCTTGCCTGATAAAAGGCTTCCTTCTCTATTCTTTCAAGACCGTCGGGAAAGTTTATCTTTTTAAGACTGAAGCAACAGGCAAATGCCTTCGCACCGATATATTCTACAGTTTCGGGCAGAATGACCTCAACAATATTCTGCACGTCATAAAATGCCTTTGCACCGATTCCCGTGACCACAGCCCCGTCTATTACGGACGGGATCTCAACGATTGTTACGTCGGCTGCATTTTTAATTCCGGTAATCTCCGCCTTACCGCCGGATATTGTAAATGTAAGGTCAGCTTCCGGTGCCTCATCAGCCGAAGCAGGAACAAGCATCATTCCTCCGGGGAAAAGCATTGAAATGCATAAAACAATACTGAATATCAGCTTTACTGTCTGTTTCATCTGTCTTACTCACCTTTCTTCTGAGAATCTTGCACAATAAAAAAGTGCGTCCCGAAGAACGCACTAAAAAAGCAGGTTCTTCAAGTACTGCGACATACATTCATCAGCAAACACGATGACAAAGAAACCCACCTTTTTACAAAAAAAGTGAATTCGTGTTTGCGTAAATATTCAGCTGTATGTCGCATCATTATAATAGCATTTTTCAGCGAAAAAGTCAAACAGAAAAAACTGCAAAAGACTAAAGGCCGATTTCCATAGGAAATCAGCCTCTTTTTCGTTCTTTACACTTAAGTAAAATTAAACAGCTCTTTCAACCTTACCGGAACGCATGCAACGTGTGCAAGCATATACTCTGCAAGGAGAACCATTAACGATAGCCTTAACTCTCTTTACGTTGGGCTTCCAGGTTCTGTTTGATCTTCTGTGAGAGTGAGAAACCTGAATACCGAATTTAACGTCCTTACCGCAAAAATCACATTTTGCCATGGAGCGCACCTCCCTTTTATTTTCCGGGGTAACCCCTAATATCTTAATCAGCATCGTACATAATAACAGATATCTGAAGAAAATGCAAGTGTTTTTTAAACTTTTTTTATTATTGATTGTTTATGCCAGATAATGTATGAAAAGTCCGCTTAAAAGCTTGGGCTCAAACCAGGTGGATTTAGGGGGCATAACCCTGCCGCTGTCGGCAATTGACATAAGCTCGGAAAGGGACGTGGGATACATTGAAAAGGCAAGCTCCATATCCTCACAGCAACGCTTTTCAAGCTCAGAAAGACCTCTTATACCGCCCACGAAATCGATTCTTTTGTCGGTACGGGGATCTGAAATTCCGAAAATTCCGTCAATCACGTATTTCTGTAAAACGGAAACGTCAAGACTGTCGAGGGCATCGCTTTCATCGCAAAGCCCCTCTTTAAGAGTGAGCTTATACCACTGTCCGTCACAGTAAAAGCCGAAGCGGTGACGGGCATCGGGGCTTACTGCCTCAGCACTTTTTTCAACGGTAAAATATTCATCCAGCTTACTAAGCAGCTCCTGTGCAGTATTTCCGTTCTTATCCTTTATAAGGCGGTTGTAGTCCATAATTTTAAGCTCTTCGGCACAGAAGGCAACTGCGAGGAAGAAATTGAACTCTTCATCCCCCGTAAAACCGGGATTTTCCTCTCTTCTTTTAAGAGCAACCTTAACTGCGGAGGCAGCTCTGTGGTGACCGTCGGCAATATAAAGGTTTTCTACCCCGGCAAAGGCAGCCGTGAGTGCAGCACAATCCTTTTCGTCGGAAATCACCCATACTGTGTTTCTTACGTCACCCTCTGAGATAAAGTCATACTCGGGCTCAAGCGCGGTATAACGGGCAATTACAGAGTCAATTTCGCCGCTTCTTCTGTAGGCAAGGAAAATAGGACCCGTATTTGCATTACAGGTATCCACGTGACGGATACGGTCCTCTTCCTTGTCGGCACGGGTAAATTCGTGCTTCTTTATTACATTATTTATATAATCGTCAGCCGAGGCGCAGCCTACAAGACCTGTCTGACAAACCTTACCCATAATCTGTCTGTAGATATAAAAGCAGGGCGTAGCCTCTCTGAAGCATATTCCGTTAAGGGAAAGTGCCTCAAGATTTGCCGCAGCCTTTTTATAAACCTCGTCACTGTAAAGGTAGGTGTCCTCGGGAAGGTCAACCTCTGCCTTATCAACGTGGATAAAGGAATAGGGATTACCCTGTACCTTTTCACGCGCCTCCCCGGAATTCATTACGTCATAAGGAAGAGCCGCAACGGATGATGCGAATTCCTTTTTCGGTCTTACTGCTGCGAAGGGTCTGAAAACTGACATAAAAACACTAACCTTTCTTATTTTACGTTGGTTGCCTTGTGGAAATACAATTTATCATTTCCCGAGAAATATATAACGTCCCTTACGTCCCTTGTGGTAACAAAATACGTGCTTTCGTTACATACGGGAATTACGAGGGATTCTGCCGAAAGCTTGCTTTCGATTGATGAATATACGGAAAGGTAGCCCTTTTCATCGGTGCTGTAGAGCTTTGCTAAAAGCTGCTCCATACCGAAGCCGTTATAAAGTGTAACGTTATAGGGTGAGCCTGCTGTAAAGCTGCCGAAAAATTCATAAGCAGAGTCGGTCTGACAGCTGTAGGAATAAAGTGCAACCTGATAATTACCCGATTTTACCGATGCTTCAACCTGTGCAGCGGTAACGGCTTTTACGGAAAAGTTTACGTTTATACCGAGAATTCTCTGCCATTCCTGCATAGCTCTTCTTACGGTATCCTCATCCTCTTTTGCGCATAAAACGGAAATGTCTATCTTTGTAAGCTCAAGCTTTTCAAGACCGCTTTTAAGATATACCGCCGCCTTTTCCTCGCTGTAGGGCTCGGGATGCGAAGCAACTCCGGACTCTGCGGCACTTAAGGGCACAAGCCCCTTTGCAGGCTCCTTTTTAAGATTTGCAGCAACCGCTGACGTATCCGTCGCCGCCATAAGAGCCTTTCTTATATTTTCCTCGCCCATTACGGCATCGGAAAGATTCATAATAAAGCCCTTTACGGTGTTGGGATTTTCTGTTACCGTCATTCTTTTGTTTATTTTAAGCTTGCCGTATGTATCTGCAGAAATTACACCGCCCGAATAATCGTCGGTTTCAAGCACCTCAAGAAGTCTTTCCTCGCTATCAACAACGTAAAGCCATACGTAATCAGGCACTGCTACGGATTCTCCCACGTAGTCGGATGCCTTGTTTATACGGTAAGAGGTGTCATCAAAGCGTGAAAGATAGAAGGGGCCGTTTGAAAGGGCAAACGCAATAAGCGTGCCATATCTGCCGTTGCAGCCCTTGAAGAAGGTTTCGTTGCATGGCATACATACGGGCTCTGTAAGCACCTCGGGGAAATTGCTCTGGGGTGCACTGAGTGTTATTTCAAGAGTATATCGGTCGATTACCCTTACACCCAGCTCCTGAACAGGCTTTTTGCCGTCAAGTATTTCGGCTGCATTTTCGATATTATAAAGCATATATGCAAGATGAGCGCCCGTTGCAGGGTCAACCGCTCTTCTTAAGGCAAACTGAAAATCGTAGGCAGTTACGCTCAGATCAAAATCCTCGGGAAGCTTTTCACCGAGCTGCTCCTTTGCATTTGAGGTAAGATGCCATACTGCATCCTCCCTTAAATTGAAGGTATAGGTAAGTCCGTCGGGAGAAACAGTCCAGCTTTTTGCCACACCGTTCACAATTTCTCCGTTTTCGTCTTTTCTTAAAAGCCCCTCAAAGCAGTTTCTTACAACAATTGACGCGGTAGTATCACTTACAATCTGAGGGTCGAACGAGCCTGCACTGTCTTCAACTGCAAAGAAAAGCACCACAGGGTCCTCGGAGCCGCAGGACGCAAGACAGCCTGCAAGCATAACAAGACACAATACGGCTGCTATAATTTTTTTCATCCTAAACTCTCCTTTCCTTGCATATCATTTTTATTTTAGCAGATGTTCTGTGTTTTTTCCATATCTTTTATAAAGTTTTATTATATATTATTTACATTTATTTTTTTATTACATTATGATACAATTATTTTATCATATACAAAGGAAAAGTCTTATGGATATTGCAATTCTTATTCTGCTTGCCCTGACGGTGATTTTACTTGTTGTTATTGCCGTAAGGGTTTTCACAATGAAGCAGGGCTCAGGCTCTGCCGTAACCGATGAAAAGCTCGATAATTTAAGAGCGCTCACACAGGAAAACTTCTCGTCCGTGAGAAGCGACACCGCAAGAGCAAATGAGTCGCTGCGCAGTGCCGTTACTGACCAGCTTTCCACAGTATCGGGGAAAATGGATATTCTCTCGCAGAAAACCTCCGACGGACAGCTCAGCACCGTAAGAGCACTTTCGGACATGAGGGAAAGACTTGACCAGACAGGCAGGCAGCAGACAAATGCCGTAACAGAGGCAGTATCAAGGCTTCAGCATTCAAACGAGCAGAAGCTTGAGCAGATGCGTCTTACGGTTGACGAAAAGCTTACCGCAACGCTTACCACAAGGCTTGATTCCTCCTTCAAGTCTGTTTCCGAGCAGCTTTCAAACGTATACAAATCCCTTGGTGAGATGAAGGAGCTTTCCTCGGGTGTTACCGCACTTAACCGTGTTTTTTCAAACGTAAAAACTCGCGGAAACTGGGCTGAATGTCAGCTTGAGGGGATTCTTGACAGAATAATTCCCGGAATGTACGTCAAAAATTACCGCTCCGACGAAAGCCGTGACGTGGTTGAATTTGCGGTTATGATTCCCGATTCCGACTCCGACCGCGTAACCTATCTTCCCATTGACTCAAAATTCCCTATGGAGGACTATTTAAGACTCTGCGATGCCGCTGATATCTGCGACACCGAGGGTGTGCGTCTTGCAAAGAAGGCGCTTGAGGCAAGAGTGATTTCCGAGGCAAAGGAAATTTCAAAATACATAAACACTCCCCATACCACCCCCTTTGCGGTGCTTTATCTTGCAACGGATTCCCTTTATGCCGAGGTTATCTCCTCAAAGGAAAATCTTGCAGACCGTCTGCACAACGATTATCACATTATGGTGGCAGGTCCCTCCACGATAACTGCCCTTCTTTCCTCTCTTGCACTGGGCTTCCGTACGGTAGCCCTCAACAGAAAGGCGGGCGAGGTTATGGACCTTCTTTCTGCGGCAAAAGCCCAGTATGATAAATTCGGAATTGCCCTCGAGAAGGCTAAAAAGAAAATCGACGAAGCGGCTACAAGCATCGACGACGCACAGAAGCGCAATTCAATTATTGTAAAAAAATTAAAGGGTGTTGAAATCATAGGCGGCGAAACAGCCGAAATGATGCTCGGCACCGAGGAATAAAGGAGAGAATATTATGATTAAATTAGGTCTTGCAGGCACGTGGCACGTTCATTTCGGCGGTTACGTAAGAGAATTCTTATCCCGCGGTGACGTTGAAATTACCGCTTTGTGGGATCCCGACGAGGAAATTGCAAAAAATAAGGCAGCGCAGCTCGGCTGCTCATACACCACAGACCTTGACGAGTTTTATAAAATGGATTTCGACGCAGTACAGGTATGTGCCGCAACAAATATACACAAGGACGTGCTTATTAAGGCAGCTAAGGCAAAAAAGCACATTTTCACCGAAAAGGTGCTTACAGCTGCGTATGACGACGCCCTCGAGGTAAAGGCAGCCGTTGAGGAGGCAGGAATTAAATTCTGCATTTCCTTCCCCTGGAGAACAAGAGCAGACTTTTTATGGATAAAGGAGGCTCTCGGCAAGGAGCTTATCGGACAGGTTACTTATATGAGAATGAGAAACGCCCACGACGGCGTAAGCGGAGGCTGGCTTCCTCCCTCATTCCTTGACCCCGTTCCCACCTGCGGAGGTGCTATGATGGACCTTGGCGCTCACGGAATGTATCTTCTCAACTGGATTATGGGTGAGCCCGAAAAGTGCTCAAGCGTTTTCACAAACTGCCTTTGTGACAGCGTTGAGGATAACTGTGTAAGCGTTTTCAGCTATAAAGACGGTGCTATCGGTGTAAGTGAAACAGGCTTTGTAACAGGCAGAAATCCCTTCGAGCTTGAAATTGCAGGTACAAAGGGTACAATTCTTGCAGGCGGAATTTTCGACAAGCTTGCATATAACAACGGTGAGGGCTGGACGTTCCCTGCCCTTGGCAAGGGAAGCTGCTCCTCCATTGATTCCTTCTGCGATGCAATAAACGGCAAGGGTGAGCCCCTTTTCGGCATTGACGATGCGGTAGCACTTACAAAGACAATGGAAATGGCATATAAGAGCATAATATGACAAGCTCGGAGAGGCCTTCGGCCGAAGGCACTTGGCATTTGGCATTAGTGTACGGTACGGCACATCCCTGCCTCTCAGACAAAGCTCCTAATCCCTATTGTCCATTCCCTCAACCGCGGATCCGGCATCCGCGACATCCCGCAAATTAAAGCAACTCCCGGTCGGTGAATTTACCGTCCGGGACTTTTTCTGCGCATTTTTATGCAAAAAAACCGACCCCTTTTCAGAGGTCGGTAATTTTATTTAGCTGAAAAGATTTCTGAAGAACTCTACGATGCTTCTGAAGAACGCCTTAAGCTTATCGAAGAAGGTTTCCTTGGGCTGCTCCTCTTCGGGCTCCTCGGGCTGCTCCATACCGATATCCGCACGCTCTGTAGCATATACGCTGTAGTTCTGCTGAATATCCTTGATTCTGTAGTAGCCGTCAACGTCTCTGTCGAACTGAACTGCGTTGAGAGTTACGAAATGAGGCTGTGTAAGAAGGAACTCAAGAGTATCGCCCTCTCTTACGATAACGTTGATTGTGTCGTAGGTTTCACCGCCGATGATGTAGGAGGATGAAGACTGAAGGAACATAACAACGTAGGTCTGAACACTGTCCTCAATAAGACTGTCGTCAACAGTTGTTGTAACTGTAATTGAGCCTGCTGCATAGCCGTCGGAAATTGCAGTGATTACTGCAGTACCCTCTTCTGCGCCGTATACAACGAAGCCTGTTTCGTCAACAGTTGCAACTGCCGCATTACTTGTTGTCCAGATAATGTTCTGGTTTGTTGCATTGTCGGGCATAATTGTTGCATAAAGCTGAATTGCTTCGCCGGGACGTCTTACTGTTGAAACGCCTGCTGCAGAAACGAGAATGTATTCGGTGATAACGGGAGCTACCTGAACAACACAATATGCCTTGTAGCTTTCGTCCTTTGACTGAACACGGATAACTGCATTACCTGCGCCGATAGCGGTAATCTTACCGTTGGAGTCAATCTTTGCAACGTCTTCATTCTGTGAAATCCAGTCAACGTCATCGTTGCTTGCGGTTGTGGGGAAGATAATTGCGGAAACGTAAGCAGTTTCGTCAATGCTGAGGAATACAACCGACTTGTCGATACGAAGACCCTGAAGCTTTGCAATTGCTTCAAACTGTGCAACGTAGGTGATATCCTTGGTAACCGCACTTACCTCGGGTGACCAGCCGATGAAGCGGAAATCGTACTTATCTGTTGATTCTCTTGTAGGTGTAGCGCCTGTATATTCGGGCATATCACCGTAGCTGAGTGTAAGTGTGTATGCTTCTGCGATGTAGCCGTCGATATCCCACTTTACAACGTAAAGTCTTTCAATCTGTCTGAACTGAGCCACATAAATAACGTCAGCAGTAACCTCTGTTATTTCCTTATCCCAGCCTGTGAATTCATAGGAATATCTGTCGTCTGATGCCTTTGTGGGTGTGCCGTTGAAGGAGGGCATAGCACCGTGGTACCAGTAGCTTACTCTTGTTGTATCGCCTGCCTCCCAGGTAACAGTGAAGAGCTTGAATTCCCACTGAGCTGTAAGAGTTGCATTACCGTAGTAGCCTGTAAGAGCTTCGCCTGCATCATATTCGTCAGACTTAACCCAGCTGCCGTTACCTGCAGAAACCTTCCAGCCTACGAAGGTTGCACCGTCTCTTGTGGGAGTGGGAAGCACTGCAGTTGAGGTAATATCGTAATAGAAGTTTGAAATTGGCTTACCGCCGTTTGTATCGAAGCGGAGATAATACTGAATGGTTGAATAGGTAGCTACGAAGGTAAGATTCTGCGCAGGCATTACCTCGGGGATAGCGTCTGCATTCTGCCATACAGCAGCGTAGCCGACTCTTGAAACGGGTGAGTATACGATAACTGTTTCGCCGTATCTGAATTCAACTACCTGTGAATCCTCACCGCTTACCCAGGTGATTGTATAAACCTTTGCAGTCCATACGGGTTCTACGGTTACGTCACCGTATGCGCCTGTAACAGCCTTGTCAACGGCAATTGTGTCACCGGGAAGCCAGCTGCCTGAGCCGTTTACAACAAGCCATGCTGTAAGCTCATAGCCTTCCTTTGACTGCTCGAAGCCCTCATCGGCAAAATCAAGAATCTTGTCTGTGCCGTTGATTGTGTATGAGCCTGTAAAGCTTTCGCTGCCGTCCTTGATTGTGAAGGAGTAGGTATTGAGCTCGAATACTGCAACAAATTCAACGTTACCCCACATACCTGTGTATGAGCCTGCGGTGTAAACCTTTTCTGTATTTGTCCAGCTGCCTGCTACGGACTTTATCTTCCAGCCCTTGAAGGTATAACCGTTCTTTTCAAGTGCTCTGAGTCTGAGAGCTGCAAGTGTGTAGGATACGGAAGCTGCACCGTTTGCGTCTGTGAAGGTACCGCCGTTAAGATCGAACTTTGCAGTATAGGTCTGATTTTCTTCTTTGAACTGTGCCTCGTAGGTGTAGGTTGCACCGGATGCTACTACAACAATCTCTGCGTCCCAGCCTGTGAAGGTATATTTCTTACCGTTTGCATCAGGCTTTGAAGGAACGCCTACGTATGTGGGAGTTTCACCGTTGCCCCACTTTGTTTCATGAGGAACTCCGTCGATTACCCAGATTACGGTTGCGGGATTCTGAACCTCTACGAATACTGCCCTGTAGGAAGCGTTACCTGTAATGATATCACCCTCACTGAGCATTGTATTTGTTGCGGTATTCATCCAGCCTGTGAATCTGTAGTACTTGCCTGTTGCTGTCTTTTCGGGATTTGCACCGCCGTTATAAACGGGATGTGTGCCGTAGTCATAGCGGCCTGTTGAAAGCACTGCTGTGCCGTCTTCGTTATACCATGTAACGGTGTAGGAATTAAGAGTAGTGCTGTAAACTGCAACGTAGGTCATTTCACCTGTTGCAGGAGAAATTTCGGGAGCCCAACCTGTGAAGGTATAGGTGTATCTTGCGTCGGGAGCCTTATCTGTGTTGATATCAGCGGGGACTGTGGGGATTTCACCGTGCTGTACGGTTGTAGTCTTTGAATCCTTATCTGCAACCCAGATGATGTCGTAGGTATTGATTTGCCACTTTGCAGTAAGAGTTACGTCACCGTAAGCACCTGCTGCAAGAGTACCTGTAAGAACGTCGCCTACGGTCCAGCTGCCTGCTGCGGAGATTACCTCCCAGCCTGCGAAGTAATAGCCTGTCTTTGATGTTGTGGGAAGCACAACTGCGTCCTCGACGGTATACGTCTTTGATTCAACTGCGCTGCCGCCGTCTGTGATAAACGTAATGTTGTAGTTATACTTTTCAACTACGGGTGCGAAAATAACGTCACCGTAGCCGATGCCTGCAGGTGTTTCACCTGCTGCATATTCGCCCTGTACCCATGCGCCGCCTGATACGGAATATACTGTCCAGTGCTTGAAGATATAGCCGTCTGCGGAGAAGGCAGGAAGATTGATAGAATCGTTTATTGTGTAGTTGTCTGATGCGATTGCGTTGCCGTTAAGGTCAACAACAGTGTAGGTATAGGTAACGGGTGTGAATTCTGCGCTTACCTCAATATCACCGTACTTGCCGGAGAAGCTTGAAGCAAGAACGTCGCCGAAGCGCCAGTTGCTTTCACCGATTACACGGCTTACGTACCAATGACTGAAGCTGTAGCCGGGCTGTGCATAAGAGGCAAGACCTGCAACAGTCTGGTCGATTGTGTATTCTCTGCTTACAAGACCTGATTCTACAGGGAATGTAATTGTGTATTTCTTAACCGTCCAGGTTGCACTGAGTGTAACGTCACCGTACATCTCTGTAAGTGTTGCACCTGCGTTATATACGTCACCGGGAATCCAGTTGCCGCCTTCAGTGCTGAGAACCTTCCAGCCTGTGAAGGTGTAGCCGTCTCTTACGGGCTCTGCAAGCTTAACGCTGTGGATGTCGTATTCCTGTGTTGCTGAGCTGACTGTGCCGCCGTTTGCATTGTAGGTAACGGTATATGTGTTTTCTGCCCACATAGCCTGAAGGGTAACGTTACCGTACATATTTCTGTATGTGCCGACGTTATAAACCTCGCCCTTGAACCAGCAGCCGTCCTCGTCAACTACCTTCCAGCCTGTAAGATGGTAGCCGTCTCTTGTTGCGGTGGGAAGCTTTACGTCACCTGTGATGTTGTAGGACAGGCTGTTTGTTGATACTGTACCGCCTGCACCCTCAAGAGTTACCTTGTAGGTAATGGGAGCTGACCATACGGGCTTGATTGTTACGGAGCCTACTCTCTGCATGGGAAGAGTCTGAGGCTTGTTGAAGTTGCTTGCGTCAATCTGCTCGGGGAAGGTTTCACCTACAACCCATCTCTTGGGGCTTGTGCCGTCTGTAGCTGAAACTACCTCCCAGCCGAGGAAGTTATAACCGTTCTTTTCGGGAACACCGGGAACGGGAAGAGCATAGTCATAGAAATAGTCAAGTGTAAGATCGCCTGTGTAAACCTCACCTGCGTCCTCGTCAATCTGAATTGTAACTGTGTACGTTTCAGCCTCAAGAACACGGCGGAGAGTTACGTTACCGTATACGGAGCCTGCTTCAATCTTGCCTGTGTATGCTGCAGTCTTACTCCAGTTACCGTCGGTAGAAACTACCTCCCAGTATTTGAACACGTAACCGTCCTTTGAACGGTGTTCAAGTGTGAAATCGTTTTCAATATCATAATCCTGTGTGGTAATGAAGTTGCCGTTTTCATCCTGATATGTAATTGTGTAAACGATGGGAGTATATCTTGAGTTAAAGGTTACGTCGCCGTAGAAATATTCGGGGGAAGCTGAGCCGCCTGCATATTCTACGCTTGTGTCATCCCAGTTACCTGCGCGGCTCGCAACGGTAAAGGAAATAGGAGTTGTATAGTATGAGGGGGGAGTAAAGTTTGAGGGGAAGGTAAAGCCGTCCTCAATTGTATAAGGAATGCTGTAGGTGGTGGAGCCTGATGCACTGCCGCCCTTAAGGTCGAAGGAAGCGGTGAATTCCTTGGGTGTCCACTCTGCCTGAAGGGTAATGTTACCCGTCTTTCCTGTTACTGTTTCGTTTGCAGAATAGGTCTGTGTGGTGCTCCATGCGTTTGTTGACACGTCTGTTGAAACGGGAGTGTACTTTACAACTGTCCAGCCTGCAAAATCGTATGCAGGGTTTGTGGGAGGTGTAAGAGCCGCAGTATCTGTTATCTTATAGCTCTTGAGGCAGTTGCTGTGATCTGTTGTTACAGTAGGAGCAATATTGGGATTTTCAACGTATGTGATTGTGTATGTGGTTTCTGTCCAGGTGGGAGCAAGGAAAAGAGTTCCGCCGTTTGAGCTTATGCCTGCATTGGAAATAGTTGCCTTTGATGCAGAGTATGCTGTTCCGGGGAAGGTTGTGCCCATCCAGCCGGTGTGCTTGTAGCCATCACGACGGTAGCTGCCGGCTGCCGGAACTGCAGAGGAATCATTTGTTGCCTTTGTCTTTCCGAAATATGCATCGTTTGTTGCATTGTACTGAGCAAGGAATCTGCGGAAGCTTGCGTATGAGAAAATATCGATGCCGTTATCTGCAACCCTATCTGCGTTTGTGGGAATAACAGAATAGAAGGTTGCCGATCTTGGCTCAGTTTTACCCTGACCTGCACTTACCTCAATATGATTTGTACCTGCAACCGCCTCAGGAGTAAGAGAACCTTCTACAGCCTGCTTATAAGCACCTCTTACAATGAAGCCGATATTGTTGGCAGTAGAGGAATTATCACCTTTTTCAACAGAGTAATCAAGCTTTGCACCGTAAATATAAGGAGCGTTCTTGTCTTCTGTTGTCCAAATACAGCTTGTGTACTGCGTATTACTGTTTGATGAGTCGGTACCTGTCTTTGACTGAACGGAGCTTGTAAGATTGAAGATATAAAGATAGGGGCTGTTACATCTGATAGCGGAAATTCGGGAAGTACCGCCCTCACAAGCCTTACTGGAAGCCTGGAAAATACCGTTGTTCTGATCAACAGGGCTCTTAGGAATATTGATTGATCCGCCGTAGATTTCGGCAGAGTTACAAGCATTCACGTTAAGAGCATAGCAAAGAACGTCAGCATACGTGCCTCGTCTTGCTCGTGCGACACCGGTAGCCTCAATCTTACCGCCATACATCTTGAAAATAGCAGAGGAGCTGTTGATTGTTACTGTATAGCAGTTTGCCGTAGCACTCTTTTTACCATAGAGGTTAGGGTTATCTCCGTTTGTATTCAGACAGGCTGAATGAGCATAAAGAGTGAAATTATTATTCGCTGTGTTTGTATCACCGACAATAAGAGTACCCTCACTGTAAATAAGAGAGGATGATGTCTGATGATTTATTGATTCTTCTTTTTTTGTATCCGTAAGAGAGGTGCTAACCTCCATCTTACTGCTTGCAGATGAATTTGAGTTGATAATCTGCATTGTAGAACCTGTACGGATGATAAACATACCGTTTGTGAACAAGTCTATACCATTGTGATACGAGCCCTGATTTGAAGAGGGAAGCTGCATATCAGTCTGTGCACTTTCATATCCGCCTGATTTTGAAAGTGACATTGTCAGGGAGAAACCTGCAAGGTCAAAAACAATGTTTGCGCTTTTAATCTCAGTAAAGCTTGCAAGCGACTGTGAAAGCGTTATATTTTCACCGAGCTTTATCGTGGTGATAACGTCGACACCTGCATTATTCGCAGCTGCAATAGCGTTGTTTATATCTGTAACAGCAGAAGATGCGGAAATTGTGTACGTATCTCCTGTTGTTGCCGCATTGGCATTCACCTTTGCGTCGGGCGCTACAAGGCCTACCGATATTGTTGTGAACAACATAATAACGGTGAGAAGCATTGAAAGTGCCTTCGTTGTCATTTTGGTTTTTTTCATACTTGTCTCTCCTTTTCCCGTGTCTGACAGCAAAAAACCGCGACACTAAGATAGAATTATGCTTATACATTCTTGATTCTATCACAAGCCGCGGCAAATTTCAATTATTATATTATATTCCAGATATAAAAATAAAAGGCAAATATTTAGTAAAAATAACTATAATCAGTACATCCCGTTGGCAGCCATATAATCATAGATTACCTTGCCGTGGGTCTGCTCCTCCTTCTGAATGTGATTCAGAAAATTTCTCACGCTCTGATCACGGAATTCAAAGGCGGCAGTATCATATAAGTGGGACACCTGCTTTTCCCCGGACAATAAATCGGTACACAGGTACATATCGGCAGTTTTTTCGGGACATAAAATTGCCTTATATTTTGCGGTGAAGACGGGAAGAGGCTTTTCTGCATTGTTGATGGGAGGCACCGTGCCCATTCCGATCTGCTCAAGGGAATTGAGATGTCCTGTTTCCTCGTCGGCAAGCCCCTGAAAAAGGGACTTGAGCTGCTCGTCATTTGCGCACTGAGAGTGTCTTTTATACTTTTCGATACAAAGCTTTTCGTGGCTTTTAAGCTCCTCGAGCCAGGTTCTTTCTTTCTCTGTAAAATCCATTATTTTGTACTCCTTTCAATAATCGGGTCATACATATTGTGTGCAGCTTTTGTCAGTTTATACAAAAATTTTTGATTTTCAGAGCATATTTTATTCGACATTTCTCTGCCTTGAAAAAAGTTTCGCAGATGTAAATATTTGTAACCAAAAAGGTATAGACAAACGGTTTTTTTTGTAGTATTATGCGTGTACCGATTAAAAATGTTACACAATTATTTTTGCACTTTTTTGTGCAGAACGGAGATAATTTTATGAAGCGCTTTATTCAGTCAAACAGATGGGAGATAGTTTCCGCGGCTCTGCTTTCGGGAATTTTCACCGCATCCGTAGTAATTGCAATGACTGTTTCATCACTTTGATTTCAACAGAAAAATACAAGACAAAAGAGCACAGGAGGCAGACTCCTGTGTTCTTTTTGTTTTTGTTGACATTGGTGGAATTTAATGTTAATATTATTATGAATAATATTTTTAATATGGGGTATTTTATTATGAACACTATCTCAGTATCAGGAAAAAGACTTATAGATGACAACGGCAGAGAAAGAATTTTCAACGGTCTGAACTTTGTCTACAAGGGAGTTGACGTAGACGAGGACGGCGTTATCAGGTACAAAACCGACCTCACAGACGAAAGACTTGCAGCGCTCAAGAAAAAGGGCGTGAATATTATCAGACTCGGTCTTACCTGGGCAGGAATCGAGCCCGAGCAGGGCAAGTACAATACCGAATACCTTGACGGCTATAAGGAGGTACTCAAGCTCTGTCAGAAGCACGAAATCTACGTTTACGTTGACTGGCATCAGGACCTTTTCAGCGCATACTGCTCAGCACCCGGTGACGGTGCTCCCAAGTGGGCATGTATTTACACAAAGAAGCGTCAGGACCCTATGTTTATCTGGGCTGAGGGCTATTTCTTCCACAAGGATATCCATCAGGCATTCGACGCATTCTGGGAAAACCGCGAAATAAACGGCAAGGGTATGCGTGACAGCTTCTGCGATATGCTTACCTTCACTGTAGACTACCTCAAGGAATTCGACTGCATCATAGGCTACGACGTATTCAACGAGCCCTTCCCCGGCACTCCCGGCGGTAAGCTCTTCCGCTGCCTTGTAAAGAACGGTGTAGGCACAATCCTTTTCAACAAGCACGTTGACAGAAAGAAGCTTGTGAAGGATGCTCTTTCCAAGGAGGTTATGGAAATGCTTTCCGTAGCCGACGACCCCAGGGTTTACAAGGGAATTCTCGGCAAGACAAAGGAAATGATGTATGAGTTCGACACCAAAAGATATTATCCCTTCCTCGTTGCAGCAGCCGAGGCTATAAGAAAGGTTGACAAGACAGGCATCATCTTCTCAGAAAACTGCTATTTCTCAAATCTCGGTATTCCCTGCTCAGTTCCGAGAATTGTATACAAAGACGGCACAGTTGAAGAAAATCATCTGTTCTCCCCCCACGGCTACGACATCACCGTAGACACTCCCCTTACAAACAATGCAAGCCCCTACAGAATCGACTTTATTTTCGATGAGCACAAGAGAACACAGGAAAGAATGGACGTTCCCGTGCTTGTAGGCGAATGGGGCGGTATGGTCCCCGGAAGCGAGGAATATCCCGCACTTGAGCATCTTATTGAAAAGTTCGACAGCAACAAATGGAGCCATACGTACTGGCACTATTTCATCGACTTTGAAAACAGCGAAATTATGAATATTATCTCACGCCCCCTTCCTATTGCGGTTGCAGGCACAATAAAGAAATATTCCTTCGACAGAAAGAACAATGAGTTCACCCTTACGTACACAGGCTCAAGCACAGTAAAGGCTCCCACTCTTATCTACCTTCCCTCAGAGCCCAAAAAGGTATACTCAACAAAGGGCTGGAAGTATAAGGACAACGTGCTTTCAGTATACGCAGGCAAGGGCGAATGTATCGTAAAGGTTGAATTATAATGTACCTTTACCTTCTTATAATTTCAATTTTTGCGGCAATAATCACCGTATATGACAAAATTGCCGCAAAAAAGCTTCCCCGTAACCGTATTCCCGAAAAAACACTTATGCTTACGGGCTTTTTAGGCGGTGCGGCGGCCGAATACGTGACAATGCAGCTTATCCGTCACAAAACACGCCATAAAAAATTTATGATAGGACTGCCTCTTATGATAGTCCTTCACGCAGCGCTTATTGCACTTTACCATTTTTATTTTTAGGAGAAACCGATGTTAGAAGTTAAAAACATAGGCTTTACCGTTGAAAACGAAAACGGCAGCGGAAGCCTTGAAATAATCGAGGACGTTTCCTTTACCCTTGAGGACGGAAAATTCCTTGTTATTACAGGTCCCAACGGCGGTGGCAAATCAACACTGGCACGCCTTATAATGGGTATTGAAAAGCCCACAAAGGGACAGATTTTATATAACGGCACGGATATCACGAATCTTTCCATAACAGAAAGAGCAAAGCTTGGTATCGGCTATGCCTTTCAGCAGCCTCCCCGCTTCAAGGGTCTTACCGTAAGAAAGCTTTTATCCCTTGCTCACGGAAGCGACCTTCCCGAAAACGAGTGCTGCTCATACCTTACAAAGGTAGGTCTTTGCTCAATGGACTACCTCAACCGTGAGGTTGACTCCTCACTTTCAGGCGGTGAGGTAAAAAGAATTGAAATTGCAACCCTTATGGCAAGAAATTTAGGTCTTGCAATATACGACGAGCCCGAGGCAGGCATAGATCTTTGGAGCTTCTCAATGCTTGTACAGTCCTTCAGGGATATTGCAGCAGAGAGAAACGAAAGCGTAATGATAATTTCCCATCAGGAAAGAATTATGCAGCTTGCAGACGATATTCTTGTTATTGCCGACGGCAAAATCCGCTCCTTCGGCACCAAGGAGGAGATTCTCCCCACACTTCTGGGAGAATTTGACAGCAAATGCTCTTTGAGAGGTGACGCAAATGCTTAACATTACAGACAAGAACCTGCTTGATAAAATTTCCGATTTTTCATCTATTCCCGTAGGCGCATCCTATAACATAAGAAAAAACGGAGCAGGTATTGAAAGAAGCACCAACGAAAAGGTGCTTATCACCAATAAGACCGACAAGCCCGGCATTGATATCACAATTCTTCCCGACACAAAGGGAGAAAAGGTATACATCCCCGTAATAATCACCGAGGAGGGCGTTTCCGATAAGGTATATAACGACTTTTATATCGGTGAAAACGCAGACGTAACAATAATCGCAGGCTGCGGTATTCACAATTCAGGCTGCAACGAAAGCCGTCACGAGGGCATCCACCGCTTCTTTATCGGCAAGAATGCAAGAGTTGTGTATATTGAAAAGCACTACGGCGAGGGTGAGGGCACGGGTGAAAGAATACTGAACCCCGAAACCGCAGTATATATGGAGGAAAACTCCGTATGCGAAATGGAATCCGTACAGATTAAGGGTGTTGACTCCACAAAGAGAAACACAATTGCAAAGCTTGGAAAAAACGCAAAGTTCATCGTAACTGAGCGCCTTATGACCCACGGCAAGCAGTATGCCGACTCCGATATGACAATTGAGCTCAACGGCGAGGGAGCCTCGGCACAGATTATCTCGCGCTCCGTTGCAAAGGATGAATCAAAGCAGATATTCTATCCCAAGGCAGTGGGTAACGCCCCCTGCTCGGCACACGTACAGTGCGACTCAATTATTATGGACAATGCAGGCATACGCTCAATTCCCGAAATTGCGGCAAACCACGCAGAGGCAGCAATTATTCACGAGGCAGCAATCGGCAGAATCAACAACGAGCAGCTGCTGAAATTAATGACCTTCGGTATGACCCCCGAGGAGGCAGAGGAAATTATTATTCAGGGCTTCTTAAACTGATTTTAACGGCACCATCCCTCGGGAAGGTGCCATGATGCTATAAAGGAGAAAATTATGCGACTTGATAAATATCTCAAGGTTTCACGCCTTGTAAAAAGAAGAACAGTGGCAAACGAGCTTTGTGACGCAAAGCACGTTGAGGTAAACGGAAAGGTTGCCCGTGCCTCTTATGAAATCAAGGTAGGCGACGTCATTGATATCCAGATGGGCTCAAATCACATAAGGGCTCAGGTGGAAACCGTCACCGAGCACGCAACAAAGGAAAGCGCAACAACAATGTATAAGCTTATCTGAGTCCCGTGCGCTACATTTACATAAAGGAAGAGAAAATATGAAAAGACGGCATCGCAGACAGAAATTTCCTGTGGGTGCATTTATAATTATTCTTGTTATATCCGTGGCAGTAAGCGCCGTATCGGGCGCGGGCGGAGCATTTTTTATGTTCAACCTGCTTTACAGCGCTCCCGAAGAAGCAACCACGGCACCCGAATTCGTAATTGAAGAAACCACCGCGCAGGAGGAAACCACAACCGAGGCGCAGTCGGCAGCGGCAACCGAGGAAGCAACCGAGGAATTAACCTTCACCCCTGAGCTTCAGACCACGCAGCCTGCAGAGGTAACTACTGCCGCACCTGCAGCTACTCCCGGTCTTTCAAAGGGTGACATATATTCCGAGGCGGTACACAGCATTGTGACAATAAATACCGCGTGGAAGCAGTATTATTCCTCAATTCTCGGTTCATATTACCGCCCCGTAACAAGCTCGGGCACAGGCTTTTGCGTTTCCGATAACGGTTATATAGTTACAAATTATCACGTTATTGAAAATGCAGAGGAAATTACCGTAACCGACTACAGCGGAAACGAATACCCTGCAAAGCTTGTAGGCGGTGAGGCGGCAAACGACTTTGCAATAATAAAGGTAGACACCTCAACCGTGGCAGCAAAGATGGGGAGCTCCTCCAGACTCAAGGTGGGCGACGATATTATGGTTATAGGAAATGCTCTCGGTGAGCTTTCATATACCTTCACCGACGGAATCGTAAGCCACTTAAGCCGTACACTCACAATGGAAAACGGCAGAACAATGAATATGTTCCAGACAAATGCCGCTATCAACAAGGGTAACTCGGGCGGTCCTGTTTACAATATGAACGGCGAGGTAGTGGGAATTGCCAGCGCAAAAATCTCCTCAGATAACATCGAGGGACTCGGCTTTTTCATTCCCATCGACGACGTCAAGAATATGATGTCAGATATAATTATCTACGGCTACGTCAAGGGCAAGCCCTCACTGGGAATTACGGTGCAGACGGTAACGTCCTCAATGTCATCAAGATATTCAATTCCTGCAGGCTGCTATATTGTAGCACTTGACAAGAGCTCCTCCTGCTATGAGGCAGGCATACGCTCGGGCGACGTTATAACAAAGCTCGGCAACAATAAAATTGCCTCAGCAGAGGATATGGCAGAATTTCTTGCAGGAAAAAAGGCAGGCGACAAAATAAACGTCACCTACCACTCTGCAGGGGAATCAAAAACCGTAAGCATCATAATCGGTGAATACCGTCCCTCTGACCCGAGAACGGAATATTCAAACGTTTACGATTATTAAACAAATAAAAAAACAGGTGCCCGTCATTACGACAGGCACCTGAAAAATTTTAATTTTAATTATTCCTGAACGGGAGCCTCAACGGGGCAAGCGTCTGCACAAGCACCGCATTCGATGCAAGCGTCCTCATCAATAACATAGATATCGCCTTCGGAGATAGCTTCTACGGGGCATTCTGCTGCACAAGCGCCGCAAGCGATACATGCGTCAGTAATTTTGTATGACATAGTTTTTTCCTCCTTCTGAGTTTTTCTTAATTGTAACACATTAAATAAAAAATTCAATATGTTTTTAAAAAATTTTCATCTGCAAAAAGGTGTATTATTCGATATCCTTCAATGCAGCAATTTCCTCACGGTTGAGTCTTATCTGTGCATCCCTGATAATCTTTATATCCTTGCGGTTGTATTTGCCGGGAGCCGCGTCGGGATTGCGGTCAAGACGCACCTTGAGCATACCGGTGAGCAGGTTGTTGTCAACAACCTCACCCTTGCCGTCAACGGTTTCAACGATTGCGCCGACCTTGGGTGTGATTTTAAGAAGATATTCGTATGCGGACTGCTCGTATTTCAGACAGCACATAAGTCTGCCGCAGGTGCCGCTTATCTTTACGGGGTTAAGAGAAAGTCCCTGCTCCTTTGCCATCTTGATTGAAACAGGCTGGAAATCGTGTAAAAACTCCTTACAGCAGAAGCCTCTGCCGCAGATACCCAGACCGCCGAGAAGCTTTGCTTCATCTCTTACGCCTATCTGACGAAGCTCAATTCTTACCTTGAAAACGGAGGCAAGGCATTTTACAAGCTCTCTGAAGTCAACTCTTTCGGGAGCGGTATAAAAGAAGAGCACCTTTGAGCCGTCAAAGGTATATTCAACGTCAAGAAGATGCATATCAAGACCGAACTGCTTTATCTTCTCCTCGCAGATGGAAAACGCCTTCTTTTCCTTTGCCCTGTTCTTTTCCATATTATTTATATCTTCCGCAGTAGCAACCCTTAAGATGCTCTTGAGGGGCTTTACAAGCACGTCCTCCTCGACCTCCTTGTTGGCTACCGCGCACTCTCCGCATTCAACACCACGGACAGTTTCAACTATAACGAACTGACCCTCTTCAACCTTTTTGCCTGCAGGGTCAAAATAGTATACCTTTTTTGTGTTCCTGAATCTGACACCGATAATCTCTGCCATATAATTATAAGGGTAAAAACCCTTGCCTTTCTGTTATTTTCTTTCCTTCAGAACAGAAGCGGTCAATGCGGAAAACCTTGAAATAAGCAGGTTTTCGTTGGCATTATGCCCTGCTTCATCTATTATTTTATCCAAAACTTCCTTAATTTGCAATAGGGAAGATATTTTATAGCTTCTTGAAAGGGAATAGGCCGCCATATCGCTTCCCGAAAGGGGCACGGTACCGCTTCCCTCTGCCATGGCATCTCTTATTATAAGAATAAGCCTCTGTGCAACGGACACCATCATTTTTCTGTTCTTGTGCATCGGCGCACAGGCAAGCATAACACCGAATTCATCCTCGTTACAAAGGGCGAATGCAATATTTTCGGCAACCGACAGAAGCTTCTCGTCGGTTTTTCTGCTTTTTGATGAAAGCGTATCACCCAGCGGATACTCGGTAAGACGGGAAATTACCGTCGTAAGAAGTCCCTCTCTTGCATCGCAGCAGAAAATAAACATTGTATCCTCGGGGGGCTCCTCGATGGATTTCAGAAGAGCATTCTGCACAACAGACTGCATATCGTCACACTCGGGGAAAATAAAGACCTTGGCAACACCCTCCGTGGGTGAGGATGAAAGCCTTGCAAGACAGCCTTCTCGCACGGTTTTTACAGAAAGAAGCTTCTTGCCGTCCTCGGGGACAATCCTGAAAACGTCGGGGTGAAGACCTGCGCGCACACGAAGACAGGCACTGCATTTCATACAGGGCTCACCCTCTGCGCCGTCGTTTCCTGTGCAAAGCACGGCTGAAGCCAGCTCAAGGGCGCATTTCTCCCTCAAGGCCTCACTGCCTCCCGAAAGCAGAATACTGCAGGGAAGACGTCCGAGCCTTACTGCGGAATTCACCGCCTTTATGGTATTTTCGGGTATTTCCTTATCCGTAAAAATCATATCGTCACATCTTTATAAATCTGTCTACGTCAACAACGAAAACCGTTGCTCCGCCTACAGTTATTTCAACGGGGAGCGAGGTAAAGAACTGATCTGCGTGACTGCCTGTACCTGTGCTTACCATCTGAGTGCGCTTGCTGCAGCACTCCTCCATAACCTTAAGACAGGCGTCAACCTGCTGCTCCTCAACACCGATAAGCAGCGTTACGTTGCCTGCACTTAAAAATCCGCCTGTGGTGGAAAGCTTTGTGGACATAAAGCCTGCCTTGTTGAGATTCACAACAAGCTTTGATGAGTCCTCCTTGTTTACGATAGCAACAATAAGTTTCATAGGTACACCAACCCTTCTTTATCTGACTAATTTTTATCTGCTGATTTACAGAGTATTTCTATATTGCGGTCAATAACCTTTTTTTCGCGCCAGGAGAAGGCACGACCCTCAATTTCCGTATCCCTTGTAACAACAGGCACGGCGGTTTCAATAAATTCCCTTATGGGAGTGATTTCTGCATTTCTGTTATGAGGACATACCTTCTGACAGATATCGCAGCCCCAGGCGCAGCCTGTTTTTTCAATCTGTCGGGCTACCTCGTCGGGAAGCTCACCCTTTTTCTGGGAAAGAAAAGAAAGGCATTTTTCCCTTATGATTTCCTTGCCTGTAATTGCATTTACGGGGCAGGCGTTCACACATTCCATACAGCCGTCACAAAGGGATTTTTCACCCTTATAGGGCTCAAAATACATATCGGTTACTATTTCACCGAGAAAAACCCAGGAGCCGTAGGTATCGTTTATAAAAAGATTGTTTATACCCATAACACCCAGTCCTGCATTCACCGCGCAGCGTACCTCGGGAAGAGGTGAGTTGTCAACGAATGCCTCAAAAACGGCGTCGGGGAATTTTTTTCGCAGATTTTCCGCAATCTCTTCAATAATTCTCCCTGTGATTATATGATAATCGGCACTTACCGCATATCTTGAAACGTTCGCCTTTTCATATATCTCCTCACCGAGGTAATAGGGAAAGAGCACCGATATTACGGTTTTTGCGTTTTCGGGAAGCCTTTCAAGGGCTCTGCAGGGAAGAAGAGAATTCTTTATATCGTCAAAGGAGCTGAAGCCGTAGGGCAGCCCCATAAATAAGCTATCCATTTTTACACCTGCGTAAGGGCAATCATAACGGGCATTGTGAGAATTGAAGCAAAGCTTACAAATGCTACCGTCTTTGATGCAACTCCCGTATCCCTGTCATATTTTGCGGCAAACATAACGGTATTGTTTGCGCTGGGAGCAGATGCCTGAATCATACAGGCGGTAAACAGTGCGCCTGTAAGAAGACCCGTTGTTTTCATTATAATGTAGAAAACTGCAGGCACAGCAATAATTTTTATAAGAGCAACAAGATACTGCTCACGGTTTTTGAAAATTGTCTTAAGTCCCGCATTGGACATATAAGTACCGAGCATCAGCATAGCAAGAGGCGTATTCATTGAGCCGATAAAGGAAATGGGGGACATTATAATCTCGGGCATTTTCACCTTGAGAAGGAAGAACGGAAGCCCTATACAAACGGCAATAACACCGGGATTGAGGAAAAGCTTTTTGGGACTGAATTTCTGTGTGCCCGTTTTTCCTCTGTTCATCTGCCATACACCGTGGGTAAAGGTGAAAACCTGGAAAACAATAACGCCTGCCGAGCAGTAGAAAACACCCTCACTGCCAAGCACCGCCTCAGCAAGAGGAAGCGCCATATAGCCCATATTTCCGTAAACACAAGCAAACTTGAACACGGCATTGTTGTCATTTCCCTTCTTTCTGAAGAAGGGCTCTGCAAGCACAATACCGAGAAGATGAGTCACCGCACCGCCCAGCGCCGCAAGAAGAAAGCCTCTTGAGGTTTCGGGGGTAAATTCTGTTGTAAGGAAGGAATTTATGATAACGCAGGGGGTGATGATATAAAACAGAAGGTCGTTTGCCGCTCTTGCGGTTTTTTCCGTAAATATCTTCTTCTTATCGGCAATAAAGCCTACGGCAACAATGAGGTATAAAATTACAACCTGCTGCGCCGCTATCATACAATTCTGAAAAAACAACGAAAAATTCACTTTATTCTATCTCCGTTACGTTTTCTGAAGCGTCAGCCGCTTCCTTTTCATCGGCTCTTGAAAAAACCGATGCCAGTGCATAAAGTCCGCCACCGAGGGTATAAAGCTCAAAGGGACAGTAGACCACTGTATTTTCGGGGGCAATAAGAGAAACAAGAAGCGAAGGAATGCCTGTGCAGAAGCAGAAGCCTGCGGCAATAATTCCGGATGCGAAGAAAAACCAGAGGGAGGTCTTTCTGCCGATACCTGTAAGCACTCTTGCATTCTCAAAAAGGAATATCATTAAAAATGCTGCTGAGAAAATTGCAAAGAAAAGCTGAGAAACCTTGATGTAGCTTACTGTTATGGAGAAAAACTCAAGGGTTTCCGCAAATGCCCATATAACGGGGAAAAGCATAGGAATGCTGAGCTTACCCGTAAGTGAGCCTGTCTTGATATAAAGGAAAAGAGATGCAAGCACCGAAAATGCACCGAGCAGCGCAAAAACGGCAGAAAGCATACCTAAATTTCCGCCAACTGCAGCCTTCATTCCGGAAAGTCCGCCGCCTGCCTGAAGCATTGTCTTTACTCCGGAAAGTCCGTCGTATAAAAGCACGAAGGAAAAAAATGCACCTGCTGCCATATAAAGCACGGAGGGCTTTTTCTTCACGTCACCTGAGGGAAGCGTCTTTGTGATATAGCACAAGACACATATCGCAATAACCGCACCCACGGCAAGAATGAACATAAGGGGTACCGTTATATTGTTTTCAGTAAAAAAGCCTGTTGCACCGTCAGTAAGCGCAAATGAATGATAAAGCCTTACTGCAAGCAAAAGTGCAAAAAGGACTGCGGATATAAGCTTTATGTTTTTAAGCTTCATTTTTTTCACCTTTCCGAATTATCTGTCAAGAAGTGAGGTATAGTCCTGATGACGGGAAATACTCTTATAAGCAGGACGCATAATCTTTGAGCAGGTTGCAACCTCTTCCAGCCTGTGAGCACACCAGCCTGCAACACGGGCTACTGCAAACATAGGAGTGTAAAGGTCCTCGGGAATACCGAGAGTTCTGTATACAAGACCCGAATAAAGGTCAACGTTTGCACAAATCTGCTTCTGAATTCCCTTTTCCTCGCAGAATACTGTGGGAGAAAGTCTTTCAATACAGTCAAGAAGCTGCCACTCTCTGAGAAGACCGTTTTCCTCGGCAAGCTCTCTTGCGTTCTGCTTAAGAAGAACTGCACGGGGGTCAGAGAGGGTATAAATAGCGTGACCCATACCGTAGATAAGACCCGAATTATCGTTTACTTCTTTTCTTACGATTCTGCGAAGATATGCTTCAACCTCATCCTCGTCGGTGATATCCCTTACATTTTCGCGGATATTGTCAACCATCTGTGTAACCTTGATGTTTGCACCGCCGTGACGGAAGCCCTTAAGTGAGCCTATACCTGCACCGATTGCGGAATAGGTATCAGTGCCCGTTGAGGAAATACAGCGCGTTGTAAAGGTTGAGTTGTTACCGCCGCCGTGGTCTGCGTGAATCATAAGGCAAAGGTCAAGAAGCTTTGCCTCCTTCTCTGTAAAGGTCTTGTCGGAGCGGATTGAACGAAGCACCACCTCAGCGGTCTTCTGCTCGGGCTTAACCTGATGGATATACATACTCTTTTTATAGAAAAATCTTCTTTTTACCTGATATGCATAGGACATAATGGCAGGAAGCTGCGCTATAAGCTGAATGCACTGACGAAGCACGTTGTCTACGGAAATATCGTCGGGGTTATCGTCATAGGCATAAAGAGCGGTAACAGATGAAGCCATCTTATTCATAATATTGGGCGAGGGTGCTCGCATAATAACGTCTTCAACAAAGTCGAAGGGCAGCTCACGGTTTGCAGAAAGAAGTCCGCAGAAGCCATCAAGCTCCTCCTTTGTGGGAAGAGAGCCGAAAATGAGCAGAAAAACAAGCTCCTCAAAGCCGAAGCGGTCATCACTCTTACAGCCGCCTACAAAATCGTAAAGGTCAATACCTCTGTAGATAAGTCGACCTGCCTTAGGTACTCTTTCACCGTCATCGATATAGTAGCCTTCAACGTTACATATCTTTGTAAGACCTGCCATAACACCTGTACCGTCGGAATTACGAAGCCCCATCTTTACCGGGAATCTGCTGTAGTCCCCCTTGGGAATAGCGTTATTTTCAATAAATTTATCTGTTAAATGGGAAAAAACATGTGTATCGCCTAAAAACTGTGACTTGTCCATGCATACTCCCCCTTTCGTGCGTAATAAATAGTTTCTTCAGTAAATAGATATTATACTATACGGTTTTTTATAAGTCAATAAAATACGTTTTAATTAAGGTGATCGGATGAATTTTTTTCAGAGCCTCGTTCTGCCTCTTACAGTATCGGCGGTAATCCTTTACGCAGTCTTAAAAGGGCTGCCTGTTTTTGAAATTTTCACAAAGGGAGCAAAAAGAGCTCTGCATCAGCTTTCCGACCTTCTCCCCTGCCTTACCGCCCTTTGTGTTATGGTGTCAGCGCTTGAAAGCTCAGGCACGGTAGAGCTTTTGTGCGACGTGCTTGCCCCTGTGGCAGGCTTTCTCGGAATCCCCCGTCAGGTGCTTCCCCTTTGCCTTATTTCTCCCCTTTCGGGAAGCGGAGGTATTGCCGTGCTTCAGGATATTTTATCGGAATTTTCACCCGACTCATACGTAGGGCGGGTGGCAAGCGTGATTGCAGGTGCCAGTGAAACCACCTTTTATGCCGTTGCGGTATATTTCGGAAGCGTGGGTATCACAAAAACGCGACACACAATCCCCTGTGCACTGATAGCCGACCTGACAACCTATATTGCCGCAGCGTTTTTCTGTAAAAATTTTTAAAAGCAAAAAACGGGAGATTGCTCTCCCGTAATTTTTTACTGTGCGGATTTCTGTGCGGTATCTCTTGCACTTGTCTTGCCCTCGGGTGTGATTTCTCCTGCCTTCTGAAGAGAAATTTTTGTAAGGAAGGGACCTACAAGCTCATAGATAAGAACTGAGAAAAGAGTTATGTTTGCAACAATCGCACCGGGCTCACCCAGAACCTCAGCCTTTATTGCCATACCGAGTGCTACGCCTGCCTGGGGAAAGAGTGTGATACCGAGATACTTTACGATATTGGGGTTGCAGCCTGTTGCTTTTGCGCTTATTGATGCACCGAAATATTTACCAATGCATCGTGTAACTATATATACGATACCGATAAGCACTATCATATAATCCTTGAAAACGGCAAGCTCAAGCTCCGCGCCTGAAATTACGAAGAAAAGGATATATAAGGGAGCAGTCCAGCGGTCGAGTCTGTCCATAAGCTCCTCGGAAAAATCACAGATGTTGCAGAAGATTGTGCCGAGCATCATACAGGAAAGAAGAGAGGAAAATGCGATATGGATTCCGCCCACGTGGAATTCAAGCATTGAAAGGGCAACAGTGAAAAGCACGAAGGTTACGGACATAGCAAGTCTTTTTGAGCGGGAATGGAAGAATCTTTCGCAGAAGGTAAAAAGAAGACCCATAACACCGCCTAAAAGAAGGGAAAGCACAACCTCAAGAATAGGTTCAACTATTACGGAAACTATATCTGCATTACCAAGGTGAATTGCCTTTGCAACACCGAAGGAGATTGCAAAAAGCACAAGACCTACTGCGTCGTCAAGAGCAACAACGGGAAGAAGAATGCTTGTTACGGGGCCCTTTGCCTTATACTGACGAACAACCATAAGAGTTGCAGCAGGAGCGGTAGCGGATGCTACTGCACCGAGGATGATTGCGGCAGGAAGGGGGAATTTTTCCGGAATAAGGAAATGAACACCGATTAATGCGGCATCAACCAGCAGGGTTGCCGCAACTGCCTGGAATATACCGATAATGGTTGCCTGCTTACCGATCTGCTTAAGCTGACTCATACGGAATTCATTACCGATTGAAAATGCGATAAAGCCTAAAGCAACGTCGGAAATAATTCCGAAGGAATCTATATTTTCCATACTTGTAAAGCCGAGTCCGTCAACGCCCAGTGAGCCTAAAAGGTAAGGGCCTATAAGAATACCGGCAACAAGATACGCGGTAACTGCGGGAAGCTGAACTTTCTTAGCAACACGTGATAACATAAGTCCTGCAAAAAGAGCAACGGACAAAGCAAGTAAGGTTTCCATATCATTTCTCCTGTTTTATTATTTTTAAAGCCGATTAATTGTAGTACCTACACAATAAAATGTCAAGCATTTTGTAAAAATCACATAAAGATTTTGTGATATAATATGTTATGACATTTTTTATGAGATATTAACGTGCAAAAAGGTAGTATATGGGTGAAAGGACGGTGAAAAAATGGACGACAGTATGATTATCGCGCTGTTCAATGAGCGCTCACAGCAGGCAATCATAAAGCTTTCGGAAAAATACGGAAAAATTTCACATCGCGTGGCATTCAACGTGCTGGGCAATCACGAGGATGCCGAGGAATGCGTGAACGATGCTCTGCTTATTATGTGGAACAGTATTCCGCCCGAAAATCCATCTCCCCTTGTTACATACCTTCTGAAGGTTGTACGCAATACTGCCTTAAAAAAGCACCGTAAACGCACATCACAGAAAAGAAACTCTTTCTACGACGTAGCCCTTGAAGAGCTTGAAAACGTGCTTTTTGCGAACAATTCACCCGAAAGCGAGCTTATCGCAAAGGAGCTTGCGCAAAAAATCAACGAATTTCTCGACAACACCGAAAGGGACACGAGAATTATGTTCGTGCGCCGCTATTTTTACGGTGACAGTGTAAAGGAAATTGCCTCGCTTACAGGCAGCTCTCCCCACTTTGTTTCCGTGCGACTTTCAAGGGTAAGAGAGGCTTTAAGAAAATATCTCACGAAAGAAGGCTTAATATGAATAAGGAATATACTGCCGATATATTAAGCGGCATTGACGACCGCTTTATTGAGGAAGCGGCACAGATAAGGAAAAAGAAAAGCAAGGCTTACAGATTTGCAGGCATTGCTGCGTGTATGGCTGTTGCAATTGCCGCAGGCGTGCTTATAAGTCAGAGTGATTTTATCACTCCACCGCCCGTCAGCACGGACGCTGAAACAACCGAAGCAGCCGCAGGAAAAAACACACAGGAGGATACCCCTGTTGCCGAAATCGTAACCGAGCCTGCCATTTACTATGAGGGTGAAAATACTGAATCGGGCGGAGAATTGTCTATAGGAATTGCACCGAAATGGGATGACCGCATCACCTCCGATAAATATCCCGAGCTTTTTCTCGGTGATACACCCTACAGCTCACAGAGAACGGAAATTTCCTCTGAAAACATCGGTGAATTTATCGCTGATTCCGAAATGACGGGCTACGATATCTATGAGGATAAGACCTACACCATAGCCGCAAAGGTGTTTGCTGTTAAAAATATCAGCACCGACTGTGCCGTGGCAGTAAAAATCGGTGACGAAAACACCTATAACGTATACGTAAACGTATGGTACGAGCCCAAAAATCTCGGTGCCTTCATTTCCGACCTTGACCTTTATAATACCGTATCCTTCGGCAAGGCATACATTGATATTTACGAATACACCGAGCTTGCCACCTCACACACCGAGATTATATATGCAGACTTTGATGACAGCGTAATATGGAAGCTTCTTTCCGATTGCCTCGGTGCAGAAAACGTTGAATATAATCATCCCTACGACAGAATAGGCATTGAAACAAATCTTCCTCTGTTCGGATATAAAAATATTTCCTTCTGCATAACCCCCGACGGCTACGTCATCACAAACATTCTCAGCACACAGAAATGCTTCTTTGTGGGAACGGATAAATTCGGCGAATTAGACAGATACCTTAAGGAAAACGTCGCTTTCAAGGAGCATAGCTATGTAAACGAAAACCGTGACGGCACTGTTCCCGGCAAGGGCGAGGCCGGCGAAACCACCCCAGGCTACAATCCCGATGAACCCGAAATGGTTGTTCCCGGATACAATCCTGAAACAGACGCAGCCCCGCCCACAGGCGCAGGCGCAAGTGTATCAGATTACCCTGCAGACATAATAGTTGAAGAAACTACAAGAATTAACTGAAAAATCGGCACGTCCTTTACGGGTCGTGCCTTTTTCTTCAATATACTCCATACAGAAAAAACCCTCCGCAGGATTTCTCCTGCGGAGGGCATTTTTTAGTTTAAGGATTCAGTCCTCTTAATCTTTATTTGAAAAGATTTGCAAAGAAGTCACCGATCTTCTGGAAGAATTCAGCAATCTTCTGGAAGAATCTGATAAATCCGTTGGGAGCGAGCTCATCACCGTCGATAATGTCTGAGTATTCGCTGTTGTCAAGAAGGTTCTTGAGTGATTCTCTGAGCTGATTAATGAACTTGAGATCGCTGTCTTCGAACATCTTGTTGAGGAATGTGTAGTCACCGTTGAAGGTATCATACCAATCCTTAACGCCTGCAGCAGCTTCGTTAGCAGCCTTGAATACGTTATATACGGTATACATAATCTCATAGATGCCGTCTTCGCTTGCAGCCATCTGTGCGAAGTTGTCAAGAAGTGAAGCTACAAATTCATAGCTATC
>JAZTWN010000036.1:0-50223 GCA_045635905.1 Acutalibacteraceae bacterium
CTCTTCTGTTGTGTCAACAACTCTGTTCCAGTCGAAGGAGAATCCGACTCTCTTTAACTGTGAAGAGAACTTTTCGATATTCATATCAGTAACCTTTCTGGGATGAATACCTGTCTTGATAGCATAGTTTTCTGTGGGAAGACCGTATGCGTCGAAGCCGATGGGGAAGAGTACATTGTAGCCTTCCATTCTGCGTTTACGGGATAAAACCTCAAGACCTGAATAAGCCTTGATGTGACCAACGTGCATACCTGCTCCGCTGGGGTAGGGGAATTCTACAAGAGCGTAGAACTTCTTCTTGTCCGAGCCGTCAACAGCATTGAAAACACCGGTGTCTTCCCAGTTTTTCTGCCACTTGAGCTCGGTATTCTTAAAATCGTAATTCATAAGAAACACCTCCAAAGTTTTGAGGTAATAGGTAAGAGGTAAGAGTGAAGAGTGACACTGTATGAAGCCGCAACGCGGCTTAAAATTAAAAGGACGAAGCCCTTCCGACAGGTTACTTCTTCACTATTCACTATTACTTATTACTTAAAAAAATTCCCTGAGGAATTTTTTTCTTCCTCAGGGACGAATTATATCCGCGGTACCACCCTGCTTGACAGAACATTGTCTGTCCTCTTGAATCCTTTTAACGGAGGAAGCCGTATTCTCCTATTTTCGTCTTTTGAAGCATCACGATTGGAAATCGTGTATAGCCGCCTTTCAGAGAATAAACTCGGGAGTGAGACCGATTATTGCCGCGCTGACAGCTCGCACCAACCGCTGCCTCTCTTGAAGCCGTATCAACAACCGTAATTCCGTCACAGTCTTTAACTCGATTATTATATCATTATAAAAAATATATGTCAATATATAAAATGCCGTATTTAATATTTGACTTTTTTGTCCGAAAAGAGTACACTTGAATTGCGACGCAACTTAATAGCAGAACCATAAGAGATTGTTTTTTTACTTTGGTAAAAATGCATTCTCTATTTTGGCTATCTCTTGTGGTTTGTCAAAGTTGTGTCGCAGCAATCGGAGAAGCATTTTTCGTGTGTGCATTCTTCGGTTTGCACACACTTTTTTATTTTGGAGGCAGTATATGAAGAAAAATCTCAAATTTTTATGCTCAATAATTTTGAGTTTATCCATTTTTTTTGTGAACAGTTTTTTTGATGAGAATCTATATGCAAGTGCATATCAAAAGCCTATTGAAGATATGCCGGTTTATCTTACAGTTACGCCTAACGACTATGAAATTGGTTGTTATGTATCATTGTGGATAGTGTCTGATGGTACGTTCGCAAGCGGTGAGTTTTCAATGACTAATTTTATGAAAGATTGTTTCATTGGGTATGATAATTTTGAGAAAGACATAAAATATAACAGTAAATTGACAAAAATAGAATCTGCTAGTGCAAATTCGGAACGGGTGAAATTTTCGTTTAGATGTAATGATTCAGATGGGTTGTATGATGCTGGTAGGCATGAGGTTTTGACTTTTTATTTTAAACAAGAAATGGTTGTTTATTCGGATTTGTGGATTAAAAGCTTAAAGGGAACAATTAATGGAACAATTCCTGTCGATAGTGTATATTATTATGATTTAAACTCTGGCTTGTTATGCTATGATAAAATTTCCGGTGAGTCTTTTTTTGAGTGCGATGAACCGTCCGAATTAGCGGCTGTTTCATATAGTTATTATGATGCTTTGATGTTAAGTTTTTGGAGTAATGATAAGCAAGACGGTAATGTATATGAAATTAATTATAATCCGTATTTGTTGTATCCTCGAGAGATTATTTCCATTAACTGCGATGCTCAAGGGGATTTTTCTGAATTGTGGAAAGGTAAATTAAAAGTATCTTGTGAAAATTCCAAGGTAAAAGACAATGAAAATGTAGAACTTTTTTGGGTTTATTTTGAGGTTGTGTCAAATGAATATTCAACTGCAAAAATTGATGTTCATGAGATAACCGATAAAAAAATAAGTTTTTCGCAGCAATTTCCTGTTAGAGGGCATAAATATAAAATTAATACAGTTAATGCAACTTGTAATAAATCGGGAAAAATAGTGTATGATTACTATGATAAAGACTGGAAATATTTCGAAGTTGAAATACCTTTAGATGAAAATGCACATTTGTGGAATAACCCAATTACCACTTCAGCTACATGTACCTCAGAAGGAATTGTAACTTATACTTGTAGGCACAATTCTGCACATACAAAGACAGAGAATCTTGGTATTAATGCATCAAATCATGCAAATATCAAGAACGTTGCAGAGGTAAAGGCAACCTGTACCACAAAGGGGACAACTGCAGGTACATACTGTAATGACTGCAAGAAGTACATCAGCGGTCACAAAGAAACTGTAATTAATCCCTCAAATCATGTAAATACAAAGACTGTTCCCGCAACTCCCGCAACCTTTGATGCTATCGGTTACACAGCCGGTGTTTACTGCAACGACTGCAAGAAATATATTTCAGGTCATACTGAAATACCGAAGCTTGTGCCTGAATTCACAGATTCAAATAATGCAAAGGAAAGCGGAAGCAACATTGTTTCCAATAACGGTCTTACTGTTGCTCAGCTTCTTTCTCAGGCAGGTAAGGGTGCCACAATCAAGACTAAAGACGGAAAGGCTGTTGAAAATGCGGCTCTGATTGGTACGGGCATGGTGCTTACAATGGCAGATGGTACTACGAAAGAAATTGTCGTTTACGGTGATGCAGATGGTGACGGAAAAATCTCCGCAGCTGATGCAAGACTTGCCCTTCGTGCATCTGTTGGTCTTGAAACTGTTGCCGACGGCTCATGTTACTATAAGGCTATAAATGTTGACAATGGTGATATTGCATCCTCCGATGCCCGTGACATTCTCCGTGCATCTGTCGGTCTTGAAGACTCAAAGAAGTGGATGAAATAAAAAAATAGTGAAAATTCCGTGGGGAGTAAATCTTCACGGAATTTTTTTGAGTTTACTTTTCTTTATTTTGTTATGTCTATTGACATTTATGGGGAATATTTATATTATATATTAGTTAAAGGATAATTTAATTTTGCGTTTATATATGAAAAATACGAAATTGAGAAAAGGTGAAAACTTTGTTCGATATAGATAAGCTTCTTGAAACCGTTAAAAGAATACATTTTATCGGCATAGGCGGAGCGGGTATGTGCCCTCTTGCTGAAATTTTACATTCAAAGGGCTATCAGCTTTCAGGCTCCGATAATAATGAAACTGATACCTTACAGAGAATAAGAAACCTGGGAATTCCCGTTGTTCTCGGTCAGAAGGCTGAAAACATAGGTGATGCCGAAATGGTAGTATTTACTGCCGCACTCCTTCCCGACAACCCCGAGCTTGTTGCCGCTCGTGAAATGGGTGTCCCCACATTCGAACGCTCAAAGCTTTTCGGTGCAGTTACAAGAAAATTCGGCAACTGTGTGGGCGTATGCGGAACACACGGCAAAACCACAGCCACATCAATGCTCACACAGATTCTTCTTAAGTGTGATGTTGATACATCTGCAGTAATCGGCGGTAAGCTTCCCCTTATCGGCGCCAACGGCAGAGTAGGCAAGGAAGACCTTCTTGTGTGCGAGGCTTGTGAATTTGCCAACACCTTCCTTGACCTTTCACCCAGTGTTGCTCTTCTTCTTAACGTTGATGCAGACCATCTTGAATTTTTCAAGACTATGGATAATCTTATCGCATCCTTCGGTAAGTTCTGTTCACTTGCAAGAGATGCCGTAATTTTTAACGGTGACGATGAAAAGTCACGTATTGCAGTTTCTCAGGCAGGGGAGAAGAAGCTTATCACCTTCGGTGTGTCAAAGGAAAACGACTGGTATCCCGAAAATATTTCATATAACCGCGGGGCATTCCCTTGCTTTGATTTAATGCACAAGGGCGAGAATATGGGCAGAGTAAAGCTTTCCGTGCCCGGTGAGCACAACATCATAAATGCGCTTGCCGCTCTTTCAACCGCCGCATATCTCGGTGTTGATATTGCAAAGGCAGTTGAAGCAGTAGGTACCTTCGGCGGTGCCGGCAGACGCTTTGAAATTTTAGCAGAAATGAACGGTATCACAATTGCCGATGACTATGCTCATCATCCTGCAGAGCTCAAGGTGACCCTTGATGCGGCTCTCAAGATGGAATATAACAACGTATGGGCAGTTTTCCAGCCCTTTACCTTCTCAAGAACATATATGCTTCTTGATGATTTTGCCGACGTGCTATCAATGGCAGACAGAGTTGTTCTTACTGAAATTATGGGCTCACGAGAGATTAATACCTACGACGTTCATACAAAGCAGCTTGCCGACAAAATTGAAGGCAGTGTATGGTTTGAAAGCTTCGACACAATAGCACAGTATCTTCACGATAACGTAAAGTCAGGTGACCTGGTGCTTACACTCGGCTGCGGTGACGTTTACAAAATTGCGAAAAAGCTCATAAAGCTTTACGAAACTGAATAAAAAAGACGAGGTCAGCTGAAATTCCGGCTGACCTTTTAGTTTTATGTCAACAAAACACTGTTGTCCGATAATATGAAATTGAGAGTATTTTCCGGAGGTGATTTTTTGTTGATGCTGACAGTCAGGGGAATTTTATATCCCTTTATAGGAACTGTTTTCGGAAGTGCCTTTGTGCTTTTTCTGAAAAATAAGCCATCGTCGCGCTTTATGGCAATTCTTGACAGTCTTGCGGCAGGAATTATGTGTGCCGCCTCCTTTTTCAGTCTTATTCTGCCTGCAATAACACAGGCAGAGGGCGAGGGAGTTATCTCGGGGCTTTCCTGCAGTACAGGCTTTTTTGCAGGTATGCTGATTTTTATTCTGCTTTCCTTTGTAACCGATAAAATATTATCGTCAGAAAATATATCGGGCAATATGCTTGTGTGGGCGGTTTCCCTGCATAACGTTCCCGAGGGTATGGCAGTAGGCGTTGTGTATGCAGGTCTTTTGTCGGGAAATGGCTCTGTGGGTGCTGCAGGTGCGCTTCTTTTGTCTGTAGGTATTGCCCTGCAGAATATCCCTGAGGGCGCAATTATAAGCCTGCCTGCTGCCGCTCGGGGTAAAAAAAGAGTGCCTGCATTTCTGCTTGGCACTCTTTCAGGTGTTGCGGAGCTTTGTGCCTCCGTTATAACCCTGTTTTTATCCTCGTTCGTATATTCTGTTCTGCCCTTTTCTCTGTGCTTCGCCGCAGGTGCGATGCTCTACGTTGTTATGAGTGAGCTTTCGGGCAATTTCAGTGATAAGAATAATTCGGCGAGCTCCCTTGCCGCCTTCGGTATGGGCTTTACTGTTATGATGCTTCTTGATACGCTTTTAGGCTGATTACTTATAAATGCTTATTCTTATTTTTAGTCTGCCCTTTTTTGTCTGTGAAAGCTCTGTACGGAAAATGAATTTGCCGAAGCCCCGTACTGAAACCGTATCGTCTTTCTTTAAGGTTTTTGATGCGCTTTCCGTAAGAGAGGAATTTATAAAAACCTTTTTGCCGTCGAAAAGAGCCTGTGCGGCGCTTCTTGAAAGCTTGAAAACTGCGGCAATAACGCAGTCCGCACGCAAAGACGTGGAAATGATATCGCAGTCCTCAAGAGTGAAAAGACTGTCTGTGCCCTCAAACTCGCATTCACTGCACTTAACCGAGGTATGCTTGATTTTTGTAAGATTCTCGCATATATAGCCGCTCATTTTTCTTGTAACAAAAACGAATGCGCAGTCTTCCTTTATCACAATATCGCCGATATGCTCCCTTTCGATTGACAGGTTCATAATTGAGCCTAAATAGTCACGGTGGGTGAGTGTGTCGGCAAATTTTATATTGAGAGGCTCAATTTTAATGCATTGAATGGGAAAATCCTCACAGTAGTAAAGCTCGCTTTCGTCACCGAAGCGCACCATCTGCCTTTCTGCGCCCTCGGTTCCTCCGAAAAGCTCAAATCGAGAAAGCTCTCCCCGGCGAGCAAAAAGCTCGTTTATTTCCTCACTGTTGAGAAAGTTAGAAAAGGTATAAATGCACTTGCTTTCGCTTCTTGCAGAAAGGTCTTTTATGTGGTCAATAAAAAAGCTGTCCATAGAAAATCTCCGTCTGTTTACTAAATAAATAATACCATAAATTAAATTAAAATCAATTATGAATTACTTTGATATAAAAACATTATATATCCGTTGACTTTAACACTTTAGTATGCTAAAATGGTGAAAAATTTCTTATGAGAGTGATTTATATGGCAAACGGACATCACGAAAGCATATCTGAGCTTTACAAAGCAATTCTGAGCCTCGAAAACCAGGAGGAGTGCGCTGCTTTTTTCAACGATATATGCACAATTCAGGAGCTTGAAGCACTTATTCAGCGCCTGCAGGTTGCAAAAATGCTGCTTGACGGAAATAACTACAATGATATTTCAAGGGCAGTGGGAGCAAGCACCGCAACAATATGCAGAGTTGCAAAATGTGTGAAATACGGTGACGGCGGCTATAAGACCGTGCTGTCAAGAATCGGTGACGGAGAAGAATAATGATAAACGAAGCATTACTTAAAAATGAAGAGCAGGCTGTGTACCGTCTTCGCTCCCTTTATTCGGGAATGGGCTATATGCAGTATAAAATGAGTAAATTTGAGGAATATGACCTTTACGTAAGAAATAAGGACTTTCTTATTTCCGACAGAGTTATAACCTTTACAGACACAAACGGCAAGCTTCTTGCATTGAAGCCCGACGTTACGCTTTCAATTATAAATAATCTGGGAAAATCCATCGACGGTATTCACAAGATGTATTATAACGAAAACGTTTACCGTGTGTCGGGGGCTACGGGAAGATTCAAGGAAATTATGCAGACGGGGCTTGAGTGCATCGGTGCTATCGGTGCTTATGAAACTGCCGAGGTGCTTTATCTTGCACTTAAAAGTCTTGAAGCCATTGACGGTAATTTCCGACTTGAAATTTCTCACGCATCACTTCTTGAAGCAATTCTCAAGGATAATTTTTTAGATGAAAATATTATTTCCGACGTGCTTGAGTCTATTAAAATAAAAAGCTCGGGAATGATATCCGCCCTTCTTGAAAGCGGAAAAATTACTGAAATGCAGGCACAGCTTACAGGAATTCTCTGTATGGTATATTCCGATTTTGATGCCTTCTGCGATAAAATTTCGTGCTTCATAAAATCGGATGAATGTAAAAAGCTTTTCTCTGAATTTTCAGCAACCCTGTCTTGCGTATCCAATGACGGCACAAGAGGGAAAATAATTATAAACTTTGCCCTTTCAAGCGAGGCAGGCTATTATAGCGGCATAGTTTTCAAGGGCTATATAAACGGAATTCCCACAAGCGTGCTTTCGGGCGGTCAGTATGATAAGCTTATGAGAAAGCTCGGGAATCAGGGCGGTGCCGTAGGCTTTGCGGTGTATCTTGACAGCTTTGAGCGCTTCGGCGGCAAGGCAAATGAATACGACGTAGACACCGTGCTTTTAATCGACGAAAACGCTTCTCCTGAAAGGGTGCTTGCTATGGCAGAGGAAATAAGGGGAGAGGGTAAAACTGTATCCGTGCTTAAAAATCTGCCTGCGGATTTAAGATACCGTGAGGTAATAAAAACGGAGGGTGACAAATGAATTACATAAACGTTGCCCTTCCAAAGGGCAGACTGGGTGAAAAGGTTTACGACATATTTGAAAAGGCAGGCTTCGAGTGCCCTGCAATAAAGGAGAACAACAGAAAGCTTACCTTTGAAAACCCCGAAAAGGGAATAAGATTTTTCTGGGTAAAGCCCTCCGACGTTTCAATCTACGTTGAGCGCGGTGCGGCGGATATCGGTGTTGCGGGCAAGGATATTCTTCTTGAATACGAGCCTGATGTTTACGAGCTTTCCGACCTTAAAATGGGTGTGTGCCGTATGGCGGTTGCGGCTCCCGAGGGCTTCCGTGACGATAAGTCGAAAACTCTTAAGGTTGCCACAAAGTTTACAAACATCGCATCAAAATATTACGCCTCCCTTTTCCGTGATATTGATATAATCCACCTTAACGGCTCAATTGAGCTTGCTCCTATTTTAGGGCTTTTCGACGTTATTGTGGATATTGTGGAAACAGGAAAAACTCTTCTTGAAAACGGTCTTCAGCCCTATGAAACAATAGTACCCATAAGTGCAAGGCTTATTGCAAATAAGTCAAGCTACAGCTTCAAGACTGAAAAAATCAATCAGATAAAAAATGCAATGGAAGAATATGTGAGGAACAGCAATGATTAAGATATATGAATACTCTGAGCTTAATAACGACGAGATTTTTGACCGTGCAGACCCCACGGGGGACGTTTCGGGCATAGTTTCCGATATTATTGAGGACGTAAGAAAAAACGGTGATGCCGCTTTATATAAGTACTGTGAAAAATTCGACAGGGCTAAGCTTACGTCGCTTGAAGTAACCGCCGAGGAAATTGATGAAGCCTTCAATGCGGTTGAGCCCGAATTTATAAGAATTCTCAAAAAAGCAGCGGAAAATATTATTGAATTCCATTCTGCGCAGAAAAGAAACAGCTTTGTTGTGAATACCGAAAAAACAGGTGTTGTAATCGGTCAGAAGGTAATTCCCGTTGAAAAGGCAGGTCTTTACGTGCCCGGCGGCACTGCCGCATATCCTTCAACTGTTTTAATGGATTCTATTCCTGCTAAGATTGCAGGTGTAAAAGAAATCTGCATCTGCACACCTCCCTTGGCTGACGGCAAGGTAAATCCCGTAATTTTAGCGGCGGCAAAAATTGCTGGTGTTGACCGCATCTTCAAGGTGGGCGGCGCGCAGGCAATTGCAGCACTTGCATACGGCACCGAAACCGTTTCAAGAGTGGATAAAATTGTAGGTCCCGGTAATGCCTTTGTTGCAGAGGCAAAGCGTCAGGTATACGGAATGGTTTCAATCGATATGATTGCAGGTCCCAGCGAAATTCTTGTTATTGCCGATAAAAATTCTAATCCTGAATTTGTAGCCGCTGACCTTCTTTCGCAGGCAGAGCACGATAAGAATGCAAGTGCAGTGCTTGTAACCGAATCAAAGGAGCTTGCCCGTAAGGTAAGTGACGAGCTTGAAAGACAGATTCCGCTTTTACAGCGCGAGGAAATTGCAAGAACTTCAATTGACAATAACGGTAAAATTATTGTTGCCCCCGATATTGAAACAGGCATTAAAATTGCAAACGAGATTGCTCCCGAGCATCTTGAGTTATGCCTTGACGATCCCTTCGAATATCTTGATTCAATAAAGAATGCAGGCAGTATTTTTATGGGCAGATATTGCCCGGAGGCACTCGGTGACTATTTTGCAGGTCCCAACCACACTCTTCCCACAAGCGGCACGGCAAGATTCTCAAGCCCTCTGTCCGTTGACGATTTTGTAAAGAAAACACAGTTTACCTACTACACAAAGGATGCCCTTAAGGATGTTTACAAGGATATTGCATATTTTGCAGAAAAGGAAGGCCTTGAGGCACACGCAAAGAGCGCAACTGTAAGATTTGAGGAGATAAAATGAGCAGATTTTTAAGCGGCTTATACGCTTCACTTAAGGAATACGTTCCCGGTGAGCAGCCCCAGGATAAAAAGTATGTAAAGCTCAATACAAACGAGTCACCCTTCCCGCCTTCTGACGGTGTGATAAAGGCCGTGACCGATGAAGAGGTAGGGAAGCTTTGCCTTTATTCGGACCCCGAAAGCAAGCTTCTGAAAAATAAGCTTGCACAAAATTATTCACTTGAAGCAAAGAACGTGTTTGTGGCAAACGGCTCGGACGATATTCTCAATTTCGCATTTATGGCATTTGCCCGTGAAAACGGTGCAGCCTTCCCCGAGATATCATATGGCTTTTATCCTGTTTTTGCAGGTCTTTACGGAATTGACGCTTCAATAATTCCCCTTGAAGAGGATTTTTCAATTGATGCAGACAAATATCTTTCCTGCGGTAAAATGGTGGTTATTGCAAACCCCAATGCCCCCACGGGTATGACGCTTTCAAGAGAGGAAATTGAAAAAATTATTGCTTCAAACCCCGATAACGTGGTGCTTATTGATGAAGCCTACGTTGATTTCGGCGGTGACAGCGTAGTCAATTTAGTAAATGAATACGATAATCTTCTTGTTGTGCAGACCTTTTCAAAGTCACGCTCAATGGCAGGTGCCCGACTTGGCTTTGCCTTTGCAAACGAGGAAATTATTAAAGACCTTGAAAAAATCAAGTATTCCACAAACCCCTATAACATAAACAGGCTCACACAGCTTATGGGTGTGAAGGCCTTAGAGGAGCAGGAATACTACGATAATAACTGCAAAAAAATTATTGAAAACCGTGAATTTACGGTAAGTGAGCTTGAAAAGTTGGGCTTTTTCGTGCTTCCCTCAAGTGCTAACTTTATTTTTGCAAGGCACGAAAAAATCGGTGGCGAGAAAATTTATCTCTCACTAAAGGATAAGGGTGTGCTTGTGCGCCACTTTACTACGGAAAAAATCAAGGATTTCAACCGCATTACCATCGGCACAAAAGAGCAGATGGAGGTGCTTATTGAAAAGCTTCAGGAAATTATAAAGGAGAGCTCCTTATGAGAAATGCTGAAATAAAAAGAAAAACTGCCGAAACCGATATCGAGCTTTTCCTCGGTATTGACGGCACAGGTAAAAACGAAATAGCAACAGGCTGCGGCTTTTTGGATCACATGCTTGTGCTTTTTGCAAGACACGGCAGATTCGATCTTAACGTGAAATGTTCAGGTGACACTCAGGTTGACTATCACCATACCGTTGAGGATATCGGTATTGCTCTCGGTGAAGCCTTCGCCTCGGTACTTTCCGATATGAAGGGAATTAACAGATACGCCGACATTATTCTTCCTATGGATGAGGCTCTGATTCTCGAGGCGGTTGACGTATCAGGCAGAAGCCACCTTTCATACGACGTAGCTCTTCCCACTGCAAGAGTAGGGGATTTTGATACCGAGCTCTGTGAGGAATTTTTCGAGGGCTTCGTAAGAAAGGCAGGCATCACTCTTCATATCAGAATGCTTGCAGGTAAAAACTCCCACCACATAATAGAGGGTATTTTCAAGGCATTCGGCAGAATTATGAACGAGGCTACGGAGATTAATGAAAAATATAAGGACGAAATTCCCTCAACAAAAGGAATGTTGGTTTAATTATGATAGCAATTGTTGATTACGGTGTGGGAAACCTCTTCTCCCTTCGTTCCTCCTTCAAGGCGATAGGTGCGGATGCGGTTTTTACCTCCGATGAAAAAATTATACGCTCGGCAGACAGAATAATTCTTCCCGGTGTAGGTGCATTCGAGGATGCTGCAAGAAAGCTTAAGGAAACAGGTCTTGGCGAGGTGGTTGTGTCCGAGGTAAAAAAGGGTAAGCCGCTTCTGGGCATCTGTCTTGGAATGCAGCTTCTTTTTGAAAAAAGCTATGAATTCGGCTGCCACGAGGGGCTTTCGCTTATTCCCGGAAATATCGTATCCTTTGAGGGCAGAATTGACAAAGACCTTAAGATTCCCGAAATCGGCTGGAATGAATTAAGACTCAATAAGGACAGCGTGCTTTATAAGGGCTTCAAGGGCGGAGAGTTCGTTTATTTCGTGCACTCATATTTTGCAGACTGTGACAGTAAATATGTGTCTGCCTTTTCGGAATACGATATCGATTTTCCTGCCTCCGTGGAATATGAAAATGTATTCGGTTGTCAGTTTCACCCTGAAAAAAGCGGTAAGGTAGGACTTAAGATTCTTGAAAATTTTTGTAAGGCAGGTGACAATTTATGATAATTTTACCTGCAATAGATTTATACGACAAAAAAGCGGTCCGCCTTTTTAAGGGCGACTACGCACAGATGACCGTATATTCCGAGCGCCCCTGGGAAATTGCCTGTGATTTCAAGAATGCAGGCGCAGCGTTTATCCATCTTGTTGACCTTGAGGGTGCAAAGGACGGCACAACTCCCAATCTTGAGGTGGTTGAAAAAATCATAAAGGAAACCGGTCTTAAGGTTGAAATAGGAGGCGGTATCAGAAGCCGCGAAACGTTGGAAAAGTATTTTAATATCGGTGTTGCCCGTGTGATTTTGGGCACGGCTGCCGTAACGGACAGAGAATTTCTTTTATGGGCAGTTGAAAAATACGGTGAAAAAATTGCCGTAGGTGCCGATATTAAGGACGGCTTTGTTGCAATTAAGGGCTGGCTTGAAAAGTCCGAAATCAGATGCGAGGATTTCTTTGCGGATATGCAGAATATCGGTGTTAAAACCATTATCTGTACGGATATTTCCAAGGACGGTGCAATGCAGGGCACAAACCGTGAGATGTATAAGGCTTTATCCGAAAAATTCAGCATTGATATTGTAGCCTCGGGCGGTGTCAGCACTCTGGAGGATATAAGGGCTCTTCGTGAAATGAACCTTTACGGCGCAATCGTGGGTAAGGCATATTATATCGGTGCAATTGACCTTAAGGAAGCCATAGCACTTGGCAGATAAGGAGATATTATGATAACAAAAAGAATTATTCCCTGCCTTGATGTTAAGGACGGCAGAGTTGTAAAGGGTGTGAATTTCAAATCCCTTGCCGATGTCAATGACCCCGTAGGTCTTGCTTCATATTACAGTGAAAACGGCGCTGACGAGCTTGTTTTCTATGATATTACCGCTTCTGCAGAGGGCAGACAGCTTTTCACCGATATCCTGCAGAGAGTAGCCTCCACCGTATTTATTCCGCTGACAGTAGGCGGCGGTATAAATACCGTTGCAGACTTTGACAGAGTATTGAAGTCCGGTGCCGATAAGGTAAGCGTGAATTCGGGTGCTATAAGAAATCCCGGGCTTATCCGTGAGGCAGCCCGTCTTTACGGCAGTCAGTGTGTTGTAATTTCTGCTGACGTAAAGCGTGTTGACGGTGTTTTCCGCGTTTTCTCAAAGGGCGGAAGAGAACAGACCGAGCTTGAGGCAATAGAGTGGATAAAGCGTTGTGTGGATATGGGCGCAGGTGAGGTTGTTCTCAACTCCATTGATACCGACGGTGTGAAAAAGGGCTTTGACCTTGAAATGCTTGATGCGGTTTGTAATGCAGTAAATGTTCCCGTAATCGCATCGGGAGGTGCCGGCAGCATGCAGGACTTTGTGGAGCTTTTTAAGAGTGTTCCGAGAGTTGATGCGGGGCTTGCCGCATCCGTGTTCCATTTCGGTGAAATTGCAATCTCAGACCTTAAGGCAGAGCTTAAGAAAAACGATATTAAAGTGAGGATATAAAATGCTTGATATAAATGCACTTAAATTTGATGAAAAGGGTCTTATACCTGCAATTGTGGTTGATGCGTGGACTAAAAAGGTGCTCACCCTTGCTTATATGAACCGCGAAAGCCTTGAAATTTCTCTTGAAAAGGGGCTTACCTGCTTTTACAGCCGCTCCCGTCAGGAATTATGGCTTAAGGGGGAAACAAGCGGAAATTACCAGCATATAGTTTCAATTACCGCAGATTGCGATAACGATGCTCTTGTGGTGGTTGTTGAAAAGGACGGACCTGCCTGCCATACAGGCACAGATTCCTGCTTCACAAAGGAGCTTTATCAGAGTGAGGACAAGCACGAATTCACAGTAAACGGTCTTTATGAGCTTTTACAGGGCAGAAAAAACGATATGCCCGAGGGCTCATACACCACCTACCTTTTCAGTAAGGGTACCGATAAGATTCTTAAGAAAATCGGTGAGGAATGCACCGAGGTAATCATTGCAGGTAAGGCAGACGACAAGGCTGAAACCGTATATGAGCTTGCCGATTTAATGTATCATGCAATGGTGCTTATGGTTGATATGGGAATTTCCGTTGAGGACGTTCAGCGTGAGCTTGCTTCCCGCCACATAATCGACCACAAGGTAAAACAGGAAAAAATGACAGGCGACAATAAATAAAAAATAAGGCTGTATCGGTTAGGATACAGCCTTTTTCTTATGCTTTTTTCTTTATTCTGAAAACCTTTTTAATTACAAGAAGCACGCCTATTCCGATTACGGGGAATATTGCCGCAACAAGCATTGCCGCCTTCATTCCTATCTGCTCGGTTGTTAGTGAAAGTGTTTCCGTAAGCCTTAAAGCCATCTCGCTCTCTGAAACCTTGTCAACCACAACACCGATAAGCTGGGGGGCTACAGATGCACCGAAATCACCGCCTGCCGCCATAAGCGCATATGCCGCCACACCCACGTGGGGAAGCTTTTCCTCCATTAAAATAAGTGAGCCGGGCCACAGCATTGAGGTGCATATGCCTGTGAAAATACAGGCTATAAGAGAAAGTGCGGGAACAGGTGAAAGACCTGCAATAAGATAACACACAACCGCACCCGTCATACCGAAAAACAGAACGTTAAAGATATTCTTGCCTCTTTTTGCATACCAGGTTCTTGTAAGGCCGAGGCATATTGCAAAGGACGCCATACCTAAAATATCACCGAGAATTTTAGGAAGATGCAGGGCATTTTCTATGTAGCTTGAAATCCAGTTTGTCATAGAGTTTTCTGCCGCACTGCCAAAGAAAATGCAAATCACGCAAAGGGTCATTATAATATTTTTCCTTCCTGCATCCTTGCCTGCTGCAGGATTTGAAACGTTTACCTCGGGCATAGGAGAGGAACTGAAAAGAAGGAAGGCAATCACGGGAAGAGCCGCCCAGAAAAGGGTGAGATACATCCAGTTTTCCGTTCCGAAGATTTTAAGAAAAGCGGTGCTCAAAATTACAACCGTCACAACTCCGTAGGCGTAAAGTGAATGTAAAAGGCTCATATCCTTATCGGGGGTTTCCGAGGGAATTGCCGCCACAACGGGACTTAAAAGCACCTCTGAAAGACCTGCCGAGATTGAAAATACGAAGGTGCCGAGCACAAAGCCAAGATAGGCATACTGCGGGAAAAACCAGGGCACAAGTGCATAGATTATAAGACCGAGTGAGGTGATAAGGGGCATTACGGTTACGGTCCTTTTAATGTTGAAGAACTTTGTGAAGAAGGTGAAAATCAGGTCAATTGTAAGCTGTGTGCAGAAATTTACCGCAACAAGCGTGCCAAGCAGTGTATACGATACTCCGTAGGTATCGTGAAAGGTGTTGAATAAAAGGGGAGGCAGGCTGAAAACAGATGCCATTGAAAGATATGCGAAATAGCACGAAAGCTTTGTTCTTTTGTAGTTTACCATTGTCTGCTCCTTAAATTATCTCAAAGGAATTTCCGTCCTTTGAAATTTTCATTCTTATTGTTTTATCCCCGAAGGTGAATTTCATTTCCCCCTTATTGCCGAGGAAGCTCTTTACGCTGCTTCGGGTCTTTCTTGAAAGCACGTTGTCTGTTACAATCCACTTACCCCTGCCGTCTGCAACCTCTGAAAAGCCGCCCTTTGTCTGCCTTTTTATGTATTCGGGGCAGAAGCGTCGGGGGGATACCACCGTAAGACCGTTATTTTTTACAAGCTCAATTACAGCTCCTAATGTTTCATCGCTTATATAGTAGCCGCAAAGGAAGCACAGCTTCAATGATGTGAGCTTATCCTTCGTTACCCTGTCATCAAAAACCGCCACACCGTTCATTGTGCAGAAGGATTTGTGAGGACGCAGCGACCAGGGGGAAACTCTGTCCCAGGCAAGACCGTTTCTGCAGGTTTCTCCGTGGGTTATCAGGTGAAATGCGCGGGTGAATTCTCTTGCAGCTTTTGTGACCTTGATATTTTTGTTGCCGAAAAGAATAGGACGCCACACAACGGGGTCGCACTGTCCCCAGTACGTATCGTCATATCTTATAACACCGATTTCGGGCTTATAATCCTGCACGGTGTAATCTCTGTGCTTTCTTTTTGCGTCGGTGGTGAATTTTCTGTATTCAAGGGCATACTGTGTAGGCTTTTCATCCTTGAAAAACTGACTTGCCCCCTCAACATAAACTCTTGTAGTGCCTGCAAGATAGGAAAACCACAGATTATAATACATTTCCTTAGGTGAGTGACCGGGGAAGGTGTTATAATTCCATAAATCAACGCAGTTCCACAGCTCCGTGCCGTACTGAAGTGCCGCACCTGCCGCATTAACGTACTGCATAACGGAATAGCTTTCCTTTTGCGATTTGAAATTAGGAATAATTCCCGAGGAAGCAAAGGTATGGAAAAGCACGGGGAAAACGTGCTCTCCGATAAAGCGGGGAGAGCCGTTATCCTTATGAAAATCGGCAAATTTCCTGCACTGTTTTCTGAGAAGCTCACCCTGTACACGGATATCGCTTGCAAGTGCTAAGGGGAATACGGGCAGATGCTTGCCTCTTTTGTTTATTGTAAGTGTAAGATTTCTGTTTATTATTGAATGCTCCATTTCATCGTACATAATTCCGAGGAAATTTTTGTCCTTTGAAAGGGTAGCAATAAATTCGGGAGTAAGATTCATTCTGTGACAGCCGTCGGGAGTGTTGCACCAGTCGTGACCGTCCTCGGTTATCTGTGAGCCGTGCCAGTTTGCAAATTCATTGTTTATAACGTATTGCAAATTGAATGCAGCGAATTTTTTGGGAAAATCCGAGATGAACTCACATTCACCCTCGGAGCTTTTTGTGGGAGTGTAGTTGCAGACAACGAAATCAGTCTGACTGTCCCTGTAAAATTCTGCCTTTTCTGTGCCGTTATATATGTCCTCCCAGGAGGCATCGACACCTGCGAAGAAATTCTGCAGCTTGCTTTCAGACATGGCATTCACCTCACTTAATGTTAATTAAAGTATAGCAGACCCGAAAAAAAAGTCAATTATTATATGCTTCAATGTTTGTTGACAGGGTGTATGACTAAATGATAAAATATATATAAATTTTTCGGGAGGGAATATTTATGAGGACTTTTATAGATACAGTCGGCGGAAAGCCGCTTATAAATATTGACGGAAAAGCCGTGTCACCCCTTGCGTATACCACCTATTTCGACGAGTGCGGTGAATATGCCGATTTTGCAGAAAACGGCTATAAAATGTATTTTGTGAATGTTTCCTTCAATTTTCTTCCCATTAATAATACTTCAGGCTTTATCCCCTTTACAAGCGCAGTTTTCGAGAGTGACACTCCAGATTTTTCTGGTCTTGATGAAAATATTGAAAGAGTGCTTTCAGTCTGTCCCGACGCCCTTATTTTTCCGAGAATACATATTTCAATGCCCCGAAAGTGGATAAGTGAAAACGAATACGAAACGGTTGAAACACCGTCAGGCAGACGGGAATCAATGCTTTCTGACCGTTTCAGAAAAGACGGTGCAGAGTATCTTAAGGCTCTTGTGTCATATATAAGAAGCGCACCGTATTCGGAAAGAATTGCAGGATATCAGCTTTGCGGCGGCACAACCCAGGAATGGTTTCACCACGACCTTTGCGGCTCGTTTTCCCCTATGGCTTTGGAAAAATTCATCCGCCGCTATGGTGAAGCAGAGCTTAAAAAAGATGATTTCTTCAGCGGAGAATTAAGCACTGCCGTGCAGAAATATGCACGCTTCACCTGTGAGGAAACTGCAAAAACCGCAGAGCATTTTGCAAGAATGCTCAAGGAGCTTATCGGTGGTGAGCAGATAGTCGGAATTTTTTACGGCTACAATTTCTTCGTAAATGATTTTCTGTGGGGACATCAGGGGCTTCGTTATATCATAAATTCCCCCTATATCGATTTCTTCTCTTCCCCCTGTGCCTATGATAATTTACGCTCACTCAGTGTAGATTGGGGTGATATGATACCCGTTGATTCTGTTAAATTAAACGGAAAGCTTGCCTTTATAGAGTGCGATATCAGAACGCACCTTACTAAGGCAGTGCATCAGTCACGACCCGGTATGTACCCCGAGGATAAATACACTCTTTACGATAAAAACGGAAATCCCACCGTATGGAAGGGGCCCGAAACCGAGGAGCTTTCCATATCTGCCCTCCGTAAGGCATTCTGTCATCAGCTTACAAAGGCCTCGGGCGTGTGGTGGTTTGATATGTGGGGCGGCTGGTATCACAGTGACGCCATTATGGCAGAGCTTAAAAAAATGCGCCAAATTGCAGAGTCGGCTATAAGCAAAAATTCCGATGAATATCCCCGTGCCGAGGTTGCAGTTTTTGTAGACGAGCAGGCTTACACCAAGCTTCCTCGCGGTCATCACCTGATCGGTGCACCGTCAGGCACAAGATGTAATATGAGCTGCACAGGTATTGCTTATGATCTGTGTATGGTCGAGGATGCACCGAGGCTTATTGATAAATACCGCGCGGCAATTTTTACTGCGGCAGTACCCTCCGAGGACGGCATACGCGCTATGGAATTATTCCGAAATAACGGCATTTTCTGTTTAGAGATATCCGAGGAAAAAACTCATTATCCCCCCGAGGAGCTTCGTTCCCTTCTTACGGCTGAAGGTGTTCATTGCTATAACTCTGACCGTGAGATTATTTATGCATGCGAAGGCTTTGTGGGTATTCACAGTGTGTGTGACGGTGAAAAGGAAATTAAATTACCCGACCGCTTCAATATCCGTATGGTGCTTGGTGAAAACGCTTATTCCTATAACGGAAACGCAATTAAAATAAAAATGAAAAAATATGACACGGCTCTTTTTGAGCTTGAAAGAATTTAAGCTATGGAAACTATAAACCAATTTTCAATTCATTACGATTTTCCGCCAAAAAAAATAAGACCTGCCTCCCGAGGTCTTGTTATTCGTGACGGTAAGGTGCTTTTAACCTATGAAAAAAATACCGACATATATATGTCACCGGGTGGCGGAAAGGAAGCCGATGAAGGCTTTGAGGAATGCTGCATTAGAGAAATAAAGGAGGAGTCGGGCTACGATGTAAAAATTACAGCCCCCTTTGCAGTAATCAATGAATACTGCTTTGAAACCTGCTATGAGGCACATTATTTCATCTGTGAGATAACGGGCAAGGGCAAAGCACAGCTTACCTCAAGTGAAATTGAGCACGGTGTAGAGCCAAGGTGGCTTCCCATAAGCGAGGCTATTGAAATTTTCTCCTCATACGGTGAAAAGCCCGAGGATCACGGAAGTCTTTATATGAGAGAATTTACTATACTTAATAAATATCTCGAGTACGAAAAAAGAAAGACTCTTGCAAAATCCTTTCTCGGTAAAACCGTGGATATTAAAATAGACCGCCCCATAGGCTATGTGCATAATAAGGGTGAGTATTCTATGACCTACCCCGTAAACTACGGCTTTATTCCCGAGGTGTTTTCTGCCGATGGTGAGGAGCTTGATGTGTATCTTTTAGGGGTGAATGAGCCCGTAGAGGAATATACGGCAAAAGTTATTGCTATAATTCATCGTCATGATGATAATGAAGACAAGCTTGTTGCCGTGCCCGAAAATGTAACTCTTACAAAAGAAGAAATTATGGTAGCTGTCCATTTTCAGGAGCAGTATTTTGACTCTGAAATCGAAGGGCTTTAAGAATAAATCAGCGAAAGGGGTGTATTCTATATGGACACAAGAAATCTTCTTGCTGATATATCACGTGAATTCTTTAAATATAAAAAAGTTTATTCTTATAAAATGAAGAAAGTTACAGAGATGTCAGATAGTGAGGTAATCTCTTATTGCCATTGGTTCTGTGAAGATAACGGTATTGTTGAAGAGTTTATTAATTTCAGAAAAAAGACAGAATCAGAGTATTATTTTTGTTCATTTCTGGAAGAGTTTATCGAGCCGGGCTGTTGTTATGATATGCAGATGTTCGCAGAGGGTTTTGAACAACAGGGTAATACTGAATCTTATGCAAATAAAGCAGAGCTGAAAAATCATTGTCTGAATTGCAGTTATGGTCTGTAGAAAACAGAGTTTCTTGGTAGTAATCAAATATATATAAACAGCGGTAAGAATTTGAGCTCTTACCGCTGTAAACTTTTTTATTCTATCAGCCAATCCAGTTTTTAACTGCTTCCTCAACAAGTGCTACTGTCTTGTTGACTACTGCCTCGTCGCAGTCTTCAAGGTTAAGAAGAGGTGCTCTTACACCGCCGAGCTCAAGCCCTGCTCTCTTCTTGAGTGCTGCCTTTGCCACAGCATACATATTGCCCTTGCCGGAGCACATTGTGTAGATAACCTCGTTAATAGCATCCTGAAGCTTGCCTGCGTTTTCAAAGTCGCCTGCCTTGAGCATTTCATCAAGCTTAACGAAAAGCTCGGGCATAACTGCGTATGTACCGCCGATGCCGCCTTCAGCACCGATAAGTCTGCCGCCTACAAACTGCTCGTCGGGACCGTTGAAAACGATAACCTCCTTGCCTGCCATAGCTGCCTGTCTTCTGAACATCTGAATGTCCTGAATGGGCATTGAGGAGTTCTTTACACCGATAACCTTGGGATTTTTAAGCATCTCGTCAAACAAGGGGAGTGTAAGAGAAACGCCTGCAAGCTGGGGAATGTTGTAGATAATATAATCTGTGTTGGGAGCTGCTGCGGAAATATCGTTCCAATACTTTGCAATTGCTCTTTCGGGAAGCTTGAAATAAATGGGAGGAATTGTTGCAATAGCATCAACCCCAAGACCTTCTGCGTGGCTTGCAAGCTCACAGCTTTCTCTTGTATTGTTGCAGGCAACGTGTGCAATTATTGTAAGTCTGCCCTTTGCAGCCTCCATAACTGCTTCAAGAGTTTTCTTTCTCTCTTCTACTGTAAGGTAAATACATTCACCTGATGAGCCGCCCACATAAAGACCCTTTACGCCCTTTTCAATAAGAAACTCAACAAGCTGCTTTATACCTTCAGTGGAAACGTCACCGTTTTCGTCATAGCAGGCATAAAATGCAGGAATTATACCCTTATATTTTTCAAGACTCATTTCAATCAACCTCTTTAAGTTAAATTTTTCTTAATAAGCACCCTCATTATATCACGAAGGTTTTATATAGTAAAGATAATATTTGAAAGCGCTTATCCTTCAAGCTCGTTTTTTGTAATTTTTTTGATTTTAAGAGAATTCAGCGGTATTTCCGTATCGTCAGAATGGTAATATGCAATAAGTGCATATTCTCCGCCGTCAAAAATTGCAGGGTAGCAGTAACCGTTTTCGGGGTCGTCCTCAAGAAAATAAATTCTCGTAAAGCTCTTGCCGTCATCGTCACTTACCGCACATATAAAGGGAGTTCGTCCCCATGCCTTATCACCGTCACGGGTGGTGTAATTGGGAATGGGATTGAATACCGCAAGGGTCATACCGCAGGCACGCTTCATAAGAAGAGGGGAGTCGGGAGCAGAGAAAAATCTATTGGGCTCGGGTGTGGTCCAGGTCTTGCCCGAATCCGACGAGAAGCATTCATAATGAAATGCCATATCAGTTCTTGATAATGCTCTTAAGGTACCGTCCTCATTTTCGTATATCATCGTTTCCTGAAGCCCTGTTTCGCTTCGGTGGGGGAAGGGAATGTCCTGCCTTTCAGAAAGCTCATACCAGCTTTTACCGTCATCGTCAGAGCAGAAAATAATCTTGAGTCCGTGCTCATTGTAATCGAGTCCGTCTAAAGTTTTCTTTGTGTGGTAATTGGCAGGAAGAATTATTCTGCCGCAATTGAGCACAATTGCATGGTCGTTTACTATAACGTAATAATTTTCGGAATCCTCTATGCACCTTAAGGGCTCGGAAAAGGTTTTGCCCTCGTCAGCGGAACGCACAAGCCACGGCACGGCATTGATACCCTCACGCATTTTTTTAAGGTAAAGTATTCCTATATCACCGTTATTCATTCTGATAAGTGAAGGACACATCAGATTTCCGGCTTCACTGTCACGGGAGATTATAATTTCGGGCTCGCTCCAGCTTTCACCCTCGTCGTATGAATAAATAGCGGCAATATCAGCAGGTGCTTCGTCATTCCAATCTGTTCCTGTGAATTTTGTGTATGCATACATAACCCTGCCGTCTTTGAGCTTAAGAAAGCTTCCTTCTCCGTTACGGGGAGTTTCCTTATTTGTGTGCAGAAATAAAACAGTTTTACCTATAAGACCATTCATCGTAAATCTCCGCTTTGTGAATTTTGAATAAATTATAACGATTTTGTTCTGCAAAGTAAACCCATTTTTACAAAGAAAACAAAGGGTAAAAAATAAATTAAAAAAATATGAAAAAAATTCAAAAAAAGACTTGATTTTTCCAAGAACATGTGGTATTATTCTATTCGTTCCGAACATCCGGGTGTGGCGCAGTTGGGAGCGCGCTTGACTGGGGGTCAAGAGGCCGTGAGTTCAAGTCTCGCCACTCGGACCAATCCTCATACGAAAGTATGAGGACTTTTTTTATGCCTGAAAACCACAAATAAAAATAACGCAACCCCTGAAATCCCTTATATATCAACGGTTTCCACTTTTTTAATATCAAAAAATCAGACTCTGAACAAGCCTATTATACTTGCTCAGAGTCTTTTCTTTTTCCCCTGTTTTCCCGCCTTGGTGTTTATTTGGTGTGTACCATAAACACCAAGGTATTTTGAGTGATTATCATTAAGATAGGATAAGTGTTATTTTCCAAATGTCAAATATAATTCATAAATTGCACAGTAATATAAGTCTTCAAAACATTCAGGAACAATTTCAATTGCTTGACTGTAGGAGTTTCGAAAAAAACTTGTATTCCGTTCTTCATCTCTCAGGAAAGAACATAGATATCTCATTAGTTCTGCACACCAGTAACAATAAATGTCATTTTCTTCAGAATTTGCAATTTCGTACACATAATCACAAGGAGGAGTTAATTCAATGTTTTTGTAGTTATCATAGTTCTTGATGTCTTCAATAAAATGAAGGTAATGGTTTATATAACTACACAAAGAACAAGTTAGTATTTCCTTTGGTTCTATCTTGCCATTTTGAATATTATAGAATATTAATTTGAATTCTGAATTAATTTCGGGCAATTGTTTGCTTCCAAAGTGAGCCATACAATAAGTTACATATTTTGCATCATCATAGTAAAGATTTTTGCCAAGATTTCGTTTTTTTATTTCTTCAATAAATTTTTGGGTGCAATCAGAAAACCAGTCTTTGTTTTTTAACTCAGGAACATATATTTTTCTTTTTCTTAAAATAGCTTTTTTTAATTCATCTGAACAAAGATTGAAATTATTATATATTGCCCTTTTATGTTTTTTTGTTCCACAAATTGAATTAGCAAAAACACATAAAGGTAAAAAATCTATTTCTTCGCCATTTTTTATGATAAAAATTTCTGCTTCGTGTTCTAAATCACGTAATCTTTCTTTTTCTTGCTGTTCTTCAATTTGTTGTTGTCTTTTGCTTTCTAATTTGTATATGATAATAGAAATTAGTATTGTTGAGACTAAGGAAAGAATATCGATTATTAATGAAATTATATCATAAGTTGTCATTAAGCAAAATCCTTCCTTTGTGCAACAAAATTTTCAATATACCCGATTTGTGTAGGCATTATGTTTTTAGGAAGATTGTTTATATCAAAAAATCTTAATTCCGTGCTTTCGCCGTCGTGCTTTAATTCACCATAAAAATCATTAATTTCGTACACCACGTCGGTATAATACACTTCATCGCCGTTGGGATAAACCATATGTACATTTGCCTTAATATCAAACAACTTAGGATTTGTGAAATCAAGATTTGTTTCTTCTTTGATTTCTCTTTTAAGAGCATCTTCCAAAGATTCGCCGAGTTCAATGGCTCCGCCGGGAGTACACCATTCACCTGTATCGGTTCTCTTTTCAAGAAGCATGCCTTTTTCTTCGTTATAAAGAATAGCCATAGCAGCAACCGCCATAATAGGTGCATGACCTACAAATTTTCTCATATCTCCGATGTAACTCATATCTCTATTTTCCTATTTTATTTTCTTTAGTTAAAAATTATTATCTCATTTAAAATGCTTTTCTGCCTCTAAAATGGGGTTTACATGCACGATCTAAAAAATAGTCAATTTCTACAAAATTGTATTTTTTTGATAGATATTGGATAAAAGCTTGTTCGCTTTCAGTATAGTGATTCAAAGGAATTTTTCTGTTCCAAAATAATTTGTCTACACGAGCAAAAATGTTTGATAACTCTGGAGGACAACTAAAATTTTGGGTTATATGTTCTATTAATTCATGTTTCCATTCTGGCACATTAAAAAGTTTTTCCGTAATGTTCTTTTGAGCCCAGAATTCACTGTTTGTTCGTGCTAATTCATTAAAAACCTGAGTTGAAGTTTTTTGTAAATTTATAGGACTTATAAAAAGTTTATTAGAAAATTCAATTAATCGTTTTTGCGTAAATCCGTTAACTTTTGCGTTAAACACCGTTCCAAAGGAAAGGTTTGTTAATACTGCAATATCCACCATACTAAGCCCATAAATGCATTTTATGGCATCAAAAATGTTTATTGGAACATCTTTATTGTCATAATAATCGAAAACATATTCAATGAACTTTTGATAGGATATACGACAATCGTTTAATTGCTCTATCAAAAATCTCGGCGATACCTCTTTTATTTTTTTACCATATGCACATGTAGGTATCCATGAATCACAATAAACAGATTCATCTGAAATAGTTTCGCCATATGCATAAACATCATTATCTTCGACACAAACGCCATCAAAATTATTTCCACAATACTTGCATTGCTTCACGATATTCATAAATTTCACCTCATTGCAATTGTTAATACTTATTATACAAGTTATTTCTTAAAAAAACTGAAAATCAAATTCATATTTTATTTTACAAATAATCTGAAATTGGTTTAGTATCTTGAAATTTTATAGTTTTTTCTCCTAAAATCCATTACACAAAATCTCTGTATTCGGGTAACACATAACTTATTTCACCATCAGTTTTATATGTAAAACCTATGATTTTTCTTTTATAGTACAAAGCGTTGAAATTGATGCTTCTGTTTTTTCTTGCATTCCAACCCATATTTTTAACATCTTTTTTATGCGGTTTTCGGTTTGTTTCTTTGCAATATTCTTTCCATATACCGTAAACCTCTTTAATCTGCGGCTTATTATACGGATTTATGCTTATCAAATCAGTAGGAGTAACAAGCTCTGAAATAGTATTATCAATTTTCGCAGTATATTCATGCTGAATCAAATGCTTACGGTAAACAAGATAATGTCCCCATCCTTGATTGATTCCAGTGTCATAATAATCCATAGCTTTCCAAAACGGAATTCCGTAAACGGGGTCAGGATATAACAATACAGTATCAGCTTCGTTATTAATAAAGATTTGCTCTATATGGTCGTTAAGAATTCTGCCATAACCTTTTCTGCGGTGTTTCGGTGAAATGAAAAAATCATTGACCGTTCCGTAACTGTACGGAATAGAAACAATGTCAGATGCTACTGTTGATATTGAAGCAAAACCTATAATCTCTTTACCCGACTGCATAACAACAAAATAATCTGAATCACTCTCCGAAGCTCTTGAAATGATACCGTCAAAAAGATTATAAAACATCTTCTTGCCACCGGGAGTTTCACCGTGATTACGCAAGGTCTGTATTTTATATTCAGCAAAGGTTTTGCGAAGCTTCTTATATTGGCTTATATTATCTCTTGTGATAGTTGTAAAAGTAAATTCAGTATTCATAAAATCCTCTTTCTGTAAAAAATATAGGCATCTCCGAGAATACGGAGATGCCTGTAAGTTCAGAAAGATAGATTATCAATCGCAAACGGACAAAACGGCTCTCCGATTTCGGATGTTAAGATTATTCATCATTTTGTCCACCTGCCTTTCAATAATTTAACATAATTATACAACCGTATTCAGCTAAAGTCAACAAATAACATAATAAAATGTTGACCTCGTTTTTGGTTTAGAATAAAATGATAGTGCAAATATTATTAGTGTATTTCGGAGATATATTATGAAACTTAAAGGACTGATATTAATGCTTGCAATAACTCTTACACTTTTCGGTTTTTGTGCCTGTGGTGATAAAAATGCAGCAGAGGGCACAACGGAAAATTCAACAGAAAACACAACTGTCTCCATAACCTACGAGCAGATTTCTCAGGATGAAGCAAAGAGGATAATGGATACGGAAGATGGATTTGTTATCATTGATGCCCGTACAGAGGAAGAGTTCAGAGAGGGACACATTGAGGGAGCAATTCTCATCCCCGAATATGAAATAACAGAGCGAGCCGAAAAGGAAATCCCCGAAAAGGATACTCTGATTCTCGTATATTGCCGAAGCGGCAGACGAAGCAAAATCGCATCCGATGCCCTCGTACAGCTCGGCTATACCAACGTCAAGGAATTCGGCGGCATCATCGATTGGGAATATGAGATTATAAAATAAGAAAGTGGGGAATAATCAATGCCGCTACAGATAATAAGACAGAATATAACCAGGATGCAGGTTGATGCGATTGTTAATACCACCAACGCGGAGATGGTGGGGTACAGTGGTGTTGACCTTGCGGTGCATGAGAGGGCAGGATCCGAGCTTGACAAGGAGTGTGCAAGAATAGCTCCCCTGGGGCTTGGCTGTGCGAAGATAACAAAGGGCTATAACCTCGATGCTAAATATATCATTCATACCTCGGGACCCGTGTGGCAGGGCGGACTTTCAGGGGAGAGTATTATCCTTAAATCCTGCTACGTTGAGTCGTTGAAGCTTGCCGTGGCAAACGGCTGTCAGTCCGTGGCTTTCCCGCTGATTTCATCGGGCACCTACGGATATCCGAAGGATCAGGTGCTGAAGTTTGCAATTCAGGTAATTACTGAATTTCTGTTTGACCACGAGCTGACGGTCTATATCTGCGTTTTTGACCGCACGGCTTACGAATTCAGCAAGAAGCTGTTTGCGGAAATCAGCGAGGTTATTGACGACGACTACGTTGAAGAATATAAAGAGGCTTCCTTTTCTGATATAAGAGCATTTGAGTCAGCTGTTCTTCCCTCGGAAATTGTTCAGGCGGATTACTGTAAGGCAAAAGAAAAAAGAATGATGGCTCCCTGTGAAGCGGCTACCTGCAGTGCGGCAGGGAAGTCACTGCAGGAGTATATGAGGTCAATGGACAAGCCCTTTGCCTACAAGCTTTTTGACTTGATTGATGAGCGCGGAATGACCGATGTTGAATGCTACAAGAAGGCAAACGTGGACAAGAAGACCTTCTCTAAAATCAAGTGTAATCCCGATACATATAAGCCCTCAAAGCAGACCGCAGTTGCTTTTGCAATTGCGCTGAGGCTCAATCTTGATGAAACTCAGGAGCTGCTTGCCACTGCAGGACTTACCTTATCCCGAAGCTTCAAGTTTGATAAAATCATACGCTACTTTATACAGAAGGAAGTGTATGATATTTTTGAAATCAACGAGGCACTTTTTGAATTCGATCAGGTGCTTCTTGGTTGCTGATGAATAAGAAAATGTGGGTGGATTTATGAAATATTTTGTTTTTGAATATCAAAGGAAGGGCAGCTGCTATCACGAGTTTTACAAGGGTAAATGGGATAATTGTACTCATTGGAAAGCAGATTCCTTATTGTTGGATGATGATTATTTAAGTAAGGACTTTGTTGATGCAATGGTTGAAATTGTTCCTGCTTATGCTCCGTACGGTGTAACAGAAATATCTGCTGACGAGTGGAAAGAAATTGGAAATGTGATTCTGACAAAGGATAAAAAGTCACAGGAAATATATTATGAGGCAAATATATGGCTTGATGATGTGTTAAAAAAATACGGTTGTTTCACCATTTTAGGAATCTGATATTAAAGTATAGATGTAAAGTATATGTTTGAGATGATAATCTTATTTGTAAAATTATAACCAACAAAAAAGCTGTATATGAATAATAGTATCTGAATTATCAGATAGTCTAATGAAAATTCCGCCTGATTGTAAGTTCTTATAAGATGTGATAAAATTATTTTAATAAGTAAAATTTGTTGCAAGGAGACTTTTTTATGAGCGAGTATTTCAAGCACGATCCTGCAGTTTTTGCAGTTGACAAATATTATCAAATTATGATGCCCTGCGAAAAATCCTGCTTTTTCTTTGTTAAGGTCGGTGATAAAATTTATTACGACGAATCAAACGGAATTATGTGCTCAAGAAATAAAATACATAAGGTTGAGGTGCCTGCCTGCGAGCTTGAAAAGGCAGGGGAGTACACCGTCTGCATCCGTCCTATCATCGTAAGAAAGGCATATTTCTCAAGAACGAGAAAGGTCGTTGAAAAGACATATAATTTTTATCCCGTTCCCGAAAATAACGTCCGTGCTTATCATATTGCCGATGCTCATAACAATATCGAAGAGCCCGTAAAGGCGGCTGAAGCCTTCGGTGATATGGATTTTCTTATCCTGAACGGTGACGTTATTGAGGACAGCAGTAATCCTGCAAATTTTATGAATATATACGAAATCAGCTCCCGTCTTACCAAGGGTGAAAAGCCCGTAATCTTCTCAAGAGGCAACCACGATTTAAGAGGTAATTACGCTGAAAAGTTTGCGGAATATACACCTTCTCATCTCGGAAACACCTATTATACCTTCCGTCTCGGAAATATTTGGGGAATTCTTCTTGACTGTGGTGAAGACAAGAATGACGACCATCCCGAATACGGCTTCTCCGTTGCCTGCCACGTTTTCAGAGAGCGTCAGACCGCTTTCCTTAAAAAGGTAATTGATAATAAGGAAAACGAATACGAGGAAGAGGGCATAAAGCATAAGCTTATTATTTCCCATAACGCTTTTGTTCACAGATATCAGCCTCCCTTTGATATTGAGCAGGATATCTTTGCCGAATGGACAAGACTTCTCAGGGAAAACGTAAAGCCCGGGGTTATGATCTGCGGTCACGCCCACGAGCTTAATATCTATTATCCCGAAAACAGTGAGTGGAATACAAACGGCAGTGTTTGTCCCGTTGTAATCGGCAGTGCAATTGAAAAGAGGAAGCCCGTTTATTTTGCAGGCTGCGGTTACATTTTTAATGATAAAGGCATTGAAATTGTTTTCACCGACAGCAACGGTGAAATGTTAAGGAAAGAGCAATTACACATTGGGAATAAATCATCATAAGCTTTTTCGGAGAACAGTCCTCGGATTGTGAATTCCTGGTATGTGTGATAATTGTCCGAAAAATAAGAATATATAGGAATGAAAGCAATGATTAATGCTAATGAATATGGTTTTTTGCCTGAAAATAATGCGGATAAAAACTCCGAGGCTCTGCAGAAGGTGGTTGATAAGTGCGGTGTAATTAATGTTACCGTTCCCGGCATTTATAAAATTTCCGAGCAAATTGAAATCGGTGATAATACAAGGCTTGTGTTCTGCGAGGGGGTTATTCTTCAACGCGAAGCGTGCAAAAGCGGTGTTGACGGCAATGCTTTTATTAACAAAGGCGCACTTAAAGGGGAATATAACCGTAATATTGAAATTATCGGATTGCATCTTGAATGTAACGGTGTTGAAAGCAGCGACTTTGGTGTAAACAGTCGTATTGCCGGCTTGCGGGCACAGGTTGCAATGATTTATGTTGAAAATCTGAAAATTGACAAATTTGAGTGCCACGGGCTGCTTGAAAAGGACTATGCAATTCAGGTCTGTGCATTTAAGGATATAATTCTTAATGATATATATGTCACAGGAAATAAAGACGGTATTCATCTGGGATGGGGCGACGGGTTTGTTATCAGCAACGGCAAATTCCGTACATTTGATGACCCTATTGCACTTAATGCCTTTGATTATGCTACCTCGAATACTCATGTCGGCTGGATTGAAAACGGAATAATCGAAAACTGCATCGATATGGATGACAATACGACTACCGGCTTTTTTTGCAGAATTCTCGGAGGTGCCTGGTGCAGCTGGTATAAGGGTATGCAGGTTCAGCACTCCGATACTGTTGCTGTTAACGGAAAAACATATCGTGTTCTGATGAATCCTAAGGACGGAAGCCTTTATACTTCACATACTCCGCCTTGCCACGATAAAGGCATTATGGAATATGACGGTATAAGCTGGGTTGCAGTCCGCAATACGGAGGAATTGAACTGCGGCTGCCGCAATATAATGATACGAAACTGCAGTCTGCAGAAAAAGCGTGATATAGCAATAGCAATAAGTCTTAATTACGACACCTATGCACGAAGCTGTTATCCCGGCTGTGTCTGTATTCCGCAAGGCGGAATCACGCTTGAGAATATCGTTCTTGAAAATGATGTGGACGTTCTGCTTCGTTCTGATTATCCCACTAAGAATGTAACGCTGAAGGATATTGATTTCAAAGGCTCAAAGCTCTGCTTTGATATCGTAACGAAAGCAGACGGGGTTATTTATCCGGAGGTTGAGATAATTGCAGAAAATGTTATTATTAACGAAAAAAACATACAAGCAAACCCGAAGCATCCGATAAAGATATGCTTTAAGAAATAGTAGGATAAATTCCGTTTATCTGCTTCATAGCAAGCTTTATCTGAACAAAAAAACGGAGCAGCCTTTCGGATGAGCTGCTCTGAACCGCTGATTGAAATTTAGTATTGTGTATGATATAATTATCCCGGTAAGCAGGAATTTTATCCGAGGGAGTGATATGCTATGTTCAGAAAGAAAATATCCTTGTTGCTTGCATTGACAATGCTGATTTGTTCGGTTTTAGGGGGCTGTGGTATGAAGCCTGCAGAAGATGACTCCTGTGAGCAAGGTATTCCTGAGCGGGAAGGCTATATCCTTGATTTCAGCACCGAATTTAATGACGGCAAATTAGATACTGAACTTTGGTTACCGCAGTATCTGCCTCACTGTACAACCAATACAACAGGCTCTTCTGCAAGATATAAGATTGAGAATGGTTGTCTGAATCTGTATATTACCAAAGATTCTCCGGATTACTTCGGTGGTCAGCCGGGATCACGTGACCCCGATAACCTGTTATGGATAGCTAATGGTATTCAAACGTGGGAGAAAAATCATCTGCATCCCGGTGGTGCGCAACAGATGGAGGTAGAGCCCTTCGAAGGATATGCTACTCAGTACGGTTATTTTGAGATACGAATGAAAATGCCCGACACCAAGGGCGGCGGATATGCAGCGTGGTGGCTTATAGGCACAGAGGATGACAAAATTTCTGACGATGCTGATACAAAGCAGAATGGTGAAATAGATGTTTTGGAAACCTTCTTTAACAATCCGGGAGTATTTCATCCAAAGGTTCACGCATGGGACGACCCGAATCTCAATGAATGGTCAGACGAGGTTAATCTTAAGGGCTTTTCAAAAAGCTATGTTAACGAATTCCACACTTATGCTATGGACTGGAGACCTGAAGGCATAACCTTTTATGTTGACGGAAAAGAAGTGGTACATACTGAAGAATCACCTCAATACAGAATGTGCATGATTCTGTCTATGTATATCAATTCAGATTTCAGTGGTTGGGATGAGCCTGAAAATGAATATCCGATAGAATGGCTGATAGATTATGTCCGTGTTTATAAGGATGTTAACGGATATGAATAATCTGATGAAATTTTTAACAGACTCCGATCTTACGAGGTGATATGAATGATTGATTACGGATTAAAGGACAGAGTTGCAATTATTACAGGTGCAAATAATCCGTGGGGAATCGGTGCCGCGACGGCAATTGCCTTTGCCCGTGAAGGTGCAAGGGTGGTTCTGATATATAAAAAAACAGACAGACCCTTTGATGCAACCAAAACGGACAAAAACGGTGCGGACAGATACTACTGCGCAAATGCAGGAAATGCAGATGCAGTAGAAGCAGAGCTTAAGAAGCTGAATGCCGACTATATTGTTCTTGAAAGTGATATTTCCGATGAGGATGCGGTAAAGGGAATCTATTCGGCAGTCCTTCAGAAATACGGACGGGTTGATATCTTATTCAATAATGCCGCAACGGATGATGAAACCGGCTGTGATACAATAGAAACAATAACTCAGAGCGTGATTGATGATACCTTTGCCGTCAATGTCCGCGGAAGCATTCTTATGACAAGGGAATTTATAAGAAATCGTGGCGATTACGGAAGAATCATTAACGTTTCTACCGATGCCGCACAGATTTTTGCAGGGCAGATTGCTTACGGTGCAAGTAAGGCAACCTTAGAGGCACTTACTCGCAGTATTGCACTTGAGGTGGCACAGTACGGAATTACCGTGAACTGTGTTTCTCCCGGTCCTACTCAGACGGGCTGGATTGATGAGGATTTTGAAAAAGTGGTTATTCCCCTGATTCCTATGAAAAGCCTGATTCAGCCTCAGGATATTGCAGAAACTGTTCTGTTCCTTGCAAGCAAGCAGGCTAAAATGATTACGGGACAGGTAATCAAGGTATCCGGCGGAAAAGCTTTATAAAAACCGATTTATAACAACTGCTCTCCTTGAGGGCAGTTTTTTTTGATTGAATTGTGCCATAGCGATGTGATATAATTATTTTGTCAAATTCCCATTTGTTGAATTGCTTTAGCGGAGGTAATTAAATTTGGCAACAATACTCCTCATTATAATATACATAGCCTTTATAGGACTCGGTGTTCCCGATTCCCTTATAGGCTCTGCGTGGCCTGCACTTCATACGGAGCTTGATATTCCCGTTGAGGCAGTAAGTGTTATCACCTTTCTTATTTCTGGATGTACTGTTCTGTCAAGTATGTTCAGTGCAAGTGTTCTCAATAAGCTCGGAACTGCAAGGGTTACGGCATTCAGCACGGCTATGACGGCAGTGGCGCTTCTCGGCTTCTCATTTGTGCCGTCCTTCTGGTTTATGGTGCCTCTTGCGATTGTTCTCGGTCTTGGTGCAGGCGCCATTGATTCGGGGCTTAATAATTACGTTGCGCTTCATTTCAAGGCAAGCCACATGAATTTTCTTCATTGCTTTTACGGTGTGGGTGTGTCCTTAAGCCCTTATCTTATGTCGCAGGCCTTAAGCGGTATAGGCTGGCGCGGCGGTTACCGCTATGCCTTTTATGTTCAGCTTGCAATTGCAATTCTTCTTATCGTTTCGCTTCCTATGTGGAAAAAGACCTCTTCAGGGGAGCAGTCGGAAGAGGAAAAGGGAGTTAATCTTTCCATTTTTCAGATGGCAAAAATGGCAGATGTTCGCCTTGTGTGGGTAATTATGCTTGCAACAAATGCAATTGAATATGCCTGCGGAGTATGGGGAAGCACCTATCTTGTTGAGGCAAAGGGCTTTGAGCCTCAGCACGGTGCGCTTGCATTAACAATCTATTATGCGGGTATGTCAATCGGCCGTTTTGCTTCGGGTGTGCTTGCCGATAAAATCAGCACATGGAAGCGTATCGGCATCGGCACCGTTATAATTGCTCCTGCGGTTCTGCTTCTGCTTCTTCCCGTGCACGGTGCGGCATCCGTTGCAGGCTTGTTCCTTATAGGTCTTGGTAACGGCTCAATTTATCCCAATATGATACATCTTACCCCTCACAATTTCGGCAAAAGTCTTTCGCAGTCAATTATGGGCTCGCAAATTGCCTTTGCATATATAGGCGTTATGCTGGCGCCCCCTATTGTAAGCCTTATAAGCGGAGTGTTCGGAATAAAAATTTATCCCGTTCTTCTTCTCGTTTTATATGCCGCGATGATAGCTTCCCTGAAGTGCTTTGTAAGCTGCATTAAAAAGCAGGGTAAATACGATGAAGGTGTCTGAAAAATTAAAGGTGCAAGTATGATTAATAACGATAAATTTAATCTCAAAAGCTTCATATCTCCCGATGCTGCCTATGCCCCCGTGTATATTTGGGTATGGAACGATGTCTGTACCCGTGAAATTATAGACGAGGGACTTTCAGAAATGGCGCGCCTTGGTATACGCAGCTTTTACATTCTTCCCGAGCCGGAGGAATTCCGACCGGGAAGTATGCCCACAAGGCTTTCCCCCGAATATTTATCCGATGAATTTTTTGAGCTTTGCGCCTATGCAATTGATAAGGGCACGGCAATGGGTATGCGTTGCTGGATTTATGACGAGGGCGGATGGCCCTCGGGCAGTGCCTGCGGCAGGGTAGTAAAGGATCACCCCGAATATTCAGCAGGCGGAAATTATCCCGATTTGCTCAATAAGAATGCAACCGAATATTTTATTGAAATCACTCACGAAAAATATGTATCCGCTACTAAGAATTTCACTGCAGTGTTTACCGATGAGCCGAAGGCACCATTGAATCCGTTCAATGATGAGCTTTGCGAAAAATACGAAAAAATCTACGGTGAATCGGTGCTACCTTTCCGTGAGCTTATTGAAAAAAAGGAAAATCCCACAGCGGAAAGCATCCATATCCTTCGCCGTTGGTATGACTTGTGCAGTCGCGCATTTTGTGAAAATTATCTTCTTCCCTGTAAAAAATGGGCAAACGAAAACGGCCTTTTGTTCACGGGACATCTTGATAAGGACCACAGTCCTCAGGGATGCATGAACGGTGGCGGAAACTTTAATCTATTACGGGCACTTCGGTGCTTCGATATTCCCGGAATTGATGTTATATGGCGTCAGCTTTACCCCGAAAGCAGGGTTAAAGCAAGAAATGATATGAATGCCTACAACGGCTTTTACCCGAGATATGCTTCATCTGCCGCCGCACAGAACGGCACAAGGCTTGTGGTAAGTGAGGTTTTCGGTGTTGCAGGTCCGGGGCTTACCTATGATATGATGAGATACACGGTAGGCTATCAGGCTGTGCGCGGAATAAATATATTCAATCCCTTTAACTTTCCCCTGGGAAGACGTGGTCAGCTTCTTGCGCAGGAGCTTCCCATATTCACGGAAAGTCAGCCACATTGCCGTTATCTCAGTCATTTTAACCGCTATACCGAGCGTCTTTCTTATATTGCAACCGTAGGTGAGCGTGTTTATGACACCGCACTTTATTATCCTGTTTGCGATTTCTGGGGCAGAGTGAATGCCGGGGAAATGGCACAGAAATTCGATTCTCTCGGAAGACGGCTTGAGGAAATGACGGTTGATTTTGATATCGTTGACGATGACGTTATCACAAAGGCAAATATTTCCGAAAACGGCTTTATGCTTATGGGTAATGCGAAATATAAACACATTATTATTCCCGAAAATGCTTATATTCCCGAGGACACGAAAAAAGCCCTTGAGTGTTATTCTGCCTGTGGAGGTATTGTGTCATATAGCTTATCCGATGTAAAGCCCGTGCTTCAGATTGAGGGAAAAGGACTTCGCGCAATACACAGAAAAGCGGAGAACGAAGATATTTTTATCCTCTTCAATGAATCGGAGGAAAACACAGATTTTCGTGTTCATCTGCCGTCAGAAAACGGTTATCTTCTTGATGCAGAAAGCGGTGAATTGCAGAAGCTGAAAGCCGAAAATGGAGTGCTTGATATTTCCCTTGTTACGGGTGAAACGGCAGTTATTTTGCTGACGGATGAAAAATTTGATGCACGAAATAAAAAGGATTTTAACTGCCGATTTGATATAAGCGGTGAATTTATTTTCAGTAAAGAAACCGAGCTTATCTGTGATGAAGACGGCTTTAAGAATATATCTCATTCCCATAAGGCTTTACCCATAAGCCTTGGCGATTGGGCAGATTTTGTCGGAATCGCTTACTCGGGAAGCGGTGCTTACGAAACGGTGTTTACTCTTCCCGAGGAAAAGGCAGGTAAAGAGGGCGAAATAAGTCTTGGTGATGTTCATTATTGTGCATCAGTTTATCTGAATGACACCTTGCTTGGTGCTTCTGTTGCACCTCCCTATACATTAAAAGTTCCCGAGGGGGTACTGCAGAAGGAAAATAAGCTGAAAATAGTAGTCACCAACACCTCGGCAAACTGGTACACCCATACCGATTATTTTGACAAATGGACCATAAAGGAGCTTTCGCCTTATTTTGAAGCAGAGCTTGAATATGCAAAAGATTCTGCTTCGGGCGGACTTTACGGACCTGTCGTTTTATATACGGAGTAGCATTTGTTTACTTTTGGAATTGATGATATACTGTTTTTTGTATTACAACAGATTATAATTTTACGGAGGAAATTATTATGGCAAAGGAAAAAAGATTTGTAAAGGTTTACTCGCAGGAGCTGGGCTCTTCTGAAATCTGGGTTGATAAAGAAACAGGAGTCAATTATTTATTTCATGCAACAGGCTACGCAGGCGGTCTTACAGTTTTGTGCGATAAAGACGGTAAGCCGATAGTGACACCTGTTGAAGACTGATAAAGGATACAAACAGGTCTGATGCTCAGAAATTTACTCTACCTGCGGTTTACTTCTCCTCACTAAACCGACAGTAGGTGTGTTTTTTTAATTTATTGCTCTATACTGATGATGAAAGGAGAGTGACTATGGATCAGATAAAAATCGGCAGATTTATTTCCGATCGCAGAAAATCGGCAGGCTTGACACAGGTGCAGCTTGCTCAGAAGCTGAATGTCACCGATAAAGCAGTATCCAAGTGGGAGCGCGGTGTGGCTATGCCCGATACCTCCATAATGCTTGAGCTTTGTGATATTCTCGGTATCAGCGTAAATGAATTATTAAGTGGGGAGCAAACCGATATGGAAAACAACAATCAGAACAATGAACAGCTTTTGCTTGAAATGGCAAAGGAGCTTGAAAAGAAAAACAAAACAATCTGGATTTCAATGTGGATAATTATGACCGCAAGCATCATAGGTATGCTTGGATGTCTTGCTTTTGTCGCATTCCTTATTCCCGAAGGCGTATGGCAGCTTGTCGCAATTTTCGCAATCTGCATTGTGTTTTTAGTGCCCTGCTTCTATGCATTAAAGCTTGAGGTCAGTATAGGCGCCTACAAATGCAAAAACTGCGGACATGAGATTGTTCCTACCTATATGCAGGCACTTAATGCAATGCACATGGGAACTACACGTTACCTGAAGTGTCCCGAATGCAACAAGCGCACATGGTGCAAGAAGGTACTGAAGAAATAAATTCAATTAACATCCGTGTAAATACAAAGAAAGCAAGTCATACGACTTGCTTTCTTTTTTTTGATTTGTTTATATTTTTCTGTGGTAATGCTTATTGAAAAAGTAGGGGAGTGCGGTTGTTATCGTTCTTCATTGCGGCCTTTTTTTTGAATTTTTTTAGGGGAAGCGCCGTAAGCCTCCTTGAATTTTTTTGAGAAATAATTACTGTCCTCGAAGCCGCAGCTTTCGGCAATTTTAGTAATGTTCTGTATATCTGTGCTCCTTAAAAGATGCTCAGCATACTGAAGACGCAGGGAATTGAGATATTTTGAAAAACCGAGCCCCGTTTCCTTTTTGAACATTCTTGAAAAATGCTCGGGGCTTACGGAGAATTTTTTTGCAAGAGAGGAAAGAGTGATATTTGAGGAAAAATTTTCTCGGATATACGCTACTGCCTGCTCAATTACCTTGTTGCCCTCATCCACGGTGATACAGGAATCGGAATTGCGAAGAAGCAGATAAAGCAGTGAATGGGTATGACAGACGAGAATTTCTTCGGAAAAGTCATCCTTTTTCTTGTATTCGCTTTCTGTTTTATCAAAAATTTTTCTTGCTTCATCAACAATGAAGGGGTTTCTGTAAAGATAAATTCCCAAAGGGAGTGCGGCTTTTACGGAGGAGGGAATATACTCGGGAGCGCAGTTGACGAGTATCCTCGAGTGGCTTATGGTGTCGTATTTCGTGTGGTGAATTATGCCTTCGGGGATGATGACAATATCACCTGCCTGCACATTATAGACCTTGTTGTCGATGATGTAGGTGCAGTTGCCCTCGAGCATAAAATATATCTCGTAAAGCGAGTGATAATGAGGCCAGGAGGTTCCCGTTTCGACAACTCTTTTGCTCATACCGCGGTGAAAATAAAATTTTTCATCAGGGTCAAATTTAATGAAACTCATAATGCACCTCCCGTATTCTTGTTGTGATAATAGCACCCCATATCAAAAAAGTCAAGAAATGCTATATAATATATCAAAATATTTAAGGAAAACATTACAAATTAGATGTATTATATAATCAAAATAATCAAAAAAGGATGAAATACAATGAAAACTGCTTTAAAAGTTGTAGTTTCAGTTTTGCTCGTAGCGGCAATCGGCTTCGGCGGCTTTGTGATGTTTAAAAGCTCACAGGGTATTTCCTATGATATAGCATCGGTAGAAAAAATTGAAAGTGACATTGAAATTGTTTCAGAGGATACCGATAGTGTTACAATTAAAAAGAATTCCGACGGTAACTTCAGGGTGCTGATGTTTACCGATACACACCTTAAGGGTGATAAGGAGCTTGATAATCTTACCGTTACAAATATGGTAAAGAACATAAAAGAGCAAAATCCCGACCTTGTTATTCTCGGCGGTGATAACGTTACCTACGGCTTCAATAAAAAGAGAAACGTTCAGCTTGCTGAGCTTTTTGAAAATCTCGGTGTATATTGGGCAACGGTTCTCGGTAACCACGAGGGTGACGGCTTCCTTTCATACGACAGAGAAAACGTTATAAAGCTCTTTGCTTCCTATGAGCATTGCCTTGTAAAAGAGGGTAAGGCGGACGTTGACGGCAACGGCAACTGCACAATAAATATTCTCAATTCCGACGGTACTCTCCGTGAGGTTTTCTTCCTTATGGATACAGGCGATTATATGACTGCCGAGGCAAAGGCACAGTACGGCATTACCGATGAGGACGACGTTTATGACGGCGTCAAGACCTCACAGGTTGAGTGGTACAAGGAAAAGCACGATGAAATTGAAGAAAAATATGGTGAATTCAAGTCAATTACCGTTGTTCATATTCCCATTTATCAGGCTGAAAAGGAATATGCCGAGGGCGAATTCCTTTACGGTGAAAAAAGAGAGGGCGTCTGTGAGTCAGGCTTCGATGCAGGTCTTTATGATGCTATGAAGGAAAAGGGAAGTGCACAGGCGGTGTACTTCGGTCATGACCACGTAAACAATTTCGGTGTTATGTATGAGGACATTCTTCTTTCATACATTCAGCCCTCGGGATACGGTGCATACAATATGCAGACTAAATTTGATGCTCCCGAAAACGAATGGATTCAGGGCTGCACCGTGCTCGATATAAAAGCAGACGGCACATATACTGCCGAAAGAATTTTCAATCATCAGTAATAACTATTATAGACATCGGCACATAAAAAGCGCATAATGTAATCTGAAATCACAGAAAGGGGAGAAGTGTAATGAAAATATTACCGTTGATTTTTGCAGTAATAACAATAATAGCCCCTGTGATTACTCAGAAAACAGGACTTTCAAAAAAATACGGCTTTCCCCTTAAAATGCTTTGTGCCGTCTTTTATCTCATAACGGGTATTTTATCTGCCGTTGCTTTCGGTACGGTAACAGACTATTGTCTTATGATGCTCGGCGCACTCGTTCTTGGATTCCTCGGCGACTTTTTCCTTGATTACAGGAAAAATAAGCTTTTCCCCGCAGGCGTTGCTTTCTTTGCACTGGGGCATATTGCTTTCAGTATCGCATTTCTTCTTACGGGAGAAAGCAAGGCTTTATCGCATGTCGGTGCGGTGTCGGGCTTAACTCTTGTTATAATGGCGGCAATAGTTATTTTTTCAAGGGTAAAGCTGAGGCTTTCAGGTAAAAAGAATATGCTTCTTTTGTATGCTGTGGTGCTGGTTTTTGCATTTTCCTGTGCTGTAGTGCGGGGTGCGGCGGAGCTTTTTGCGGGTAACAAGCCTTTTGGTCTGTGCCTTATTGCAGGAGGTGTGCTTTTCTTCGCATCCGATATTATGATAGGCGTGGAAAAGGGCGGAATGAAGCGACCCGAGTTTCTTCACTATGCAGTTTCCTATACCTATTTTGCGGCGCAGTCACTTTTTGCTCTCAGCATATTATTTCAGTGAGGTAATGATATGAGAAATGACTTTATCCCGATAGCGAGATTTATAGTCTGCAGTGACTCTCATATCGAAGGAGCTGCAACACCCGGCTACGACAGACTGAAAAAAGCAATTGACCTTTCATTTGAATTTGCAGCAGAAAATGAATTTTATAATAAAATCGACGGCTTCTTCATTGCAGGCGATATTACAAACGGCGGTAAAAAGGAAGAGTTTGATGCCTTCAAGGAGCTTTACGATTACGGCAGAAAAAAAGGTCTTGATATCTTATGCACCGTTGCAAAGGGACACGATTCAATTTCAATGGGAAAGAAATCTCTTGAATATTATAAATCCCTTACGAATCAGGAAACTGATTTCCACAGAGTAATTGCAGGCTTTCATTTTATCGGTATTTCAACAAGCCGTATGAAAAGGCACTACAATTCTGTTTTTCAGAAAATGTGGCTTAAAAAAGAGCTTGATAAGGCAGTAAAGGCTACCCCCGACAAGCCCGTATTCGTTATGCATCACGAGCATATTAAAAACACGGTATTCGGAAGCTTTAACGAGGACGGCTGGGGAAAGCTTCTTTTTGCAGATTTACTTAAAAAATATCCCAATGTGGTCGATTTTTCGGGGCACTCGCATTATCCCGTAAACGACCCCCGTTCTGTGTGGCAGAAGGAATATACCGCAATAGGTACAGGCTCACTTAAATATACGGAGCTTACAGTTGACGGGGAAGCGAAGATTCATCCGCCCTCATACGAGGATTGCGCAAGCTTTTTGATTGTTGAAGCGGATAAAGAAAGTAATCTTCGTATTTTCGGTGTGGACTGTATTGCAGGTCAGCTTCTTTGCGAATATTACCTTAAAAATCCTGCGGATAAAAATAACCGTGAATACGAAAGGGAAAAGCAGCTTGCACGCTCGCGGCCTCCCGTATTTTCAGCGGATGCCGGAATTACGGTCGGGAAAAACGGCGGTGATTACACAATAGCTTATCCTGCGGCAGAAAGCACCTGTGGCTTTCCCGTATTCATCTATAGAGTTTTTGTTGAGGATATGAACGGCAAAGTCCTCAATGAAATAAAAAATATACCGGCTTATTATCTTTACGGTGCCGAAAACAAGTATTCAACCTGTCTCGGTGTTCTTCAAGAGGGAAAATACAGGGTAAGGGTTATAGCAGAAAATGCTTACGGTACATCTTCCGATGCTTTAGAAAAAACGATTGAAATATAAATTAAAAGGAGACAGTCAAATGGGTAAGGTAAAAGATAGGCTTCAGAAATTTATGAATAATCCTGATGTTGCCTTCAAGGAGCAGATGGGTTACGTTTCAGGTGTATTCGGTAACTGTATGGGACAGGACTCCGTAAGCACGTACACCGACCAGTTCATGTATGACTATATGGGTCTTAATTCAAGCAACATGGTGACCCTTAAGTCAACCACCACTGCCGTGAACATTCTTATTGCACCTATTATCGGTGCGATGCTTGACAACAACCGTTCAGGCAAGGGTAATGCAAGAAACTTTATGCTTGCATCCGCAATTCCTTTTACTCTTGCATCAGTGCTTCTTTTTGTGGTGCCCTCCGGCTCACTGATGTTCAATCTCGTATGGAGCTTCGTGCTTTATCTTATTTTTAATATTGCCGACACCTTCTATGATGTTGCTCTTTCTACTCTTTCCGTTCGAATGACACCCAATGCAAAATCAAGAAAGAACTTCTACACCGTAGCGCAGGTAGCATCAACTCTCGGCTCAATGTTCCCCGGCTGGCTTGTGCCTATTATCATTGATGCACGCGGCGGCGACTACAACTCCGAAAAATGGGCATTCTTCTCTGTTGCCGTGCTTTTCGGTATTATGGGTGCTATTACAATGCTCGTACCCTGTATGACACTTAAGGAAAGAAATCTTGTTCTTCCTCCCAAGGATGACAAGAAAATCAAAATTGACTACAAGCTTATTCTTCTCAACAGACCTCTTCTGCTTCTCTGCCTTTGTAACTGCATAGAATCCGTAAGAAGAGTATGCTACAATGCACTTCCTTTCTTCTACAAGCAGACACTCAATAAGTACAGTATGAAGGCTTATGTTGAAATGGCATCCTCCGCACTTTCATACGGCGGTCTTTTCTCCGTGCCCTTCCTCGGAAGAAAGCTTTCATCAAGAGATATCGTTGTTGCAGGCTATATGCACACCGCTATCTGCTATATTCTTCTTGCAATTTTAGGCTACAAGAATCTCTGGATTGTCGGTATTCTTATTGCCCTTGGCGGTCTTCCCAATGCAGGTATGAGTGCCGCAAAGCGAGTATTGCTTGCTGACTCAACCGACTATATGGAATGGAAGAGCTACACAAAATACGGCATTGCTCAGCGTAACGAGGGCATGGTCTTTGCGTTCAGTACAATGATGTCAAGAATCGCAGACCTCTGGAAGGAGCTTCTTGTTAACGGCGGTCTTGCACTTATCGGTTATCAGAGTGCACAGATGATAGGCGGTCAGATGGTTGAAGCAGTCCAGACTCCCGAAACCTTACACGGCATATTCCTTCTCGTTGTAGTGCCCGGTATCTTGGGTAACCTTCTCCCCGGTATTATAATGCTGTTTGATAACTTCACAGGTAAGCGCAAGGAAAAGATTATGGAAGAGCTCGAGGAAATAAGAGCAAGAGCCAAGGCAGACAATAACGCTTAAGTGATTTTTTGAAGGTAAAATTATGAAAAATTCAAAGAACAAAAGGTGTTGCAGGCTTTTTAAGGCTATGGGCATAATTTTCGGAATTTCAGCTTTGCTTGCAATTCTGATTTTCGGCCTTTATAAGGCAGTTACCTATCAGTGGCAGGATGAAGCCGTGGAATATCCAGTAACAAATCAGTACATAACCCCACTCGGTGAAACAAAGGTGCTTGCACACCGTGCAGGTAAAAAGCTTTTCCCTCAGGGCACCTTAATGGCATTTGAGGGCTGCATAAATTCCGAGGACTTTGATACGGATTTCTTTGAGTTCGATGTAAAGCTTACAAAGGACGAAAAGCTGATTATTCTTCACGACGATACCTTTGACGAGGTCAGCAACGCGGTTGAATATTTCGGTAAGGAAGGAATTTATCCTGCTGATTATACCTATGAGGAGCTTTCAATGCTCAATATGGGTGAATATTTCAAGGATGCTCAAGGAGAAACACCCTACAAGGGACTTCGCGGTGATGACATCCCCGAAAACCTTAAGGTGCTGACCGCCGAGGATGCTCTCAATTACACAGAAAGCAGCGGCGGAAATTATTACTACAGTATAGAAATCAAAATTGACGGTGAAGCAGGCTTTAGGGCGGCAGATCTTCTTTACAGTCTGCTTTCCGATATGAAGCTTCTTGACAGGGTAATTGTTGCTTCCTTCAGTAAGGATGTAATTTTATACCTTGAAGAAAACTATCCCGATTTAACCCGTACTGCATATAACGTTGAGGCGGCACTGCTTTTCTTTGATGCTCTTTTAGGAATCGAAAGACCCGAGGGCTACTATAAGTTTGACGTTCTTCAGGTGCCTCCTGACAGATATATTGTGAATATGGCTACCACAAGGCTTGTGAATCACGCACATAAGAACAATATTGCAGTCTGCTACTGGACAATAAACGATGAAGAAAAAATGGAATTTCTGCAAGCAATAGGTGCCGACGGCATTATAACTGATGTGCCCGACGTTGCCTGCAGAGTTCTCAAAGCAGAAAAATAATCAATATAGCTTTACTGCCGGACAGAGCATATTGTCTGCCCGGCATAATTTCAGGAGGAATTCAGATGGTACCTGATAAATGGGGGCAGGGGCAGTTATTTGCCTTTTCTGCACTTGACGGGGATTCTTTTTTTACCGATGATTTTTCGGGAATACTCACGGGTGACAAAATCGGTGTAAGCTTTCAGACTATTGTCAGAAGAACTCTTTACTTCGGTGATATGAATAAATTTGTTGCCCCCGGGCTTCGATGTGTTACCTCTGATATGCTTCTTGTTGACTCCCTTTTAGGAGCATGCAGTATGATGTTTGCCGAAAGACACCTTGTTGTGGGTGAATACAATAAGTCTTGCGGTGTTTTCGTAAGCCTCGGCGGTGAGGGCAGAGTAGTGTTTAAGGAAGACTGTGAAATCCACGATACTGCCGACGGTGAGTATACTGCCTTAACGAAAAAGGACGGAAGATTCGCTTTTTCTTTTGCAAAAAGTGAAGATGAAGCCGAAGCCCTTTGCCATAAGGGAATGGAGCTTAATCCTGAAGAAATAAAGAATAAAAAGCTTGCTCTTTTTGAAAATGCCGGGAGTGAAAGCGATAAATATTCCTCTCTTTATGCAAAATGCATCAGCGTAATGAGAAGTCAGCTTTATTCTCCCGAGGGAAATATCAGAAGAATATGGTCAACTCCCGACCGTCTTCCTCACAGAAATATGTGGCTGTGGGATTCTGTTTTTCACGCAATAGGTCACAGACACCTTGACGTAAATATTGCAGAAAATCTTATTCTTGCACTTTTTGATGTTCAGCGCTCAGACGGCTTTATTCCTCATATGGCGCGCCCCGGTTATATTTCGGATATAACCCAGCCTCCCGTTATTGCATGGGGAACGTGGCTTGTATATGAAAAAAGCGGTAACAAAGACTTTCTTAAAGCGGTGCTCGAAAAGAATAAGGTCTTTCTTCTGTGGTGTAAGCAAAACCGAAGGAAGACGGAAAAAGAGCTTTATTCGTGGCATACAAACCCGGAGCTTAATAATCGTTGCGATGAATCGGGAATGGATAATTCACCGAGATTTGACACGCAAAACGACCTTTATGCCGTTGATTTTTCCTGCTATATGGCAAATGAAGCAAGGTTTATGAAGAAAATTGCCGACGAGCTTTCTGATAAGGAAAATGCAGACTTTTTCGACGGCTGGTACAGGAAAATAAAAGAGGACGTCAACAACACTCTCTGGTGCGAAAACGACGGCTTCTATTACGATTTTGATATAACAGATAATTGCTTTAACAGTGTGCAGTCGGTTGCCGCATTTTTGCCCGTTTTTGCAGGTATCTGCGACGAAAGCCAATGCGCAAAACTTATTTCCCATCTTGAAAATCCCGACGAATTCGGCACGGAATTTCCCATACCGAGCATATCGAAAAAAGACCCCTCCTTCGGCTCCGATATGTGGCGAGGTCCTGTGTGGCTTAATTTCAACTATATGATTTCAAGGGGACTTTACGAATATTCATATAAGGCTTTAGCGGAAAAAATAGAAGAAAAAACACTTGATGTTGTCAATGAATGGTATAACCGCACGGGTACCGTTTATGAATTCTATGATAGTGAAAACCGCATACCGCCCTTCTGCTTCAACAGAAAGGGGCAGGTTTTTGAGCCTTATGATTTCAGAGTGAAATATCAGTCAATAAGAGATTACGGCTGGAGCATTACTCTTTGCTTTGATATGATGAATAAATAAAAAATATACAAATTTACGGTAAAAGATAATTGAAATGAGATGATATTATGAAAACCTTAAAGCCGAAGCTTTACAGTGCAGAATGTATAAAGAAAGCGGAAAAGCCTGTGCTTACCAAGGATGACATTCCTTATGATGCATCACTGATTTTCAATGCAGGTGTTGCAAAGTACAACGGAAAATACGTTATGGTATTCCGAAACGACTACGGTCCCACGGAAAAAACATATCCGTCTGTGAAATTCAAAACCTCACTGGGCTTTGCCGAAAGTGAAGACGGTATAAACTGGGTAGTAAGGGATAAGCCTGTTTTTGACAATAAAAACCTTTTGCCCGAGGATGAAATCAAAAGGCTTTACGACCCGAGAATTACCGTTATTGATAACAAGCCCTATATCTGTATGGCAATGGATACAAAGCACGGCATACGCGGTTGTATTGCCGAAACGGATGAAAATTTTGAAAATATAAATATCATCAGTGCATCAGCACCCGATAACCGCAATATGGTTCTTTTTCCCGAAAAAATTGACGGTAAATATGTCCGTCTTGAAAGACCCTTCCCCGTATATTCAAGAGGTGGAAAGGACAGATTTGACCTTTGGATTTCAAAATCTCCCGACCTTGTATATTGGGGTGAAACCGAGCTTCTGCTTGCGGTTGAGGACGTGCCTTATGCCAACGATAAAATCGGACCTGCCGCACCGCCCATAAAAACAGACAAGGGCTGGCTTACAATTTTTCATACCGTTGATAAGAACAATATGAGAAGAAAAAACGGTTGGGAAAAGACCTGGAAAAAAAGATACTGCGCAGGTATTATGCTGCTTGATCTTGAAGACCCCACAAAAATTGTGGGTATGAGCAAGCTTCCGCTTATTGCCCCCGAAACATACTACGAAACAGAGTCGGGCTTCCGTAAGCATGTAATTTTCCCCGGCGGTATGATTCTTGAAAATGACGGTGAAGTAAAAATCTACTACGGTGCGTCAGATACCGTGGAGTGCCTTGCCACCGCAAAGCTTGATGACCTGCTCGCTCTTTGTACGGAAAGCAGAAAGTAAATTTTCAGTCGTCCGGACAGTAATTTTTCTTTCCTTCATAAAGTCTACCGACAAGCGACCATTTCAATTGAATATACTGTTATAATGCGGTTGTAAGGAAAAATCCTTGCAACCGTATTTTTATATGTATGCGGTCAATTAAGCTTAAAAATAAATTTAATTATGAGGAGAAAAAATGGAAAGAAAGAACAACATCACAGAATTGGTTTTTATCCTTGATAGAAGCGGCTCAATGGCAGGACTTGAAGCAGACACAATCGGCGGCTTCAATGCTATGCTTGAAAAGCAGAGAAGGGAAGAAGGGGAGTGCTATGTATCAACTGTACTCTTTGACAATATTTCCGAGGTGCTTCACGACAGAGTAAGACTTTCGGATATAAAGCCTATGACGGACAGGGAATACACAGTGCGCGGAAGCACGGCTCTTATTGATGCTCTGGGCGGTGCAATTCATCACATCGGTAATGTTCATAAATATGCCCGACCCGAGGATGTGCCTGCCCATACAATGTTTGTTATCACAACAGACGGTATGGAAAATGCAAGCTACAGGTATTCGAGCGAGCGTGTTAAAAGTATGATTCAGCATCAGAAGGAAAAATACGGCTGGGAGTTTCTTTTTATCGGTGCAAACATTGATGCGGTTGAAACTGCCGCCCGTTACGGAATTGAGCGCGACAGAGCCGTGAACTACAACGCTGACAAGGAAGGCACAAGAGTGGTTTATGAATCGGTTTCAAATGCGGTCTGCAAGCTTCGAAGCTGTGAGCCTGTTTCTGCCGACTGGAGTGCCGAAATCGATGCCGACTACAAAAAACGCGGCAGAAAAAATTAAATAATGAAAAATTGCTCTGACCTTCACCGGTCAGAGCTTTTTTAATATATAGGAAATTGCTCGCAAAAGTGAGCAATTTGCATATATCAAGAAACACCGATTCCCCCAAGATTGGGGGCAGGGGGTTGACAAATCGTAAGATTTTTTCTTATATGTAAGTATTGATTTGCTTATGGTCTTTTATTATACTTGAAATATAGATGAAGGCTGCTTGAAAATTACAAAAATAAAAGGAGATTGGCTTATGAAAAAGAAATCCGACGTGGGAATGAAAATCATTTCCGTTATTCTCGGTGCAGTAATGGGCGGATTTATGTGGCGATGCAGAGGTGATGGCGGCTTCGGCTCATCGTGGGGGCTTTACGCTGTCGGACTTGTGCTTATGCTTCTGATTTATCATTTCTACGGCAACCGCAAGGGTATGAAATACGAAATGCTTCCCTTGGGTGCGCTTATGCTGGGACTCAGCGTTACGGGCTATGCAACTGTTATTGAGCAGCTTGCAGGTGTTGCTTGGAGTGATCTGCCATATTCAGGTGAAATTCTCGGTGGACTTGAGCCTGTATTTGTAGGCCCCCGTGGTGACGTTTATGCCCCCATAGACCACGTAAGCGGTGCTGTTATAATTTTCCTTATGGCATTTACTCTGATTCCGCTTTTTTCTTTCTTTGTTACCTCTCTTTTTTCGGAAAAGAGCTATAAAATCAAGCATTATATAATAGCCTTAGCAGTATTTATGGTATCATCGCTTGTCTTCAAGGCTACAATTTCCCACTATATTCTTCTGCTTATCAACCCCGATCAGGTAGCCTATGCAGCACTCGGTCTTAAGGAATACGGCTTCGATTATGCAAGTCCTATGGCGGCATATATGAGCCACTTCCTCGATAGAGGCTGGACACAGGATATTGCATTTTTTGAGAATTACTATATGAGCATCGAGCACGTTTCCGATGCACTTGCAGTTATTGTGCTTTCTCTTTATGCTCTCATTATCCGAAAGGATAAATACACCTGCTTCGGCTCCCTTGTGCTGAATTTTCTTTCTGCAATCACAACCACCGTTTCCACTGCACTTGTTTCAAGCCACTTTGATTCGGGCTTTTTCAAGGGCGTTGAATTTTCCGATACCTTCAGACGCTTTGCAACATGGGGCACATGGGAATTTGTTGTGGGCTTCTTTATAGGGCTGTTTATTATGGCGTTTCTTGCCCTTACCGTCAGATTCAATAAGTCTGACGAAGCAGATATTACCCCCGTATTCGAGAATAAAAAGCTCAGCTTCGGCTTCAATTTCGTGCTTACGGTTTTCATTCTCGGTGTAGCGCCTATGAGAGCTGTCGGCATCCGCTTTGCCCGTCTTCTTCAGAATACTAACGTGCTTGAGGATGACGAGCCCCTCGGCACGATTCTGACCGTTGTTTTATCCGTGATTTTCGGTGTATTTATGCTTAAAATCATCAGCAAAAATATGCTCGGAAAAAATACAAACGCCTTCGGTTTGTCACCCGTGAAATTTGCAAAAATTGCACTTCCGTCCTATCTCGGAATGTGCTTTGTGATATATTTCTTCTTTGATAATATCGGAATCCGTTTTATAAAAACAGACATTACCGTACCGATTATGCTGGTAGCCTCTGCCCTGATAGCGGCAGTTTATGTTCCGTTCAGAATAAAGAATTCTGCAGAGAGGGCAATATGAAGAGTGATTTTTATAAGGAAGTGTATGAGCTGCTTTTAGAGATTCCCGACGGTAAGGTGACGACGTACGGTCGTATCGGTGAGCTGCTTGGAAACCGCCGTTATGCAAGAGCCGTGGGCAATGCCTTGCATGCTAATCCCGCCGGGGAAAAATATCCCTGCTACAAGGTTGTAAACAGTAAGGGCAGGCTCAGTGCGAATTATGCCTTCGGCGGAATTGAAGCGCAGAAAAAGCGCCTTGAAGCAGAGGGGATAGAGGTTATTGATTACAAGGTAGATCTCATAAAATACGGGTATTAAGGAGAAGAAAATGAAGAGTATGATATTTTTCTCCAAGCTCTTTAAAACAAATGCTACCTGCCCCTGCGGCAGAAATCACTACTAATGATAAAATCCGTAATCTCGATATAGAGTTTAAAATTCAGCGGATACGGAAATTATGATTCAATTTAAGGAGGAAGAGAATATGGAGACCAAAAAACTTGATTCTTTTAAAGACAGTGCAACATATTTTTACATCAAAAATCTCAAAAAATGGATGTTTTGTCCTGAATGCCGAACTGGAAAAATGAGCTTTAATAAAAAAATAGCTCACTGGGAATGTGAGAACTGCGGATACAAATTCTCCGAAGAGTATTTCCTTGATGATTGTGTTTTTTGGTTCTGTGATGAGTGCGATGCGTACCTTAATAGCCAAGAAGGATTTGACAAAAATGCAGAAAGGCATATTTGCAGAAATTGCGGATATGAAAATGACACCACTTTCGACAATATAAAAGGTATTTGTGCCGATTGTGGAAAAACTCTGCCGAACCCGGATGCAACCCTTTGTGTTGAGTGCAGAATTGCAAGACGGGAAAAGAGAAAAGAAAGAATGGGTGTTGTGGCTGCCGGCGCGGCGGTAGTTGCCGGAACAATAGTTGTTGCTGCACTCGGTGGTGACGGAGATTACGAAGATACAGATGATGATTATCTTCTCGAGGGCGGTGATTCGGATTTGAGAAGAAAATACGATAGCAATTGGCTGGAAAACGCATCTTTAGAAGAATTGGAGGCAGGACGCGAAAGGGTCCACACGGATTATTCAAATACAGAATTGGACGATGATTATCGCGGCGATATGTGGGATTTATTACTTGAGTTTGACACTGCCATCGGAGAAAAAAGATGGGATGGCAAAGAACCAGAAGGTCCCGCAGTTCATCGTGAACACGGATGGTATTTACCGAACG
>JAZTWN010000037.1:0-35165 GCA_045635905.1 Acutalibacteraceae bacterium
AGACCTTCAGATACCCAGAGTAGCTTACAGAGAAACAATCTCCAAGAGAGTTGAAATCCACGGACGTCACAAGAAGCAGTCCGGCGGTCACGGTCAGTTCGGTGACGTATGGATCCGCTTTGAGCCCTGTGATGAGCTTGACCTTGTATTCGGTGAAGAGGTTGTCGGCGGGTCTGTTCCCAAGAACTTCTTCCCCGCAGTTGAAAAGGGCCTTCGCGAAAGCGTTAAGCGCGGTATCGTTGCAGGCTATCCCGTAGTTAACATCAAGGCTACACTTTATGATGGCTCATATCATCCCGTTGACTCATCAGAAATGGCATTCAAGACTGCTGCTTCTCTTGCCTTTAAGCAGCTTAAGGATACTGCAGGTCCTGCAATTCTTGAGCCCATCGGCACTCTTAATGCATACGTTCCCGATGATAATCTCGGTGATATCATGGGTGACGTTACAAAGCGCCGCGGTCGTGTTCTCGGTATGGGTCCTGCTGAGGAAGCAAAGATGCAGCTTCTCGAGGCTGAGGTTCCCATGGCTGAAATGGGCGATTTCGCAACAACTCTCCGCTCAGTAACCGCAGGCAGAGGCTATTTCACTCTTGAATTTGCAAGATATGAAAGAGCTCCCCAGGACGTTGCTGCAAAGGTTATTGCAGAATCCTCAATGGAAGACGACGACGAATAATTTATTAACTTACAGCCCGACTCTTTCAGTCGGGCTTTTTCGGGGAATATGAGATTTTTTTTGAGAGGAGATAAAATATGTCGGAATTGTTGAAGACAAGCGGTGACGAAAGCCGCAAGCACATAAAAAGTAACGAGTTTATTTTCTACCTTATCGGTGTTTTCTTCTATACAACTATGACGGGTATGGTAGGCTCAAACCGAAATGCCTACCTTGTAAACGTGCTGCGTCTTCCCGAGGAGCAGACCGCACTTTTCAACGTGCTTGTAAGCGTTATCCCGTTTGTAATGAGCTTCTTCATCGTTATGTATATAGACGGAAGAAGGATGGGTAAGGGCGGAAAATTCAGACCCATTACCATTCTTGTTACTATTCCCATGGCAATTGTGCTGATGCTGTCCTTCTGGGCACCTCCCGCACTTTCGGGCTCGGTGCTTTTCATCTACGTGCTGACGCTTTCCGTTATGTGGGGTATTCTTTGCACCTTCGGAAATTCCATAAATATGGTTGCAAACGTAATGACTCCCAATCTTAAGGAGAGGGACCAGCTTTTATCCTTCCGCTCCATTTCAAGTGCTATAGGAAATTCTGCTCCCGTTGTTATTCTGCTCGTTATAGGACTTATATGGAGCAAGGACAATAAGGAGCTTGCCGAAGCGGTAAGCCTTACAAGCGTGCGCAGTGTTGAGGGACTTCAGTACATAATTTCCGCAGGTCTTTGCGGCGTTGTGGGTGTTATTACTATTCTTTCGGGTATGAAGCTTGTGCGTGAGCGCACCTCGTATACCGCAGAAAAGAAGAATCCGCTTTTAGGCTTCAGGGATATTATCACAAACAAGCACGCCTGGACTATAATCGTATCTGAGTTTCTTAAAAGCTTCCGCGGTATTTCAACCTATATGGAGGCGTTTATTGCGGCTGCGGTGCTTGGTGATATTTCAAAAAAGATTCTTTTCGTGCTTCCCGTGGGTATCGGTACTGCAGTGGGTATGCTTGTTATAAATTTCCTGCTTAAGAAATTTGACGCAAGAACGCTTTACATCGCAAGCGGTATATATTCTCTTTGTGCAAACTGTATTGCCTTCGGTGTTGGCTATACCTATTTCAGAACAGAAAGCTCCGTGCTTCAGATAGTGTTTATTGTGTTCCTGTTCCTTATCGGTCTTCAGTTCGGTGCATCAAACCTTCTGCCCTCAATGTTCCAGGCTGACGTGCTTGAGGATATTGAAGCAAAGAGCAGAAAGCGTCTTGATGCCTCCTTCCCGTTTATTATCGGTATAGGAACGCTTATAAGCGGTACTGTTGCAGGTGCCGTAGCACCTCTTGTGCTTTACGGTGAGGGCTCGATTATCGGTTATATTCAGCCCACTGATCTTGTGCCCAATCCCGTGCAGAGCCTTGAAACAAAGGTAATTCTTCTGTTTTTCTACACGATTGTTCACGGAATTATGATGTTCCTTGCAGGTGTTCCGTTCTTCTTCTATAAGCTTACGGGTGAGAAGAAGGAGGAGGTACACAGACGCGTGCTTGAGGTAAGAAAGGAAAATTAAGCTTAAGCTGACAGCTGCTATCCTGTGGGATGGCGGCTGTTTTTTAGTAAAATATTTAGTAAAATTTTACTCAATTGTTAAAGCTTAAATTTCGTTTTAGGTTTGAGCTGTATATTTTACATACCGAAAACGAAAGGAGATTATTACAATGGAAGCTATCATGGAAATGTTCACTTCACTTGTAGGCGACATCAACCTTGAATAAATCAAGGCTATGCTTGAATCAGTTATCGCTTACATCACAGACCTTATTTCTTCTCTTATGTAATTTCGAAATGAAATAAGCAGCGCAAGGGGACGGTTTTTCTGCCGTCCCTTGCTCTTTTATCACATATATATAATATTTACGAAAAATCCGTGCTGATTTTCTTCATATCATATTGTTGACTTAAGTCGTAATCTGCACTATAATATATATAGATTTTTACATGACTGACGGATTTCGCGGTTTACCGCGGTGGAGTGTAAAAGTTTTATATTGCCGACCGTCTGGGCGCAATCAGCTTTTTGTAAAATCTGATTGTGTCCGTTTATTTTTTTGTGAAATAAGCTACGGATGCTTTGTGTCGGGCGGGGCGACGCACCTGCTCTGATGAAAAAGCTCAACCGCAGGGGAGGAGTTCCCTCCCGGAAAACAATGTGAAAATGCTTGCAAAGGAGAGTTGATTATGTGTGAAGCATGGAATGGTTTTAAGGAAGGAAAGTGGCAGGAGGAAATCAACGTAAGAGATTTCATTCAGCTCAATTATAAGGAATATACGGGTGACGACAGCTTCCTTGCAGGTCCTACAAAAAGAACCTCAGAGCTTATGTCTGCAGTTCAGGGTCTTTTCAAAAAGGAAAGAAGAAAGGGCGGTGTTCTTGACGTTGACACCGATACCGTATCCTCACTTACAAGCTACAAGCCCGGTTATATTGACAAGGACAAGGAGCTTATTGTGGGTATGCAGACCGATGCTCCCCTTAAAAGAGGTGTAAACCCCTTCGGCGGCATCAGAATGGCACGTCAGGCATGTGCCGCATATGGCTACAGACTCAGCGACAAGGTTGAGGATGAGTTCCGTTTCCGTACAACTCATAACGACGGCGTTTTCAGAGCATACGACGATGAAATGCGTCTTGCAAGAAAGAGCCATATCATAACAGGTCTTCCCGATGCATACGGCAGAGGAAGAATTATCGGCGACTACAGAAGAGTTGCTCTTTACGGTGTTGACCGTCTTATGACAGAAAAGCTCAAGGATAAGAAGGAGGTCGCAAAAAGACCTTACATCGTTGACAATATCCGCCTTTCGGAGGAGCTTTTCAGACAGGTAACCTTCTTAGGTCTTCTCAAGGAAATGGCTTCTATGTACGGCTATGATATTTCAGGCCCTGCAACAAATGCAAAAGAGGCTATTCAGTGGACGTATTTTGCTTATCTTGCAGCCATAAAAGAGCAGAACGGTGCCGCAATGTCCCTTGGTCGAGTAAGCACCTTCTTTGACATTTACATTGAAAGAGATATAGAAAACGGTGTGCTTACCGAGGAGGGTGCACAGGAGCTTATGGACGATTTCGTTATGAAGCTTCGTATAGCAAGGCACCTTCGTACCCCCGAATACAACGAGCTTTTCGGCGGTGACCCCATGTGGATTACCGAGGCACTCGGCGGTATGGGCAAGGACGGCAGAACTCTTGTAACAAAGAACACCTTCCGTATGCTCAATACCCTTTATACCCTCGGCAGCTCCTCTGAGCCCAACCTCACCGTATTATGGTCAACCTCTCTTCCCGAGGGCTTCAAAAAGTTCTGTGCAAAGGTTTCCTGCGATACAGACTCAATTCAGTATGAAAACGATGATATAATGCGTCCTCACCACGGTGACGACTATGCTATTGCCTGCTGCGTATCCGCTATGGAGGTAGGCAAGGAGATGCAGTTCTTCGGAGCACGCTGCAACCTTGCAAAGCTTCTGAATCTTGCAATCAACGGCGGCTTTGATGCGATGAGCGGCATCCGTATAGGACCGCAGATGCCCGTTATGGAGGGTGACACTCTCGATTACGATAAGGTTATGGAGCGTGTTGACATATACCTTGCATGGCTTTGCAAGCTTTACGTTAACACAATGAACGTTATTCACTATATGCACGATAAGTATGCCTATGAAAAGATTCAGATGGCATTACACGACACCGAGGTTACCCGCTTTATGGCATTCGGTGTTGCAGGCTTCTCGGTTATGGCAGACTCTCTTTCCGCAATCAAGTACGCAAAGGTGCATCCCGTAAAGGATGAGCTCGGCTATATTACCGATTACGTGACCGAGGGCAGCTTCCCCCGTTACGGTAACGATGACGACAGAGTTGACCTTATTGCCCGTGATATGGCTCATAAGGTTATTACAGAGCTTCGCAAAACTCCCACCTACAGAAATGCAATTCACACCCTTTCCGTGCTTACAATCACCTCAAACGTTATGTACGGTAAGCACACGGGCTCAACACCCGACGGCAGACGTGCAGGCAAGGCATTTGCTCCCGGTGCAAACCCCATGCACAACCGCGAGGAAAACGGTGCTCTTGCTTCTCTTAACTCCGTTGCAAAGATAAATTACGAGGACTGCCGCGACGGTATTTCAAATACCTTCACAATCACTCCCGAGGCTCTCGGTAAGAGTGACAGTGAGCGAGTTTCCAATCTTGTTAATATTCTCGACGGCTATTTCGCACAGAAGGCACACCACATCAACGTAAACGTGCTTAACCGCGAAACACTTATAAAGGCTTATGAAAATCCCGAGGAATATCCCAACCTTACAATCCGTGTATCGGGCTATGCCGTAAACTTCAATAAGCTCTCCCGCGAGCAGCAGCGTGAGGTTATCAGCCGTACCTTCCACGAAAGCGTATGACGGGCTTTGTTCATTCCATACAGAGCCTCGGCACGGTAGACGGACCGGGAGTGCGTTTTGTGGTATTTTTACAGGGCTGCAATCTCCGATGCAGGTGCTGCCATAATCCCGATACCTGGAAAACGGGTGAGGGCACGGAATATACTGCTGAGGAAATTGTGAATAAGGCATTAAGGTATAAGGCATATTTCGGCAGCGAGGGAGGAATCACCCTTTCGGGCGGTGAGCCGCTTCTTCAGAGTGAGTTTGCGTACGAGATATTCTCTCTTTGCCGCAAAAACGGCATAAATACCTGTCTTGATACCTCGGGCAGTGTATTCGGAGAGAGCGTGAAAAAGCTTCTTTCCGTTACCGACAGAGTGCTTCTTGACTATAAATACACCCTGGAGGAGCAATATCTTGAAAACGTCGGCTGCTCTGCTCTTAAGGTAGAGGATTTTCTTTCATACCTTAATGAAAAAAATATTCCCGTAACCCTCCGTCAGGTTATAATTCCTACGGTGAATGACGGTGAGGATAATATCCGAAGGCTTTCTCTGATTATAAAAAAATACCCCGTTATTGATAAAACGGAGCTTCTGCCCTTCCGCAAAATCTGTCAGACAAAGTATGACAGTATGGGAATTTTGTTTCCCTTCGGACACCTTCCCGAGTGCACGGCAGAGCAGACGGAAAAATTAAAGGCTATACTTGAAGCAGCGCAGTAAAATGTGCTGCTTTTTTCTTTACAATAAGGCGGATTTACTGTATAATAATTTTAATATTGTTCAAAGGAGAAGCCCTATGACGTTTGAAATTATAAAAGGTGATTTTGTGAAGGACGGAAAGCCCGTAAAGCTTATTTCCGGTGCGGTGCATTATTTCAGAAATATGCCCGATACCTGGGATGATATTTTTATGAAGCTGCTTGCTATGGGCTGCAACTGCGTTGAAACCTACTGTGCGTGGAATATGCACGAGAAGAAGCAGGGCGAATTTGATTTCACCAATAATCTTGATATATCTCTCTTTCTTAAAAAGGCAGGGGAGAAGGGACTTATGGCAATTGTGCGTCCCGGTCCCTACATCTGCTCGGAGTGGGAATTCGGCGGTCTTCCCTGGTGGATTCAGACCGATGAGGATATGGAAATCCGTTGTATGAACGAAAAATATATTGCCTGCTTCGACCGCTATCTTGACCGTCTTCTTGACGAGGTGCGTCCTCACCTTGTAACAAACGGCGGCAACGTAATTATGCTTCAGTGTGAGAATGAATACGGCTATTACGGTGACGATAAGCAGTATCTTAACTACCTCAAGGAGGGCTTTGTCAGAAGAGGAATCGACGTGCCTCTTTTCACCTCCGACGGTACGTCAAAAAGTGATATTCTTGACGGTGCTATTGACGGCTGTCTTGCAACTCTCAATTTCGGCAGCCGTGTTGAGGAAAATTTTAAGGCTCACGACGAGCTTTATCCCGATTCCCCCAAGATGTGTATGGAAATGTGGAACGGCTGGTTTGATGCCTGGGGCGACGAAAAGCACCACACCACCTCCGCTGAGGACTATGCAGGTGTTGTGGCCGATATGCTGAAGCGCGGACACCTTAATATGTATATGTTCATAGGCGGTACGAATTTCGGCTTTACCTCGGGTGCAAACCACTATGAAAAATATCTTCCCGACGTTACAAGCTATGACTACGATGCCTGTCTTTCTGAGTGCGGTGACGTTACAAAGAAATATATGGCGGTAAGAGAGGTTATTAAAAAGTACGTTGACCACGAGCTTCCCGAAATTCCTGCAGACCGTGAAAAAAAGGCATACGGAAGAGTAAGGCTTACTGAAAAAACAGGCTTCTTCCGCTCACTTGAAAGACTTTCCGCACCTGTGCACAGTGACGTGCCCAAGTGTATGGAGAAATACGGCATCGGATACGGCTATATTGCATATAAAACAACACTTAACCGTGACTACGATAACGTAAAGCTCAGCTTTGAAACACTCGGTGACAGAGCTCAGATTTATATAAATGACACGCTTATTGATATTCTTTATATAAACGATTCTCTTGAAACCGTTTTCTCTGCAAAAAAGGGTGACACACTTACCGTGCTTTGCGAGAATATGGGCAGAACAAATTTCGGTCCTAAGATGATGAGAAAGAAGGGTATTGCAGGAAGATGCCTTATTGACGGCAGAATTCATTTCCATTGGGACGTATATCCCCTTGAAATGAATAACCTTGAGAAGCTCACGTTTGACAATGAGGATTTCGGTGAAAAATCCGCTTTCTACAGGGGCACGCTTGAGGTAACAGAGTGCAAGGATACCTTCCTGAAGCTTGATAATTTCAAAAAGGGCTTCGTTGTTATCAACGGCTTCAATATAGGCAGATACTGGGAAATCGGTCCTCAGAGAACACTTTACGTGCCCGCAAGCATACTTAAGAAGGGCAGTAATGAAATTATTGTTTTCGAGTCCGACGGACTCAGGGGTGAGGCAGAAATTGAATTCTGCGATAAGCCCATTCTTGAATAAGGACAAAAAAAAGAGGTACATTCATACGAATGTACCTTTTCTTTTTTCAGTGTACTGTGGAGGGGGAGGCTTCGGGAAGGTCTACCGTGATGTTTGCAAGGTGACGGATGATGTCCTTTCTTTTTATAAGACCTATGAAAACACCTCTGTCATCAACAACGGGAACGAAATTCTGATGATATACACGGGTAAGAATTTCATCCATTGAGGCGGAAGCCTGCACGGGCTGATAGTCGTGCCTTATAATTGTTTTAAGCTCGGTTTTTTCAAGCTTTTTAAGGTCGGGATTGTTGTTATTATAAAGCGCCCACAGGAAATCACCCTCGGTTACGGTGCCCATATACTGTCCCTCGTCGTCAATTACGGGGATTGCGGCATAGCCGTGGAATTTCATTTTTTCAAGTCCCTGTCTTACTGTGCTGTCAATATTTATATATTCAACTTCTATTTTTGGTGTCAGAAACCGAAGTACGTTCATCACAATTCTCCTTTCTCAGGTCTGTGATAATATTATATTGAAGAAAACTGAATAATATCTTAAAGACCGAAATATTCCTTTGCATTTCTGAAGGAGATGTCCTTTACTGCTTCGGAAAGGAACTCTGTATCGTCGGGATATTCACCGTTTTCCACAAGGTTTCCTATGAATTCACATACAATTCTCCTGAAATATTCATGACGGGGGTAGGAAAGGAAGGAGCGTGAGTCGGTTACCATACCAATGAACTTTGAAAGCACGCCGAGGTTGCCCAGAGCCTTAATCTGCTCGCGCATACCGTCAATATTATCGTTGAACCACCATGCTGTGCCGAACTGAATCTTTGAAGCGGCTTCAGCGGACTGGAAGTTACCGAGCATTGTGCCGAGCACATAGTTATCCTTGGGATTGAGAGTGAAAAGAACAGTACGGGGGAGGCTTTCCTCAACGTCAAGTGAGTCGAGAAGACGTGAAAGCTTGAATGCTACCTCATTGTCGGAGATGGAGTCGAAGCCTGCGTCGGGGCCGAGCTTGTTGAACATTCTTGTGTTGTTGTTTCTCATAGGACCTATGTGGATTTCCATACCCCAGCCGCGCTTATAGTATTCCTTTGCAAGGAAGCGGAAGAGCTCTGTGCGGTAGCCCTCTGCTTCGTTTGCGGAAAGCTCCTCACCCTTTAATGCCTTAAGGAAAACTGCTTCGATTTCACTGTCGCTCATTCTTACGTAGGGCACGGGTGTGAAGGCGTGGTCTGTTGCACGGCAGCCCATTTTTTCAAAGAGATTTATTCTGTCTACGAGCACAGACTTAAGCTTTTCGTAGGTTGTGATTTCTTCGCCTGAAACGGCTTCAAGGGACTTAAGCCAGGGAAGAAATGCAGGAGCCTCAATTGCAAGCGCCTTGTCGGGACGGAATGCAGGAAGCACCTTGCACTTAAAGGACTTGTCCTCGGCAATAAGTGCGTGGTATTCAAGCGTGTCGGCAGGGTCATCGGTGGTGCAAACGCAGAAAACGTATGATTTTTCTATAAGCTCACGGGGGGTAAAGCCACCCTCGGCTATCATCTTATTTGCCTTTTCCCATATCATATCGGCAGTTTTTTCGTTAAGTGTTTCATAGATACCGAAATATCTCTGAAGCTCAAGGTGAGTCCAATGATAAAGGGGATTACCTATGAAATTGGGCATAGCGGCAGCCCATGCCTTGAACTTTTCGTAGGGTGTTTTGCTGCCTGTGATGAATTCCTCGTCGATGCCCACGCCGCGCATGCCTCTCCACTTGTAGTGGTCGGCTGCAAGCCATAATTCGGCAATATCACGGGGAGTTTTGTTTTCGTAGATATCCTTGGGGGGAAGGTGGCAGTGCCAGTCAAAAATGGGCTCCTCGTTTGCTTTTTCAAAAAGCTTTACTGCGGTGGGTGTGGAAAGAAGGAAATCCTTGTCCATAAATTTTTTCATAGAAATTACTCCTTTTGCTGTATATGAATCGTGTGAAGGTTTTGTTACTGCTGATTGCCTTGTCTGTTTTTCTCGATGTCCTTTCTGAGGAAAGCGGGAATAACGTCGGGAAGGGGTGTGTCGATGTCGATATTGACAGGTGCTCTGCCGCGGCTTTTCTTGTTTTTCTTTTTCGGATAAGCCGCAGGTGCAGGCTCGGGTCTTCTTCTTTGTCTGCCTGTATGTCTAGAAATTGCAGGGTTGTCGTCCTCGGAGGGAGCAATTTCGTCAACAAGTCTTACTGACCTTACAGGCTTTGCTTCGGGCTCCTCGGCTGCCTCTTCGACCTCCTCGATAGCAGGCTCTTCGACCTCCTCAATAGCAGGCTCTTCGGGCTCCTCGACTGCCTTTTCTACCTCCTCGATAGCAGGGTCTTCGGGCTCCTCGACTGCCTCTTCGACCGCCTCGATAGCAGGCCCTTCGGGCTCCTCGACTGCCTCTTCGACCTCCTCAATAGCAGGCTCTTCGGGCTCCTCGATAGCAGGCTCTTCGACCTCCTCAATAGCAGGCTCTTCGGGCTCCTCGACTGCCTTTTCTACCTCCTCGATAGCAGGGTCTTCGGGCTCCTCGGCTGCCTTTTTGACCTCCTCGATAGCAGGCTCTTCGGGCTCCTCGGCTGCCTCTTCGACCGCCTCGATAGCAGGCTCTTCGGCTGCTTCCGCAGCATCGTATGCTGCTATGGGCTCAGTGATAAATGCAGGTGTGTTTTTCGGCATTTTTATTTTGCCGAAATATGCAGGAGCTATAAATTTATCAATAAGGGGAGCGGCAAGATTCATAAGAAGGATTGCCACGGTAACACCCTCCTCAAGTGGGCTGAAAAGCCTTAAAATTGCGGTGATAAGACCGCAGAGCGTACCGTATAAAAGCTTTCCCTTTGTGCTAACGGGGCTTGTGGTGTAGTCGGTTGCCATAAAGAATGCTGCCAGAAGAAGTCCGCCGCCGAGAAGGCTGTAGGCGGTATAGGGCAGGTTAAAGCGGGATGCAAGAAGAGTTATCACGCCTGTTGTGAGAATAAACGTGCCGGGGATTGCAATACTTATTACACCGCGGAGAATGAGATATATTCCGCCAAGTAAAATTGCCACGGAGCACACCTCACCGATGCAGCCGGCTCTTACACCGAAAAGCATATTGAACATTCCGGGAAGCCTTCCGTCGGAAACAAGCGAGCCTATTTCTGCGGAAATATCTCCCGATAAATCGATTGATGAAAGGTAGGAAAGGGGAGTTGCGGACGATACCGCATCTGCCATACGTCTTGCGGGGACGGTGAAATCCGTCATAGTGCCCGTGAATGCTATGAAAAGTGCCGCTCTTGCGGTAAGTGCAGGGTTTACGGGATTTTTACCCACACCGCCGAGCATAAGCTTCACGATAACAATTGCTATGAATGAGCCTAATATGCATATCCACAGGGGAGCGGTTACGGGAAGGGCGAAGGAAAGCAGAAGTCCCGTTATAACTGCGGTGAGGTCACCTATGGTTTCCTCCTTCTGTAAAAGCCTTCTTATGCCGTATTCGAAGCCCACGCAGCATATCACACAGGCGGAAATAACAAGCGCCGCTCTGTAGCCGAAAACTGCAATACCTGCGAAAACACAGGGGATAAGGGCGATTATGACGTCAAGCATTATGCCCGAAACCGTTGTTGGGCTTTTTGTGTGCGGGCTCGGCGTAACTGTAAGCTTTTTTACTGAGCTCATTATTTTGCACCTGCCTTTCTGAGAGCTTCCTTAGCGAGGCGTATTTCCTCAACAAGGGGTCTTCCTGCAGGGCAGGAGTATGCGCAGCAGCCGCATTCCATACATACGTGAGTGCCCAGTTTTGCAAGCTCGTTTATTTTTCCCTTTTTTGCAGCTTCTGCAATTTTAAGGGGCATAAGGCTCATAGGACAGGTGAGATGGCAGCGTCCGCAGTGAATGCAGGCTCTTTCGGGTTTTATTCTTGCACCCTCGCTGCTGAAGGCAATAATCGCGTTGTTGCTTTTTACAAGAGGAACGTCGGTATCCGAAAGGGCAGTGCCCATCATAGGACCGCCTGATAAAACCTTATGGGGAGCCTCGCTGAAGCCGCCGCAGAAATCAATTATATCCTGAATGCTGGTACCTATGGGAACGCGTACGTTCATTGGCTTTCTGATGCATTTGCCGCTTACCGTTACGGTGCGGCTTGTAAGAGGCTTGCCTGTTTTCAGGTATCTTGAAATGAAGGCTACCGTTGAAACGTTAAGCACAAGACAGCCTGCGTCGGGGGAGATTTTTCCCTCGGGCACCGTTCTTCCCGTGCAGGAAAGCACCATAAGCCTTTCTGCACCCTGGGGATAGCGTGATTTCAGTGTCATAAGGCGGATTTTGTTGCCGTGGTCAAGGTCACTGTCGGCAATTTCCTTAAGGATTCTTATTGCCTCGGGCTTGTTGTCCTCAACTGCAATTATAACCTGAGAAAATCCGTAGATATCAAGAAGAGTGAACACGCCGCTCATAATATCCCAGGAATTTTCAATGCATTCGCGGTAGTCGGTGGTGATATAGGGCTCACATTCAGCCGCATTTATAATAAGAGTATCAACGAAAAGACTGTCGGGAACGTCAAGCTTAAGGTGGGTGGGGTAGCCTGAGCCGCCGAGTCCCACAAGTCCCGAGGCTCTTATAGCCTGCACAAGCTCGGCCTTAGTGTTGACCGAGGGCGGTGTGATTTTATTGCAGGGGGTCATTTTTCCGTCGGATTTTATTGTGACGGCAGGCACTCTTGTGCCGTTTGCAAGCCTTACCCTTTCGGTGGATATAACCTTACCCGAAACGGATGCGTGCACGGGTACTGCCGTATAGCTGTCACTGTCACCCACAACCTGTCCGACGCATACGTAATCGCCCTTTTTTACAGTAGGCGTGCATACGTCCCCCGTATGCTGAAGCATAGGAAGCGTTACCTTATCGGGGACGGGTATTCTTACGGTTTCACTGTCGGCGGTAATTTTATTGTGCCTTACACTGATTCCGCCCTTCACCCTGCCTATTGCCTTAAGAATGGCATCGGGTTGGATTTTAGCCATATTATTTCTCCTCGGTTGTTAATGTAAAGGATTTATCTGTAATCTTTATTGTATCGGCAAGTCCGTCTGTGGCATAAACGGTGCCGTCGTTGAATACGAAAACTGCCTCTGCGCCGAAATATGAGAGATAGTTAAGAGTTTTTTCGCTGAAGCCCGAAATCATACAGGCATCTGCAAGGGCATCTGCGTTAAGTCCTGAGGAAGACACAACGGTTACCGATAAAAGGTTGTTTTCGGCAGGGTAGCCCGTTGAGGGGGCAAGAAAGCTGTGATAGGTGCTGCCGTTTTCCTCAAAGGCATTTTCGCTTACGTCTGAGTATGAAACGAATACTGCGTTTATATCGGGATTTGCAACGGGTGTGATTTTTGCTATTATTCCGTCGTCAAGGGGATTTCTTATTTCAACCGTCTCGGATTTTTGTCTTTCGGCAGTGCCGTATATAAGCACGGTAGAGCCGAGTCTTAAGGTGAATTTCGTGTCGTAAAGGCGTACATTGTCGTAAACGGTGTCAAGAGCAGCGCCTGACTTCGCGCCTGAAAGGTCGATTGAAAGGTCAGAGGGAATAACAACCCTGTTGCTCGGTACTGTTATTGAAATTTTGGAAAGACCGATACCCTCAAGAGCCTTGCTGAGAGCCTGCTTGTCGGGCACACGGGGAGTGTCTGTGCCGAAGCCCCAGAGAGCCGTTACCTCGCCCATCGTTATGTTGAAGGCCTTATCTGAAAGGTTGCCTATGTTTATTGCCGAGGTGAGCACCCTGAGGAAATATTCCGAGGCATATAAAAGCTTTTCACTGTTGAGTGCGTAAAGCTCGGAGGTCTCGTTTTCTGCTGAAAGTGAAAGCTCGGCTTTTTCGATTGTGTCCTTTATAAGGCTGAGGATTTCTTCATTTTTTTCCTCTGATGCGCCCTTGAAGCTTATTTCTGCAGTGCCTGCCGCGGTGTCGGCGGTGATCACGGACGCACCCTGTGAGCAGGCGGAAAGAGAGGCTATAACTGTTAAAAGCACGCATAAGGCGGCTGTGAGCTTCAGAAAAATTGCTGAGTGTTTCATTTGCGGGCATTTCCTTCCGTTATTTCTTCAATTTAACATTATAGCATTTTATACCAAAATAGTAAAGTATTAAAATAATATTTAAAATAATATAAATGCTTGTATTATTTATTAATATATGCTATTATTATTCCGAACAACAATTTTTTCTGACAGCAGGTGATATATATTGGATAATTCACGTAAGGATAACGTGGTTGAGATAAAGACAATATCGCAGATAATGTCACAGAATCAGCCGGCGAAGGAGCAGAAAACGGCGGATTCCCCCAAGCCTGTAGCAGTGCCTAAGCCCGTTGCAGTGTCTAAGCCCGTTGCAGCGCCCAAGCCTGTAGCTGAGCCCAAGCCTGTAGCTGAGCCCAAGCAGATGGGTGAGGTGCAGGATTTCAGCCATCTGTATCTTGACGAGCTTTACGATACCAAGGAGGACAAGGCGGATATTGAAACGGCAAAGGGCAGGATGATGACTCCTGCGGATAAAAAGGTAATAACCGTTTTATGGATTCTCAATGCTCTTGTTTTTGCCTTTATAGGAATTTTTGTCAGCACCACGGGCGGCGGCGACGCCTATGAGTCGGTAAAGGAGGAGGTCCGCTTCGAAACCGATTCGGGACCTGCAGTATATTACGACAGCACGGAGATTTTTGCCGATACCCTCACACCAAACCTCAATCAGGTGCAGTATCCCGAGGGAATGCTCAAGGGCTTCGAGTCCTTATATGCAACAAACCCCGACACCGTCGGCTGGCTGAGAATCAATGACACTAATATTGACCACGTAATATTACAGACCGATAACCATACCGATTACGACAGAACAACCTTCTACGGCGACTACTACGTCGGCGGCAGTATCTTTATGGATTACCGTAACAGAATCGGCAAAGGTGCAAAAACTCTTTCAAAGAACACGATAGTATACGGTCACTATCTTGAAAATCAGCGCGGAATGTTCACAGACCTTGACAAGTATGAGGACGTTGAATATTACAGAGAGCATCCCGTAATTGAAATGGCGACCCTCTATTCGACCTACAGCTTCAAGATTATCGGTGCTTTTATAGCGGCGGCAGAGGCAAAGTATGACAACAGTCTTTTCTATTACTGGTGTGATAATTTTACCGATGAAAACACACTGGGCTTTGCAAACGAGGTTGCCTTCAGAAGCTATTTCATAAATCCCTCGGTGGACGTTGAGCCTACAGACAAGTTCCTTACGCTTTCAACCTGCAGCCACTCGCTTGATATAAACGGAATGGTAAATGCACGATTCGTTGTTGTAGCAAGGCTTGTGCGTGAGGGTGAGGACGTTTCGGTTGATACGTCAACGGCATATCAGAACCCCAATCAGAGAATGCCCCAGTACTGGTACGACAGACAGGGACTTACAAATCCCTATGCACAGTACGCAATATGGGACGCATTTGCTTAAGCGGAATGAAAGGAGTAAATCAGAATGTCAGATTTTGAAAATAAAAACGGTATGACAAGCGAGGCAGAGAGTGTTGACGATATTCTCGCCGCGATTCTTAATCCCGACGGCTCATTCAACGATGAGTTCAACGGACTTCTTAAAAAATACGTAGGCGGTGATTCAGGTGATACCGCCTTACCCGTAATTGATATTTCAGACAGACGCGACGAGATTCCCTCAGTGGCTGCACGCGCAGAGTATGAGGCACCTGCTGCATCCGTACGCGTTGAGTACGAGGCACCCGAGGAGGACGCCTTTACTGCTCCCGTAAAGGATATTGACGAGCGCATTGAGGAGAAAATTCCCGATGAAATAAGAACTGTTTACGTGCAGGCATCTGCCGAGGCACAGCGTCCCGGCTTTACCTCCACAGGTGACGTAAGATATCCCACAATGGGTGTGGGCGCTGCAGAGGAAAGAGTAATTTACGATGCAGACTGGGAGGAAACCGCCAAGAAGGAGGCGGCAAGACTTGAAAGAGTACGCCGCGAAAGAATGCTCCGCGGTGACAGTGCATACGCAAGAAGCTTCTCTTCACAGAGTGCATATATGCCTGCAAGAGGCTACTACGTAGACAATGCTTACGGCGGCTCAGAATATATCGACCCCATTTCAAGGGATGCTGATTTTGAAGGCTCAAGAGAGGGCTCACAGTATTACAGCAGCTCAAAGAAAACTTTTTTTCCGGAGGGTTTTTCCGTAACTCAAAAAAATAATACGGCTTCGGGCGGAAAAACCGAAAGAATGAGAAGCGGCAATACTGCCTATATGAGGGGCAGCGCAGGTGTGCGCTCCGACTCAGACTGGCTTAAGGTTGAGGAAAAGCCTGAAAAGAAATCGCGATTTTTCTCTAGGATAAAGAAGGCTCAGAATGCAAGACCTCAGAAAAATGAAATCAGAGAGGACTACGAGGAGCTGCTTGACGGAGTAAGAGAAAGAGCGGCTGAAGCCGCTCAGTCTGAAGAAGCAGTGCGTGCGGCAGCTGTCGTTGATGCTAAGGAGATTTCTCAGGTTGCAAAAGAAACCGAGGGTCTTCGCTCCACGGTTGCCGAGATTGTTGACAAGTACAACAAGCGCAGCGAGGAGGACGAAAGAAGACGTCTTGAGGAGCTTTCAAGGGCAGAGGACGAAAGACGTGAAAGGGAGCTTCGCGAAAGAAGACGTCTTGAGGAAATCAGAGTAATCAAGCAGGGCATGAGCCCCGAGCTTGTTGAGGCGGTTGAAAGCGCTGATGCCGAGGACGGCTTTGACGAGTATGAGGATTTCTCAACAGAGCCTGCACCCGAAAAGCCCGCAGAGGAAAAGACAGAGCCTGCCGACAAGGCATTCGGTGTCGTATTTGACCCATCAGCCCTTGAGGATGAGAGTGAAATAATCGGACAGTTTATTGAAAAGATATCCGCAGTAGAAAGCGGAACGGAAAATTCCGTTGACGTGAAAAATGCGGATGAAAACGGGACTAAGCCTATAGGAAAAGGCAAAAAAGCAAAGAGCTCCCGTCGGAAGGACAGTTGAAATAAGTGAGAAACGACAATAATTTTGATAAGCCTGCGCAGGTCATAAAAAGAGCGGATGCTCCCGAAAGAACCGTGTATGCGCTTACCTTCAGAGAGGCTTTCGTAAATTTCTTCACAAGCCGCTTTTCAAGGGAACGCCTTGAGCGCTTTTTAAAGGAAAGCTTCCCTCGCAAGGACGACAGCAGGGCAGAGAAAATAAGAAAAATAATAATGGTCGTATCCTTCGTGCTTCTGGTGCTGGGGCTTTCCTATATGGTCTTCTATTATGTAGGCTACCGTGAAAGAATAAACGACCTTAAAAACTGGGAAACGGCCATCGACAACATCAATGAGGAGGAGCTTTTTGATTTCGAAATTGAAAAGCTCTGGGAAAATATAAAGGAGCAGTATCCCGATATTGATTTCCCCGAGGGAATGGCTCTTAAATTTGCAAATCTTTATGCGGTGAATCAGGACGTGGTGGGACTTCTTCGTATTCCCGAGCTTGATTTCTTCTCACCGCTTCTTCAGAATAAAACCTCACCGTCATACTACCTCTGGAAGGACCTTTACGGTCAGTACAGCCGATACGGCAATCCTTACGTTGATTACCGCTGCGATATGGACGGGGACGGCTTCAGCAAGAATACCATTATCTACGGACACAATACCCACGATAAGCTGGGCTTCAATAAGCTTACCGGATATATGAAGCTTGACGGCTATAAGAAGGCGCCTGTTATTACCGTTGAAACCCTTTATGAAAAAACACAGTGGAAGATTTTCGCGGTAATGCTTACAAACTCCACCTCCGCGGCAGACAGGGGACATCTTTTCTCCTATCTTATTACGGATTTTGCCTCCACTTCAGATTTCAATAATCTGCTTGCAGGAATAAAGGAGCGCTCAATGATAAAGACAGGTGTTGACGTAAAGGCAGACGATAAGATTCTTACTCTTTACACCTGCTATCAGGATATTTTTGACGGCGGACGACTTGTTGTGTTTGCTCGTCTTGTAAGGGACGGAGAGTCGGCTGAGGTTGACGTATCAAAGGCTTCCTTCAATAACAATGCGCGTTATCCTCAGGCATATTACGATCAGCTCGGTCTTAAAAATCCCTACGAGGACCAGACTCAGCCTATAGTTCTTGAAACGGATGCCGACGGCAACTGGATTGAGGTTACAACCGATACCGAGTTCAGCGACGACCCCTCACAGGAGGGCACTACGGACGAGGAATCGGCTACCGTTGAGGCAGAAAAAACAACCGCCGCTCAGGAAGCGACCACTGCAAAGCCGCAGGAGCAGACCACTGCCAAGGCGGAAGACAAAACTACCGCAGCGGCTACTACGGCAGCGGCTACTACGGCACCTGCCACTACGGCAGCGGCTACCACGGCACCTGCCACCACGGCACCTGCCACCACGGCAGCGGCTACCACCGCAGCGGCTACCACCGCACCTGCAGCATAAAGCAAAGAAAAGGGAAAGATTATGAAGGTAAGATTTTTTTTATTGGGCATAGAAGGCTACGGCTCTGCGCACCGCTTCGGTGAGGAGCTCAGACAGTTATTCTCCGCGCATCTTACAGACGAGGACGACGTTTATTATGCGCCCTCCATGAAGGATGCCTCCTCTGAGATAGCAAAGGCAGTCGGAGATTCCCATGCACTTATATTTATTGCCGACGTGAAGCAGTATTCGGCAACAAAGCTGATGCTCGGAAAGGCGTTCGGCTTTGAAATGAGCTCCGATACGGCGCTTCTTGAAAAGGCATGCAAGGCACTTGACAAGGATTCTGCAGGTGAGGATTATGATTTTTCGGTTGCTCACTCATACGTTGCAAGGAATTCAAACACCTTTGTTCTCGGTGACGGACTTTATGCAGGCTTTTCCGTTGCAAACGGAAATCAGACTATAATTGTTCTTCCCTATGAGAAGGACAGAACCTCGGTGCTTATCGGTACTCAGGTAATTCCCTATATCAACGCATCCTACAAAACCTCGGTCACCACCGACAGTATTAAAAGATTCAATGCCGAAAGACTTTACCAGCTTCTTGAGGGGCATAATGCGGAGCTTGCCGTTGCAGGTACCAACACCGCTACCTTCTTAAAGGAATACCTCAGCATTGATTCAAGGCTTGACGAGAAGGTACACGTTTCTCCTATTGCCGAGAAAAGAGGCACCTTACAGCCTGTTGACTACGTGGTGAATCTTTCAATCGCGGCATCGGAATTTCTTGATTGCCGCTATTCCGTGGCAGTTTCAAACGCCTTCTATACAGGGGATTCTCCCGAAAGTGAGAAGATTGTATATATTGCCGTTTCCAATGAAAGAGAAACTGCGGTAAGAGAGATTCACTCCTTCGAGGGAGAGGAGCTTTCAGGCTTCCTTACCCGCTGCTGCGGTGACCTGTGCGCATTTATAAGTGATATCGTAGCCGCCGACGACGGCTTTGACAGTGATATAAAGATAAGAGAAAACGCTGCAGTGAGGCGCTATAAGATTGCAATAGCCTCAGTCTGCGCGGTGATTGCTGCAATTATCATTTTCACCGTTTCATATTTTGCGTCAAACGGCTATACCCCTGCGGATTGGTATAACAACGTTATTGAATGGGTGTTCCCTGCAGGTGACCCCTTCAAGGATATGTTCTCGGATGACGTTCCCGGCGGTGACGAGGCTGAGGCAGATGCAACTGCCGAAGAAACAACCGAAGAGGAAGCTACCGAAGAGAAAGCTACCGAAGAGGAAACTACCGAAGAGGAAGAGTCAGCGTCTGAGGAAGGCACTGAGGATACCTCAGAGGAGGAAGAGCCCTCTACCTTTGTTGTGGGCTAAAGGAAGATTTATGATTTCAGAGAAAATAAAGGCATTGGCTTCAATGCTTCTTGCAGCGGTTATGATACTGAGCGTTATCCCCGTGTCGTCTGCTGCGCAAAAGGAATATGCTTATTGTGATATTGACGGCAGCGGTGCTGCTGATGCAGCAGATGCCAGAGCGGCGCTTCGTTATTCCGTCAATCTTGATTACTATACAAGGGGACACCTTGAGCTTTGCGGTATTTCCGAGGGCTTCACCGCAGCCGACGCACGCTTTATTCTCCGACTGGGAGTGGGGCTTGAAGAGGCTGAAGACACGAGTGTTGTGATAAGTGACGAGGCATTTGAGGAATACGTGAATAAGCCCTCTGATGACGGTCTTTTTGAATGGGCAGTGCCCGAGGCTCCTGAAATTACTGCAGACAGCGGTACCTTTACCTTTACGGTTTACGGCTACGGACACGGAGTAGGTCTTTCTCAGTACGGTGCCTTATCCCTCGAGGACGGCGGCTATACCTACGACAGAATTCTTTCTCACTACTATGCCGGCACAGGTATAACGCAAATTGAGGAGTTTCCCGAATTTACTTATTACCCCACGCTTACTTATTCCGAGGAGCTGGGCTATGAAACCTACATAAAGACCGAGCAGCCCACCGAGGAGCTGCTTGCAAGAATTGTGTATCAGGAAATTTACGGCGTAACCGAAAGAGGAAAATACGTTGAGTCGCTTAAGGCGCTTACTCTTTGTATTTTCACAAATCTCTGCTACTACGGCTTTGACGTTGACAGCCGTTGGGACGTGGGTATTGCAAGTCCGCTTTCCTATGAGGAGCTTCCCGAAAATCTCAGGACTCTTGTAAGGGAGGTGCTGGGGCAGTATATCACCGTAAAGGGTGACGCTGAGCCCATAAGTGCAGTATACAGCGGTCTTGCGGCAGGTATGACCGCCTCGAGTGAGGATATATGGGGAGGTTATCTTTCCTATCTCACCGCAGTGCCCAGCCCCTTTGATATGAAAAGGGACGGCTTTATCACCACCTATACATATACCGTGGACGAGATGCGTGAAAAAATTACGTCGTATGACAGTACGATTACGTTACAGGATGACCCTGCACAGTGGCTTGAAATTTTAAGTCATACCGCATCTATGGACGAGAGCAGGGGATACGTTACGAAAATAAGAGTAGGCGATAAGGTGCTTCGCGGCTACAATCAGTTCCATATGGGGCTTATGGGTAACGTGCACCGCTCATCCTGCTTTACGATAACCTATACACCGTAAGGAGCAATTATGGATAAGCAAAGAATTGAAAGGGCAGTAAGGGAGATTCTTATTGCTATCGGTGAAGACCCCGACAGAGAGGGGCTTCTGGAAACTCCCAAAAGAGTTGCTAAAATGTATGAAGAGGTGTTTATGGGGCTTGAAAAATCCCCCGAGGAGCACCTTAAGATATTCACTGAGGAAAAGAATGAGGAAATGGTTGTTGTCCGCGACATTCCGCTTTACTCAATGTGTGAGCACCATCTTCTTCCCTTTGTGGGCAAGGCACATATTGTTTATATTCCGGGCTCCGGAAAGGTTATAGGTCTTTCAAAGCTTGCAAGAATTGTTGATAATTTTGCAAGAAGACCTCAGATTCAGGAGCGCCTTACCTCACAGATTGCGGACTTTTTAATGGATAAGCTTGAGCCTCAGGGTGTTGCCGTTGTTATTGAGGCAGAGCACCTTTGTATGACAATGCGCGGAGCAAGAGCGGCAGGAGCAAAGACTACTACCTCGGCTCTTCGCGGCAGTATGCGCTCGGACGCAAGAACACGCTCGGAGGCACTGTCACTTATACTGTAATACCCGTCACCTGCGACAAAAAAGGAGAGCTTATGTCAACACCGCTTGCAGACAGAATAAGACCGAAGACACTCGGTGAAATATCAGGACAGCGCCATCTGTTTTCCGAGGGTGCTGTGCTTCGCAATATCATTGAATCGGGGAATATTCCCAATCTTATTTTCTACGGTCCCTCGGGCACGGGAAAAACCACCGTGGCACGAATTATTGCCTCTGCCACAAAAAAACGTCTTCATATTCTCAACTGCACAAGCGCCTCGCTTTCGGACGTAAAGGAAGTAATTTCCGAAATCAACACGATTGCAGCCCCCAACGGATTGCTTTTGTATCTTGACGAGATTCAGTATTTCAATAAAAAACAGCAGCAGACGCTTTTACAGTATATTGAAAACGGTGACATAACCCTTGTTGCATCAACCACGGAAAATCCTTATTTTTACATATATTCGGCGGTGCTCAGCCGTTCAACTGTGTTTGAATTCAAGAGCATCTCTGCCGAGGACGCCGTTTTCGGCATTGAAAGAGCCTTCTCCATTATGAGTGAGGAATCGGGAGAGGACTTTGATATTGAGGAGGGCGTTGTTTCTCACATCGCGATGAATTGCGGCGGTGATATGAGAAAGGCGGCAAACATCGTTGAGCTTTCGGTGCTTGGCTCTCCGAGGGCTATGGAAAACGAGAAGAAGAAAATCACTCTCGAGGCAGTAAAGCAGGTAAGCACGAAAACCGCTATGCACTACGACAGAAACGGTGACGAGTATTACGATATGCTTTCAGCCTATCAGAAATCCATGCGAGGCTCGGATACGGATGGGGCACTGCACTATCTTGCCCGTATACTTGAGGCGGGTGACCTTATTTCCGCTACAAGAAGGCTTATGGTGTGCGCCTGTGAGGACGTAGGTCTTGCATATCCTATGATTATTCCCATTGTAAAATCTGCCTGCGATATTGCAATGCAGGTGGGTCTTCCCGAGGCAAGAATTCCTCTTGCGGATGCAGTAATTCTTGTGTGTAATTCTCCCAAGTCAAATTCGGGTGAAATGGCTATTGATGCCGCTATGGCAGACGTGCGTGCAGGTCTTGCAGGTCCTGTGCCCAGACATCTGCAGAATAAGCACTTCGACGGTGAGGACGCACAGGTCAAGGGGCAGCACTATAAATATCCCCATAATTTCAGTAACCATTGGGTAAAGCAGCAGTATCTTCCCGACACGGTGAAGGACAGAAAATACTACGAATACGGTGACAACAAGACCGAGCAGGCAGCAAAGGAATATTGGTCAAGGATAAAGAAATAAGCGGAGATTATTATGAATCAGATTGAACAGAAAAAGTCCGACGGCTTACATATAGACAGAAAAACCATTGTAAGCATAACGGCAATTTTGCTTGCAGTTTATATTTTTGCAGGGGTGCTGACACAGATACTGCCCCGCGGAGAATACAATACCTTTACAGACGAATCCACGGGTAAGGCTTCAATTACCGTAGACAGTGTGTACGAGCCTCTGGACGACTACACAATGCCCTTGTGGAAGATTGTGGCTGCTCCCGTAATGGTGTTTGTTGATTCGGCAACCCGTGACACGGGTATGACGGGTATACTTATTATCGCTTTCATTGTGCTAATGGGCGGTACGTTTCTGCTGCTTGACCGCTGCGGAGTGCTGAAATACCTTGTGGCGGTGGTTATAAAGAAATTTTCCCACAAAAAATATCTGCTTATGGCGGTGCTTTCCTTCTTCTGTATGGCGCTTGCCTCAACTGCAGGCATTCTTGAGGAAAGTGTAACGCTTGTGCCTATTGCGGTTGCAATTTCACTGGCGCTTGGCTGGGACTCAATGGTGGGACTCGGTATGAGCCTTATTTCCGTAGCCTTCGGCTTTACTGCCGCAACCTTCAATCCCTTTAACGTTATGACTGTTCAGAGGCTTGCAGGGGACGTTGAGATTTTCTCGGGACTGTGGCTCAGGCTTATAGTTTTTGCGCTTGTGTATCTCGGACTTTACGCCTTTCTTTTTGTTTATGCAAGGCGTATTGAAAGGAATCCCGAAAAGAGCTTATCCTATGAAAGCGACAAGGCGCTTCGCGAAAAATACACGGTAAACGACGTTGATGCGCTTCTGCTCGACAAAAAGGCAGCAAAGGCTGCAAAAGCATTCTGCATCTGCCTCGGACTTGCCTTCGTATGTATTATTACCGACTTCATCACAGGTGCAGGCGGTGCGGTTTCAATGGGCGGCATCGGTGTTTTCTTTGTGGCAGGCGGTATTTCTGCTGCACTTATCACAGGGCTCAGAGGCAGAAGGCTGCTCTCGGGCTTCGGTGAGGGTATAAAGACCGTAGCACCTGCGATTCCTCTTATTTTAATTGTTATTTCCGTTGCATATATTCTCAATACGGGAAAGATTATGCACACTATCCTACACTATATTCACGGCATAATAGACGGTATGAATCCTATGGCAGCCATACTTCTTATCTTCGTGTTTATAGCACTTCTTGAGTTCTTTATCGGCTCGGGTACTGCAAAGGCATTCCTTGTAATGCCTCTTGTAATGCCTCTTGCACATCTTATCGGACTTTCATCAAACAGTGTTGTGCTGTCCTTCTGTCTTGCAGACGGCTTCACAAATCTCCTTTACCCCACAAGCGGTATTATGATTATTGCTATCGGCCTTGTAGGTGTATCCTACACAAGGTGGCTTAAATTCTCATGGCCCCTGTTTGTAATCGAGGGTATTATATCCGTGGCGGTTATGATGCTTGCGGTAATGATAGGCTACAGGTAAATCATAATTCAGCGGTGCTGAATTATGATAGTGATATTTCTGCTTCGCAGAAGTGATATTGCCCTGACGGGCAGTGATATTCATTCCTTCGGAATGAGTGATATATTTGCCTTTCGGCAAATGTTTCGGAACCTGCGGTTGGCATTTTAAATAGAGCGAAGCGGAACAAGACGCGGCAGCGTCTTCCTTCATATTTGTTGTGAAACAAATATATCATCCGAACAAGGTTCGGATATCATCCGTCGAGGACGGATATCATCGACAACACAGTTGTCGATATCATTATAATAATTTGTGTGGCAAAGCCCTCACAAATTATGATACTATTGACTTGGTATATTACATTTGTTAATATAAATCAGTACTATTTATCGGAGGAAATAAATATGGCTAAAAAGTTTCTTATTATCAATGCTGACGATTTCGGACTCTGCCATAGTGCCAACGAGGCAGTTATGGATCTGTTTATGTCCGGCAGCATCTTCTCTTCAACAATTATGACACCCTGTCCCGGTGCGGATGAGGCTATTGATTTCTCAATTGCACACCCCGAATTTGCAATCGGTGTTCACCTTACTCACACAAACGAGTGGCAGGAAAATTTCCCCTGGGGTGCTATGACAGGTCTTCCCTCACTTCAGAATGAGCACGGCAGAATGTGGCCTGAAAGTGAAGATTTTGAGGCTCACTGTGACTATGACGAGGCAGTAAAGGAAACAATCGCACAGATTGAATACTGCGAAAACAGAGGTATGAAGCCCTCACACATCGACAGCCACATGGGTGCACTTTACGGAATGAACGGCAAGCTTTTAATGCTTCCCAAAACACTTGCAGTATGCGGTAAGAAGGGCTATCCCTTCCGTATGTTCTCAAAGCCTCTCAAGGAGCAGTGTCCCGAGGGCACTCCCGTATGGCTTTTCTCAGTAGCAAGCGTGCTTTCGGGAATGTTCGGCAAGAAGAACAACGTTCCCATGCCCGACTACCTTATTTTCCCCGAGCAGATTGAAACAGGCGAAACCTATGAGGAGTTCAAGAACAATTTCATCGAATATCTTATAAAGATTCCCGAGGGTATCTCTGAAACCTACGTTCATCCTGCTATGCCTACAGACGAAATGAAGTCCATTACAGGCACGTGGCAGAGAAGATATTGGGAATACCTTGTAATGAAGGATCCCGAAACTCACGCAGCCTTCAAGACTCACGGCATCAAGCTTATCGATTACCGTGAGCTCGCAGAAATGAGAAGAAGCGGCAAATAAGGAGGGTGACGGATATGATTCAGTGGATTGCAGAAACCTTAAACCTTGCTTTCAGAGAGCAGTGGGCACTCGAGAATGCAATAAACGGTCTTAAGTCACTTGTTACAGGCGGCGGAGCCCGAGGCTTTGTTGCAACCTGTATGATGATTATGGAAATGTTCGGTATGCTTCTCGGCACAAACGCAGTTTCTGCGTGGGGTCAGGAGCTTGACCTTACAGGCTACGAGCTTGTATACGTAGACGAATTTGAGGGTGACGAGCTCAATCTTACCGACTGGCGTGTAAGAGGTGAGGGCAAATCCCGCGGCGGCTTCAACAACCGCAGTCAGCTTTCCGTTAAGGACGGAAACCTTTACCTTACAGGTGAATACGTTGAAAACGGCGCATACGGCGACGGCTGGTACGGTGTTTCCGTAGCTCTCAACGAGCATTATCTCAGAGGATATTTTGAAATCCGCTGCAAGTGTGCGGCAAGTGATGCATTCTGGTCCGCATTCTGGATTCAGGGACTGAAATCTCCCTACGTTGCTGAGATTTCCAAGGGCGGTCTTGAAAGCTGTGAAATCGACATTTTCGAAGCTATGGGCTACGGTGAAAGAGGCAGACAGAACGCAGTTACACAGACGATTCACTGCGCAGGCGTAGGCGGTGAAGCAGAAGGCTTCCAGTCACGTATCTTAGGCTTCTTCAACGGCAATGACATCTATAACGAATATAACACCTACGGTCTTGAATGGACTGAGGATGAATATATCTTCTATGTAAACGGTGTTGAAACAACACGCTCAAGCTTCGGCGAAGGCGTTTGCAGAGTTGAGGAAGAGGTTATCGTTTCTCTTTGCATTCCCTCAGCAGAGGACCTTGAAGGCAGAGATAAGAACGAAAAATGTGAAATGGTTGTAGATTACGTAAAAATCTACCAGAAGGCAGAATAAAAAAACAAAAAAGACAACTCAGCTGACGCCACATAAGGCAGTAATTTTAAAATACTAACTTATGGGCGTTGCAAGGAGTGAAAAAAAGAGAGAAGTTCCGACTTCTCTCTTTTTTCTATACGTTAGATTAGTATATAGTTGAAAATTTTGATATTATGTTGTCATAACCTCTTCATAAATTAGGTTTTAACCTTTTATGAAGAGGTTATTTTAGTAAATGGTATTCATATAAAAACATTGTATGAAAATAATTTATATCATACCAATCTAGCTGTAGAAAAACCAGTTTCGTAAAAACCAGAATCAATTTCTTTAGGCTCTTTACCGTCAAAATACTCTCTGATACGATAAGCTACTTTAGGGATTGGGAAATACGCAGTTGTTAAGATAACACTATCGCAATTACAACAGGTGCAATGTTTATTAATTCTTATTTTCATTTCCAGATAAACATTTGCAAAATCATAATATCGTGCAATTATAGAATAATTATTACCATTTTCTTTATCTTGTAATGATAGTTCACGAATTCGATTAATTGCGACTTTTATTCGTTCTGAATAATTACTTTGAATATTACTCTCTAATTGAGTCGATAATGCCGTTGAAAAATTATTGCTCGTTAGTTCAGAATTAAATCCACAATCAACTTTAAAATTGTTGGAAAAATTGAATATTTTTTCATAATCTATACTTTCTTTGTGTTCAAGTTTTTCACCTGTTTGAATCATTTGAGTAGTATGCCATGAATCAGGAAAAATAAATTCACGATTAATTATATTGTATGATAAAAGAGAATATTCAATTTTATTGCTGCTGAAAAATTTATTTTTACTTTGTGATAAAAATATTTCTCCTTTTCCGCTAAATTTTTTTGCATATTTCATCAAAAGAGTGGGAATTAATTCAGGCAACTCTTTAAAACAACTTGCTTTTGAAATTTTTGCTGCAAATGGATATTTTTCAGCTTTATACAAAACATCGTTTGTCGCAACAGCACTAATAAATACAAATTCTATATTTGAATCAATTTTGTGAAGACTAGGAAACATATCCAATCCATTTATTGGCATATCATAATCAAGAAGAACAATTTTTATTGGCAATGTTTTAAGTTTATTTTCAGCTTCTGTGACCGTCAATGCATAATCTGCACCTATTTTACAAGTCATGCGCAAAAAATCGGCGCACTCGGTTGCAAAAACTTCATTATTATCAATAACTAATATTTCAATTGGATTATCCATAAATACCTCCTTATAATTTCGGGAAAATTAATGTGGCAAACACTTTATTATTATTAACCTTTAATGAAAAATCTACACCCGCTGACTTGGAAATTCTTTTTACTATTGATATGCCGGAACCAACATGATTATTACCTTTTGACGAATATCCTTCAGTGTCCAAATTAACTTGTCGAGGGGCTTGTTTGCAATGGTTTTCAATTGTGATAGTATCAGCACTATCGGTATTGGAATATTCTATAATAATAGGTTTGTTATTGGGACAAGCTTCAATAGCATTATGTATAAGTGGCAGTATAAGTACAACAATCAAATTTGTACTGTATTTGTGTATTGCGTTTGGTATGTTTCTTTGCTCTAACACTACATCACATGTGTGATTTTTTGACATCAGTTCAGGAATAGAATTAATGATTTCAGGTAATGAAAAAAATACATTTTCATCATTATAAATATTCATGAAAGTTAATTCTCTGTATGCGAATAAAATTGACTTTATCAATTTTATAGCATTGGTAATTTTTTCTATTTTTTCGTTTTGATAGTCTGTTACACTATCAAAAGATAGTTTTAAGTTAGAAAGAGCCATTTCAGATGTAGCAATAGGAGTTTCGAGTGCATGAAAAAGTTCCCTTATTTGATTTTGCCGTCCGTGAGCTTCTGCTGTGGTTGCTGTTATTTCGTCAGGCTTAAAATGTTTTTTTATATATACATTTAAAGAATCAATTTTTTTGTTTAAGTCATCTATTGCTTGGTTGTTTTGGAATTTAATTGATTCGCTTAGTCTTTCATAAAAATCCTCATAATATCGCATATCCATTGAATAACTGCGATATGATCTTCTATTAATGTATATTTCGGGCAAAACCTCCTGTAAAAAATCAGCAAGAGTTATCATTGAGCATCTGTCAATTAAATTATTGGAAAATAATCGATCTATTATTCTGTGGATAATTTCAGAAGGAATTTCCGCATCTTCAATCATATATATTGCAGTTGATGTTGAAAGCTTTTGACTTTTTGCTGATAAATAAAGCTCCGTTAATACTCTATCAATATCTGATAATGCATCTTTACTTAAATCTCTCAAAGAAATGAATTTACTATCTATAAAATTGTTATGATGCATTTCTAATTCTAGGCGATTCATTTTATTTTTTATGTTTTTTTCTTGATTTTTATATGAAAAGAAAGAAAAAATTGCGACAATAACCCCGAGTATACCAAGCACACTAAAAATAATTTCAGTAAAATTTTTTTTAATAAACTGCGGAAAAAAAGCATTAATTATTGAAAAAACAGATATAATAATCGGAATCAAAAACGGAAACAATTTTACTTCTAAATCATTAAGCGAGTCAAAAATATAACGTATAATATATGTTATAACTGAAACAACAACAATAATCGCAGCAATCAGTGTAATCCATTTCATTGTATTTGAAGAAAAAACTTCATCACTCCACAGTTTTAATGTTGCAGTGATAATAGACATAATGGTTAATGATAATAAACTACGATAAAAATAATCTTCAGCATCTTCAAAAAATTCCCAATATACAACGCATCCACAAGCGCAAATAAACAATAGTGAAATTATAATAAACATTGCAATTAACATAATGCATCCCTCTTTCTTAAATTTGTTTGTAAATAGTGTGATAAGTAAGTAATTTCTCAATATACAATAAATTGTTTCGAAAAATAACTCGATTTTTTGCGTAAGTTTAACATATTAGGATAGCACTAAACAACCGTTTGTACAAAAACGCTTTAATTTTCGACAAAAAAGCTTGTTCTTCGATTCATTATGCAATCCATACATTAGACAAACCCTCCTTTAATTTGTACAATGAAAGTACAAAATTTAAAGGAGGACTTTTTATGTCAAATCAAAACACAATCCAATATCGTCAGGTTGGTGATTATTTAATCCCGAACCTCGTTTTACCATCCGAAGAATCAAATATCAGACTCGGTAAATGGGGTATGCTACATAAGGATTTCCTGCTTAAACACAAGGAAGTATTATTCACAACACTACTTACTCAAGGTAAACTTTATAAACACTGTGCGGAGGTTGAAACTCAGGCGAAAGATATGCTTGAAACACTTGTTGAGCAGATGAAAAAGGCTGAGGGTGTAACCGAGCAATTGAAAGAAGAAAATCAGATGGAATGGATATTCCGTATGCAGAATATTGAGGCAAGGACAAGAGAAATTGTTGAAAATGAACTGATTTACACCTGACAACAATCAAAAACTTGACAAAGCAATATTTTTGTGTTATTCTTGTCAAAATTTAGTTTGAGGTATTATTATGAACGCATATCTTCTCAAAAATCTTGATATGGATATGAATTGGCTTGCACAGGATGATTATCATTCATCAAAGGGCAGGCTTATACCTCTATATTCATTTTGGGATAGATAAAACTATATTTCCACTATGTTTATAACGGTGTAAGTTGATGCAGAAACTTACACCGTTTATTTTTATATCCAAAGGAGAAAATTTTATGAGATTTTTTGATTTTATAAGAAACAGATTTTTCAAGAAACAACCTGCAAAAACAGGCAATCATCTTGTGGATTTCTATAACCGCATTGATGAGGATTCCCGCCTTTTATCAAAACACGGAAGAATTGAATTCCTTACCACTACAAAGTATATTGAGAAATATCTGAATGACAATATGAAAATCATGGAAATCGGTGCGGCTACGGGCAGATATTCGCATTACTTTGCGCAAAAAGGTTTCGAGGTTGATGCAGTTGAACTTATTGAACATAATATCGAAATATTCAAGTCAAAAACCTTGACCGATGAAAAAGTCAGCATCAGACAAGGAAATGCAATTGATTTATCCGAATATACCGATAATACCTATGATGTAACACTTCTGTTAGGCCCGATGTATCATCTTTACACTGCTGAAGAGCAGAAAAAAGCACTTTCAGAGGCAATCAGAATTACAAAACCTGGCGGACATATCTTTGTTGCTTACTGTATGCTTGAACCGAGCATAATCGGACAGTTTAAAAGAAATCAGATGGAAAAGCTTATTGAAATGGGATTATTTAATCCAAAAAGTCTTGAGGCCTATTTTACACCAGAAGGTATTTTCAAGCTTTATACCAAAGATGAAATCTTCGAGTTGACGGCAGACCTTAATGCGGAAAGACTGCATTTTCTTGCAACTGATGGTTATACCTGCCATATGTGTGAAGTAATAGACAAAATGGATAACGAAACCTATGAACTGTATCTGAGATATCATTTTAAAACCTGCGAAAGACAGGATTTAATCGGCATGTCACATCACACACTTGATGTTCTGAGAAAGGAGTAGACACTATGATTAAATATCCAAACTACGATAGAAGCATTCTTTCAATTGCTTCATCTGTTTTAAATCATTTCGGCGTAAAGGACTGTCAGCATAAGACCTTACCCGAATTTGATAAATTACTTGAAAAAGACTACAAAAATATTATAGTAATTCTTTTTGACGGCCTGGGAACTTCAACACTGAACTACCACCTTAAGGAGAATGACTTTTTAAGAAAGCATTATGTAACCGATATTTCTTCCGTTTTTCCATCAACAACTGTTGCTGCAACCACATCAATTTTAAGTGGCTATTCTCCATTAGAATGCGGATGGCTCGGCTGGGACTTGTACTTTGAGGAAATAGGAGAAAATGTTGCAGTTTTCAAAAACACTTTACAGAGAAACGGTGAGTCTGCTGCAAAATATAATGTTGCAAATAGGTACATTCCTGTTAAAAATGTTATGCAAAGAATTGAAGCGGTAAAGGGCAGAAAAAGTGCATACTGTGTAGCATTCTTTTCAAAATTCCGCATCAAAAGTGTTGAAGATATTTGCAAGACAATATACAAGCTCTCGAAAAAGAGAAAGAAAAAATACATATATGCATATTGGCATCAGCCTGACAGTGCAATGCATAGGCACGGAGTAACAAGTCCTGAAGCTCACAAAGAAATTTTGCACATTAACAGTAAGGTTGAAAAGCTTTGTAGCAAATTAAAAGATTCACTTGTAATCATAACTGCAGACCACGGACTGTGTGACAGCATAAACTTGTTTCTCGAAGACTATCCTGAGCTTTACAATATGCTGAAAATACCACCATCAATTGAGCCGGGTAGAGCAATGAGCTTATTTGTAAAAGATGGTTTACAGGATGCATTCAAAAACGAATTCAACAAACATTTCGGTAATTCATTCAGATTAATGACAAAGGAAGAGGTGTTCTCTGAAAACATTTTAGGCTACGGTGAACCACACCCAAGAACACAAGGATTTATTGGTGATTTTCTTGCCATAGCAACAACCGAAAAAACATTGTTTACAGCAAGAGAGGAACATGAATTTGTTGGTGTTCACGCAGGTCTTACCGAGGAAGAAATGACAGTTCCGTTTATAGCCATTGAAACAGAAAAGAGGCGAAAATGATGACGCTGAAACAAAAAATCAAACAAATAGAATACATAAAAAACACACCTATTCTTGAAACAGAAAGGCTGCTTCTTCGCCCTATTACTCCCAATGATGCAGAGGCGGCTTTTATATGGTTGAGTGATAAAAAGGTTAATAAATTTATGCCCTATAATCTTTATAAAAATACAGACGAGGTTTTGCATTGGATAAATGTAATACTCCCCGATGACGATAATTTTCACTGGGGAATTGTTCTTAAGGAAAGCAATCTTTTAATAGGTAGCTGTAGCATCGGTCCCGATAAAAAGGTGCCGGGTGCTTGGGGATTTGGTTACAATATCCGTTTTGATTATTGGAACAAGGGATTAACCACAGAAGCTACAAAACGAATGATTGAATTCGCCCATACAGAACAAGGAATAAAGGATTTCGTTTCAAACCATGCAGTTGATAATCCTGCATCGGGCAGAGTTATGGAAAAGTGCGGTCTTGTATTCGATCATTACAGTGAATACAGCACCTTTGACGGTACTGAAACGTTCAAGACAAAATTTTATAAAATGCATTTAGATTAAAAGTGAGGACAGGGATAACACCCTGTCCTCACTTTTATAACGCTAATTGTTTTTTGAGATGTATTCTTTAATAACTGTTTATAAGAGTTTTTCAATTTCTGTGAGCAGTTTTGCTTTCATATCTTCCAATTCATCAGGTGAAGGCTTATTATCTTCTGCCCACATTATTTCTTTGGGCAACCACCAAACGGGACCTTTGCCGTTGTTGCCGTAATCCAACAAATCACCGGCTTTTCTTGGGAATATATGCCAATGCAGATGAATATCTCCGTTTCCAAGGCATTCATAGTTTATCTTTTCGGCACCGAAAGCATTTTTAACGGCTTCAGCAACTACAGTCATTTCAAGCAAATATTTTGTTCTGCAATCAATATCTAAATCAAACAACTCAACGACGTGCTGTTTGCAAATGAATAATGAGTAGCCATAAAAATGATGATTCCAACCTAAGATAACATATCCGGTTTCAAGTTCTTTTACAAACCACGGATTTTTACCTTTTTTAATTTGCTCAATAACATTACACATATCACATTTTTCTTTATTAAAAGGGTTGAATTTGAATTTCATTATTTTACCTCCAATAAAGCAGCTTTTATATCTTCCAACATCTCTTCGTGCTGTTTGCAAAACAGTTTAGGAGTGTTGTTTATAGGGAAATATTTAAGTTCAAGAGTTTCACTATTATCGCAGTAAAGCTCACCGCCGATAACCGAAAGCTCATATGCAATACACACGCTCTGATATTTATCACCATTGGGACATACAGCATCAGTATCTGTGTAAACACCGATAAGTCGTCCGACTTTAACATCAAAACCAGTTTCTTCTTTGACTTCTCTGACGGCAGCCATCTCAGGTGTTTCTCCTAATTCAAGAGCACCACCGGGGAATCCCCACATATTATTGTCCCCTCGGCGTTGTAACAGCACTTCGCCTTTCTCATTGAATATGCAACCGCCTGCATGAACTAAAATAATTTTTTCATGACCGACTTTTTTGCGAATCCATTGTATGTAATTCTTTTGGTTTTTTATTTTATTAAACACAACAAAACATCCCTTTATCTCTCTGACTTTAACAAAGCATAATAACAAGCATCACAGATACCCTGATTATTCCAATCAGAGCTATGTAAAGTTCCTTCGTATTTCATACCGCATTTTTTCATTACTCCGCTGGAGTTAGGATTTCTCGGGTCGTGTCTTGACTCAATACGGTTTACCTCTACTACATCAAATAAAAAGTCCATAACTGCTTTAAGTGCTTCCGATGTAATTCCTTGATGCCACCAAGTTCTACTGATACAATATCCGATATGCATCATTGAAACTTCTTCGTTCATATGTACCACAGCAATATCACCAACAGGCTCATTGCCGTTTTCCTTTAATACGATAGCCCAATGATAATAATTATCGTTAGAATATTCTTTTAACCATTCATTTATAATGCTTTTGCTTACTGCCTCGCTGGAGTGTGTCTGCCACATTAAATACTTAGTGACCTCTGAATCGGATGCCCAATTCTTATACATCGCGGCAGCATCTTCACCCACATATCTTCTTAAAATCAATTTGTCTGTTTCTAACATTTGTGTTCCGCAATGTTTCATTTTAATTGCACCTCCATAATTCTAATAAGCATATTATATCACACCAACACCACAAAATTCAATCCGTTTACATTCACTTGTTGCTCCAAAACTTTTTCCGCCAACACGAACTTTAATTTGTAAAAACCTATTGACAATCATGTAGCAGTTCTGTATACTTAAGGCACAATTTAATACAAATAACTTTGTAGCGCGTAAGCGGAGCAATTTATATTGACTACCCAAGCACCGTATGAAGATAAGAACAGAGGCAATCTGTACTTATTTCAGCGGTATTTTTTTGTTTGTCTTGCGTGATACCGACGGTAAAAGTCCTTTCCTCTGTTCATCGGAGGTGAGGACTTTTTTGCTTTTATGCACCTTGAAAATTTAATGACCGTCTGAAAGTGATACGACTTTGCGATGATACGAGCGAGGCAACGTTGCGGTGAGATTCCGGGGCAGGAACTATTTCAGGTAAAAACGGCAAGAAATTTGTAGAAAATTATTGACAAAAGAACAAATGTTCCTTATAATGATAAATTGGTAAATAATGTATTTACCCTACAACTGAATACAAGCTGAAACACATATTTTTACTTATTGGCTTTATGCCACACATATTATCTGACCGAAGAAGGTATAGTCCGATACCCGGTCATAACATACGGACAATTTGAGCTTAAAGTTTAAGCCGTTACATAGTTTCAGCACAAACTGTGCGAGAGGATGAAATGTCTTCCCGCTATTTGTGCTATCTATGTGACGGCTTTTTTGTTTGCAAAAAAACTTTTCCTGAAAATCAGGAAGAAATTTATGTGGCTTATTCCCATTACCTTTAGATGCAAATTCTTTATATAATAACTGCCCCCACAAAAGCATCTCGGTATAAAGGATACTACAGCCACC
>JAZTWN010000038.1:0-35607 GCA_045635905.1 Acutalibacteraceae bacterium
GAAAGTCCGCATTTAAAACGGCAGAAAATCGCACGAAAGCCGCACGAAAGCCGCACGATGCTTGGCTGACCCTCAATCCCTTATGTATCAAGGGCTTAAGGATATTTTTTATGTCCTGAAAAACAGACCGAATCGCACGATAGTCGCACGCAAGCCGCATTTAAAACGCAAAAAAATCGCACGATAAATCGCACGAATCCCATTACATTATATAGTAATACGATTTAAACGAGATTTAAAGAACAATAACAAGTAAATAGAATGAAGGAAGTATTATAATTATTAAAGGCGTATCACCTGCGCGCCGCAGGCGATGTGCCTGATGCCTTAAATCCGACACTCTTGAATAATGTGTCGGATATTTCGATTGAATTGTGCAAATTGCACAGAAAAAAGTTTAAAAAAGGCATCATCTTTGGACCTAAAACAGGCTCAACTTGCACTTTTTTAAAAATCAATATGCTATAATATAGTCAATAAGAAAAGAGAAAAGAGGAGCTGCTATGACTATTCAGAGATTTTTTGCAATTGTGGCTGCAATATTCACCCTGTTGCCCACGTATCTTTTAAGCTTTTTACCCTCTGCTATTGATAATGAATTTGTAATTCCCGAAGCCGTATACGAGCTTTCGGAGGCTGACGGCAAGCTTAGCCTCAGGCTTGGCGAGGAGAAGGCTTTCTTCAACTATTTCGGTATTAAATACACCTGCGACGCGTACGTAAGGGGCACGCTCACCTACGTGTGGGGTGTTGATGAAATCTCGGAGGATTTCTTCCTCGAGCCTGCCGGGGGCGGTGAGTTTTTCAGTCTTATCGACGGCTACCTTGAAAGGCGTAAGGCACACAAGGCGTTAAAAATTGAATTTGAGCCTCTGAGTCAGGATGAAATGAGCTTTACCCTTGAGGGTATCGGCTTTTTCAACCGTGCGCTTTCAGATACGGTGATATATATTGAAAATGACGAGCACAGGCTCGGCGTGAATCTTAACTGGGGCGGTGCTCTTTCCTATCTGGAGGACAAGGATTCCTCGGTTGAGGCGGTTAAGGTAAACGGTGTGACAAGGATTGATACCGACGCCTGTGCGCGCTACGGTGTAAGGGCTGTAAGCAGATCCGTCAACCTTATAAACGCACACGATACGGGCAGACTTGTTCAGCAGTCCTACTACGGCACAGGTGATTTCGAGGGCTACACAGGCGGCGTGTATATGGACAATAAGTGGAACTACAACCCCGTTCAGGGCGGCAATCAGTTTGATGACCCTGCGAAGATTGTTGACGTGCGTGTAGACGGGGACAGCATCTACGTTAAGTGCAGACCTATGGACTGGGCAAAGGAGAAGGAGTGCATCACTCCCTCGTATATGGAGGCTACCTACTCACTGTCCGAGGGGCTTGTGAGGGCACAGTGCCGCTTCGTGGACTATTCGGGCTACCCTGCAGTGACCACCACACAGGAGTGCCCTGCCTTCTATTGCGTTGAGCCTCTTAACCGACTTGTGTATTATTCGGGCAATTCACCCTGGACGGGCGACGAGGCGCTTTCTTATGAAAACGACCTTATATTCTGGCCGGATGCAGGCTATCCCCATTTCCCTGCAACAGAAAACTGGGCAGCCTTCATAGGTGAATTCGACGACAGCTTCGGTATCGGACTTTACGTGCCCGACGAGGCGTCCTTCCTTGCAGGTGTATATGCCAAGGGCAGCTGCACAACTGCCGACCCTGCCACAGAGGGACCTACCTCATACATCGCAGCTGTTGAGGAATACGAATTCAGAAGCTTCAATCCCACAAGCTACGAGTTCTATCTTTCAACAGGCACTGCACAGGAAATCAGAGATAATTTCTCGGTGCTTGTAAAATAAAAGGGAAACAAAAAAGGGTATCAGCCATTATGGTTGATACCCTTTTTAGGGATTAGGGATTAGGGAATAGGAGTTCGGAGTTCGGAATTCGGAGGGGTGTACCTCTTCACTTTTACCTCCCTACAGGTGTTCCCTGCTTCCTGTTGTCTGATGCCTTATCGACTTATGCGGATTACCGTTGCGCTGTACATGGGGACGGAGTAGTTGAACTGTGCTGAGATGCCCTCGAGGGTGAATTCCTCGATTTTGCAGTCCTCCTCGGCGCCCAGAATGTTGTCGTTGCCCATATCGTCACCCTTAAGCTGCTGCACGGTGGCGGTGGAGGCTACCTCGGTGTCGCCAAGGTCAATGGCTAAAACCTTGCTCTCGCCAGTGATGTTTACAAGCTTTACTATAATATCGCCTGTTTCGTCGGTGCTTACAACGCTGTAGCACTCGGCATAGGCATCGTCACCGAAATCGTGAGCAAAATGTAATTCGCCGTCAACGTAGCCCTCAACGTAGGTGCCTGAAACCACAAGCTTTATCTCGTAGGTTCTTCCCTGTTCAACGGTGAAATCTGTGCCTGTGGCAAGAATTTCAGTTTTGACGTCGTTTTCGATTTTCTGAACTACGCTTCGGGTGTTGCCCCATCCGCCGAGATTCCAGAAATAGTTATTTTTGGTGTCCTTAACGCCGAAATGGATAAGAAAGCCCTCATCACCGCCTGTTTTTGTGGCTTCAACGGTGTAGGTGTAGTCGGTCCAGGTATCGTCACCGAAATAGGCAACGCTGCCGTTGTTGTTATATTCCATCCAGGTGTCGGTCTGCTGAAGAGCTCCGTCCTTTATTTTCCAGTCGCCGTAGGTGGGTGTCTGCCAGTTCCACCAGAGGTTGTTGAGGCAGAAGTCGCTCTTAGCAAGGGTCTTGCCTGTTTTGTTGTCGGTAACCTGCAGATTGTCGAATTCTGCGGTGGTGTACCAGGTGCCCACACCTACCTTACCTGTGATGTCGGCTTCCTTAATTTCAGCGCCCGACAAAGTGTGCTCAAGCACGCTTGTGCCCTGATTTACACTGAAAAGCTTCTGAGCGTAGTAGCTTATTGAGCCTGTTACCTGATGATTGTTGAACCATATAAGGTCGGGTGACCAGTGAGTAGCAGTAAGCTGACCGAAAAGGGGAGCGTATGCCGCCATCACAACAACATCACCGTTTCTTTCAAGACCCGTCATATATGCCGCCTCGGCAAGGGCTGCCTCAAGACGGTTGCTTCTTGCCGCGTATTCACCTAAGAATACGTTGATGCCGCCGCCGTTTATGCTGTCGGTCATTGTGTCGGTATCGCGTGAATACTTGTCCTCGTCATAGTAGTCGGCATTTCTGAAAAACCATATAGGGTCGTTATAGTAGTGCTGGTCGGTAGCACCTGCAAAGTCAAGCGCGTCGGTGCTTTCCGCCTTATCAAGCTCTGCTTTTGCGTATTCGTATGAGGGCATATACTGAGCACCGCTTGTGGCATCGTCGGTGCCTGCGGAGTAGATAAGCTCAAGTCCCTCGTAAAGCTCGGGATTTGCTGCCTTTGCCTTGTTGAATTCTTCAAGGAAGGCAGAGTATCTTTCATAGTAAACCTCGCCCTCGTTTTCGTTGCCGATGCAGATGTATTTCAGCTCGAAGGGCTCTTCGTGACCCATAGCAATACGCACTCTGCCCCATTCGGTGCTCTCGTCACCGCGGCAGAATTCCACAAGGTCAAGCATATCGTCAATATAACGCTGAAATTCAGGAGTATACATTTCAACGGGACCCCTTCCGCGCATCTGACAGAAAAGACCGCAGTTGAGCACGGGCACACCTATTGCGCCTATGTCCTCGCAAAGCAGGAAATATTCATAAAAGCCAAGACCGTAGGTCATAAACGAGGGATTGGGATCGTCGGTGCCTGCAATATCCGTCCACAGATTTATGCCCTGCTTTCTTGCCGCCACGTCACCGTAGGTGCCGCCGAACATAAGGGGCTTGCGGTTTTCGTCAACGCCAATGGAGTCCTTCCAGTCGTAGGCGGTATCGTCGTCATAGCCCTCGATGATGCAGCCTCCGGGGAAGCGCAAAAACTTCGGCTGAAGCTCCTCAAGCATTGTGGCAAGGTCTGCACGCAGTCCGTTTTCACGGTTTTTATAGGTATTTTCGGGGAACATTGAAATCATATCAAGGCAGATTTCGCCCTTTTCAATAAGCACCTGCAGTGTTACGCCCTCGTAAGCCGTTACGGGTGAGGTAAGGGTGGCGGTGTATTTGCTCCACTCGTCGGTGATATCGGCAATAAGCTTCACCTGAGTCTGAACCTCACCGTTTACTGCAAGGCGCAGGGTGATTTTTCCGTCATAGTCGGAAGATTTCGCATAAAAGGAGATATTGTATTTTTCGTTTTCCTGTACGGAGATTCCGTCAAGGAAGCCGCGGTTTTCAATACCTGCGTATTCCTCTGAGGTGTTTGTCATTACAAGGTAATTTACGTTGTTTTCATTAAGGCAGCCTTCCTTGTCATCCTCACAGACGAAAAGACCGGCGTCGCCTACGCTTTTCCAGCCGTAAAGCCCGTCGTCGGCGGCAATATCGGTATATTCAAAGGAGCGGTTTACTATTTTTTCAGCATAAAGACCGCCGTCTGCGGCAAAGTTTATATCCTCAAAGAAGATGCCGAAAAGAAGCTCGCTTATGTCCTTTATCTCATTGTCGGCATCAATACCGAGAGTATAGTCGGCAGCCTCCTCGCTGTAAGCGAAAATCTGATTTTCGGGAATAGCCTCCACGGGCTCGGTTGTGCCGCCGAGAATGCCTACGGACGTTAAAAGTGAAAGCACCCAGGAAACGGCTGAACGGAAAAATGAAATGATTGCGTATTTCATAGCTTTAATGCTCCTTTTGATTTATACATTTATAATAAGGTAAAACCTGCCTTTAGTCAATGAATTAATTTTCCGTTGATATTGAAAAAAGTGTCGGATTATGCTATCATTTATACACGAGTGTATTTGTAGGAGAATTGGTATGGCAGATTTCAGATGGTTCAAGGTGGATACGGCGGCAATAATGTTTTCCTCGCTTTCCGATAAAAGCTGGGGACGCACCTTCCGCTTCAGCGCATATTTTAAGCAGGATATCGACCCTGTTGCCCTTGAGAGGGCGGCAAGGGAGCTTATGCCCTACTATCCTGCAATTTATGCCTGCCTTAAAAAGGGCTTCTTCTGGAATTACCTTGTGGCTACCGACAAGCTTCCCGAGATAAGGGAGGAAAAGGGCTACGGCATGAAGCCTGTGGTGCTCAAAAACGACGGCACTCCCGATTTCAGGCTGACCTATAAGGGTAAGCGCGTGAATATCGACTGCTCACATTCTTTAGGTGACGGCAAGGGCATCCTTATATATTTCAAGGCTCTACTTACCCGCTATAACCAGCTTCGTAAGGGTGAAGAGGGTGAATACGTAACCGCGGAGAATCCTGTGCTCAACGTCCGCGATTCCTTTGCCGATTACTACGAGCCAAGGGGTGAGAAGGCAAGCGGCAATCCCCCTAAGGCATACCATTTCAGAGAGGAATACGAGGAGGGTATCACCCGACTTTTATTCGCAAGAATGAGCACCGCCCACGTAAAGGAGCTTGCCCACAGGGAAAATATGACGGTAACGGAATACCTTACCGCAGTGCTGATGCTCGGCGTTATAAAAGGCAGTGCCGAGCCTGTTACCCTGCCCCTTACAATTGCCGTGCCCGTAAACTTAAGAAGATTTTTCCCCAGCCTTACAGTAAGAAATTTCACGGTGCAGACCTTCGTTACCTTCAATCCCGAGGGCAGACGTGACGTGAGCTTAAAGGAAATTCTCGAGGCTACAAGAGGTCAGCTGAGGGCTCAGCTTCAGGACGGGGAGCTTCGCAAAACCATAAATAAGTACGGCGCACTTGTAAATAACCCCGTTATAAGGCTTGTGCCCAATTTTATAAAGCAGCCTGTAATGCGTATGATGCAGAAGAATACCCACGCAGGCGTTACCACAATTTTCACAAACTACGGTGCGTGCAAGCTCCCCGATTCACTTGCCCCCGATATTGAAAGACTGCAGTTTGTAAACGGCGACACAAGACGCTACGGGCTTGCCGTAACCTGCTCGTGCATAGGCTTCGGTGACGTGCTTTCTCTGTGCTTTTCAAGGGCAAACCGCGACACCGTATGGTATGATGCCTGCGTTGAAATCCTTGAAGGCGAGGGACTTGCTGTCACCCGCGATATGATTGACGGTATCGATGCACCTGTAAAGGAAGAAGCAAAAAAAGAAAAGCAGCCCTTGTCCCTTGAAAGGATAAAGGCATACCTCAATATTTAAGAATTAAGAATCTCAAAGAAAAAAAAGACCGGAGCAGATATCTGCTCCGGTTAAGCCTTTGTTATCTGATTGCACCCTTGCAAAGGATTGTTTCTGTTTCGGTTTCGTTGCCGTTTTCATCCTTTGTTTCGATTTCAAGCACCCAGTAGGGAACGAATACGTCATAAACGTTGCCTGCCTCGATTGAGCCTGCGCCGATGATGTCGTACTTTTCTGCAGTCTTTTCGTCTGCAGTTTCGATTTCGTCATCGTCACGCTCGATGCCTGCCTTGTAGGCATACTTAAGAATGCTGTCAGCACACTTAACGTACTTGCCCTTCTTGCCCTTGAAGGAAGCGATTTCACCGAACTTCTTTACGAAAGCAGCCTTGAATTCCTCGTTACCGAGCTCATCAACCTTAGCATACCAGGCATCAAGAACAGCGTCCTTTCTTGCAGTTCTGCCTGAAGCAAGAATGAAGAGAGGCTCTAAAAGGTCTGCGAAAGCAGCGGCGTTGTCACGAAGACCTAAGATGATAGTCTTCTTGTCGGAGGGCTTCATATCGTCAGCGGACTTCTTGCCCTTGCCCTTAAGAAGGAAAAATGCGAGAACTGCACCTGCGCCTAAAAGAGCGGAAATGATGCAACCCCATATAACATTGTAGTTAACGATGTAGAAAAGCATAACAAAAATCTCCTTTTTCGATTTCAGTCAACGAAATATGCCGATATACGTCAGCAGTTACTGTTATTATATATAAAAGAAATCTCTTTGTCAATAACAACAGATACAATATGACGAAAATTAACCGATGCGTCTTCTGAGGATATCGCCTGCCTGAAGACGGTGGGGACAGTAGATATTTACCTTTTCCTGAACAAGGTGAGCGCTTTCGCGGTCGTTGCCCTCGCAGTCCTTTATGGAGCTTACCTCAAAGGACAGTCCGATTGCTGAGGGAGAGAGAATTTCAAGAGTATCACCCACGTCAAAGCGGTTTCTCTGCTCTACGAGATATCTGCCGTCGCCAAGGTCCTCAAGGACGATGCCGATAAACGAGCAGGTCTGATGATAAAGCCCGTCGTTGTTGGGGTCAGCCTTTGCCTCACCGAAGAAAAAGCCCGAAGCAAAGGGACGGTGTGAGGCGCAGTCAAGCTCCTGCTCGCACTGCTCGAGAGAAGCAGTGCCGTCCATAAAGTGACGGTATGCATTTACAACCGTTGCCACGTAGTAGGGAGATTTCATTCTGCCCTCAATCTTGAAGGACTTTACGCCTGCCCTTTCGAGTCGGTCGAGAAATTCAATAGCCTTTAAGTCGGTGGAGCTCAAGACTGCAGTTGCGCCCTCTTCCTCAATTACGGGGATGAACATATTCTGTCTTTTTTCTTCAACAAGATAGTAGTTCCAGCGGCAGGGCTGTGAGCACTCACCGCGGTTGCCCGAGCGGTTTGAAAGGAAGGAGCTTAAAAGGCAGCGTCCCGAATATGCCATACACATAGCACCGTGAACGAAAACCTCAATCTCCATATCCTCGGGGATTCTGCCCTGAAGCTCCTCAATCTGCTCCATGGTCATTTCTCTGCCGAGCACCACTCGTTCAACACCCATTTTGTGATAGACCTCAATGGTCTTGTAGTTCTGGGTGTTTGCCTGAGTTGAGATATGTACGGGAAGCTCGGGGCACTTTTCTCTGATTTCGGTCACCGCACCAAGGTCGGATACGATTACCGCGTCAACACCGATATCGTAAAGGGTGTGAGCGTATTCACCCAGTCTGTCGATTTCCTCGTTCTGTGCAAAGCTGTTTACTGTCACATAAAGCTTTTTGCCGCGTGCGTGAGTATAATCGACTGCCTCCTTGAGGGATTCAAAGGTAAAGCCTGCGCCCGAGGCACGAAGCTGTAAAAGAGGTCCGCCGCAGTAAACGGCATCCGCACCGAAATATAAGGCGGTTTTAAGGCTCTCAAATGAGCCTGCAGGGGCTAAAAGTTCAACGTTCATAATTTTTTCCTCAATAGCAAAGCTCGTGAATTATTGCGGTGTACATTTTTGCGGTAAGAAGAAGCTCGTCGATTACCGCAAATTCGTCTGCACCGTGAATACGGTAGTCCGTACCGTGGAATTCTATGCCGAAGGCTACACCGCCCTCAATATCGTGGACGTAGGTGCCGCCGCCGATTGCAAGGCACTCACCCTTAAGACCTGTGTATTCCTCGAACACCTTAAGTGCGGTCTTTATAACGGGAGCATCCTCGGGCACGTAGTGCACGGGAATCATTTCGGGCTCACCCTCAAAGGAAATTCCGTTTTCTTTGAATTTTGCTGTAATAACGCTCTTCACGTTTTCCTCGGTTGCGCAAAGGGGGCAGCGCAGGTCAAGGCTTCCCGTGAATACACCGTCCTCAAAATGAAGCACACCGAAATTAAGGGTCAATTCACCCGAGGTTTCGTCACTCATCTTAACGCCTGCCGAGGCACCGTCGGTTTCTCCGTGGGGGAAAAGCTCTTCAAGAGCGCGAAGAGTAAGAGCCGCTTCGTTTTTTTCAAGGGGAAGAGTGTTTATAAGTGAAATAAGAGCAGTCTGTGCGTTGTTGCCGTTTACGGGATGTGCCGCGTGGGCAGAAACACCGAGTGCGGAGATTGTAAGTGTACCGTTTTCCCCGGCTGCGGTGAAGGTAACACCTGTTTTTTTCTCGGCTGCCTTAATAAATTCTTCTGCCTCGCAGGCGGAAATTCCCTTTATTACGGCACTTGCCCTGCAGGGCACGATGTTGCCTGTTGTGCCGCCGAAAAATGCAGTAACCGTCTTGTCGCCGTCGTTATTTGCTGTCTTGGTAAACTTAGGAGCAAAGCGTCCCTTTTCAAGATTTATAAGGGGATAGTCGGCATCGGGGGAAAGGGTGTAGGGAAGCTTCTCGCGCTTGCTGAAATAGTAGTCCATATCCTCACTGCCTGTTTCCTCACCGCAGCCCATAACAAGGCGCACGCCCTTTTTCGGCTCACCGAAAAGCTCACGGGCGCATTTCATGGCATAAAGGCAGCAAAGCATAGCACCCTTATCGTCGGTGGTTCCTCTGCCGTATGCCTTACCGTCGGCAACGGTCATATTGTAGGGCTCGTAGGTCCAGAAATCACCCTCGTCAACCACGTCAAGGTGAGCCAGAAGCATAAGCTCGGGATTCTCACCGTAGGTGATTTCACCTGCGAAATTATCAAAATTTACAGTGTCGAAGCCGTGGGAGGCGGCAATCCTTATAGCCTCCGCCAGTGCCTTTGCAGGACCCTTGCCGAAGGGCATACCCTCCTCGGGTGCCTCACGCACGCTTTTTATATCAACAAGACTCTTTAAGTCCCTGAGAAAATCCTCTCTTTGCGCATCAATAAATGCAGAAATTTTTTCTTTCATAATAATCCTTTCTGAAAAACACACGCACGGTAGTGCGGATTGAAGTTTTCGATGACCTTTTTCAAAAGGTCACGGTGTCAAGAGGCGGAGCCTTTGCCGCACTCCGCAGAGTGCGGAAGCTCTTACGCTTCAATGGCGCAGGAAGGGCGTTATCCCTCAAAAACATAGTCGTATTGCATCCCTTGGAGCGGTCGCAATACTTCTTGTTTTTTCACCAACTCCGTGTGCCTTCATCTTCCGCAGGAAGCGGCACGCGAATTTGCCCCTCGCCGGGGGTTTTCTGAAGTGCGAAGCACTATATTGTGATGCCGAGGTTTGTCGACCTTCGATATGTCTTATGCCTTAAATAATCATTTCTGAAAATTCATCTTCATTTATAACTCTGATTCCGAGCTCCGTGGCCTTGCGAAGCTTTGAGCCTGCATCCTCGCCTGCAAGCACGATGCTTGTTTTTTTGGAAACCGAGGAGGAGGTTTTTCCGCCGAACTGCTCAATAATTGCCGATGCCTCGTCACGGGTGAGCTGTGAAAGAGCTCCTGTGAGCACGAAGGTCATACCCTTGAAGCGCTCATCCTTTATTTCGGCAAGGCTTTTTGTGTTAAGTCCGTGGGAAATAAGCTTTTCTATAAGATTTTTTGTTCCCTCAAGAGAGAAATATTCCGCGATGCTCTGCGCCATAATGCTGCCGAAGCCCTCGATTTCAAGAATTTCCTCTGCGGTGGCGGTCATAATTTTTTCTAAGCTGCCGAAATGCATCGCAAGAAGCTTTGCCGCCTTTTCACCGATATGATTTATGCCAAGAGCAAAAATAAGCCTTGCAAGGTCATTTCCCTTTGATTTTTCAATAGCCGCAAGGAAATTCTGAGCGGACTTTTCACCAAGACCCTCAAGCACGGCAATATCCTCTGCCCTAAGAGAATATATGTCGGCAATGTCCTTAATCATTCCTTTTTCGGTGAAGACCTCAAGCACCTTTTCGCCAAGACCCTCAATATCCATAGCATCGCGTGAGCAGAAATGGATGATAAGACGAAGCACCTGTGCAGGGCATTCGGGATTCTTGCAGCGGTGTGCGGCTTCTCCCTCGTCGCGGAAAACTCTGCTGCCGCAGGAGGGGCAGACCTTGGGGAAGCGGAAGGGCATATTGCCCGAGCGGCTTTTAACGCCCACAACCTCGGGAATGATGTCGCCTGCCTTTCTTACAATTACGGTGTCACCGATTGCAAGGGCAAATTCGTTTATTCTGTCTTCATTGTGAAGAGTAGCGCGGGATACGGTAGAGCCTGCAAGAAGCACGCTGTCGAAAATTGCGGTAGGGGTAAGCACACCTGTTCTGCCAACGCTTATTTCAACGTCGCGGAGCACGGTTTCCTTTTCCTCGGGCGGATACTTGTAGGCTATTGCCCAACGGGGGAATTTTGCGGTGCTTCCGAGGCGTTTTCTGAGGCTGAACTCATTGACCTTTATAACCGCACCGTCAATGTCAAAGGGGAGGGAGCTTCTCATTTCACCGATTCTTGTAAGCTCTGCCTTTGCCTGCTCAATGTCCTTACAGGGAGTGTAGAAGGGGACGGTGACGAAGCCCAGCTCCCGAAGAAAATCAAGGGATGCCTTGTGGTCGGAGAACTCCGTGCCCTCGTATTTCTGTACGTTGAAAACGAAGATATCAAGCTTTCTTTCTGCGGAAATCCTCGGATTTTTCTGACGCAGTGAGCCTGCTGCTGCATTACGGGGATTTTTAAAGGGTATTTCACCCGACTCCTCCTGCTTTTTCGTGATTTCTGCGAACACCCTTTTTGACATATATACCTCACCGCGGACAATAATGTCAACCTCGCGACGAAGCCTTAATGGGATGGATTTTACTGTTTTGAGATTTTCCGTAATGTCCTCGCCCACGTTGCCGTCACCTCGGGTGGCACCTCTTACGAAAACACCGTTTTTATATTCCAATGAAACGGAAAGTCCGTCGATTTTGGGCTCTGTTACAAGCGTGAATTCCTCTGCGGCATCACCTACGCGGCGTGCAAAATCGTCAATCTCCTCATAGGAAAAGGCATCCTGCAGGCTTTCAAGGCGCACCTCGTGGGTAACGGGCTCAAAGGTGTTTTCTCTTTCACCGCCCACACGCCCGGTGGGGGAGTCGGCGCGGAGATATTCGGGAAAAAGCTCCTCGAGATTTTTTAATTCTCTTTGAAGCATATCATATTCATAGTCGCTTACGGGGCTTTCGTTTTCCACGTAATATTTATAGGAATAGAGATTGAGCTGCTCGCAAAGCTCATCAATTCTCTTTTTTGCTTCTGCTTTCGTCATAGCTTACTCCTTGATTTCAATCCACTGTGCAAGGTGGTCGGATACGATGTCGGTTGTAGTGCCGCGGTTTATTATTTCAATATCGCGGGACACGAAGATATAGTCGATTTTTATTCTCGGCTTATCCGAGGGGAAGGTAAAGGCTTCGGTGTCTGAGCAGACGTATTTTTCGAAAAGAGGCTTCAATTCCTCACTGTCGGGAGTGCAGTTAAAGTCACCCATAATAATGCAGCTCTCGTCGGGTGCTACGGAAAGAAGAGTCTTGACCGCATTTTCTCTTTCGTCTGAATTCAGTCCCATATGGGTTACAAGCACGGTGTATTTTTTACCTGCATCAATCACCGCCTTTATAATCCCACGGCTTTCATACATGCTGTCACCCGTCTTCTTTACGGGGTCGGGGATTTTTACCGTTTCCGCGGAAAGGATGGGGTATTTGCTCAGAAGACCGTTGCCGTAGGGCGCAACACCCATTACGTTTATAGCCTTGCCGAAATAATGCTGCATATCCGTAAGCTCGCCCAGCCTTTTTGCCTGTGCCGAGTAGCCGGCAAGAAGCCCCTTGCCTCTTACCTCGTTAAGCCCCACGACGTCTGCACCGCTTGCGGTGATTTCGTCGGCATACTTTCTGAAATCGATTTTCTTTGAAAGATAATCCATACAGTGAAGGATGTTGAAGGTCATTATTTTCATTGTGGTACCCCTTGAAAAAAAGTTATTAATGTAGTAAACTTATGCCTATGAAGGAATTTATTATTGCTAAAAACGACGCTAATCAGCGCTTCGACAAATTCATAACAAAAACCGTTCCCCTTCTGCCTCAATCCCTTTTGTATAAGTATCTCCGTCTTAAGCGAATCAAGCTTAACGGAAAGAAAGCGGAAATCTCCACAAGGCTCAAAGAGGGCGACGTTGTTCAGATGTATATAAACGATGAGTTCTTTGCTCCCAAAGAGGAAAAATATTCCTTCCTCGGTGCAGGTAAGGAGCTTCATATAGTATACGAGGACGAAAACGTGATGCTTCTTAATAAGAAGGTTGGTCTTCTTTCTCACCCCGAGGAGGGCGAGTATACCGACACCCTCATTACGAGAGTTCAGCGCTACCTCTACGAAAAGGGCGAGTATGACCCCAAGGCAGAGGCCTCCTTTGCGCCTGCCCTTGCCAACCGCATTGACCGTAATACCTCGGGCATTGTTATGGCAGCAAAGAATGCAGAAGCTCTTCGCGTGCTCAATGAAAAAATCAAGAACCGCGAAATTGAAAAGAAATATCTTTGTATAACAATCGGCAGACCCCCTAAGAATAAGGGTATTGCCGAGGGCTTTTTAGTGAAGGATGAAAAGAAGAATACCGTAACCGTGCTTTCAAAGCCCGTGCCCGGCGGTAAAAGCATTAAAACAGGCTATACCGTTATTGCCTCAAAGGGTGAGCTTTCACTTGTTGAGGTTGAGCTTTTCACGGGAAGAACCCATCAGATAAGAGCGCATATGGCGGCTCTGGGCTGTCCGCTGCTCGGTGACGGAAAATACGGCACCAACGCACTCAACAAGAAATACGGCGGCTATAAAAAGCAGTGCCTTTGCTCCTATAAAACAGGCTTTACCTTCAAAACCGATGCCGGAGTACTGAATTATCTCAAGGATAAATTCTTCGAGGTAGACGACGTGTGGTTCAGAACGGCATTCTTTAACGACGAGCTGTAATTGAGGACAATGGGCATCAGGCAATAGCCGCTAATGCCTAATTGCTAATGCCAAATGACTCAAAAAGAGCCTTGCAGCCTTTTTCAATACATTCATAGCACTCCTTGAATCTGCCTGTGTACCAGGGGTCGGAAACGTCACCGCCGCCACAGTAGTCAAGGAGCTTTTTTATTTTATTCTCTTTGTCTTCGCCTATCATACGGGAAATGTTTCTCATATTCATTGAGTCCATTCCTATAAGCAGGTCGAAATTGCCGTAATCGGCTTTTGTAAGCTGACGGGCAGCTTTTCCCTTGGGGTCAATGCCGTGTAAAAGCAGCTGCTCGCGTGCAGGGGGATAAACGGGGTTGCCCCTGCCCATATATATTTCCTCGGTGCTTGTGGCGGCGGATTCAACGTAGAAATCCTTTTCCCTGCCTGCCTTTTGCACCATATCCCTGAAAATGAATTCCGCCATAGGGCTTCTGCAGATGTTGCCGTGGCAGATAAAAAGTATTTTTGTCATACCTTAAGCCCCCTGCGGCAGATTTCCTCGTTTATAAGCACAACACATTCCTCGGGTGTTCTGCCTGTGCAGTCAACCGTGACGTGAGCGTATTTTTCATAAAGGGGAGCACGCTCGGAAAAAAGCTCGGGAATGCCTGTGCCCTCCTCCATGGCAATACCTCTTGTGGTGATGTCACCGAGCCTTTTTATAAGCTCTGAAAGCTCAACGCGCAGGTATACAATAATGCAGTCACGGCTGAAGCCTTCCATAGCCCTTTCACCGTACACCGCGCTTCCGCCTGTTGCAATAACGCAGTTATTGAAGCTCTGACGGAGAATTATTTCCTGCTCAAGCTCAATAAAATATTCCGTGCCCTTTTCGTTTATTATGTCGCAAAGGGGCTTTTTTGTTTCTCTTTGTATAATAAGGTCTGTGTCGGTAAAGTCCATTAAAAGGGTTTTTGCAAGAAGCACCCCTACGGTGCTTTTCCCTGCTCCCGGCATACCGATAAGCACGATGTTTTTCATATATATCACCAATTTATAATTATATCATATTATTAATTTTAAGGCAATAGGGATTAGGTGTGTTACCTTTTACTTTACCGTTAGGGGCAAAGGCTTTGCTGTGTGGAAGGTATGTGCCGTACCGTTCAGTAATGTCTGATGTCTGCATCGTCGGTGACAGAGGCTATGGAGCAAAAGAAAAAATCCGCAGGGGTCTGCGGATTCTGTGTTATTATCCTACAAGCCATTGGGCTACTATGCCGAGATATTCGCGCATTACGTAGGTTGCAAGTGAGGGATAGGGGCTCGAGGCGGCAATCGACGTAAATTCAAGTCCAAGCGCCCTTGCCGAGAGGGATGCTCTGTAAAGGTGGAAATTATTTGAGGTTACGGCAATTGTTTTGTTAAGGCCCTCCCTTTCAATAATTTCATAGGAAAATGCAAGATTTTCTCTTGTGCTTGTGGAGCGGTCCTCCATATAAAGCCTGTCCTCGGATATTCCGCGCTTTACAAGCTCGCGGTACATACAAAGTGCCTCGGAGATGTCCTCACCGTTGCCCTGTCCGCCCGATAAAACTGCATTTGCCTCGGGATTTTCTTCAAGAAATTCGGCGGCGGCATCAATTCGCAGGCTCAGCATCTTGCTTGGCGTTTCTCCCTTTACGGCGCAGCCTAAAACCACCACCGTGGCGTCTGCAGGGGGGGTCTTATACATGGCGTCAAGCATCAGCGCGCTTTCAACCGAGAATAAAAGCGTAAATGCGGCATAGCCCGTTATCAGTATTATGCGAAGCGCCCTTGCCCACCGTGCCTTTTGTGCCTTAAGGTTCAGCTTATTCTGAAAAATACCCCAAAGGAAAAGGCAGCCGAAGAAGACCATGCCCGCACCGTTGCCTGCATTGAGTATGCCGTTTACAATAACGGGAAGCACCATCCATACCCAGCCTGCAGCACCGACTGATATTTTAAGTATTCTTATAAATTTCATTTTTCATCACCTGCTATAATAATATCCCCGAAGCCGACTAAAATCAACACCGTTAAACAATTCTTAATGAAAAACAAAGAATAACTGAAGAAAAAAAGCCTCTTGATATTTTTGCTCTTTTGTATTATAATATCCCTCACAGCACGTGCTGGTGTGGCTCAATGGTAGAGCAGCTCATTCGTAATGAGCAGGTTGCGTGTTCGATTCACGTCACCAGCTCCAACAAAAAACGCACTTTTGTCTACCGACAAAGGTGCGTTTTTTGAATGGTGTTTGCCTTCGGCAAATGATGTCGTTCTACTAATGATGACGGCTACGCCTAATGATGTCGCTTCGCTGATGTTTGTGGCAAACAGCGTATCATTGCGACCAAAGGGAGCAACATCATTATGCGAAGCATAACATCATATCACCGTCAGGTGATGCATCATTGAAAAACGTAATTTTCGTGTTATAATAACCAAAAAGGAGGCGATTACTATGAAGGAAAATAAACTTGCTGAACTATCTATGGAATTTTCTGTGGATATTATAGGGCTTGTTAAACAACTGAAATCGAATCACGAATCTATTATATCCAACCAGATTGGCAGAAGCGGCACGTCGATCGGAGCCAACATTCACGAAGCACAGTACGCACAGGGCAAAAGAGATTTTATTTCCAAATTGGAAATTGCCTTAAAGGAAGCAAGTGAAACGGGTTATTGGCTTGAGATTTTGTACAGAACAAAATATATTGATGAACAGACATATAAGGCTCTTTCTGCAAAATGCACATCTTTGCGAGTAATGCTGATTGCATCTTGTCGCACTGCAAAGGAGAATGCCAAGTGATTGTACAAAAAAATGAGTATGTTCTTGATGTTGATATCGAAGCAACACGCCAATATTCCGAAAATCACACGCTTTGTGATTGTAATGAGGACCGCAATTTGTATGCCCAAACGAGCAAAAAACAGATAGATATTTTACCGTGACTGTTTATGGTATCGATTTGCCGTGGGTTTTGGATGAACCGTTCCCCGAGAGCACTACTCCAAAGAAGATGTTTTCTCTGTTTGAACGAATCAAAAAGCTGTTTTGCCGAAAATAAGAACACTTTTGCTTACTTTTACCTTGATTTTACTACATTTAGTTACTCTTACGTACAAAAAATTACCGCAAAAAAAGGACGAGGAGCTTAGGCTCTTCGTCCTTGTGCTTTATTTATCTTACGAAAATGCTCTTTATCCAGTTGAGGATGCTTCTGAAGAAATCTCCGATTTTTTCAAGGAAGCCCTTTTCTGTGTTCTGCTCAGCGTCCTTGAGGCTTACGTTGCAGGTGTCGCAAACTGAATTTTCATCAGCGTCGGTGTGACCTGTAGCTGCAATTGTTTCAGAGTCTGTGCTGCCGCAGGCTGCGCAAAGGTAATCCTTATAGCCTGCTGCGGTGCAGGTGGGAAGCTTTGAGGAAACAACACTGTAGGTGTGTCCTGTTGCAGGAATTACTGTTTCAAGCTTTTCGAAGCAATCTGTGCAGGAGCCTGTAACGTGACCGTTGCTTGTGCAGTCAGCATCCTTTGAGGATGTGATGCTTACAGTGTGATAGGGGATGGACTTAAGAAGGGGATAAGAGGGAGCGTGAATGGTGTTTATTGTCCATACGTTTACGAAATCAAGAGCGGAAAGAGCGCTTGCTGTAACGAAGCCTGCGGATGCAATACCGCTTGTGCTCTCTGTTTTACCTGAAAGCACTGCAACGCTTGTCTTGTCACTGTTGTAGTAGCAATTTGCAACTGTTGCCTGTGACAGTGCGCCGATGCCGGCTCCCGTTGAGCTCTTGCCTGTTACGCCTGCAGTTGAAACGCAGTATGAAACCTTACCGTTAAGTGCAAAGCCGAAGATGCCGCCTGCATAGGAGGAGGTTGTGGAAACTGCTGCAGTTGTGATGCAGTTTGTAACGTCTGTATCAGTCATATAGCCTGCAATACCGCCTGCATAGGTGCCTCTTGCGGAAACCTCGCCTGCGTTGTGGCATTCTGTGATTTCAGAGCCGTATGCAACGCCGGCAATACCGCCTGCCTTGCCTGCAGAGGATGTGCTTGTGCTGATTTTACCTGTATTCTTTGAATATTTAACGTCAGCCTCGGTAACACCTGCAATACCGCCCACGCAGGACTTTGATGCGCTTATTGCAATGAGGTTTGTGCAGGAAATCACGTCTGCCTTAGCAGTACCGGCAATACCGCCTGTGTTCTGTGCGCCGTTTACGTATGCACGGTTTGTGCAGGAAACGATTTCAGCCGCACTGTAGCCTGCGATACCGCCGCAGCTTTCTACGTAGCCGACAACAATTGCGTCTGCTGTTGTTCCGCATTCTGCAATTTTACCTGAGCAGATGAAGCCTGCGATGCCGCCTGCATAATTATCGGCATATACCTTTGCAGAGGAGCTGCAGCCCTCGATTGTTGTATCAGCTGCATATGCTGCAATTGCACCTGCATAGGAGGTTGCCTTGAAGGTACCCGCTACCGTAAGGTCGGTAATTACCGCACCCTCTGTGTAGCCGAAAAGAGCAGCGTAGTCACGGGTTACGTTAAGACCTGTGATAGCCTTGCCGTTGCCGTCGAAGGTGCCCTTGAAGGGTGTGTCCTCAGAGCCTATGGGAGCAAAGCCCGAGCTTACCGTAACGTCATTTTCAAGACGGATGAATTTTCCGCTGAAGCTTTCGCCCTGTGCTACCTCAGCCGCAAATGCGTCAAGGTCAGCCGCAGTGCTGATGATATAGGGATTTTTCTTTGTTCCGCTTCCGTTAATTGCAGCAGCGGATGCAACCGTGCACATTGTGCCTAAAAGCACAAGGCAAAGAACGATGCTTAAAATTTTTGAAAGGTTATTTTTCATTTTTACCCCTCCGTGAACGTGTGTATAATTTAACAGATTAATTATACTATAAAATATTTAACAGTGCAAGAGAAATTTATTATCCGGGAAAGGAGATAAGGGATCTGCCGCCGTAGAAATATGCGCTTGCCAGAAATTTAGCCATTTCCTCGGGGGAAACCTTCATTCCGTCGTACATCCACTTGATGATGGTCTGCCATACTGCCGACACCGCAAAGCAGGTAAGATAGCTTCTCGCGTCGGTTTCGGGGAACACCTTCGAGGAATCGGGCACGTGCTCAAGAAGACTGTCCTTTATTTTATTGGAAAGGAAATTGTTGGGGTCGTTGCTTACAACAAATTTGCAGATGCTCGCATATTCCTTGCAGAAGCACAGAAATCTCAGTATGTAATCGGTGAAATCCTCCACGGTTACAAAAAGGCCCTGCTCTGCCATAACGGTTTCGTAGAAAACCTCGAAAATTTCATTCTGAATCTGCATAACCATATCCGCTATGTCCTTATAGTAGAAATAAAAGGTGGAGCGGTTTACGTCTGCCTTTTCCGTAAGCTCCTTTACGGAGATTTCGTCTATCGTGTTGGTTTCAAGAAGCTCGAAAAGACATTCGCGGAGCACTCTCTTGGTGCGCTTTACGCGTCTGTCCTCGCTCTTTCTTACTCTGTTTTCTTCCATTGTGCTTCCTCCTGTGCGATATCATACACCTGTTTGATATCAGACTGTTATGTGTATTTTATCAGACAAAAGCATCAAAATCAACGGAATTTATAAAAAATACGGGGCGCGTGTATAAAATTTTGAGGTGAAATTTAGTATAAAAAGTATAAAAGGGCGAATGAGTGTGCCGCTGCCGGGGGCGTCCTCGACATCCCGCAATCGGGATTAATGAATAAAGAATAAAGAATAATGAATAATTTCGGAAGACACTCCGTGTCTTGCTCCGCTGCGCTCTATTTTTAAGGGAATAGGCATTAGTGATTAGGGGCGAATGAGTGTGCCGCTGACGGTGTCAGATGAAGGCACGCGAATGAGGTGAAGAAACAAGGAGAATTGGGAAGCGCTCCAAGCGAGCAAGGCGACTATGTTTCTGAGGGCATAGGGATTAGGGAATAGGGAAAAGGGAATAGGGAATAGGGAATAGGGCAAAAAAACAGGAGTCGGGAAAATTCCTGACTCCTGTATCCTGTTTTACTGCTTCATTTTAAGAAGCCTTGTGAAAATCTCGGCTGCTGCCTCTTGCTTGGTCATTTTTGGAAGCTCTGTTTCGTCCTCGCTTGTTATCATTGTGATAACGTTGGTTTCAACACCGAAGCCTGCACCCTCCACCTTAAGGTTGTTTGCGCATATCATATCAAGATTTTTCTTCTGAAGCTTCTTTCTTGAGTTTTCAAGAAGGTCCCTGGTTTCCATGGAAAATCCGCACAGAAGCTGACCGTCCTTTTTATTTTCACCGAGGTATTTCAGTATATCGTCGGTTCTTTCAAGCTCAATTACGGCTTCACCGTCACTCTTCTTGATTTTGTCCTCAGCAACGGCTTTGGGTCTGTAGTCGGCAACCGCAGCCGCCTTTACTATAATGTCGGCGTCACTGTGCTCCTTTACCGCCTCAAGCATTTGTCTTGCACTTGAAACGTGCACGGTATTTATTCCTGCGGGGTCGGGGAGTGAGCTTCCCGTAACGAGAGTGACCTGTGCTCCGCGTCTTGCGGCATTTATTGCAAGGGCATAGCCCATTTTTCCCGTAGAGTGGTTTGTGATAAAGCGCACGGGGTCAATGGCTTCCTTTGTTGCGCCTGCAGTCACAAGCACCCTTATACCCTGCATATCCTTTTCGAATGCCGCTTCTCTTATAACCGCCTCAAGAAGGCTTTCGGGTGAGGGAAGCTTTCCGCTGCCCGTATCTCCGCAGGCAAGTCTTCCCGAGTCGGGCGTAATTACGCTCCAGCCGTATTTTTTTAGTGCTTCAATATTGTCCTGTGTCACTGCGTTTTCATACATTCTCGTATTCATCGCGGGAGCAATTATTTTCGGGCAGGTAGCGGCAAGCACGGTTGAGGTTAGCATATCGTCTGCCATACCGTGTGCAAGCTTTGCAATCACGTTTGCCGTTGCAGGGGCAATAATCAGTGCATCTGCCTTGCCCGAAAGTGAGATATGGGGAATCTCAGTGCCCGAGTCCTTATCAAATATATCAGTGTGCACCTTGTTTCCCGTAAGAGCCTCAAAGGTAAGGGGAGTCATAAATTCCATAGCGCCCTCAGTCATAATGACGTGGACGTCTGCGTGCTGCTTTACTAAAAGTGAGGTAAGCTCCGCCGCCTTATAGCAGGCAATACCCCCTGTAATTCCCAGTATTATATTCTTTCCCTTTAGCATAATCTGACCTCCCTTGAAATTTACCCTTAAATTATACAGAAGATTTCTGATTTTGTAAATAGCAGATTTGAGCAACAGGCAATAGGCATCAGGGATCAGGGGAAAGGGAACAGGGATTTTTTTGTGGGGCAGGTAAATTTTGTCAAAAAACTTGCAATTTTCTTATGCAGTATGTATAATACAATTGAAAAGCTGTGAGTTCTGCCGATGTACCCTCGGGATATCAGGCAAAAGGACTTATTTTTCATACATCCATTTATGCGCTGTATCCCCGGAACAGCAGCAGGAGGCAATAACATGAAATCTAAAAAAAGAAATGATAAGGTAAAGGAGCAGGTCATTCTTGCCCTGTTCACGGCTATAGTTCTGCTTTTAGCCTTTACGCCTATCGGTCTTATTGACCTTCCGATAATAAAGGCTACAATTCTTCACGTGCCCGTTATTATCGGTTCTGTTGTTTTAGGACCTAAAAAGGGCGGCTTTCTGGGCTTCGTGTTCGGGCTTACAAGCCTTATAAAGAACACCACCGCACCGAGCCTTCTTTCCTTTGCATTTTCTCCCTTTATACCCCTGCCCGGCATCGGTGAGGGCAGCCTTTTAGCTCTTGTAATCTGCTTCATCCCCCGAATCCTTGTGGGCATCACACCCTATTTCACGGTAAAGGCAATTGAAGCGCTGGTGCATAAAATATCGGGAAAGCGCAACAGGGCAATCCGCTCCGTTGCAATAACCGTCAGTGCCGTTGTGGGCGCATTCACAAACACAGTACTCGTAATGGGTATGATATATCTCTTCTTCAAGGAGCCCTATGCTGCGGCAAACTCAATTCCCGTTGAAACCGTGCTTACGGTAATTTTAGGCATCGTCGGAACAAACGGCGTGCCCGAGGCAATAGCCGCCGCCGTAATCACCACACCCGTCTGCCTTGCACTCAATAAAATTGCAGGTCAGATAAAGATAAAGAATTCCTGATGCCTATGATACTTACTGCTGACATCGGAAACACGAATATATGTATTGCAGGCTTTGACGGTGCGGATGAGCCTGCCTTCATCATAAACTATCCCGACAACCGCTATCACTCTGCCGACGAGCTTTACAGGGCGCTTAAAACGGACGTTGCGGAAAAAATTGATGCGGCGGTGCTTTGCAGCGTTGTGCCTGCGCTTACCTCTATGGTATGCACGGCATTAAGCAGACTCACCTCGGGTGAGGTTGTTGTCATTGACCATAGCTTCAACGACGGTATGGCGCTTTCCGGCTATGACCGCAGAAAGCTCGGCAACGACCGTATTGCGGATATGACTGCCGCAAAAAAGCTTTACGGCACTCCTGCGGTGGTGTTTGATATGGGCACTGCCACAACCGTTTCCGTTATTGACAAAAGCGGCACCTTCATAGGCGGAATGATTATGCCGGGACTTGGGCTTTCTCTTAATTCCCTTTCCTCGGGCACCGCACTTCTTCCCGGAATAAAGCCCACGGCTCCCAATTCCCTTCTGGGACAGGACACGGTATCCTGTATAAATAACGGTGTTATATATTCTCAGGCATCAGCCGTTGAGGGTATTGTTTCCCGCGTTGAGGAGCTTCTCGGTGAAAAGGTTAAGGTGGTTGTAACAGGCGGAGCTGCTAAATTTATTCTCCCCGTATGCCGCCGCCGTGTAACCTATGACGAGCACCTGCTTCTTAAGGGGCTCAGGATATTATATGAAAACAAATAAACCAATCCCTTATTCCGTCGGAATGAGGGAATTTTTTGAATAGGACCGGCGGTCGGAGGCTTTCCCGGCGACTGCAAGGGTGAAAATAACTGCGTTGATCTGGTGATGCTTGTGGAAAATTTATTAAAGGCAAAGGAAATAGCTGAAAGGGTAAGTCTTGCAGGCGGCAGGGCTTATTTCGTCGGCGGCTTTGTACGTGACAGGCTTCTCGGAATTGAGGGACAGGATATTGATATTGAGCTTCACGGCATTGAGGTCAGCACCCTTCGTGAGCTTCTTTCAAGCCTCGGCACACCCCTTGAAATGGGTGAAAGCTTCGGCATATTCTCCCTCAGGGGCACTGACATTGACCTTGCTCTTCCCCGACGGGAGGCGGCAACAGGCAGAGGTCACCGTGATTTTGAAATCTCCGTTGACCCCTACATCGGCACAAGAAAGGCTGCCGGGCGCAGGGATTTTACCGTAAACGCCCTTATGGAGGACGTGCTGACAGGTGAAATTATCGACCATTTCGGCGGACGCGAGGACCTTCGCAAGGGAATACTCCGTCACGTGAACGATATTTCCTTTCCCGAGGACCCCTTAAGAGTGCTGCGACTTGCGCAGTTTGCCGCGCGCTTCGGCTTTTCGGTGTGCGAGGAAACTAAGGCTCTTTGCCGTACTATTGACCTTTCCTCCCTTTCAAAGGAAAGAATTGAGGGTGAAATGAAAAAGGCCCTGCTGAAGGCAGAGCGACCCTCGGTATTTTTCGAGGTATTAAGGGACGTGGACGGTCTTGATTATTGGTTTGCACCCCTTAAAAGCCTTATAGGGCTCAGGCAGAATCCCGCTTATCACCCCGAGGGTGACGTGTGGGTGCATACTATGGAGGTGCTCGACCGCTGTGCTGCGTACCGCGATAAGGTGTCTGACCCCTTTGCGTTTATGCTGAGTGCACTGTGTCACGACCTCGGAAAAATTGAGGCTACAAAGGAAATTGACGGCGTGATTCACGCCTATGCCCACGAGCACCTCGGTCTTCCCGTGGCAGAGTCCTTTTTGCAGCGCATCACAAACGAAAAAAGCCTTATAAATTATGCTCTCAATATGACGGCTTTACATATGAAGCCCGGTGTTATGGCAAGGGCAGGCTCGTCACTCAAGGCCTTCAATAAGCTTTTTGACGAAAGCATAAGTCCGCGGGAGCTTATTTTCCTTGCCCTTTGTGACGAGGGAGAGAGAAAAGAAAATATCGGTGAAATTCTTTTTGAAAAATTGGGCGATTTCAATGAAATAATGTCCCGTCCCTTTGTGCAGGGCAGGGATTTGATTGAGGCAGGGCTTTCCCCCGACAAGAGCTTTTCGGGGCTTTTAGCCTATGCCCATAAGCTGCGCCTTGCAGGGGTTGAAAAGGAAGGTGCCCTCAGACAGACCCTTTCCTTCGCACGGAAGATAAAATAAAAAGCAGAGTCATATGAGTTGGCTTGTTAAGGACATAAAAGGAGGTAATGCGGATATCCGTATTACCTCTCATTTTTTATCTGCACCTTTGGTGGTGAGTAAGTGCGCATTTATTCTTCGGATAGTTCAGTGATATTCTGCCTTACGGCAGAGTGATATTATTACCTTACGGTAATAGTTATATTGAAGCCTTCGGCTTCAGTGTTATTTTATTCGCCTTAAAACTCGCGAAGCGAATAACACTGTGCGAAGCACAATAAAACTGCGAAGCAATAAAACTCGCCAAAGGCGAATAAAACTGGCGTTGTATCCTTAAGGGTACAACGCCTAGGACTCTGCTTTTTTTGCAGGGATCAGGGATCAGGCAATAGGGGAGCAGCATTTTGCTTATTGCTTCATCCGACATCAGAAAACGGGATATGTTCTTCTGTAAAGTGAATTTATCTTCTTGAAATATTCCTTATCCACGCTGTCGATGGTTTCCTTTGTGGTGCGGTAGCGCCAGTTCTTTTCGGGTACGCCCGGAATGTTCATTCTTGCGTCGCTTCCGAAGCCGCACATATCCTGGAATGCAATAATTGCGGTGTTTGAGGAGGAGCGCCATACCGACTCGATAATCCTGCGGCAGGACTGTGACTGATAGCCGCCGTCACCCCAGCTTGAGCCCGTGAAGCCTACGTACTGGAGGGCAAAGGCACGCTCGCGCTCGTTTGCCTCCCAAAGCCAGCCCAGAAGCGTGTTGTTATCGTGAGTTCCGCAGTAGTTTACGGAATTTATAGGTGTATTGTGGGGCATATGAAGAGAATCTCCGTCGGGCTCGAAGCCGAACTGCACAACCTTCATTCCGGGGAAGCCCGTGTCAGAGAGAAGCTTCGGCACGTCCTCACCGAAAATGCCGAGGTCCTCCGCAATAATGGGAAGCTCACCGAAGGTCTTCTTCACCTTGTTGAAGAGCTTCATTCTCGGCCCCTCTACCCATTTACCGTTTTTGGCGGTCTTACTGTCGGCAGGGATCTCCCAATATGATGCAAAGGCACGGAAATGGTCGATTCTTACGCAGTCATAGGTCTTGAAGCTCTGCTCAATGCGTCGGAGCCACCATTTGTATCCGTCCTTTTCCATATATGCCCAGTTGTAAAGGGGATTTCCCCAGAGCTGTCCGTCCTCGGAGAAATAATCGGGAGGGCAGCCTGCAACTGCCGAGGGCTTAAGGGTTTCCTCGTCAATTAAAAACTGCGCGGTGTTTGCCCACACGTCCGAGGAGTCCATAGCAACGTAAATGGGCATATCACCGATAATTGCAATACCCTTTTTGTTCGCATAGGTCTTTATTTCCTGCCACTGTGTGAAGAAAATATACTGTGAGAACTTATAGAAGGCGCACTGCTTTTCAAATTCTCTTCTGTGACGCCTTGCAGACTTATAGAAGCGGTATTTTTCATCCCATTCCCACCAGGGAGCGTCACCGTGAAGCTCCTTGAGTGCCATAAAAAGTGCAAAGTCGGCAAGCCAGGGATTTTCCTCGGAAAATTCTCTTACCCTTTCTGCGGTTTCGGGGGATATATTGAGAAATGCAGCCTTGAGAAGCCTTGTTCTCTTTTCAAGGGCAAATTCATAGTCGGCGGTGTAGGGTGAGCCGTCATATATATTTTCCTTATACTGTGCCTCGGTGCAAAGACCCTGCTCGTATAATTTTTTAGGGTCAATGAAAAGGATGTTGCCTGCAAAGGCAGAGGCGGAGCAATAGGGGGAGTTTGCCTTGTCTACGGGATTGAAGGGCAGAACCTGCCAATAGCCGAAGCCCATTTCGTGAAGGGCGTCTGCAAAATGCCTGCAGTTTTCATCGAATACACCGATGCCGTACTGCGAGGGAATTGTGGAGATGTGCATAAGCACACCTGCTGCTCTGTTTTTTAACATTGAAATCTTCCTTTTTAAGTAATGCTGATATTTTAACACACAGAGTTTTTGTTGACAATATATTTCTTTACTGTTATTATAAAATATATACAAAAATAATAAAAACCTGTGGTCTTCGTTATGCTTTATGCTAAAAAATAAGGGGTCTGCAGGCTTGTTGAAGATAAAAAATCCGCCATTAAACGGCAGCTTGAGGTGTGCTATGAAAAAAGCAAAAAAGGTTATTATAGGAATTGCCGTACTCCTTGCCGCAGTGCTTACTGTGTCGGGCGTCGGTGCGCTTTGGCTGATTACCCCCACCGTCACCTTCGATTTTTCCTCGCAGGGTGAGCTTACGGGCAGGGCATCGGGCTTCTTATACGGCTTTGCCGAGGACAATATCCCCACAACGGAGATTGCCGAAAGCATCGGCATAAATTCCCTTGCCACAAAAACCGCAGGCGGTCTTCAGCACCCCATAGGTGACGTAAGGGACGTTTCCGATACCTTCCTGTCGGCAGGCGGTGAGATGCTTATGGTATACACACAGGATATGTACGATACCTGGTACTATCAGCTTGACTCCCTTGAAGCCTATAACGAAAGAGTAAAAACCACCGTTACGGAAATGGAGAGCTCCTCTTACCGTGAAAGCCTCGTTTACTGCATTTATAACGAAATGGACAACGGTGCGTGGCTGGGCAATTTCTGGGAGGAGGAAAACAGATATAAATTCTACGATGCGTGGAAACAAACCTATGCACTTGTTAAAAGCATCAATCCCGACGCGAAGCTTGCAGGTCCGGGATATTGCGGCTATAACTACGATTTTATAAAGGAATTTCTCTCATACTGCAAGGAAAACGACTGCCTTCCCCAGGTTATGGTGTGGCACGAATTAAGCGACCAGTCAATCTACAGAATGGAAAGCAATTTCAACGGCTACTATTCAATGTGCGACGAGCTCGGTATTGAAAGAATCCCCGTGTGCATCTCCGAATACGGGCTTATGAGCACAAACGGCATTCCCGGTGAAAGCGTAAAATGGATTCAGCGCCTTGAAAAGCAGGATGCCTACGGCTGCGTTGCCTACTGGCGCCTTGCAAATAACCTTTCCGACACCGTTGCAGACGACGTTACTCCCAACGGCAATTACTGGGTGTATAATTTCTACGGAAAAATGAAGGGCAAGGAGTTAGCCTCTGCCGAAAGAGATATTCTTCACAGTAACGTGGGAAAATATCTCAAGGGCACAGACCCTCTTATGAATAAGGGCTTTATTGCTCTTTCCTCCTATGACGAGGCAGAGGAGAAATTCTATATCCTTGCAGGCGGCAGCAGCACCGACAGTGTTATAAAAATTGAAAATCTCGGTGACGGCTTCGAAAACGGTGACAGTCTTTCTGTAAAAATAAGCTACGTTGATTACAAGGGGCTCGGCGGCGCGGTAAATTCCCCCACGGTGGCTGAAATTCAGAATATCACCGTCCGCGGGGATAGTATTTCCCTTACTCTTCCCTGTGAAAGAGAAAGTCAGGCGTTCTTCGTCGAAATAGAAAAGGGCGAGGCACAGTCTTATAAAAATGAGATAAAAACCGTAAGATACGAGGCAGAGGAGCAGTCACTCGACGGCATCGGTGCTGCGGTTGAGGGCGGTGCTTATTCATTAAGCGGCGGTCTTTGCGTAAAGGGCATAAGCACTGAAACCGCTCCCTTTGTTTTCAAGGTTAATGAAAAAAACGGCGGAATTTACCGTCTTGACCTCGTTTACGGCAACGTAAGCAGTGAGGGCGGAGAAAGAATTTCAGCTACTCTTAAAATCACCGCAGGCACAAACGAATGCATTGTAAAATGCCCCTCCTCCATAAAGCCCGACTGTATGGAATGTGTAAGCCTTGAGGTGAAAATGCAGGAGGACAAGGAAATAAAGGTCGAGGTGCTCACAGAGGGCTGCCTTATCACTCTCGACTTCATTGACCTTACCCCCATAACGGAGGAAAAGGTATACGTTGACCGCCTTACCTCCCGGAACACAAAGGAAGAAAACGCATATTCGGTTGTAATCCCCGCTGACGGCTACTATAAGCTTTCCGACCTTACCGATGACAGCCTTATTACGATAAACGGAATTGAAATTGCCGGTGACGGTGACGGCATCTTTTATTTCGGCAGAGGCTACAATAAAATTGTACTTCCCGAGGGTGTAAGCCTTTCGGGTGCCGAAGGGGCAGATTATAAGATTTCTTCCCTTGATGTGTATACTCCCTCGGAAATGGCAGGTGTAGGTGCGGCACAGATTTCCCCCGACGAAAACACCTCAAGCGGTGAGAAATTCGGCTGGATTTCAAGTGACACCGAAAGCGGTATTTCACTTCTCTATACGGCTCCCCACAGCGGATACTATGCATTTACCGTTGAATACGCAAACAGTGAGCAGGGCGGCTATCACGATTATAACGTTGACCTTGTTGAAAGATATATAAGTATATTCGTTGACGGTGAAAAGCAGGGTAATTTCTTCTTCCGCAGCACCTATAGCTGGGACTATTATAAAACAAAAACCGTGGTGCTTTATCTTGACGCAGGAGAGCATATTATAGATTTCACCAATGACGGCAGCTACAGCTTTAACAATAAGGTGACCTATGCCCCCGACATAGGAAGTATAACCGTTATCCCCGTAGAATAAGGAGCATATTTATGATAGATTTCGAAAAATCACTTTTTGAAAACACAAGGGGAAAAGCTCTTGTGTGCGCCCACCGCGGTGTGTCAGGCGCAGATATTCCCTGTAATACCCTTTCAGCCTTCAGGGTGGCACTGGAGCAGGGCGCAGATATAATTGAGCTTGACGTGTCAAAAAGCCGTGACGGAAAATTCTACGTTTTCCATCCCGGTATGGAAAGGGCACATCTGGGTATTCCCATGCTTTTGTCCTTACTCCCGTCAAAAATTATTGAAAGGCTTCGTTTTCTCAATCAGGACAACGTGCCCACAGTATGCAAAATAAATACACTTGAGGAAATTCTCACCTTCTTAAAGGGCAGGTGCTATATAAATATCGATAAGTTCTGGATTGATATTCCCGGAATTTCCGAAATAATAAGAAAAACAGGTGTTGAAAAGCAGGTTATTGTAAAGACCGACACTACCGAGAAATACTTAAAGCAGGTGGCACGCTACGCCCCCGACTTTATGTTTATGCCCATAGTCACCAAAAAAGACGAGGTCACCGACAGACTTGCTGAAGAGGGTGTAAACTGCATAGGCGCAGAGGTTATCTTCAGGTCCGAGTCCGACGAGGTTTGCAGTGATGAGTATATTTCCTCAATGCACGAAAAGGGCAGAATCGTATGGGTAAATTCCATTGTCTATAACCATAAGGCAGTGCTCAGCGCAGGTCATACCGACAATATTGCAGTAGTCGGTGAAAAGGATAAGGGCTGGGGCTGGCTTATTGATAAAAAATTTGATATAATACAGACAGACTGGTGTCTTATGCTTAAAAAATATATTGAGGAAAGAAAGTGAATACAATGAAAAAGCTTGCAGCAATAATACTTGCCTTAACCTTTGTTTTCCTTTGTGCCTGCGGCAGTAAGGACCAGGTGCAGGAGGAAACCACCGCGGCTCCCGAAACCCTGCCTGCAGAGGCAACAACCGCCGACTCAATCAATACTGATGACGTGGCATTCCCCAACGTTATGACAATATATTTCTCCCACACCGACCCCGTAAAGGCGGTTGCGGAATATATCCTTGAAAAAACCGAGGGGGAAATATGTGAAATTGATACCCTTAAGGATTACCCCGAAAACGAGGAGGAGCTTGTAAGCCTTATAAGTCAGGAGCTTGCAAACGACGTGCGCCCTGCTATTGAAAATATGCCCTCTGACCTTCGCGGCTACGACATAATTTTTCTTTGCTTCCCTGCCTGGGGCGGCACTCTCCCCCGAGCAGTTGTATCCTTTATTGAAAATTACGATATGCGCGACAAAATCGTTATTCCCGTTGTGTACGGCACCGAGGAGGAGCTTAATAAGTCCACGGTTGAAATCAATAAGCTTTTTGCCTCAGCCATCCTTATAAACGGCTATAGCTTCACAGGTGATTTCCTTTCCCGTCAGGCTGAGCTCGATTCATGGCTTTCCACCGTGCTTTATGGCTGAGCAGGCATCAGAGATTAAGCATTAGTGCAGGGGTTGGGTCGCCCACCCGTAATTTAATATCACCCGAAATAAAAAGGCGCTCCGTGTGGGAGCGTGTTCTTTTTTTTATTTATTCCAGCCCGACATATCGTCAAGCCCGACTGCGGCACGCAGGATGTTTCTTGCGTCGGAGGAGGTTATTACACCGTCGCCGTCGGTGTCACCGCGTTTTTTGGTTATTTCCACGTCATCCTTAAGACCTACCGAGGCGCGCAGGGCAAGTCTTGCGTCTGCCGAGGTGATTTCTCCGTTTCTGTCAAGGTCACCTGTTACGGGCACGGAATATATAAGCTCGAAAATTTCCTTTACCCTGCCGAAGCGGTCGTCGTCGGTTTCGCAGCCGTAGGCAAGCACAAGAATTTTTCTTCCGTCCTTTTCCGCAAAGGCTACAAGGCAGTTGCCTGCAAGGGGTGTTGTACCTGTCTTCAGACCGTGTGCATAGGGATAGTAGTAGGGACTGTCGGGGTCAAGAAGCTTGTTTGTGTTTTCCCAATCTATCCATTCACCCGAAGCGAAAACGAAGCGGTTTGCGTGAATGTTTGCAATTGATGCGATAATTGCATTGTCTGCCGCCGCTGCTGCAATCTTAGTCATATCCGAGGCGGTGGAGTAGTGATAGGGGTTGTCCCAGCCCTCGGGATTTGCAAAATACGTATCGTTGCAGCCGAGTCTTCTTGCCTCCTCGTTCATAAGGTTGCAGAAATAGGTAACCGCACGGGTGTAGTCCATATTGCTATCACCCGAATGACGCCTTGCTGCGTTTACCGCAACGGTGTATGCCGCGTCATTACCCGAGGGAAGAAGAAGCGCTGCTAAAAGCGTTCTCACCTTAAGGCGGTGTCCTGCCTGAATGAGGCTGACGCTTGAATTGGGCTTTCTTAGGTTTATTTCACTGCCTACGGTAATCACGTCATCGGGGTGAAAAACAGAAAGAGCTATAAGGCAGGTCATAAGCTTTGTTGTGCTTGCGATGTAGATATGCCGGTTTTCATTTTTGCCGTAAAGCATTTCATCGGCACTCATATCGTAAACCGTGCAGGCGTTTATGCCTGAGCAGAGGGCATCGAGCTGCTGCTGAAGCTGAGCGTCGGCAGATGCGCTGACAAGAGTGCTGAATAAAATTGAAAAACATACTGCAAAAACAACAAAGGTCTTTTTCAGTGCTTTCATATTATTTTCTCCGTTATACTTTTTTATGACAAAAAGTATAACATATCGGGAAAATATTATCAACCTGAAAAGACCCTATTTAATTGGTAAATTATTTAAGAATTATTAAATATTGAAAATCAGACGGGAACAATTTCCGCACCCGTGTAGTAGTGGCATAAAATTTCCTGCCAGGTAAGTCCGTTATCTGCAAGATAATCCGCACCGTACTGCGACATTCCCACACCGTGTCCGTAGCCGCGTACAGTAAGGGTCACTCCGTCCTTGGTGATTGAAAGGACTACGGCATTTGAGCGCAGGGAAAAAATTTCACGAAGCCTTGCCCCCGAAAGGGTGATGCCGCCTATTTCAATTTCCGTAAGCGTGCCCGAGGGGGTGTATACTCCGTCACCTATCCACAGTGTTATGTCCTCGGGAAAAACGGCGCCCTCTGCCTCAAGAGCGGCTGAAAATTCGTCAAAGGAAAGGGTCTTTTGGGTCAGATATTTTTCACAAAGGATGTCACCCGTGCTTTCAACGCTTACAAGATAGGGCACGGGCGCACCCCACACGTTTTCGGCTGACTCGGTTCTGCCCGTGCTCATAGCGTGGTATACGGGCACTATCATTTCCCCCTCGTAGGTGATGATATATCCGATAGCCTTGTCCACGGCGGCGCAGAGCTTTTCGTAGTAGGCGTCGAAATCTCCCTCCCATTTTTCAGCCATTTGCTCAGTTGTCATATATGCCTGATGGGTTTTGGGGTCGGTGGAAATCACCGCGCCGTCAAGTGACTCGTCAGTGCCCTTTCGAATGCGGATGCGTGCAAGGGTTGCCGCCGCACAGGCACAGGCACTTAGCGCCTCTTCGTGAAAGTCAACAGGCATTTCAGCCGCCACTACACCGATTACGTACTCTCTGAAATCCATTGTCTGAGCCGTGCCCCGGTCTGCAAAATATACCGAAATGGTATCGTAGGATATTTCGTCGGTGCTGTTTTGCTCACGGGGCGGTGAAAAATCCCCCTGTGCCGAGATGGCGCAGTAGGGGATTCCCAGGGAAATAAGCGCAGAAAGCAGGGTAAGTATCAGAAATCTTTTCATTTTTTCCACCTTTTTGATAAAAGCCTTTCGGCAAGAAGTCCGGATGCAAGGGAAAGAAGCCCCGAAAGCCACACGGGAATCAATATTGAAAAGGGAGCGGTGCTTCCTGCCGACGCCCTGAGGGATGCCACGGTGGCAGGGATAAGGGTGAGGGCGGCAGAGTTTATTACAACAAAGCGCACTGCCTCGGTGTCGGCAAAGTCCTTTTTTGTCTGCGCCTTTATGCGCCTCATGGCCTCAAGCCCCAGAGGTGTTGCGGCATTTCCGAGCCCCAGAAGATTTGCGGTGATATTCATTGATACCGCCTGCCCTGCCGGGGTGCCGTGAAGAGTGGGGAAAATCAGCCGAATTAAGGGGGAGAGAAGCCGCTCAATTTTCTTGTGAAGCCCCGAGCGGCTTATAATTTCAGAAATTCCGTTCCACAGCGACAGTGCACCGAGAAGCCGCAGGGCAATCGTCACGGCATTTCCCGCACCCTCAAGAAGCCCCGAGGAAAGAGCTGCGGTATTTCCTGTCAGCACGGCAACAAAAAGGGAAATTATAAACGAAAGGGCAAAAATAAGGTTCATCATACTACCTTATATGATGAACGGTAGAAAAATATTCAGAAGGAAAAAAAGAAAATTTATGAGCAATATTGACTTTTATGGTAAAATATGTTAATTTGGTGCTGTAAAAAATAAATATGAGGTGAAAAATATGAAAGCAACAGGCATTGTAAGAAAATTTGACGAAAACGGCAGATTCGTGCTTCCTATGGAGCTGAGAAAAAAGCTTCGTCTGACCTCGCAGGACGATGCGCTTGAAATTTTCGTTGAGGACGATATGATTATATTAAGAAAATACGAGCCCTCCTGTGTTTTCTGCGCAGGAATGGATGACCTTATCGGATTCAAGGATAAGAAGGTCTGCAGGAAATGTGCAGCCAAGATAAATATACTTTTTGAGGAATAAGCCTCCCCACAGAGGCAAGGGGCGCCGATGTGCGTCCCGGAGAACAAAACAAAAACGGTCACAAGCTAACTGCCTGTGACCGCTGTTTTTATGCTGCGTTAAATTGAAAATGCCTGATGAACACTGTCCTTTTTAAGGAATCTTTCAAATACGTCATCGATGTCAACGTCCTTTGCAAACTGAACGTTAAGATGAATTGTAAGAGTGGTGTTGTCCGCAGAGGCATTGACAACGGAGTCGAAAATACGGATTCCGTTTGCTTTGAGGAAGCGCTTCATTTCTCCCACTGCATCGGGAGTGTTGTCAAGCTGAATGAAGCAGGGAACGATGTTATCGTTTGCAAGCACCTTGTCGAAGCCGATGAGGAACTTGTGGAAGATAATCTGCACAAGAAGAAGCAGAATAACTGAAACGAAGGAAACCACGTAAAGACCTGCGCCCATAGCCATACCCACGGCAGCGGTAACCCAGATGCCTGCTGCGGTGGTAAGACCCTTGATGGAGGTGCCCTTTACGAAAATCATACCTGCACCTAAGAAGGAAATACCTGTGATGATGTTTGAGGCAACACGGGAGGCGTCAACACGAAGGGTATCGTCAAGGCCGACAAGGTCAAAGAAGCCGTATTTTGAAATAATCATCATAATTGCCGCACCCATAGCAACAACGATATGAGTTCTGAAGCCTGCATCCTTCTGACGAAGAGTTCTTTCAACGCCGATGATGCCGCCGAATACACCTGCAAGAATTATTCTTAAAACAAGCACGGGAGCAGAAAAGCCATTAAAAAACTCAAGTATTGCATCCATAAGACTTACCTCCGTAAAATAACAAGATTACAACAGTATACGCAAAAATGGGAAGAAAATCAAGTAAAACGGAAAAATTGCTGAAAATTTATCTGAGTGGCAGGCTATGCCTTGTTGAGATTTTTCTTCCACGAGCCTGAGCAGTAGAATACCACGCCGATTACAAAGGGCGTGAAGCCTGCAATAGCATCACCCAGCCAGAAGCCGTAGTATCCCATCTTAAGCACCATACCGAACAGAATTGCAAGACCGAAGCGCATTACAATGCCGTCGAAGATTGCGGTGGCAAAGTTTACCCTTGTGTTGCCTGAGCCGTTGAGAAGAGCGTTCATAATCGCACGCATAGCACTTGCGTAGAAAAGAAGCAGAGCGATGAAGAAGAAATGCTCGCCTACTGCAACAACTGAGTCGTCACCGTCGGCAAAGAAGCCTATAATTTCGTTCTGGAAAATGAAGAAGATAAGGGTCATGAGGGTGGATACGGAAAGTGTGATGACGGAAAGGGATTTTAAGATTCCCTTGACACGCTTTTCCTTGCCTGCGGAAAGATTCTGTCCCACCATAGTAGAGCCTGCGGTATTCATAGCCGCAGAAATAAGGTTGCTTATTGATGAAATCTTGTTGGCAATGCCCGAGAAAGCAGAAACCTCAACACCGTAGGCGTTTATCTGTGAATTTACGAAAAGCTTTGAAATCTGAACGGATGCCATCTTGATTGCCATAGGGATTCCAAGCTTAACAAGGGAGGAAAGCATCTGTCGGTCGGGAATAATAAAGTCGCGAAGAGCTGCGGTAAGCTCAAATTCACGGCGCTTTCTGTAAAGAAATACGGCGGACAGCAGGAAGCTGGCCCCCTGACTTATAACCGTTGCAAGTGCCGCACCCTTTGCGCCGATGCCAAGCCACATAACAAAAATAACGTCGAGAATAATGTTTATAACCGCCGCAAGGCTTACGAAAATGAAGGGATGCTTTGAGTCGCCCATTCCGCGCAGCACCGCGCTTACCATATTGTAGCCGTAAATGAAAACAAGACCTATCATACAGATAAGGGAATATTCAGCGGCATCCTTATAGGCCTCTGCAGGGGTCTGCATAAATTTCAGAAGAGCATCCTGGAAAATGATGCTGATTATGCTTATTACAAGAGCACTGGAAAGCAGGAAGGAGCACATTGTGCCCGTGAATCTGCCGAGCCTTTCCTTCTGCCCCGCACCGATGTACTTTGCAACAAGCACCTGACCTGCATTTGAAAAGCCGATGGCAATAAAGGTCAGAAGATTGCAAAGGTCACCGCCTACGGAAACGGCAGAAATGCCCACCTTGCCGTGCACCTGTCCCACAATAAACATATCCGCCATATTGTAAATAACCTGCATAAGGTTTGACAGAAAAAGGGGAGCAGAAAAAACAATGAGCTGCTTTGATATATTTCCGCTTGTAAAGTCCTT
>JAZTWN010000039.1:0-14849 GCA_045635905.1 Acutalibacteraceae bacterium
CGTGAGGTTGACCATTCATTCTGACCGGGAGCGCGTCTTGCCATAAAGGAAGCAAGAAATTCCTCGTCGATTTTTACGCCTGCGGGGAAGCCCTTCAGTATCATTTCGAGCCTTTCTCCGTGGCTTTCGCCCTCAACGTAAAGCTTTATATTGTTCCCGTAAGGAAAAAGCATACTGTCACCTTATTTCAGTTCATCCCAGAAGGTGGGATAGGATTTATTTACCGCCTCGGCATTTCTGACCGTTACGGGAAATTTTGTTGCAAACGAGGCAATACCTGCACTCATTGCAATTCTGTGATCGTTATAAGAATCGGCTTCACCGCCTGAAAGAGCAGTGCCCTCAATAATTATACCGTCATTTTCGATGCTGACCCTGCCGCCAAGGGCTGTTATCATATTTTTAACCGCTTCAACTCTGTCGCTTTCCTTGAAGCGCAGTCTTTCGCAGCCTGTGATTCTTGTTGTGCCCTTTGCATTTGCCGCAACAACCGACAGCACGGGAACAAGGTCGGGGATATCCTTTGCATCAAGGGTGATGCCGTGAAGTGCCGAGGGGAATGCGGTTACACTGTTGCCCTCGCATTCGATTTTTGCACCGAAAAGCCTTAATATATCAACGATTTTTTTGTCACCCTGCCTTGAGTCGGCATAAAGCCCCGTCACGGTGATTTTTTCCTTGCCGATAACACCTGCCGAAAGGAAGAATGCCGCATTTGACCAGTCACCGAAGCCCTGCACCCTTGAGGGACTTGCAAGGGGACACACTTTCGGAACGGTTATTTCGTTGTTCTTGAAGCTGACGTCGCAGCCGAAAAGCCTTAATGCGTCGGCAGTCATTTCTATATAGGGAAGGCTCTGAATTTCACCCGTTACCGTGATTTTCCCCCCTGTAAGGGTAAGCATAAGCATAAGTCCCGAAATAAACTGCGAGGATACGTTGCCTGCAATTGTAAATTCTGTCAGGGTGTTTTTACCCTTAATCACAATGTTACCCTCTGCGGCTTCAACGTGAGTGCCGCCTTTTTCAAGCTCCTCCTTAAGAGGGGAGAGGGGACGGTCTGCAAGTCTGCCCCTTGTAAGGTAGGTCGCACCCTCGCAAAGCGTTGCGGTAAGAGGAACAAGAAATCGAAGGGTAGAGCCTGATTCGTTACAGGGAAGAACAGGGGTTTTTTTTGGATTTTTTATCGGACAAACGGTGAAAATGCCTTTTTTGTAGCCGATTTCTGCACCGAGTGCCCTCAGACATTCTGCTGTTGCTGTAATGTCCTCATTTATGCTTTCGCAGATAATTTCTGTTTTTTTGTCACTTAATGCGGCGCATATAAGTAGGCGGTGTACCTCTGATTTTGAGGCAATTGCCCGTATTGTGCCCGAGGTTTTCGGGTTGTGTACTGTTTTTATCATTTATCCCACGCTCCCGAAATGAAATTCTCAAGCTCTGAAACGGGGAATTTTTTAAGAATACATCTGCCTGCCTCTTGGGGGATTACAAGAGTTATACTTTCACCTGCGCGCTTTTTGTCATTAAGCGCATTTTCTGTAAGCTGTGATGCGGTAAATGCAGTGGTTGACGGAAGAGAATACTTTGTCAGAAGCTCTGAAAGAATATCTGCCGAGGCTTTGTCGCAAAGACCTGCACTGATTGCCGCCCTTGTCATAAGCATCATTCCGATTGCAACTGCACTGCCGTGGGAAATTGTAAAGTCTGAAAGAAGCTCAATTGAATGAGCAGGCGTGTGACCGAAATTCAGCAGACCTCGTATGCCCGTATCTTTTTCGTCAAGGTCTACAATATCTCTTTTTGCGGTGACGCATACCTCAATTATTCTTTCAATATTCGTGCCGTTTTTAAGCTCGGTAAGAAAGTCGGGCTTGTTTATCATACCGTATTTTATAACCTCAGCCATACCGTCGGCATATACCGCGGGTGCGAGAGTATCAAGGGTAAGAGGGTCAATAAGCACCCGTGAGGGCTGATAGAATGCGCCTGCAAGATTTTTTCCGCCCTTAAGGTCAACTGCAGTTTTTCCGCCTACGGAGGAATCAACCATTGAAAGAAGAGTTGTGGGGATGCCTACGTATTTTATTCCGCGAAGAAAGGTTGCCGCCGCAAAGCCTGTAAGGTCACCTGTAACACCTCCGCCGAGAGCCACAAGAACGTCCTTGCGCGTTACGTGATTAGCGGCTAAGAATTCCCAGAGTCTTACGAGGTTGCCGGTGTTTTTTGACTGCTCACCTGCGGGAAAAACAAAGGTGATTACGCTGAAGCCTTCCTTTTCGAGGGCGCATACGAGTCTTTCGCCGTAAATGGGGAAAACCGTGGTTTCAGATACTACGACCGCAATCTCTGCATCCGATATTTCTCTTATAAGCTTTCCTGCTTCATCGAGAATTCCTTTTTCAATTAAAACCTCGTAGGTCAGAGATGCCGCATCAACCGTAACCCTTTTCATCGGTGTCATCCTTTCTTCTGTGTCCCGGAGCCGTCAATAAGCTCCTTAAGGTCACTGCCCTCCTTAAGGAGAGTGAATAATTTTTCATTATCGTTATTTTTAAGTGCCTGTCTGTATTCGTCAAGGGAATCAATAATATAGGTAAGCTCGTTTATGAGATAGTCGGAGTTTTCACAAAAAAGCTCCGTCCACATTTTTGCATTGAGTCTTGCAACCCTTGTCATATCTTTGTATGAGCCTGCGGAAAAGCCGCCGTGGCTTTTTGCGGTTTCGCTTTTTATATATGCGTTTGATACAACGTGAGCAAGCTGAGAGGTAAAGGCTATCATTTTGTCGTGCTTTTCGGCGGTGCATACGCTTATATTTCCGAAGCCTGCAGGGGAGAGAATTGATTTTATTTTTTCAAAAAGAGCAATATCATCAAATTTCTGAGGGACTATTACAATAGGTGCGCCTCTGAAAAGGTCCTTGCGGGAATATTTTATCCCCGAAAACTGTGTGCCTGCCATAGGGTGAGCACCAACGTAGGTAAAGCCGTATTTATCTGCAAGGCAAAAGCCTGTTTCACATATTTTTCTTTTTGTGCCGCAAAGGTCAAAAACAAAGCAATCCTTATTTATAAAGGGTGCATATTTTACAAGAAACTCCCGTGCTGCATCGGGGTAAAGTGCAATAAAGATAATGTCACAGTCTGACATATTTTCCTTTGTAAGCCTGTCATCCGCTATTTCCGATAAAATTGCGTATCCGAGAGCTGCTTCGTCGGTGTCAAGCCCTAAAACTCTGTGTCCCTCCGCCTTGTAGGCACGTGCCATTGAGCCGCCTATAAGACCGAGGCCTGCAACCGCAACTGTCATCATAAAATCCCCCTTATTGCATTTCTTACTGCAACCACACTTTTCATCATATCGTCAAACTGCGCAGGTGTAAGTGACTGCGCACCGTCGCAAAGCGCGTGGATGGGGTCGGAATGTACCTCTGTCATAATGCCGTCTGCACCTGCCGCTACTGCTGCAAGTGCCATGCTCTTAACGTATTTTGACGAGCCCGTTGCGTGGGAGGGGTCAATAATTACGGGAAGATGTGTAAGCTCCCTGAGCACGGGGATGGCAGAAAGGTCAAGACAGTTTCTTGTATACTGACTGTCGAAGGTGCGTATTCCTCGTTCGCAGAGAATAACGTTTTCGTTACCGCCTGCCATAATATATTCTGCAGACATAAGCCATTCTTTTATTGTACTCGAAAGTCCGCGTTTAAGCAAGATAGGTTTGCGGGTTTTTCCAAGTTCTTTTAATAATTCAAAGTTCTGCATATTGCGTGCGCCTACCTGAAGTACGTCAATCTCCTCAAAAAGGGGCAGGTGGCTTGCATCCATAATTTCAGTAACAACCGGAAGCCCCGTTTCCTTTTTTGCCTTTAAGAGTAATTCAATGCCCTCTGATTTGAGTCCCTGAAAGTCGTAGGGTGAGGTGCGGGGCTTGAATGCGCCTCCGCGGAGCATAGTGCAGCCCGATGCCTTAATTTCTCTTGCGATGCCTGTGAGCTGCTTTTCGGATTCAACTGAGCACGGACCTGCCATAACCGCAAAGCTGCCACCGCCTATTTTTACTCCCGAGCAGTCAATAACACTGTCATCGGGGTGAAATTTTCTGTTTGCACTCTTGAAGGGGTCGGAAACACGCTTTACGGAATCTACCATTTCAAGGCTTGCAATAAGGTCTGCGTCAAGTCTTGTTGTGTCACCGATAAGCCCGATAACGGTCTGGAATTCACCCTTTGAAATATGTACGTTGAGCCCCTGTGCCTTAAGCCAGTCCGTAAAGCCAGAAAGCTGCTCCTGTGTTGTATTCTGTTTAAGTATTGCTATCATTTTTTTAACCTCTTTTCAGGGCAAAAAATAAATGCACCCTGCTTTCCGGGTGCATTAAATAACATTTATAGCGTTAACTTTAATTGCAGCCTGCGGAAACTCTTACCTTTTTGTGTGCAAAAAAGTAAAAGTAATAGTATTCAGCTGCAAAAAGCTTATTTCTCATAAATGCTTTGCCTTTCATATTTTTGATATTCAATAGTTTAGCACCATAAAGCGCTAAAGTCAACAGGAATTTTGAAAAATAAAAATTTCCGAAACCGGAGGCATCGGAGAGGAAGAAGGATGATAACGGATTTGAATTTTACTATTACTTATTACCTTTTCCTTGCCAAAAATATCTGAATGACTATTCGGTGAAGAGTGAATGGTAAAAAAAGTAAAAATCCCGAATCCTCCTGCATCCGGGATTTCTGGTGTGGGTGCTCATAAGGGATTTAATTTTAATCAAGGCGTAGCCTTGTATATCATCAACACGAAGTGTTGTATCTCATCAGAACAAAGTTCTGTATATCATCATTGCGAAAGCGTCTACAGCCTGCGGCTGATGATATGCACCCTGTCGGGTGATGATATACGCCTTCGGCGATGATATACCATTGCTTTCGCAATGGATAAAAAATAGGCAAGCCTTTAAGCTTGCCTATTTTTGGTGCCGGTGGTGGGACTCGAACCCACACGGTATCGCTACCAACGGATTTTGAGTCCGTCACGTCTGCCAATTCCATCACACCGGCTGATATTACCGTGTTATTATACATCATAAAAAACAAAAAATCAACCGCAATTTGTCTGTTTGCGCAAAAAAAGAGAAGACCTGCTATGAAGTCCTCTCTTGAAATTACGTTATCTGCAAAGCTCATCTGCGAGAGTCTCAATTTCAGCCTTGTTCTTATCGTTCATAGCCGACATTATTGAAACCGTGTTTTCGCAGAAGGTAAGATTCTTGCTTTTTTCGAACATATTTTTTATAATTTTTGCGGCAAGGGGAGCCCACGAGCCGTTTTCAATGAAGCCTACGGTACGGTTCGAGAAATTGCGCTCGGTAAGGTGATGCACGAATTCACGCATAAAGGGGAATATATCCGAATTATAGGTGGTGGTTGCAAGCACAATTTTACTGTAGCGGAAGGCATCCTCAACCGCCTCTGCCATATCGCAGCGGGCAAGGTCGTTGACCACTACCTTTGCACAGCCCTTTTTCTCAAGCATTTCAGCAAGCTCAGAAACAGCCTTTTTTGTGTTGCCGTAAATTGACGTATAGGCAATCATAACACCCTCCTCCTCGGGTACGTAGGAGGACCATATGTCATAAAGATTAATGTAATATGAAAGATTTTCCGTAAGCACGGGGCCGTGAAGGGGACAGATGATGCTGATATCAAGTCCTTCTGCCTTTTTAAGAAGAGCCTGCACCTGTACACCGTATTTTCCTACAATTCCTATATAATATCTTCTTGCCTCGCAAGCCCACTCATCCTCTGTGTCAAGTGCACCGAATTTGCCGAAGCCGTCGGCAGAGAAAAGCACCTTGTCCTTGCTGTCGTAGGTTACGATAACCTCGGGCCAATGCACCATAGGTGCGGTAACGAAGGTGAGAGTATGCTCACCGAGGGTGAGGGTATCTCCTTCTCCTACAATGATTCTGTTATCTTCAAAATCCGTGCCGAAGAAATTTTTCATCATCTTGAATGCCTTCTGTGACGAAACAATTTTTGCACAGGGGTATTTATTAAGAAAATTTACAACGTTTGCGGAGTGGTCGGGCTCCATATGCTGAACAATAAGGAAGTCGGGCGCTCTTCCTTCAAGTGCTGCTTCAATGTTTCCAAGCCATTCCTCGGTGAAGCCTGCGTCAACGGTATCCATAACCGCAATTTTTTCATCGAAGATAATATATGAATTGTAAGACATTCCGTCGGGCACGATATACTGCCCCTCAAAAAGGTCAATCTTGCGGTCGTTCACGCCTACGTACTTTATATCGTTTGTAATAAACATAAGAATCCTCCTCAGGAAACAGATTTTTTCTTTTCGAGTGCAGGAAGCAGTCCGTAAAGGGTAATGCCTCCGATTACTGTAATGAAGCCTGCAACGGCAAGAGACCCGGGCTTTTCTCCCGTTACAAGAAGCACGGGAATGGGGTTGAACACAGGCTCTACGGTAAGAATAAGTGAGGTTTCAACCTTTTCCGTTATAACGCAGCCCTTTGCATAGAAAATATTGGCAAGACCGTACTGGAATATGCCGAGCACCAGCACCCAGAAAATTATTTCAGGACTGAATGCCATATTTTTGTCAAAGAACATAAAGGGAAGACAGAAAATAAAGCTTATAACGTTGCTTAAATACATTCCGTCGTTACTGTCGGCACGGCGGTCGCTGAAGCCTATAATCTGTGCCGCAAAGGAAATACCCGAAAGAAGTCCCAGAATATTTCCGAGAAGCTTCGTAGGGTCAAGCTCGTCGATAAAGGATAAAAGACATCCGCCGAAAACAGCAATAACTATGAGCGTTTCCAACGGCTTTGCCTTCTTTTTGGTGAAGATCACACTGTAAAGAAAAACGAAAATGGGGGCGGTGTACTGCAATACTATTGCCGTTGCAGCAGTTGTGAGCTTTATTGACGCCATATATAAAATGCCCGTAATGCTCATCATTATTGCACCGAAAAGGGTATACCGGTTGAATTTTACCTTCACGCTTTTTCTGAGTATTGCAAACATAATGATGCCGATAAAGCAACGCGAAGCCATAATGGAAAATGAATTCCACGGAATTGATTTTACGCATACGCCTGCAAGTCCCCACAGTAGTGCAGTAAGAAGTATATATACCCTACCCTTTGCGTGTCGTTTTTTTATAAGCTTGCTTTCCATAAGTTTACCTCACAATACCGTTTTATTTTATCAAACTGAAAATAAAAAATCAATATGTACAATTAATGAGTTAAATTTTGTAAATATTATTCGTTGACAGAAAAAAACCGCTTTGGTAAAATATCCGTATAAAATAAAAGGAGAGAAAATTTATGTTTACAAAAATCATTGTTATGATTATGTCATTTATTGTGACCTTCTCAACAACCTTCGGTCTTAATTTCATCGCACCTGCTGATGAAGCCGAGGAAACAAAAAACGTTATTATTCTCATAGGTGACGGAATGGGCTTCAACCATCTTTATGCTACAGAGCATGCCCACAACGTTGACCTTACCCTTTTCGAGGACTTCGAATACTACGGTGCACAGCAGACACGCTCATCAAGCTCAAGCGTTACCGACTCCGCAGCAGGCGGCACTGCACTTGCAACGGGCGGCAGAACAATCAACGGCTACGTCGGCGTATATCCCACCGATCCTCTCGGTGTTATTGCAGTTCCTGCTTCCGTAACAGACGTTGCTATGAAGTACGGCAAGGCAACAGGTATCGTTACCTCCGACTCTATTATGGGCGCTACTCCCTCTGCCTTCTCCGCTCATGTGCGTGACCGTGGTCTTAGTGAAGACATCTTTGAGCAGCAGGTAGTATCTGAAATAGACCTTATCTGGGGTGCATGGAATGAAATCGTAACCGTTGAAGAGGTAAACGAAAACGGCAAGAGCTACGTAAGCTCACTTGCAGACGTTAAGGCTCTTGAGTACGGTGAAAAGTCAATCGGTCAGTTTGACAGCACTGCTATGTGGTCAGGTGACAACGAGGGTACTGATAATCCCACTCTTTCTCAGCTTGCAGTTGAGGCTATCGAGCTTCTTAACGAGGATGAGGACGGCTTCTTCCTTATGATTGAGGGTGCGCACATCGATAAGCGCTCACACGATCAGGACGGCGAGGGTGCTATGACCGCAGTTCTTGAATTTGACAAGACCATCGAGGCAGTTCTTGACTTTGCCGAAAAGGACGGCAATACACTCGTTATTCTTACTGCCGACCACGAAACAGGTGCAGTTACACGTCAGAGCGACGGCTCATACGTATGGACCTCAGGCAGCCACTCAGGTGTTGACGTTCCCTGCTTCGTATACGGTGCTGACTCCTTTATCGCAAATAACGACGTTATCAGAAATACCGACATCCCCGACAGAGCAGTTGCATTTATGACAAATAACGAGCAGGATTTCCCCAGCCCTCTTGCATATCTCGATAAATAAGCAGCAGAAAAAAAGAAAACCGTGCAGACCGGAATCTGCACGGCTTTTTTGTTTTTACAGATAATTTCTTGCAAGGAAGAAGCATACCCAGAGTGCTACGACGAATGCACTTTCAGCAGGAATTGCAAGCTTTGTGTAGGGGCATTTCCAGCCCTTGTCAACAAACAGGAAGGTTGTTCTTGTAACAAGCACGGTGGTAGCGAAAATTATACCGCCTATTAGTGAATGATATGCAGTGCCCAGTGCTATTGTGAGGTATAAAAGGAAAAGACCGAGCGCAAAGGAAATGCCGCCGTAGTACACTCTGATTTCCGTTTTACCTGCATTGTCTACGGGCTTTATTGAAAAGCTTTCCGCATTTTTAATGGGCTTCAGAACAAATACAACCGCCATACCCCAGAAATAGGCTATAAGGCAGATTACCGCAAAAAGTGCGGGAGGGTTTGCAGACCATAATTCTTTGAACATCGTTATTCTCCTTTATTTAAGCACGGGTGTGCCGTTTTCCGAAAATTGCACTCTTCTGATTCTTGCGTGGCGGCAGGGGTCATAGAGTGATTCCTCCCAGAAGGTGCCGCATTCCTTTGTAAGATGGCTTGCAGGGCGCGCGTGATACACTAAAAGAAGGTCGCCGTTTTCATCTCTTACAAAGCAGTTGTGCCCCGGACCTGCCTCACCCTCAAGGTCGGCGGTTGCAAGCACCGGCTCAGGGATTTTAGCCCACGCGGACGCATCAAGCGGGTCGGCATTTATATCAGCCTCAAGCCGTCCTATGCAGTATTCCGCGCCTGTTCCCGACGCTGAGAAGAAAACGTATAATTTTTCATCCGTTTTAAGCACCGATGCGCCCTCGTTTACGTGGTAAACCACCTTTTCCCAGTCATACTCCGGCTTTGAAAGAAGCACGGGAGGGGATTTTAATTTCCATGGAGTGCTTTCATAGGCTTCTGCAATAAAAAGTGAGGAGCAGCCCTCAATCTGCGCCCATATAAGATAGTGCCTGCCCTTGTGCTCAAAATAAGTCATATCAAGGGAAAAGCAGCGGAAGGAAAGCTCATCGCCATCGGTTTTCTGCATAACGCCAAGCTCCTCCCATTCATCCTCATAAGGGTTTTCACCCCTGAGTCCGAGCACGTAGGGCTTTATATCCCATTTGTCGTCACTTGTTGCGGCAGCAAAGAAAATATACCAGCGTCCGCCTATATGGTGCATTTCGGGCGCCCATATATGGCGCGACATAATGCCCTTTTCGCGGGCAGTCCACACTGTTTTTTCCTCGGCCTCGGAAAGTCCCCTTACGGTGTCGCTTTTTCTTAAAATTATTCTGTCGTAGCCGTGAAGCTCATCTCGGTATGCAGGGTAGGATGCAGTGAAATAATACGTGCCGTCGGGTGCTTTTACTATATAGGGGTCGGCACGCTGAGCAATGAACGGATTGGGATAGCTTATCATATTTTTCTCCGTAGTTTTTTTCTTAATTATAGCCCAAAGGTAACAATATTGTCAATTTATATATTTTTTTGAAAAAGTGTGGAATTATGTTAAGCAATGTTGTATAATGCTATTTACTAAATAAAGAAAAAAGGTGTAGTCCTTATGAAAATTATTATTGTCGGCTGCGGCAAAATCGGTACGGAGCTTGTAAAAAGCCTCAGCGCAGAGGAGCACGATATCACGGTAATTGATACCGACAGAAAGGTGCTTGAGGAAATCAATAATATTTATGACGTTATGTGCGTTTGCGGAAACGGTGCAGATTCCGACGTGCTTGACGATGCAGGCACGTGGCAGGCAGACCTGTTTATTGCCGTTACGAATTCCGATGAGCTTAATATGCTCAGCTGCTTCTTTGCAAAGCAGATGGGTGCTGAAAACACCGTTGCAAGAATAAGAAAGACTGACTACAACGACAGCTCTCTTGATTTTATCAAGAAAACTCTTGCTCTTACAATTCCCATAAATCCCGAGTTCAGTGCGGCGCGAGAGCTTTACAATATTCTCAAAATGCCCTCAGCGGTGAAGATTGAGAATTTCTCCAGCGGTCACTTTGAAATGATTGAATTGAAGCTCAAGACCGACAGCCGTCTTCACGGTATGACCCTCAGTGAGGTCAGAAGCAAATTCAAGGCTGACTTCCTTGTATGTGCCGTTCAGCGTGACGGTAACGTGTTTATTCCCTCTGGTAATTTCAAGCTTCTCGGCGGTGACAGAATCGGTGTTACCGCAAATCAGACGGAAATCCTCAAGTTTATGAAGGAGCTTGACCTTTACGGCAGACAGACGAAGAACGTAATAATCCTCGGAGGCAGCCGTATTGCATATTATCTTGCAAAGAAGCTTATAAATGCAGGTAACCGCGTAAAAATTATCGAGCAGAATATAGAGCGCTGCGAGGAGATAAGCGAGCTGCTTCCTGCAGCCTCCGTTATTCACGCGGACGGTACTCAGCAGGAGGTGCTTTTAGAGGAGGGCATAGAGCATACAGATGCCTTCGTTGCACTTACGGGTATTGACGAGGAAAATATCCTTATTTCCTATTTCGCACAGAAAAAGGGTGTGCCCAAGGTTATCACAAAGGTTAACCGCGAGGAGCTTGCTCTTATTGCTGATAATATGGGTATCGAGTGCGTTATTTCTCCCAAAAAGATAATTGCCGACGCACTTACAAGCTATGCCCGTGCGCTTGAAAATTCAATGGGCAGCAAGGTTGAAACTCTTTACAGACTTATGGATTCAAACGTTGAGGCTCTTGAATTTACCGTCAGCCCCGATTTCGTAGGCGTGCAGATACCTCTTAAGAATCTTTCCCTCAAGGATCAGATTCTTATTGCAGGTATCATAAGAGGCAGAACTGCAATTATCCCTTCAGGTGACGATTCAATTCTTCCCGGTGACAAGGTAATAGTAATTACGGGTCAGAGAAAGCTTCACGATCTTTCTGATATTATGAAATAAGGTATTTCGTATGAACAAAAAAATGATTCTGAATACTCTGGGCAAGATTATATGGGTAGAGGCTGCATTTCTTATTCTGCCCCTTATGGTAAGCCTTATTTACCGTAACGATTGCTCGGTAGCATTTTTAATAACCATCGGTGTGGCGGCAGCAGTTGCTCTTCCGCTGACACTTTGCTGCAAAACAAAAAACAAGGTCATATATTCAAAAGAGGGCTTTGTAACCGTATCCCTTGCCTGGATTGTGATGTCACTTATAGGCTGCCTGCCTTTTTTTATATCAGGCGAGATTCCGTCGTTCATTGATGCATTTTTTGAAACCGTCAGCGGCTTTTCCACCACAGGTGCATCTATTCTTACGGACGTTGAGAGTATGAGTGAGGGGCTTTTGTTCTGGAGAAGCTTTACTCATTGGATAGGCGGTATGGGTGTTCTTGTGTTTATTGTGGCACTGTCATCAGGAGTTTCCGACCGCTCCATACATATTATGCGTGCGGAAATGCCCGGCCCTACAATCGACAAGCTTGTGCCCAAGGCAAGAGAAACCGCAAAGATTCTTTATCTTATTTATGTGGCTCTTACAGTAATTGAAATGATAGCTCTTATTCTTTGCAAAATGCCTGTGTTTGAAGCAATTCTTCACGCTCTCGGCACGGCTGGCACGGGCGGTCTTGGTATCAAGGCAGATTCAATTGAGAGCTATTCACCCATTATTCAGTGGGTAATTGCCGTGTTTATGTTCCTTTTCGGTATAAACTTCAATCTCTACTATCTGCTTTTATTAAGAAGAATAAAATCCGTGCTCAAGAGCTTCGAGCTCTGGGTCTATATAGGTGTTGCTGCCGTTACAAGTGTTATAATCACCGTAAATATAAGCGGTATGTATGAAACACTTTCCGATTCCTTCCGTCATGCATCCTTCCAGGTTGCCACGGTAATGTCTACCACGGGCTACTCCACAACGGATTTCAGCCTGTGGCCGGGGCTTTCCAAAACGCTGCTGCTTGTGCTGATGTTTATGGGTGCCTGTGCAGGCTCAACCTCAGGCGGCTTCAAGCTTTCAAGAGCAATTATTCTTGTAAAGGGTATGAGAAGAGAGCTTAACCGTCTTCTTCACCCCAGAAGCGTGAAGACCTTAAAGCACGAGGGTAAGCGTCTTGATGAGCTGACCTTATCCTCAGCCACATCATATCTTACCGTGTATGTTGCGTGTATGCTTGTGATTTTGGTTCTTTTAAGCTTTGATAAGTTTGATATGGAAACCAATATTACGGCTACAATAGCATCCTTCAATAATATCGGTCCCGGCTTCGGTGCAGTAGGTCCTGCAAGCAGCTATGCGGAATTTTCAGGATTTTCTAAGATAGTTCTGTGTGCCGCAATGCTTCTGGGCAGACTTGAAATTTTCCCTCTTCTTCTTTGCTTTTCACCCTCTACCTGGATTAAAAAATAATTGAAAAAACAGGGAAATACCTATTGACAAATGCCACTTATTACTATATAATACTCAAGCGGTGTACGAAACACCGTTTGTATGGTGGGTATAGCTCAGTTGGTTAGAGCGCCAGGTTGTGGCCCTGGAGGCCATCGGTTCGAATCCGATTATCCACCCCAGTTAAATCGCAAAGTCATTAGATTTTGCGATTATTTTTTTAGTCAAATACCGTGGGGAGTCGTCAAGCGGTAAGACACAGCACTTTGACTGCTGCATTCGTGGGTTCGAATCCCGCCTCCCCAGCCAAATAAGACAGGTAATTCTGATACAATTACCTGTCTTATTTTTTTGCCAATTTGCCAATGCACATAAATCGTGTGATTATCAACATAATGCTTGTTTTGAGCAAACCGATAAAAGAGGATTATAGAAATAACAACTTTCTTTTGTTGTACTAAATATTTATCGCATTAAAAGTTTTTTTGCAGAAAAAAAAGATAGGAATATAGCTTCTGAGTTAAATAGCTTACTATTGTTGACAATTTTTTTACTTTCTTATATAATTCATTTATAAAACTATAAAGGTGTGTATTTTTAATGAAACTTTCAACAACAACCTTCAACGATGTTACAGAATGTGGACTTGTTTCCTCTTCATGCGTTTACGGCATCGGTTTAATAACTTATATTGTGTATTCTTTCTGTTGTCTTTTCGGATGCTCCTCCAAAATGATGTCAGACAAAATTGATATGGCAAAAATGGATGCAACAAGTGATATCAAAAGGCAGGCAAGAGAAATGAATGCTGATGGCATTATGGGCTTAAGATATCAAATATCCTTTCTTTCCGTCTTAGTATATGGTACTGCCTTTAAATATAACAATGAAGAAATTTCTGACACATCATTAACAAATAAAAACAGCTCAAATTCTCCTAAAACACATAAAAAACTCGATAATAAGGATATCAAAATTTCTGTCCCTGAAAATGCTCAAACGCATATCACGGAAAGAAACACAATAATTTGTTCTTTTTGTAATTTTGAACAACCAATCAATAGAAAAGTATGTTGGCATTGTGGTGCAACATTCACTTCAGAAAATAATGGTTCAGACATAACCACTCCATATTGGTGTGGGACTTGCAAAAAAGCGGGCCCCTTTGACGGTGATTGCCCATCTTGCGGTAGTAGTATAAAAAAATTTAACATTTTAGCAAAGTAAGCAAAAAACATAGATCAATGCTATGAGTGCTTTACATCCAATGACAAAAATATGCACAACATCCATAAGATTTTGCACAACACAAAATCTTTGTATCAAAATCAGATGTGGTTTCCAAATAAGTCAGTCGATTTTGATACAATTGACTGACTTATTTTTTTGTGCATTTTTCTTGGATAAGCAATTCGTGTGTTTATCGACATAGCAAAATTACCTAAAAACTTGAATATGACATAAAAGCAGCCTCCGGAGAATTACTTCACTGGAGGCTGTTTTCATTTTATTGAAAATGTAATCGTTGGATTTTTGCAGTAATCGTTGAACTTATGGGGTAATCGTTGAACTTATGGGGTAATCGTTGGTTTTATAACGTAATCATGTAGCCTTTAATATAACGATTCTATATAGACAACAACTTTTTAATTCAACTTGTTTTTGATAATATTTTGTGCTATCATCCATATTAAGAATCAAAGAAGAGGTGACATTATGGTAGACGAAAATCGCCAGCTGTCAATTTTAACTGCGAGTTAACAAAATAATTAATTTTTCAATTTGTCGAATATATCGTTTATTTAATCGGAGGCTTATCTTATGTTCAAACTTATTCCTCAGCCTGTAAAAATATTTACCGATAAATCTGTAACCGGTTTTGTTTTAACTGACAATACAACCGTTTCCGCATTTGATTTTTCTGATGATTTGATTGTTTTCGTAAAAAAAGTATTGCACAAAGAAATCAAAGCATCAAATGGTGACT
>JAZTWN010000040.1:0-6778 GCA_045635905.1 Acutalibacteraceae bacterium
ATAACAAGACTACTAAGAGAGATATATTTTCCTGTTGTGATGTCAAATGCAATAAAAAAGAAAAAATAAGAAAAAAAGGAAGCAGCGTTAAGTTCCAGTCTATAATAAAGGCTAACAGTCTTTTGGGATAAATGCTCATAAAAAAACCTCCTTTTGTTTTTAATTTTACCATAAATAAAGAAAAAAGAAAAGCCTTATGTTCTTAATAATTGCCCTCGCAGGGTTCGAATCCCTTCAAACAAAAAAAAGAGCACCAACACAAGGTCGGTACTCTTTTCTTTGGCCCGCTCGAAGGGATTCGAACCCCCGATCTTCAGAATCGGAATCTGCTGCGTTATCCAGCTGCGCCACGAGCGGATAAAATTATTTTACAATAATTCCTGCAATCCGTCAAGTAAATCATAACAACACAAATCCTACGCATTCGACAAAAAAAGCACAAGCAAGTAAAAAAACAAGCTTATGCTTTTATTGATTATATTATGCTTCTTTGATGCCGATGCAAAGCTCGTCGGCATATTCCTTCATAGCCTCGATGCAGATTTCGGCAACCTGCTTTACTTCCATTCCGAGCATTTCGCAACCCTTTTTAATGACGTCCCTGTCACACTTTGCTGCAAATTTCTTATCCTTGAATTTTTTCATAAAGCTGCCGATTTCCATATCGGTGATGCCCATAGGACGCATTCTTGCCGCGGCCTGAATAATACCCGTAAGCTCGTCAACGGTATAAAGAGATTTTTCTGCATTATTAAGCGGCTCAACGTCGTTGCAGTGACCGAAGCCGTGAGCAAGAATAACTCTTATTTCCTCATCGGAAAGTCCTGCCTCCTTAAGGGGAGCCTCAGTGTGCTGAAGATGCTCGTCGGGATGCTGCTCGTAGTCATAATCGTGAAGATAGCCGATTGCCTGCCAGTGTGCAACGTCCTCACCGAAGTGCTTTGCCATACCGCCCATAGCAACGGAAACGTTTTTTGCGTGAAGGAAAAGATGCTCCTCGGTTGTGGTGGTTGCAAGAAGCTCCTTTGCTTTTTCTATAGTCAACATAGCATTCTCTCCGATATCAAAGCTTCATATTTTCGTTGATTTTCTTCATAAAGTCGATATCAACCTTAACGATTTCACGGTCATAGGTAAGAAGACCGTTTGTTTCATCCTCAACGTCGCTGACCTCGGTATAAACAAGAGCGGAAAGACCCTTCTTGCTGATAAGGGGCTGAAGGCGCTTCACGTAAAGGGTTTCAAGAGCCTTTTCAAGAGCGTCCTTTGACTTGTAGATTCTGTAGCCGAAGGTCTTTTCGGTATTGAAGCGGTGACCGTCGATGGACATTGAGTAGCCGCCGAATTCGGTAAGTGCTATAACTCTGTCGTCGCTGAGTCCGTATTTGGGGAAGAAGAAGGGAGTAAAGTAGATGTGGAAGCTGTTAAGGTCACCTGCACCCTGGTCGTGCCAGCCTGAAGCGTGGTCAATGATTCTTGTGGGGTCCTTTTCACGGAAGAATTCTGTAGCCTTAACCGAGTCAAACTGTCCCCAACCCTCGTTGAAGGGTACCCACAGGCAGATAGAAACCGCGTTGTAGAGGGTGCTTATCATTCTTTCTGCGTCTACGTAATATTCTTCTCTACCCTTCTTATCCTCACGTGAGAAGAGCTTGTAGTTAACGCTTGTATCCTTTACGCCGAAGGTCTTCTTAAGACCTGTTGCAAGACCGAAGGCAGGAAGGATTGTAGTAGCAGCCTGATTATAAACGTCACCGCCGTTAATCATATCCTGCCATACAAGCATACCCAGTCTGTCACAATGATAGTACCAACGAAGAGGCTCAATCTTGATGTGCTTACGAAGCATATTGAAGCCCATTTCCTTCATTGTCTGAATATCGTAAATGAGTGCCTCGTCTGAGGGAGCGGTATACATACCGTCGCTCCAGTAGCCCTGGTCAAGAAGACCGTTGTGGAAATAGGGCTCGTTGTTGAGCATAAGACGGGAAACACCCTTTTCATCCTTGCCTACGGAGAACTTTCTCATACCGAAATAGCTCTTTACCTCGTCGGTAGCAGTCTTTATAACAAGGTCATAAAGACGGGGATTTTCGGGAGTCCACTTTTCGTAATTGTTGATTTTAAGGCTTACGGTATCTGCTGATGATGAAACAGAGCAGAGCACGCTTTCACCGTCAAGGGCAGTTACAGTGATTTCACCTACGTTGCCCTCGCTTACTACCTCTACCTTAAGTGTATCGGTATCAATATCGGGAGTAAGCTTTACTGACTTGATATAATTTGCGGGGACCTCCTCAAGCCATACTGTCTGCCAGATACCTGACTGAGGGGTATACCAGATGTTACCTCTCTTTGAGGTCTGCTTGCCTGATGCCTGTGAGGACATTTCAGAGGGGTCGGTTACCTTAAGGGTAATTTCATTCTCGCCGTCCCTTACTGCCTTTGTGATATCAACCTCAAAGGGGAAATATCCGCCGGTATGGGTGCCGAAGCATACGCCGTTTACGGTTACCTCGCACTTGTAGTCAACCGCACCAAAATGAAGAAGCACTCTGTCATTTGTTTTGGTGAAGCTGAATTTCTTCCTGTAGTATAAGGTATCCTCGGGAGTTACGTTTCTTTCAACTCCGCTTAAAAGACATTCGGGACTGAAGGGCACAACAATTTCACCCTCATAGCCTTCGAAGCTCTTAGCTGAGGGATAAATTGCATAATCCCACAAGCCGTTAAGGCAGATAAAGGAATCTCTCACCATCTGAGGACGGGGATATTCTGCAAGGGGCATTTCACGGTTAAGCTCTCTGCCCCAACGTGTGTATAATTTTTCCATAATTTATTCCTCCATGCTTAATACTGCATCAATTACTTCGTTAACTGTGCCGACCTCTTTGTCGGCAGGTGCGATTTTTTCGTCCCAGTAGCCTGTGGATTTCATCCATACGGTTTTCCAGCCTGCACCTCTTGCACCCTCAATATCATTTATGGGATTATCACCTACGTAAGCCATTTCATCGGGAGAAAATCCGAGCTTTTCTCTCATTATATCAAAAATCCCTCTGTCGGGCTTATGTATGCCGTAATCACCTGTTACCATTATTTCGTCAAAGCATTCTCTGAGCCCCAGCATATCGACCTTTGCATACTGAAGATAGGGAAAGCCGTTAGTGATAAGACCTGTTTTGTAGCCTCTTGCACGAAGCTCATTGAGCATCGGCACGGTTTCGGGAAATGCTACTGCGGTTTTCTCAAAATTTCTGAAAATAAAAGCACTGTAGGTCTGAAAATCAGGAGCAGCGGAAAAAACACCCTTTTCAATAAGGTGGGCATGAATATGCTCCCAGCCCATATATACGAAATGATCATCGGCATAGCACCAGATTTCCCCGATTTCCTCATCCGTCATTTTTTCGTTGACCTGAAATTCCTCACGAAGCACCGGCACAAGGCTTTTCAGCGTGGCGTGACGGTCAAAAAGAGTGTGATCAAGGTCAAATATTACTGCTTTAATCATTTTTGAACATATCCTCAAAATCTATTCCTGCAACGTTCTTCAACGGCAAGCTTACGGGAAGACCTGTGTAAGAGGACTTGTATATTGCAAGCACTGCTTCAAGCGCCTTCTTACCTGCCTCGGCATCGACGTAGGGGGCTCTGTCGTCCCTTATAGCCTCTGCCACGTCCTGAAACAGGCTTGTATGTCCGTTGCCGTATACGTTGACTGTTTTTTCGTGATATCCGTCCTTACTGTCCTCGGGGTTATCGGTAAAGCGCCATACGTCAATGGCATTTGCGCTTGTTCCGCCGAGCTTCACAACACCGCCGTCACCGATAAGAGTAAGGTGCTCCTCAAGGCTTTCTCCGGGGACGTTTACCGTGCCCTCAACGGTAGCAATAACACCGCTTTCAAACTCAAGCACCGCACAGCCGATATCCTCTGCCTCAATATAGGGATGATACTGTCTTCTTGTTGCGGCATATACCTTTTTAAGGTCACCGCTGCACATCCATACGAGAAGATCTATTCCGTGGATACTCTGATTCATCAGAGCACCGCCGTCGGAGGCAAATTTTCCGCGCCATTCCGCCTGGTCGTAATATTCCTTATCTCTGCCCCAGCGCACCGTAATTGCGCCGTGGGAAAGTCTGCCGAAGCGTCCCTTTTCAAGAGCGGCACGCATTTCCTGAACTGCCACGTTGAAGCGGTTCTGGTGACAGGCGGAAACCTTGACGTTATACTCTTTTGCAAGACGGATGATTTCGTCGGCATCCTCTGTGCTCATAGCCATAGGCTTTTCAATTATTACGTTGATGCCTCTTTTTATAGCGGCAATTGCAGCCTCAGCGTGAAGACCGCTGGGAAGAGCAATACTTACAAGCTCAGGCTTTTCACGGTCAAGCATCTCGCAATAGTCGGAATATCTTCTGATATTTTTTCTGTCGCAAAAGGGGCAACAGTCAAACATCTCGTCAATGTGCGAAGAATCGGTATCGCACACCGCAAGAATATCAAAATTATTCTGAGCTGCGGCTTTTATGTGGCTCGGTGCCACTCTTCCGCATCCGACGAGAGCATATTTCATAGCGTTTCTCCCTGTAAGTTATATATAATCTATTTTAATATTATTAGTAATATATGTCAAGAGAGTCAGAACCTGAGCGGAATAAAAAAATCCCTCCTGATTTCTCAGGAAGGATTTTTAATTAAGTTAAGCTACGCCGAAAATGCTTTTGAAGAAGTTGATAATCTTTCTGAAGAGAGCTACGAGCCACTCCCAGAAGTTGAACTTATTTCTGTTGCCTTCGTCATCTTCCTCGTATACAGCACCTGCAACGTTGATTCTTGCATCACCGATGCCTGCGGGAATTGTGTAATAACCCTCTGCATCAGGCTCAACTGCGACACCGTTGATGTAAACCATATGTGTTTCGAAGCCGAAGCCGGAGTATGTATAAACTCTGAAGCGGATAGAATCATTATTTGTCCAGTAAAGGTTACCGGTGTTGTAAACTGCGAAGCTGTCTTCAATGATGTAGTGCATCTGATTCATAGCATTGAATCTGATAACTCTTACGTTGCCGCCTTCAACAATGCTGATTGTCTTGGTTGCGGTAAGAAGACCTGATGTAGCAGTAAGTGTTACAGTACCTGTACCTAATGCAAGGAGTCTGCCGTTAGCATAAACAACTACGTTTTCTTCGGAGCAGGTCCATGTAACGTTTGTTGCCTCAATGCTTACGTTTTCGTTAACCTTGAATACTGAAAGGTCAACTACTGTGCCTGCATAGAAGGTATCTGCACCTCTGATTACAAGTGTAAGACCTGCATCGGGATATACGGCTGTGATAACATCATTTATCTTTTCAACCTCTGCATCAATCTGTGACTGCTCACCTGCAATAAGGTTGAGTGCGATTGTGTTGTTGAGAAGCTCCTCGAGCTTTGCAACGTCCTCAGCGGGAAGCTCTTCCTTAAGAAGTGAGTTTACAGATTCGATTACAGCGTTATACATTGTATAATCTGCTCTCTTAACAGTTTCTGTAGTGCTGTGGGACTTGTCGTTTGTACAGTAGTATGTATAGTAGCCGTCAGTCCATGTACCGTTAGCCTTCTGTGTGGGTCTTGTAAGATATGACTTTGTCTTGTCAAAGTTATGACCTGTAGCAGCAACTGTTGACTGAGCAGTAATTACGGTACCGCAGCGTGAACAATGCTTACCCTCTGTAAGACCTGTTGTTTCACATCCGGGAGCCACTGCATTGTCGATAACCTCGGAGTGACCTGCAGCAGGAATTACTGTCTGAGCAACTGTTACCTTATTACATACTGTACAGTGCTTACCTTCTGTAAGACCTGTTGTGGAGCATCCTGCTGCTACTGCTGCGTCGATAGCCTCTGTATGACCTGTTGCGGGAATTGTATTCTGTGCAGAAACAACTGTGTTACAAGCGGTACAATGTGAGCCTGCGGTAAGACCTGTTGCCTCACACTGAGGTGCTACTGCCACGTCTGTTACAATGTTTTCGTGGTTGCGAGCATCATAATCGATTTCTCTTGTTGTTGCGTATGCACAAGCTTCATATTCATCAGTTGCTTCGTTGGAGCAGATCTGATTCATAATACCCTTTGTTGCGCAGGTAGCTGCGAGTGCTGTTGTAGTGTCAGCAAGTGTGTGCTCTCTTGCAGGAATTTCTGTTACGTCTGTTGTAGCTTCGCAGCGTGAGCAGTGCTTTGACTTTGAGCCTGCAGTGTCACATGTAGCCTTAGTATCAACTGTGAAGTCTGCTGCGAAATCGTGACCGAGTGCACCGATTACAAAGCCGTTTGCATTATCTGCGCCTGTTGCATCATTTGCTTCAGCATTTTCTGCAAAGAACTTATTACATACTGTACAGGTCTTGTATGCATTGTTACCAGCATCAAGACAGGTAGCTGCGTTTGCTGCTACTACAGCAGAGAAGGTGTGACCCTTTGCGGGAATTACTCTTGTGGATGTAGCTGAGCAGGCTGCGTGTGTATCTGTTTCAACGTTTGAGCAGATTGTGTTCATCACACCTGCATCAAGACAGGTTGCTTCAGTCTGCTCGCCGTTATCAACGTATACGTGAGCTCTCTTTGCAATTACTGTAACAGAGTCAGCGTTGATATCACCGCAGTATACGCAGTGGTAGCTCTTTGAGCCGTCTGCCTCACAGGTTGCCTTCTGGTCAACTGTGTAGGTTGTGCTCCATGTATGAGCATCCTCGTCAATGGGGATTTCTCTTGTGGATTCGTGTG
>JAZTWN010000041.1:0-11599 GCA_045635905.1 Acutalibacteraceae bacterium
GCCGGTGTGGCGGAATAGGCAGACGCAAGGGACTTAAAATCCCTCGCTGGCAACAGCGTACCGGTTCAAGTCCGGTCACCGGCACCAAAAAAGAAGTAACTTTTGTCTACCAAAAGTTACTTCTTTTTTTATCCAAGCCGCAGGCTTGGTATATCATCACCGCGCGAAGTGCGGTGCATATCATCAGCCCTGCGGGCTGTATCTCATCACGCGCCAGCGTGTATCCTCCTGCGGCTTGATGAGATACAACACTTCGTGTTGGTGATATACCGCAACAAGTTGCGGATGATATACAACGGCAAGCCGTTGATTTGTTTCCGGAAATGTGGTATAATGCGTTTGAAAGGAGTGGTTTATATGATAAAAAATTACTTATTGACATATGCGGAACAGCTTGCAACTGATATCGAATTGCTTTGTCAAAACATAAAAGCACCGTCCAACACTCTTTTCCAAATTCGCAAAAGTTCCAGTAGCGTTTATGTCAATATTCGTGAAGCTAATTACGGACAAAGTAAAGCGGATATGCTCTCGAAATTTGAAATTGCCCTCAAGGAATGTAGTGAAACCGAAGGCTGGTTGCAACTGTTATTTAATACACAAGCAATAAGCGAGGACACCTTCAAACTACATCGTAATCTTTGCGGTAGCATAAGACGAATGTTGATTGCAAGCTGCAAAACATTAAAGGAGAGTGGAAAATGACAATACAAAATGATGTTGTTCTGTGGGATAATGGTATAGATAAATTTTATTTGTATTCGGTGCCGGATGAACAACAGTATATATACATTGACGGGATTCCTTGCTTGACCTTTGGAATTGCATACGAAAATAGCAATTATAGGGGCTGCGATATATTTACATTATTCGATCACTTCTATGTAAGCAAAATGCATGAGATAAAAGACGTGTATAGTTGCCTCAATGGTGCTTTTCGTATTGATGACAATGGTGCAGACACAGATGGCTATGTCGAATTTACAATGAAAAATGGCAGAGTTTCTATTAAAGGTCAGCTCGGTGCATCCTTCTCTACATACTCATTGAGTTTTGAATTTGAAGCTGATCAAACTATGGTTGGAGTTATGCTGAAAGCACTTGCCATATAGTATTGGTGTACTTTTGGTTGTTTTTACCCCTACTTTCGCTACTTTTAGTAGCTCTTTCGCAAAAAAGGAGTAACTTTTGTTTACCAAAAGTTACTCCTTTTTTTATCCAAGCGGCAGGCTTGGTATATCATCATGCTTTAGCGTGTATATCATCGCCGTAAGGCGTATATCATCACCAAAAGTGCATACGCCTGCGACTTGATGAGATACAACACTTCGTGTTGGTGATATACCGCAACAAGTTGCGGATGCTATACAACAGAAAAAATTCTTCTAAAAACAAGGATTACATATACTATGCAGGAATTTGGCAAGAGTTAGGTCTGAAGCAAACGTTGGAATGTGAAGAATGGGCAAAGTCAATAGTCAATAATTTCTAATTTATTATTACGCTGCCTTGTTGTGTTTTGAATAGATGTGTGCTATAATAATGCACATAATCAGTGAAAAATATTTGCATCTGACCCTTGGAGGAATTTTTGATGAATAAAGAGCAGATTCATTCTGTTATTGAAGCACAGAGAGGCTTTTTTGATTCGGGGGCAACGAGAAGCGTTGACGTGCGAATTTCATATCTAAAAAAAATCAAGCAGTACATTGTAAAGAATGAGGCGGTTATTGCTGCGGCGCTTAAGGCTGACCTGGGCAAGAGTGCGTATGAATCGTATATGTGCGAAATTGCCGTTGTTGTTGCAGAGGTAAATTATATTCTTTCCAACATAAAGAAGCTTACGAAAAAGAAGACGGTAATGACTCCCTTCGGTCAGCAGCTTTCTCACAGCTATATAAGACCTACTCCCTACGGTGTAACGCTTATTATGAGTCCCTGGAATTATCCCTTTATGCTGACGCTTCCCCCTGTTATTTCAGCGGTTGCGGCAGGCAATACCTGCGTTGTGAAAACAAGTGCCTATTCACCGAATACAAGCAAGGTGATTGCAGATATGCTTGCTGAAATTTTCCCTCCCGAATACGTTGCCGTGATTCCCGGCGGCAGGGAAGAAAATCAGTATCTTCTTGATGAAAAATTCGACTATATTTTCTTCACAGGTAGTAAGAACGTAGGTAAAACCGTGCTTAAAAAGGCGGCGGAAAATCTTACACCCGTAACCCTTGAGCTTGGCGGAAAGAGCCCCACAATAGTTGACGAAACCGCAAAGCTCCGACTTGCCGCAAGAAGACTTGTTTTCGGCAAGGGCTTCAACGTCGGTCAGACCTGCGTTGCGCCCGACTATGTTTACGTTCACAGCAGCGTCAAGGACCGCTTCGTAGAGCTTATCAAAGAGGAAATTACCCGTCAGTTCGGTGATTGCCTCAATAATGAGGACTACGGCTTTATTATAAACGATAAGCATTTTAACCGCGTCTGTGCACTTATAGACCCTGCAAAAACAGTTTACGGCGGAAAAAGCGACCCTGTTACCCGTAAGATACAGATGACTGTTATGGACAACGTAACCTGGGACGATGCCGTTATGAAGGAGGAAATCTTCGGACCCGTTATCCCCATTCTTACCTACGATAGGCTCGGCGACGTAATTTCGGAGATAAAAAAGCACGATAAGCCTCTTGCGCTTTATATTTTCTCGGAAAATAAGGCTAATATTGAAAGGGTACATTCCTCCTGCCAGTTCGGCGGCGGCTGCGTGAATGAAACCGATATTCACGTTATTACTACCGCTATGGGCTTCGGCGGCATCGGTGAAAGCGGAATGGGTCAGTATCACGGTAAAACAGGCTTTGATACCTTTACCCATTACACAAGCATTGTTGATAAGAGCTCTCTTGTTGACCTTGAGCAGAGATATCAGCCCTACAATAAGTTTGATATATGGCTTGCAAGAAATCTGAACTTCGGCTCAAGCCTTCACACAACACTCAGGACTAACTACAAGGCAATAGTGGCCAAAAGCCCCATAGGCATTTATTTCGGTAAAAAATAATAATAAAACGGGGAGTACCGCAGGAAGACCTGAGGTGCTTTCCGTTATTTTTGTTTTACGGCAAAATAATGGATTCATATTCTTGCACAACTATTTTTTTTGTTGTATTATATATCTGTATAAATAATGGAGGTATTAGCTATGAAAATATGGAAATTTCAGTACGGTTTGACTGCACAGGAGCACGTTGATTTCAATGAGCATTATTATCGGAAAATTCCCGATGGAAAAAGACAGATGCTGAAGTTCCGTCTGATGTTTCCCGTAACGTCACTTGTGTTTCTTCTGCTTGCTATCGTAAGGGACAGCGATATAACGCTTTTTATTACTCAGGCAGTGCTTCTCGGTATATTTGCTTTCGTATGGTGGTTTTCAATTCAGCCCGTAATGCTGGCTATTTATAAGCGCCGTCTTAAAAATCCCAAGGACCCTGCCAATTCCTTGATCGATAAAACGGGTGAAACAACCTTTGATTTTGAAAACGGTTTTATTCACAGTGTTGACGAAAAGGAAGAGCTTAAGGTACGCTTTGACAGTATCACGGCAGTATATGAGGGTAAAAATGCATATTACCTCTACTACACAAAGGCAAAGGCCTTTGTTCTGCCCTACAGACTGTTTGAAAGCTCTGAGAAGATGGTTGAATTTTATCAGCTTCTTCACGGCACCTTCCCTATGGCATAAAAATAATATTTAGCGGAGTTTGTTATGTCTGAAATACTTGAAATTGTAATGATACTTTCCTTCGGTGCATCCTGGCCTCTGAACGTTATGAAATCCTACAAGGCTCGCACCACAAAGGGAAAAAGTCTTCCGTTCCTGCTTCTTATTTTCTTCGGATATATAGCAGGTATTGCCTCAAAGTTTATGAATGAGGCTTATATGGCAGCCTTTTCAGAAAAATGGTACGTTCTGTTTTTCTATTGCCTCAACCTTACAATGGTTGGCGTAGACCTTATCTTATACGTAAGAAATTATAAGCTTGATAAAGCAAATGCTGAAAGGAACAGGGTATGAGTAAAGTAAAGGATTTTACCGATAAAATATGGTACGGCACGGGTGCTGTCGGTCTTGACCTCAGCTACGGTATGTTTAACGGCAGACTCAACAAGTACCTTACAAACGTGCTGGGACTCAATACAAACTTCCTGCTCGGTCTTACCTCCGTCGCAAGAATATGGGACGGAATAAACGACCCTATGATGGGAAGCATTGTTGATAACACAAGAACAAAGTTCGGCAGATACCGCCCTTGGGTTGTTGCGGGCTCACTGCTTAATTCAATTGTTCTTTTTATGCTATTCTTCAACCCCGGCTTCACAACGGGTATGAGCGGCGGTAAGGCATCGGTATGGCTTTATATTTATATTGCCGTAATGTATATTTTATGGGGTATGACGAATACCGCGGCGGATATTCCTTACTGGTCAATGGTGCCCTCCTTTACCACCGACCCCGGTGAAAGAAGCATTCTTGCAACAATTGCACGAGCATTCTCGGGTATAGGTCAGGGGATTGTAAGCATGGGCTCTCCCATTATTCTCAATGCTCTGGGCAACGTTATTACAAACGCAGACGGAACAACCTCAAACGTATGGACTCAGAGCGGCTATTCAATCACCGCAGGTGCCTGCAGTATTTTCCTTGTGTTCTTCTCGGTGCTTTCGATGAGTAAGGTCAAGGAAAACGTGCTTGTTCAGCCTCAGGAAAAATTCTCCTTCAAGAAGATTTTCTCCGTTATAAAGGAAAACGATCAGCTTCGCGTGTTTATGCTTTTTGCTATGCTTTCGAACGCAGGCTTTTATACCACAACAGGTGTGCTTGACTATTTCTTCGAGGCGGTTATCGGTGACACGGGTGCACAGTCAACCTTCTCACTTTTCGGCACAGTCGGCTCGGTTTTAGGTATGCTTGTAATTCCTGTTATGATGAAATTCACAACGAGAAGAAGAACCTATCAGTTCTCACTTTCACTTTCTCTTGCAGGCTATATAGGTATGTTCCTTGCAGGTCAGTTTATGGGAAATCTTATGCTTCTCAATATTTTCTACACCGTAACGCAGATAGGTACTGCCTCAATGTTTATTTCACAGACAGTATTCCTTGCTGACGTTGTTGACTACGGCGAGGTTAAAATGGGTGTAAGAAGAGAATCCGTAACCTTCTCAATGAAGGGCTTCCTGCAGAAGATGGCATATACCGCCCAGACGGTGATTTTATACCTTGCGCTCGGTATTTCCGGCTTCAATTCCGTAAAGCCCGGTGCTGACGGCAAGATTGTTTATCCCGTTAAGGTCAAAAACGCAATTTCCTCCGTTATGTACGTAATCCCTCCCATTTTCTTCATTCTTTCAATAATTGTATTCTCCACTAAGTTCAGACTTCACGGTGAATATATGGAGGATATCACAAATAAGGTTGAGCAGGCGCGTATAAAGCGCCTTGAAGCGGTGAATGAAAATGGCGGCTAAAAAGAAATTCGGATTCTTATCCGCAAATGCGCTGAAGCTTATTGCTATGGCGTCTATGGTGATTGACCACGCAAGCGTAATCTTTTTAGGCACGGACAACACCGTATGGCGCAATATAGGAAGAATTGCATTTCCCATATTTGCCTTTCTTATTGCCCAAGGTGCGGTGCACACCAAAAATAAGCTGAAATATGCCTTAAGGCTTCTCGCCTTTGCCTTCATTTCCGAGGTACCCTATGACCGTGTTTTTAACGGTGTGTGGCTGGAATTCAAGGAGCAGAACGTATTTTTTACCCTGTTTACAGGTCTTATTGCCGTATACGTGCTCGATTTCCTCCGGGACAGAGGTCTTGGTGCACTCGGTATAATAACCACCCTTGCATGCGGCTTGGCGTCTGGCTTCCTTGCAGGTGATTACGGCTTTATGGGTGTTGTTGTAATTACTCTTATGTATATGTTCAGTACGGTAAAAACCGACGTAAGATACATAGGCTTTGCACTTTCGGGACTTATGACAACCCTTGTATACGTATTCCCCGACAAGATAGGCTTCTATCCCTCACAGGTATATGCAGCGCTCTGCTTTATTCCCCTTGCACTTTATAGCGGTAAAAGAGGCCGCAGAACGAATAAGTATTTCTTCTACGCCTTTTATCCTGCGCATATCATTATCCTGTATGCAATAAAAATGCTGATACAATAAAAAGAGTCCTTCCGAGCGGAAGGACTCTTTTTTATTTGCTACGGGAAATTATTAATACTTATCCATTGAATCAACGGAGAGCACGAATACGGTAGCACCACCGACGGCTACGTCCTGCTGTAATGCACCCTCGGCAAAGCCTCTGCCGAAGGATTCAGTGGTAGCAGCCTGGTGTGTTCTTGTGCGTGAATATTTGTTGATGATTTCCTTGAGTCGGGGAATATCCTTGTCCTCTGTACCGATAAGGAAGGTTGTGTTGCCCACCATAAGGAAGCCGCCTGTGGTGGAAAGCTTGGTTACGATGAAGTTTTCCTTTGTAAGAGCAGATGCAACAACTGCGCTGTCGTCATTATTAACTATGGCAATAACAAGTTTCATAAAAATTCTCCTTAATTAAAGTTTAGGAATGAGCATCTTCTGACTTTCTTTGTCAAGCTTTCTGTAGTCGGGGATTTCATAGCGGTTGTCGTTTGCGTCCTTGATAAGAACTCTGCCGTCATACAGGGGCTTAATTGATGCTATGTGATTTCTGATTTCAAAGGTGATAGTGCCGCGGTCTGTTTCTGCGGTCCACATCCATATCTTGAATTTTTCGGTCATTTCAATAAATCTTGTGATTCTGGGAATCATATAGTATTCCTCAAGCACTCTTTCAACAAGTGCCCTTGAATCGGGGTCAAGATTTTCAATGTTTCTGATAATTGCAAGCTGCTCGCCCTCTTCATTCAGAAGCACGATGTATTTATTGGAGCCTGAACGGGGGAAAAGCCTGTGAAGCTCGAGTCCTTCATATTTTTCCTTTGTGTGGTAGAATTCCACATCCACGAAAATACCGTCATTTTCGGTGATGCGTACCTCGGGACCGTCAATGTAGTTAATCATATTTTCCCCTCCTTATTCAAAGTTTTCTGCTTCCTTCTGAGCCTTGAGCTGCTCGCCCATTGACTGAATCTGAATAAGCTTATAATACTTACCCTGCTTAGCCATAAGCTCGTCGGGAGTTCCGAATTCTATAATTTCACCCTTATCCACAACAACAATCTTGTTTGCGTTGCGAAGAGTTGAAAGTCTGTGAGCAATCATAAGAGTTGTTCTGCCGCGGATAAGTCTTTCGATTGCCTCCTGGATAAGATGCTCTGTTTCGGAGTCAACTGCAGCGGTAGCCTCGTCGAAAATAAGGATTGAGGGATTCTTCATAACCGCACGGGCAATTGAGATTCTCTGCTTTTCACCGCCTGAAAGACCGATGCCTCTTTCACCCAGCAGTGTATCATATGCATCGGGCATACGGGAAATGAAGCCGTGAGCATTGGCAATATCTGCCGCACGAAGCACCTGCTCAACGTGAACGTTACCTGCACCGTAGGCGATGTTGTTGAAAACAGTGTCCTTGAACATAAGGGGCTCCTGCTGAACAAAGCCTATCTGATTACGGTAGTATTCCATATCGATATCCTTGAGATTCTGTCCGTCTATAAGGATTTCTCCCTCATATTCGTCGTAGTATCTCATAATAAGGTTGATGAGCGTTGATTTACCCGAGCCGGTTGTACCAACGATACCTACAACGTCACCGGGCTCAATAACAAGGTTTACGTTGCTTAAAACCTTCTTTGAGCGGTCGAATGAGAAGTTTACGTTTTTGAATTCAATTTTACCGTCAATCTTTGCAGGCACCTTGCCCTTACCGAAGTTGTGCTCGGGCTCTGCATCAAGAATATCAAGAATTTTTTCAGCGGAGGCAAGTGTGTTCTGATAGGTATCGCTGAAATTAGCAAAGAAGTTTATGGGGTTGTAGAACATGCTTGCGTATGAAATAAAGGAAACGAGAAGACCTATTGAGAAGCCCTCTGAGCCCTGAATTACGAATGAGCCGCCTGATGCCCAGATAATGAGCGAGCCGCAGGTTACAAGGAAGGTTATGAAGGCGGGGAATATGCTTGCAATTTTTGAAGCCTCCTTGGATTCCTTCATCCATTCGTCACAGTAGGCATCAAATTTCTTGACCGCACTTTCCTCGTTGGTGAATGCCTTTACTATACGGATACCGGGGATGGTATCTGCAAGAAGAGTTGAAATTGCAGAGCCTCTTCTCCATAAGCGCATATACTTAGGACCGATTCTCTTACCGAACTTTCTGCCGATGAAAACAACAAGGGGAATGGGCACGAGTGAGAAGAGTGTAAGCTTCCAGTTGAGGACAAGCATAATAACGAGAATACCCACAAGTGTGAAGAACTGAACAACTGCCTCCTGTGAAATCTTGAGCACAAAGTTCTGGATTGCGCCGGCGTCGGAGGTTACACGGTTGATAACCGAGCCCGTTGAGGTCTTGTCATAGAAGGACATAGGAAGATACTGCGCCTTAGCGTAGATATCCTTTTTGATGCCGATAACTATTCTGTCACCCGTAAGTCTTAAAAGATACGAGCGGACTGCAGATACGGTATACTGAAGAACGTACACTGCAAGAAGCAGAATTATCATTTTATAAAGCTCACCGAGCTGTCCCGAGGGGAGCACCTTGTCAACCATATGTCCCGTGATGTAGGGAGGTACAAGTGACATAGCCGTTGCAAAAACCGAAAGGAGCATACACACAAGAAGACCTTTCTTGTAGGGAAGGGCATACTGTGCAAATTTCTGGAACATTTTTCCCTTGCCCTTACAGTTGATGCAGTCTGCATCGGGAGAGGGAAGACGCCTGCCGCACTTGGGGCAGAAGGAGCGCTGCTTCAGGAAGGTGTTTTCAACCGCATAGTAAAGCTCGTCGGAATAGCCGTGCTCAATTATACCGTTGATGAAATCCGCGCCCGAGTCGGCAACGTTTGCCGCCGCAAAGGAAAGGCGCATAACAACCTGCCTTTTGCCGTCCTTGGGATAAAGGTCAAAGGTCGCATTACCGTACATTCTTTTTACCCTTGCTTTTTCAAGCGTTGAATACTCAACCACTCTTACGTTACCCTCAAAGCTTTCGTCAAAGGCATACAAGGCATTTTTTGTGAAGCAAAGAGCACTTTCCCCGTAGGTCCTTTTGAAGGTAAGGTCACCCGTTATGATGAATAAAGGCTTTTCGTCCCTGAAATATTCGTCATAAAGGCTTTTATACTTTTCGGGAAAGGGCTTGTTTGAAAGAATTTTCATAAATAATTCACCCCGATTCATAAGGTTGAAAAAACACAGTTTTTCACGCACATTATATTTTAATAAAAATATTAAGTCAATAACAAATCGCGAATATTTTCAAATAAAGCCAATTAAAATTTTTTGTAATGCTTAAAAAGGTTTTTTCTATTGACATTACCCTTGCACCGTGATAAAATTATTCAAAACTATGTGAAAGGATATCTGCAGACGTGGATAATTCTGACGGCGATACGGCGAACCCTGCTGATATCGCAGTAATCATTTTAACTTTATAATTTCCGGCATAACTCCTGTACTTTTACGAGGGGTTGTGCTTTTTTGTGTTTTTTGGAGGAAAACAATAATGGACATATTACCGCAAATACTCTTGCAAATTTTTCTTATTGCTCTTAACGCTGTTTTTGCGGCGGGGGAAATTGCAATAATTTCAATGAACGATGCAAAGCTTGCCTCTCTTGCCGCCAAGGGCAACAAGAAGGCTGTCCGCCTTGCAAGGCTGACGTCTACTCCCGCAAGGTTCCTTGCCACCATTCAGGTTGCAATTACTCTTTCGGGCTTCTTAGGCTCGGCTTTTGCTGCCGATAACTTTGCAACACGTCTTGTGGATGCTCTTATGGCTCTCGGAGTGCCCGATTCTGCAAGGAGTGCCCTCAATTCCGTTTCGGTTGTTGTTATCACTCTTATTCTTTCATATTTCACCCTTGTTTTCGGTGAGCTTGTCCCCAAGAGAGTTGCCATGAAAAAGGCTGAAAGCCTTGCACTTGGTCTTTCGGGTCTTATAAGCTTCATTTCAAAGGTGTTCGCACCTGTCGTATGGTTTCTTACCGCTTCAACCAACGGAATGCTCCGTCTTTTCGGCATTGACCCCAACGAGCAGGAGGAATCCGTTTCCGAGGAGGAAATCAGAATGATGGTTGACGCCGGCAGTGAAAACGGCACCATCGATGAGGAAGAAAAGGAGCTTATTCAGAACGTTTTTGAGTTTGACGACCTTTCTGCAGACGATATCGCAACCCACAGAACGGATATCGACCTTCTCTGGCTTGACGATACGGTTGAAAAGTGGGAGGAAACCATCCACGAAAGCCGTCACACCTTCTTCCCCGTATGTAAGGATACTGTTGATAACATCGTAGGTGTTCTCAATGCAAAGGACTATTTCCGTCTTAAGGTGAAAAGCCTTGACAATATTATGAAATATTGTGTCCGCCCTGCGTTTTTCGTTCCCGAAACCGTTAAGGCTGACGTGCTTTTCAAGAATATGAAGCAGAAGAAAAACTACTTTGCAATTGTTCTTGACGAATACGGCGGAATGACGGGTATCGTTACAATCACCGACATTCTCGAAAGCATTGTGGGTGACTATGATGAGGACAACATAACCCAGCAGGAGGAAGAGCCCGATATCCTTAAGGTTGACGAAAACACCTGGAAAATCAACGGTACTGCAGAAATCGGCGACGTTGAGGAGGAGCTTAAAATCTCCCTCGACTGCGAGGACGTAGATACATTCGGCGGCTTTGTATTCTCGGTTCTCGGTATTGTTCCCGAGGACGGCGAAACCCTTACAGCCGAAACAGATGACCTTGAAATCAGCGTAACTGAGGTCAAGGAGCACAGAATCGAAAAAACCGTTGTAAAAATCAAGGAAAATGTAAAAACGGAAAAGGATGACGGTGAGGATTAATTCTTCATTCCGATAAAAGGAGAGAAAGCTATGTTTACAAAAATTTTTGCATCATTTCTTGCATTTATGATGACTGCCCTTCAGTTTTTAGGTATTGCCTACTATCCCTTCGGACAGAAGCTTGATATGGATAAGTTTGAGCTTACCTTCGAGGACGAGTTTGAGGACGGCATTGACTGGGACGTATGGTCAGGTCACTATGTATGGGGCCAGACAAGTGAAGCACGTAAGGGCGCATACTGGAACAATACCGTTCCTTACACTGAAGACGGAAACCTTGTTATCCCTATGTTCTGGAGTGACGAGGGTATGGGCGGTACTGGAGCCGGCTGGTACAGCGGCGGTATCGATACCGATGACAGCAAGCCCAACGGCTTCTCACAGAAATACGGCTCCTTTGAGGTAAGATGTATTCTTCCCGACTGTCCTACTGCGTGGGCTGCCTTCTGGCTTATGAACGACGGTGTTTATGAGGTTGGCAACGACGGTGTTGACGGCACTGAAATCGACATCTTCGAAAGCGACTGCATCGACGA
>JAZTWN010000042.1:0-23714 GCA_045635905.1 Acutalibacteraceae bacterium
TAGAAGCACCTCCGTTGAATTCCTATTTATTAAAATAATTGTATCACACTTAATCTAAATTTACAATCGGTTGCGGATGCACAAAAAATCAATGCGAAGCATTGTATATCATCAATTCCGTAGGAATTGCATATCATCAAAAGGTCGTTTTGTATATCATCATTGCGAAAGCTTTTTTTATACACGCTAAAGCGTGATGATATACAGTCCTGACGGACTGATGAGATACAACGATAGCAACGCTATCGTTGATGATATACCATTGCTTTCGCAATGGATAAAAAAATACCCGTTCTTCTGAACGGGTATTTTTTGGAGCTGATAACCGGATTTGAACCGGTGACCTCATCCTTACCAAGGATGCACTCTACCTACTGAGCTATATCAGCAATTTGAAGTAATAAGTAATAGTGAATAGTGAAGAGGTAGCCTGTCGGAAGGCTTTGCCTTACTTATAAATCAAGCCGTGAAACGGCTTCATACCGTGTCACTCTTCACTCTTACCTTTTACCTTTTACTTTAAAAAAAAGTGGCGACCCAGAACGGGCTCGAACCGTCGACCTCTAGCGTGACAGGCTAGCGCTCTAACCAACTGAGCTACTGGGCCACAACAAAGTTAATTATACACAGAAAATTTCAATTGTCAATACCCTTTTTTTCAGAATCTGAAAATATGCACCCACACCTGCAAATCATCTCCCGCCACCCTTATGAGAATTCACATTTTGTACATATTTTCCGCTTTCGCTATTGTATTTATATAAATTTAATGCTACACTTTAGTTGTTCGTGTCAGATTTTACACACAACAATTTTTCAGGAGGTATAAAAAATGAAATCAAAATCAGCAAAGCTTCTTTCAGTTATCCTTGCAGCACTTATGATTATGTCAATCATCCCCGTAACTGCAGGCGCATACGCAAAAGAAGGAATCTTCACCTACGACGTTGAAGACGGACACGCAGTAATTACAGACATTCCCTATGACGCCAGCGGTACAATTACAGTGCCCGACACTCTCGGCGGCTACCCCGTAACCGTTATCGGCAGATACGGTCTTGCACAGACCTCTTACGTGTCAAAGATAATTCTTCCCGACACAATTACCGAAATCCGTGACCTTGCATTTACAAGCGACAAGGCACTTACCTCAATCGTAATTCCCGAGGGCGTTACCTCGATCGGCAATGAAGCCTTCAAGTATTGCTACAACCTTAAAAGCATTACCCTTCCCTCAACCTTAAAGACAATCGGCAACAATGCCTTCCAGGGCTGCGAGCTTCTCAAGTCCATCACCATTCCCGAGGGCGTTACCTCAATCGGTGAGGAAGCCTTTATTGACTGTGATGCTCTTACCACAGTTTCTCTTCCCTCAACACTTACAAGACTCGGCAAGGACGCCTTCGAGGAAACTCCCTTCCTCAGCAAGGAATCAAGCTACGAGGACGGCGCTCTTTACTGCGGCACAACACTTGTAAAGGTAAATGCAAAGGGTGCTTTCAACATCAAGGACGGCACAACCCTTATCGCAGAGGGTGCATTCAGATACGCAGAGGTAACAGAGGTTTCAATCCCCTCCTCAATCACAGCAATCAGTGACTATGCATTCTACTACTGTAAATCCATAAGATACATAACAATTCCCGACAGCGTTACTTCAATCGGCTCACACGCATTCGCAAGCACCTACGTGGGCAGCATCAAAATCCCCGACAGCGTTACTTATATCGGTGATTATGCATTCTATGATTGCTATTCACTTAAAACGGTTATCATCCCCAAGAGCGTTAAGGAAATCGGCGCATCAGCCTTCAACAAGTGCTGGAGCATTGAATCTGCAGTAATCCTTGCACCCCTTGAAGCAATCCCTGAAAGAATGTTCTATGATTGCAACGAGCTTGCTTCCGTATCAATTCCCGCCTCCGTAAAAGCTATCGGTGAGCAGGCATTCTATGATTGCACCAAGCTCAAGGATGTAAACTACGCAGGCAAGGAAGCCAAGTGGAACGAAATTGAAATCGCAGCAAACAATTCTCCTCTTCTTGCCGCAGACGTTCATTACAGTGCAAAAATCAAGGCAACAGGCTCCTTCGAGGATTCAACAAAGGCTAAGGTTTCCGATAAGCTTATTCTTGCTGACATCGGTCTTACTCTTTACCAGCTTTCTCTTCAGGCATCTATGGGCACAAGCTTCCTTGATGCAGACGGCAACGTTCTTGCTCCCGGAGCTACAATCACAACAGGCACAAAGGTTGTCCTTGCAGACAACACAGAGCTTACTGTTTCTCTTGACGGCGACGTTGACTGCGACGGTGCTCTTGCTGCAGCCGATGCAAGAATTGCTCTTCGTGCAGCAGTAGGCCTTGAAAATCTTTCAGCAGCTCAGAAAAAGGCTGCAGACAAGGAAGAGGACGGCACAATCACTGCAGCAGACGCAAGAATTATTCTCCGAGTTTCCGTTGGTCTTCCCGAGGTAGAGCCCGAGGAGCCCAAGGAGCCCGAAAAGCCCGCTCTTACAATCTCCGCTGAGCAGTACAGCTACCTTGCAGGCACTGACTTCCGCAGCATAAGACGCGACTATCCCCATGCAGTTGCAAACGGTGCTTACGTTGTTGCCTTTGTTAACGAAAACGGTGAGCAGTGTATCCTTACCTACGTAAGCTACAAAATCCAGACCAACTGGTCAGCAACCACTCTTCACAACATCACCACAGGCAGAACCATAAAAGACCCCGAAGAATATTACGACAAGCAGGCTTCAGCTGCCTGGGGCGCAAACCGCCTCAAGTATATGAACCTCAAATCCGAGGTTATGGCCAAGGAGCTTGTATGTATGAGAGAATATTCAAACATTCTCAAGACAGGCAAGCACTCCGGCGCAGGTGCATACGTAGACGCAAGAACACTCAACCTCTAATCCGAATAAGCTTAAGGGAGCAGAAATGCTCCCTTTCTTTTTAAAAAATACAGCCGGACTGCAGATAAATTGTAAACATTTTTCACTTTACCGACAGTTTGTCGGTTATTTGTCGGTTTGTCGATAAATACGAAAAATCTGTTTATTGACAAAATTAATATATTTTATTAAACTTTTTAATGTTCGGTTTCCCGACAGAGAGAAATAAATAGAAGTAAAATTACGGAGGCGTGTTATGTTAAAGAAACCTATGCTTACATCCCAGGACGTAGTACCCGATTACGCAGATATGAATATGTACGAATATCTCAAGGCCTGTCTTTTCCCCTATAAGGACGACTATGCGATGTTCCAGTTCAAGTTCACAGACCATATGAAGAGCGAATTCTTCAACGACGTAGAGGCATTTGCCGTTTATTTCAAGGAAGAGCTCGGCATGCAGCCCGGTGACGCATATTCTCTTTTCACACCCAACACAATCGAAGAAATCGTAATGCTCTTCGCACTTAACAAAATCGGTTGTATTGCAAACCTTATCCATCCTCTTTTCACACCCGACGCTATGAAGACCTCCGTTGAATACACAAAGTCAAAGGGTGTTTTGCTTTACGATATGTTCGTACCCGGTCACGCAGGTGCTCTTCAGGCACTTTTCGAAAGCGGCAGGGACATCATCATCACATCTCCCAAGGTATATGCAGCTCCCGTTGCAATGAAGGGCTTCATCCGTCCCGATGAAGAGCTTATGAAGGCAGCCGAGGGCAAGTTTGAATACAAGTTCTACGGTGACATTCTCAAAAAGTATGAGGGTCAGGTAACAGAAGGCCTTTACAGAAGCGGCGATATGGTTGCAGTTTATATGAACGGCGGCGGCACAACAGGCGTAAGCAGAACAATTATGCTTTCCTCAATTGCCCTCAACGCAGTTACAAAGAACGCACTCGTTCCCGTTACCGCTACCGAAGAGCACCGTCCCGGTAAATTCTCAAAGCCCCTTGCACTCCCCTTCTTCCACGCATACGGTCTTTGCGGCGGACTTCTCTGCACAATGTATTCCGGTAACAAGTCTATTCCCATGGCAAAGTTCGACGCTGATGAATTCGTTGAAATCCTCAAGAGAAACGAATGCTATGAAATCATCGGTGTTCCCAATATGCACAGAAAGCTTTTAGCACACCCCGAATTCAAGGGTGACCACTTAAAGAGCGTAGGCTACGCTTTCGCAGGCGGCGACTACGTTCCCACCGATTTCTTAAGACAGTACAACGAGGTTATGGCAGAGTGCGGCTCAAAGTGTACTCTTATGCCCGGCTACGGTCTTACAGAGGTTGGCGCAGTTGACTGCATCAATATGCCCTGGCTTACAAAGCCCGGCACAGTAGGCGCTCCCCTCAAGACAGTTCACGCTTGCATCTTCGACGATGAGCAGAACGAGGTTCCCTTCGGCACAGTTGGTGAAATCGCATTCACAGGTAACACCCTTATGAAGGGCTACCTTATGCCCGACGGCAGAATGGGCGAGGGTCTTTACACAGATAAGGACGGCAGACAGTGGGTGCTTACAGGCGACCTCGGCAAGATGGATGAGGACCGCTACATCACCTTCGTAGCAAGAAAGAAGAGAGTTATCATCATCTCCGGCTACAACGTATTCCCTGCAGATATTGAAAACCTCCTCGAGCCCCTTCCCTTCCTTCTTGAATGCTGCGCTGCACAGGGCTACGATGAAGACAAGAAGCCCATCGTTCGTCTTCACATCGTTCTTGCTCCCGATGCAGACCCCGCAAAGCTTGACGAGTACAAGAAGATTATTATGGATACCTGCGCAACACTCGACTCATTCGCAGTACCCCGTGAAATCAAGGTTCTTGATGCACTCCCCAGAACAAGAATGGAAAAGATTGACTTCTTAAAGCTCACAGAAATCCCCGACGCAGACGCAAAAACCTGATTATAATTCGGATTTCAAAGAAATATAACCAAAGGGTGTCAGCCACACGGCTGATGCCCTTTTTTGCACTCGTGCGGCAGCACGGATTGAAGTTTTCGTGGACCTTTTTCAAAAGGTCCCGGTGTCAAGAGGCGGAGCCTTTGCCGCACACCGCAGTGTGCGGAATCTATTATGCGTCAATAGCGCAGGAAAGATTTTATCCCTCAGAAACATAGTCGCCTTGCTCGCTTGGAGCGCTTCTCAATTCTCCTTGTTTCTTCACCTCATTCGCGTGCCTTCATCTGCACCCGGCAGCGGCACACTCATTCGCCCCTAATCCCTATTCCCTATTCCCTTTGCCCTAATCCCTTATAAATAAAATTAATTTATCTATTGCAAAACGCGATATTTTCTAATATAATATAATACCGTAAAAAAATTATATACACTATATGGGGTGCAAATATGCTTAAAGTAGTAAAATTCGGCGGCTCATCACTTGCCGATGCAAATCAGTTCCGCAAGGTAGCGGAAATCATCAAGAGCGACGACAGCAGAAGATACGTTGTTGCATCCGCTCCCGGTAAAAGAGATACACACGACGTAAAGGTAACAGATATGCTTCTCAACTGCTTCCGTCTTGTAAGAGATAAGAAGAGCATTGACGAAACCTTCGACAAGATTACAGAAAGATATAACGGCATCATCCGTGACCTTGGCATTGATTTCTCACTTGAGGAGGACTTAAAGGGCATCAAGGTTGCAATTCTTCACCACGCAAGCCAGGACTACATCGCATCCCGCGGTGAGTTCCTCAATTCAAAGATTCTTGCAGCATACCTCGGCTTCCAGTTCATTGACGCTGAAGAGGGCATCTTCTTTGACGAGAAGGGTATGCTTGACATTGAAAAGACCGACAAGGAGCTCGGCCGTCTTCTTTCCTACCACGAGTACGCAGTTATTCCCGGCTTCTACGGTGCTACTCCCAACGGTATGATCAAGACCTTCTCCCGCGGCGGCTCCGACGTTACAGGCTCAATCGTAGCCCGTGCCTGCTCAGCCGACATCTATGAAAACTGGACAGACGTATCGGGTATGCTTATGGCAGACCCCCGCTGCATTGAAAATCCCCAGCCTATTCCCGAAATCACATACAGAGAGCTTCGTGAGCTTTCATATATGGGTGCTACAGTTTTACACGATGAAGCCATCTTCCCCGTAAGAAAGGCAAGAATCCCGATAAACATCAGAAACACAAACTGCCCCGAGGCTCCCGGCACAATGATTGTGCATAAGGCTTCAAGCAATATCGTTCCCACAGTTATCACAGGTATTGCAGGCAGAAAGGGCATCACCGCAATCCACGTTGAAAAGGATATGATGAACGCAGAGCTCGGCTTCGGCAGAAAGGTTCTTGAGGTTCTTGAAAACCACGGCGTATCCTTCGAGCATCTTCCCTCAGGTATCGACACCATGAGCGTGCTCGTTTCCGCAGAGGCACTGGGCTCTCACAAGGGCTCAATTACTGCCGACATCGTTAAAAAGTGCAACCCCGACTCAATCACACTCGTTGAGGGTCTTTGCCTTATCGCAGTTGTAGGACGCGGTATGGTAAACACAGAGGGCACAGCAGCAAGAGTATTCACCGCCCTTGCAAACGCAAAGGTCAACGTAAGAATGATTGACCAGGGCTCAAGTGAAATCAACATCATCGTTGCAGTTGAGGAAAAGGATTACCAGAAGACAATCAACGCAATCTACGATGAATTCGTAAAATAAGGATGATTTTATGACTGCACAGGTTAAAATCAAAAGACTGAATCCCGAAGCCGTAGTACCCACCTACGGCTCCGAGTACAGCGCAGGCGCAGACCTTTATGCCTGCGAGGAAGAGGCGGTTACAATAAATCCCGGTGAAACAAGACTTATCCACACAGGAATTTCCGCTGAAATTCCCGAGGGCTTCGCAGGTCTTATCTATGCCCGAAGCGGTCTTGCAACCAAAAAGGGACTTGCCCCTGCAAACAAGGTAGGCGTGGTTGACGCCGACTACCGCGGAGAAATTATGGTGGCACTCTACAATCAGTCCGCTGCGGCACAAACCGTGGAAAAGGGCGAAAGAGTGGCTCAGCTTGTAATTACCCCCTTTTTAAAGGCAGAATTTCTTGAAGCCGACGAGCTTTCCGACACCGTAAGAGGTGCAGGCGGCTTCGGCTCGACCGGCAGATAAAACGACAGTCGTTTTATCTGAGTGATATTCATTCCTTCGGAATGAGTGATATTGCGTTGCGGTGATATATGGTGTACGGCACGATGTGATATATTTTCCTTCGGAAAATGTTTCGGAAGGCTTACGCCTTACTCCGCTTCGCTCTACTAATTTTACAGGGGATGCCCCCTGCATAAAAAGGGTCTTAAACTATGACAAACACAATCACGGCGGAAAAGAAGGACGTTACCGTAAAAATATTGAGTCTTCTTTGTCCGCTTATTTATTTTGCAAGCTATATGACGAGGAAAAACTATTCCATCGTTATGGCAGATATCATCATAAGCGAGGGCATTTCCAATGCCGACGCCTCCCTTGCCGCAACCCTTTCTCTTATCTCATACGGCATCGGGCAGGTAATAAGCGGTATTTTGGGCGACAGGTTCAGGCCCCAGAGCATAATTTTATGCGGTCTTACCTTAACCACCGCTATGAACGTTGCTATGCCCCTTTGCGATGACTTTACACTCCGAAGCATAATATGGCTCATAAACGGCTTCGCACAGTCGATGCTCTGGCCTCCTCTTGTGCGCATTATGGCAGCTACAATGAACCACTCAACCTATAATAAGGTCTGCACAAACGTAAATATTGCAGGCATCTCGGGCACAATCCTTCTTTATATCACCTCATCTGCAATATGGATAAAATATTTCGACTGGAAGGCAGTATTCTATTCCTCCGCCGCAATAAGCGCAGCTATTGCCCTTATATGGGTAATCGGCTTCAGAAAGGCAAATAAGGGCAAGGATTTATTCAGTAAAAAGCCCGAGGGAAAGACCGACAAAAAGCAGAGCACTCTCAGCGCAAGAGCTCTTTTAATGTCAGGCTTCGTGCTTATTGCCCTTGCAATTATCTCACAGGGTGCGCTTCGCGACGGCATTACCGACTGGGTGCCCACCTTTATTATCAACACCTTCAACCTTGAAAGCGGCAGTGCAATCTTAAAGTCCGTGCTCATCCCGGTTTTCGGTGTAATCAGCCTGAAGCTTGTAGGCGTTATCAACGGAAAATTTGTAAAGGACGAGGTAAAGGCAGGCGCAATCACCTTCGCTATGGGTCTTGCAGGCTGCGCACTCCTGCTTTTCGTATACAAGCAGAATCAGTACGTGACCCTGCTTTTAGCATCCCTTATCACAGGACTTATGCACGGCGTAAACTATTTCCTTATCTGCATAGTGCCTGCACGCTTTGAAAAATATAACGCAGTATCCACCATGTCGGGTATTATAAATTCACTCACCTACGTGGGCTCTGCGGCGGCAACCTACGGCTTCGGTGCAGTAAGTGACCGCTTCGGCTGGAGCACCGTGCTTGTTGCCTGGGTGGCAGTTGCAGTATTCGGCACCGCCTGCTGCTTTATTGCAGTTAAGCCCTGGAAGAAATTCATAAATTCATAATGAGCTTTGTTAAAATACCAAATCTCCCCGACAACAGAATAAGCCTTGCCGCAGTGGGCAATTACCCCGAAATAATTGCGGCTCTGCACAAGCTTAATATACGCACCCTGTCCCTTGAAAACGGCAGTCTTCCTCCCGAAACTGCCCGCCATCAGGATATGCTTTTGTGCCATACGGGGGAAAGCTCAATATTTCTCGACCCCTCGCAGGACGGCAGACCCTTTGAAAACGAGGGCTTTCGGGTATCATACTGCGCATCCTTGGGAAGCTGCTATCCCGAGGACGTACGGCTCAACGTGGCAGTAAGTGAAAAATACTTTATTTATAACCCGAAAACCGCCGACCCTGCCCTTATTGCAGAGCTTGAAGCCACAGTTAAAAACGGCATAGCGGTAAAGCAGGGCTACTCTAAATGCTCGGTGTGCTTCATAACGGAAAAGGCAATTATCACCGAGGACAGAGCAATTGCACTTGCCCTTGAAAGCACCGATACCGACACCCTTTTAATCTCAAAGGGGGACATATACCTGTCCGATGAGCACTACGGCTTCCTCGGAGGCTCGGCAGGAAAAATTGACCGCTCTACCCTTGCGGTCACGGGAAGCCTTTCAACCCACCGTGACGGAGAAAAAATTAAAAGCTTCTGCCGCAAGCACTCAGTTTCCGTGCTTGAGCTTACAACAGGCAGAATAACCGACGTCGGCGGAATACTACCACTTAAATCATAATATAGCAGTCAAAGACTGCTATATTATGATAGTGATATTCATAGCTGCGCTATGAGTGATATTGCCCTGTGGGCAGTGATATTGATGCTTCGCATCAGTGATATATTTGCCTTACGGCAAATGTTTCGGAAGCCACTTCGTGTCTTGTTCCGCTTACGCTCTATTCTCCCTTTGACGGAAAATGCTCATATTTTGCCCGTATGTGCCGATTTTCCGCAGAAAAGCGTGTGCAGACGGGGGTATTCCGAACCGCCGAGGACAAAGCACGACCGGAAATTACAGGTGTGGCAGAAATGTTACAATATCAGTTAGCTTAGCTGCGGCAGTTTTCCCTTTATAATTAAATGTGCGTCAAAGACGGTGATTTGTGCGCAGCTTTCCCCGCTAAATGAAAGGATGTGTTTTATGTTCTCTTTAGGCTTTGACATTGGCGGTACAAAATGTGCCGTAATACTGGGAAAGGGTGAAATGCCCGAAAATCCCCAAGACCTTATAATCGACAAAATTGCATTCCCCACCAACGTTTCCCGAGGCTATAAGAAGATTATCGGTGAAATGCTCGACACCGCCGGCACGCTTCTTGAAAGAAACGGCATAAAGGACCCGAAAAATCAGCTTAAGGGCATAGGAATAAGCTGCGGAGGACCTCTTAACAGCCGTCTGGGAACAATAAACTGTCCGCCCAATCTTCCCGACTGGGACAACGTGCCTATATGCGATATTTTCGAAAAGCATTTCGGCATCCGCCCCAATTTACAGAATGACGCAAATGCCTGCGCGGTGGCTGAATGGAAATTCGGCTCGGGTCGCGGCACACAGAATATGATTTTCCTCACCTTCGGCACAGGCATGGGCGCAGGACTTATTCTTGACGGCAGACTCTATCCGGGCACAAGCGATATGGCAGGTGAGGTAGGTCACATCCGCCTTGCCGAGGACGGCCCCGTCGGCTACGGAAAGCGCGGCTCCTTCGAGGGCTTCTGCTCGGGCGGAGGTATTGCCCGACTGGGTGCAATTCTTATGGAAGAAGCAAAAAATGAGGGCAGGCAAAGCAGCCTTTTCGGTGAAGAGGAAATATCCGCTAAAGCCATAGCAATTGCCGCAAAAAGCGGTGACGCACTTGCAAAGGAAATCTATGCCGCCTGCGCAAAAAAGCTCGGTATGGGCCTTTCAATTTTAATTGATATATTAAACCCCGAGGCAATCGTTATAGGCAGCGTATATTCACGCTCAAGGGAATTGTTTGACGACGTTATTAATGATATAATAAAAAAGGAAGCCCTCTGCTGGTCACACGAGGTCTGCAGAATTTTACCCGCGGCTCTCGGCGACAGCATCGGTGACTTCGCCGCATTAGGCCTTGCATTTTAAGGAGGAAGAAAAATGAACACACCCGAAATGATTTTCAGTAAATTATATTCCGACTACCCCCGACTTACAGAAAACCGCGAGGCAATAGCAAGGGCTTACGCGCTTATTGAAAAATGTGCCGAGGAAAATGCCTTCGTGTATTGCTGCGGCAACGGCGGCTCTGCTGCCGACAGTGAGCACATCACAGGTGAGCTTATGAAGGGCTTTCTTCTTAAAAGACCCCTCCCCGCAGAGGAAAAGGCACGCTTCGAGGACATCGAGGGCGGTGAGGATATTGCAATAAAGCTTCAGAAGGGCATCCGCTGCATCTCCCTTGTAAGCCAGTCGGGTGTTATTTCAGCATTCGCAAACGATATCGACCCCTCACTCATATACGCTCAGCAGGTTTACGCCTACGCAAAAAGCGAGCACGACGTGCTTATCGCACTTTCAACCTCGGGCAATTCTCTTAACATAGTAAACGCAGTTAAGGCGGCAAGGGCAGCAGGCATCAGAACCGTTGCAATAACAGGTGCAAAGGAAAGTAAGCTTTCAGCCCTTTCGGACGTAACAGTAAAGCTTCCCACCACCGAAACCTACGAGGTGCAGGAGCTTACCCTCCCCGTGTATCACGCCCTGTGCGCCGCAGTAGAGGCACACCTGTTTACTGAATAAGGCATCAGGCATCAGAATAGAAAATACATTTTCTGCTCCTCGGAAACGGGGAGCATTTTTTTGTCTGCGGCATCAGGCACATCGCCTGCGTCGGAGGTCGGAGGATTTTCTGTGAGGCAGGGATGTGCCGCGCCTTTTCCTAATCCATATAACAAAAAAATCCCCCGGATCTTCCGATTCGGGGGAGTGAGCTTTATTTCTTATTCTGCGGGGAATGCCTTTTCAAGACCAACCGCATATCTTAAAACGAATCTTGCATCGGCAGCTTCAACTGCACCTGTGCCGTCAACGTCGGCAATAAGCATTGTTTCCTTGCTTGCAGCTTCAAGGCCTACGGAAATACGAAGCACTGTTCTTGCGTCTGCTGCGTCTACGTCGCCGTCGTAATCAACGTCACCGTATTGTGCACCTGCGTTTTCCTCACCTGCAACGGTGTTGGAAACAAGCTTCTTGGAATATGCCGAATATTCCATATACTGAGTGTAGCTTGCGTTTTCTCTGATGTTTCTCTGGTTGAAGCCGAAGAGAAGCCATACAAGGAATGTTGCAACGGGCTCAGTTGACATATCCGCGTGGGTAACGCCCTTGATGAACCAGGTGTTTTCGGGAAGCACGCAGTAGGCGGCATTGATATCACCCTCAGGTGAGGTGTGATTGTGGTTGGAATTAAGACAGCTTATAAGGTGTCCTGCTTCTGTAGCGTTGTCGGTTGTAACTGCGCCTGCGGATGAATACTTAACGGACTCAAAGGAGTCGGACATATCGAAAAGGCTTACGGTAGCAGGAAGAAGCTGATAGCCGTAGTTTGAAACAACGCATACGTTGATGCCGTTATTCTTTGCAACGGAAAGTGTCTGTGAGGTCTTTGACTGCACCTCTCTGTAGGCATAAATCTGAGAAGAAAGCTCAGTATTTATGAAATCGCCCTCGAACATAAATTCAATTGCCTCAACAAAGTCCTTCTGAGGCACCATAGCCCAGAGGCCGGGCATATTTCTTAAGTAGCCGCGAAGATAGTTGTCGTAAATTTCATCGTCTGTTCCGAGTGCAAGGTTGTTGTAGGACTGACCGAGTGTCTTGTGCACGTCCTGACTTTCAAGAATCATCTGCACGAAAAGGGTGAAAACCTTACCGAAAAGTGAGGTAATACTGTCGTCGCCTAAAAGGTTGGTGAACACACTGTCAATAAGACCTGTTGAGTCCTCGGAAAGATATGCGAAGAATGCATCGCCTCGTGTTGTACCGTCAATTTCCTTTACTGTATCAAAAATGTTGTCGTTGTCCTGATTTGTTCTTGCGATTCTGCCCCTCATAAAATCGCCTATAACGGAGTTGCCGAGAAGTGAGCAGTTATAGAAAACTGCGGAGGAAACGTTGTCGGCTGCGTGTGCCTCATACTCGCAAAGATATGAATTCACAACGATACCGCCGTTGCCTGTTGCAAGAAGAGCAACCTTTTTCTTGCCTGTAACGCTTTCAACGTGCTCAATGAATTCCTTGAGGTCGTCTGCAGCAGCAGTGGGGTCAAGACGCCAGTCGTAGGAGAAGAAGAAAATCTCATCCTCACTTACGTAGCCTGCGGCAGCCTTTGCAAGGGACTGAATATTTTCAGTGTAGATAACGTCGTTTTTATAAGCGGAAACAGGCTTGGTGTATTCCCAGGGACCTACGTTCTGCTTGGATGTGCCGTCCTCATTACATAAAATGTTTTCCATCATTCCCGTAATGCCGGTGATAACGGAGGACTTACCTGCGTCAACACCTTCAATGGAAGCAAGCAGAAGACCTGCCACAATATTTGTCATATCGCCTGTGAAATCGGTTGAGCCCATATCAAAGGCTACGGATGAATCACTCTTGTTGGGATTGAAATAAAGAGCGTTGTCAGCAGTTTCACCTACGTAAATCACGGGTGCGCTGTTAAGCTCAACTGCCATAACACCAAGGGGTGTTGAAAGAGCAATAAGTGCACATAAAAGCATACTGATTATTCTTTTAACGGTTTTGTTTTTCATTGGATTACCTCCGTTTTCTGTGCAAAAGGGCATTTTATGTATAGATTATACATTATTTTCTTTTATAAGGCAAGAACTTTTTACAAATACTATAAATTCCCCGTACTGCAAATTTATGCCTTATCCCCCGACTGCTCCCACGGGTGTTGACATTTTCAATTTTTACTGCTATAATGTTCCAAAAGGAACACTTTTTGCAAATTTTTTAACCAAAAGGCGGTGACGTATGAAAAAAAACGACGTAGAGGCGCTGAAGGCATGCCTCCTGCTTGAAAACTGCCCCGACAGTCTTTACGAGGAGCTTTTAGGCTCAGGGCAATACCTTATAAGGAGCTTTTCAAGGGGTGAAAAAATCTTCTGTCCCGAAAACGCGCCGAAATCCCTTGCGGTGATTTTAAAAGGCACTGCCGAGGTGTCGAAGGCTACGGGCAAGGGGACGCTTTATATGAGCAGTCTTTCCCGCGGAAAAATGGCAGGAATGTCCTGTCTTTTCGGAGAAAGCACCTCGTTTCCCACCACTGTCACGGCAAAGGAAAATATGCGTATTCTCTTTATAGAAAAGCCTCAGCTTATGTCCCTTTTTTCACGCTACCCCGAAATTTTAGAAAAATATCTGTCCCTTTTAAGCAGAAAAATCTGCTTCCTCAATGAAAAAATTGAAAGCATCTCAGCACCCGACGTAAAGGAAGCGCTCCGTGCCTACCTTCTTGACACGTCGGCAAGGCTGAAAAGCAGCACCTTCTCACTGCCCGTTCCCGTGCAGAAGCTTGCATCCTCACTGTCAGTCGGAAGAACCTCTCTTTACAGAGCCTTCGACGAGCTTTCCGAGGAGGGCTTTCTCACAAAAAACGGAAAGATGATAACAATAACCGAAAGGACGTAAAAAAATGAAAAAAGTATTATCAGTAGTTGCAGCTATTCTCTGCCTCACCCTCGTGTTCACCTCCTGCGGCACCACCACAGAGGAAACCACCGCTCCCGAAGAAACCACAGCCGCAGTAAAGGCTGAAATCAATATCGGTCTTCTCAAGGGCCCCACAGGTATGGGCGCCGCAGTTCTTTTAGAAAATGACGAGCTCGGCACTGCAAACGCAGACTATAACCTTACCCTTGCAGGTGCACCCGACGTGCTTCAGTCAGGTCTTATCAACGGTGAGCTTGACATAGCAGCTCTTCCCACAAACGTTGCCGCAGTTCTTAATAAGAAAACCGAGGGCGGTGTGCAGCTTCTTGCAGTAAACACCCTTGGCGTTATCTATCTTATGAGCAACGACGACACAATCACCTCAATTGCTGACCTTAAGGGCAAAACAATCCTTTCCGCAGGTCAGGGCACAACAACAGAATTCGTGCTCAACTACCTTCTCGCTGAAAATGAGCTTACCCTTGATACCGACGTATTCGTTGAATATGCCTCCGAGCACGCAGAGGTTATCTCAAAGGCAAAGTCAGGCGGCTATGAGGTAATTCTTCTTCCCGAGCCCTTCGTAACACAGATGAAGACACAGGATGACTCCTTCAAGGTAGCCGTAGACCTTACAAAGGAATGGAAGGCACTGGGCGGCACAGAGCTTACAATGGGCTGTATCGCAGTAAGAGCTGAATTTGCACAGAAAAATCCCGAAGCAGTAAAGGCATTCCTTGCCGACTACGAGGCTTCCGTAAATGCAGTAAACGCTGACCCCGCAGCAGCAGGCACAATCATCGAAAGGTTTGACATCGCAAAGGCGGCAATCGCCACTCAGGCTATTCCCAACTGCAACATCACCGTAATGACAGGCGAAGAAATGAAGACAAGCGTTGAAGCATATCTTACAGTGCTTCACTCCACAAATCCCCAGTCAACAGGCGGTGTGCTTCCCGGTGCAGACTTCTACTGCACAGTACAGTAATGGCAAAAAACAAGAAAAATTCAACCCTCAGGGTAACAGGACGCTTAAAAACTCCTGTTGCCCTTGCGGCGTGGATAGGTATATGGTACGTTGCAAGCGAAATTGTGGGTATGGAGCTTCTTATTCCCTCCCCCTCTGCAGTAGTCGGCGCATTCTCTGAGCTTTTAGTGCAAAGGGAATTCTACCTTTCGTGCCTCGGCTCCCTTACAAAAGTGCTTTCGGGCTGGGCTACAGGCATTTTCGCAGGCACGCTGCTTGGCACTCTCACTCACTTAAGCAGTATTCTCAGGGCATTTTTTCAGCCGATGCTTCATATTGTAAAGTCAACCCCCGTGGCATCCTTTATCGTGCTGGCACTGGTGCTTATGAGCTCAAGGGCAGTGCCCGTTTTCACCTGCGCACTTATAACCGCACCCGTAATATGGGCAAACGTGGCAGAGGGGCTTTCCTCTCCCGACAAAAGGCTTCTTGAAATGGCAGGCTTTTTCAATATGAGCCGAAAAAAGAAGATAAGCCATATCTACGTCCCTGCAGCTCTCCCCTATTTCTCCGCGGCTGCCACAACCACTATGGGACTTGCCTGGAAGGCAGGTATTGCCGCTGAGGTTATCTGCAGTCCTAAAAACACCATCGGCGCAGGCATATCCGATGCAAAGGTTTACCTTGAAACTCCCTCTCTTTTTGCCTGGACAATAACAGTCATAATCTTAAGCGTAATTCTCGAAAAAATTATCGGCAGGCTTCTTTCGATTAAAGCAATAGGCATCAGACCTCACAATTCATAATTCTTAATTCCGAATTCCGTAACAAAGGAGGCGGTAATATGATACAGATAAAAAGCATCTCAAAAGCCTTTGACGGGAAAACGGTGCTCAAGGACGTTTCCTTCACCGTAAACGAGGGTGAATGCGTTGCCCTCACAGGTGAATCGGGCGCAGGCAAAACCACCCTTATGCGCATAATCGCAGGACTCGAGCAGCCCGACAGCGGTGAAATCATATTCAATAAAAGCGTAAGGGCAAGCTACGTTTTTCAGGAAAACCGTCTTCTTGAGAATAAAAGCGCCCTTGAAAATATTCTCTGCGTTGCCCCCGACAAAAAAAGGGCTGAATATTTCCTCGACCGCTGCGGTCTTTCAGCTGACCGTGACAAAAGGGCGGGAAAGCTCAGCGGCGGTATGAAAAGAAGGCTTGCAATTGCCCGTGCGCTGGCATACGGCGGTGAGCTTTACTACCTCGACGAGCCTCTTCGCGAGCTTGACGGTGACACAATGAGCACCGTGGCAGAGCTTATAAAGGAAGAAATCAAGGGCAAAACCGCAATCCTCATAACCCACGATTCATCCGCCCTGGAAATCCTCGCAGACAGATGCGTAGACGTCAGGGCGTAGACCTCAGACAACAGAATATCAGATACATTTTCTGCTCCTCGGAAACGGGGAGCATTTTTTTGTCTGCGACATCAGGTATCAGGCACATCGCCTGCGTCGGAGGTCGGAGGATTTTCTGCGAGGCAGGGATGTGCCATAGCATTCACTAATGCCTGATGCCTATTCCCTATTCCCTGCTATGTCAAAAACTTCCTGCGTTTTTTGTTGCTTATTTTGGGCTTTACTTATTGCTATATATTTATTTTTGTTATATAATTGTTCATAAGTGGGCTTGTCCCTAAAAATTTGTTCCGTTTTATCGGAGCAACGGAGGTACTCATATGAAAAAAAGAATCCTTTCCGTCATTCTCTGCATCGTGATGCTTCTCAGTGTTATCCCTATGGGACTTGCATCAGCACTTATTGCAGGTGACATCGACGGCGACGACGGCGTTTCCGCCGCAGACGCAAGACTTGTTCTTCGTGCATCTGTAGGTCTTGAAACCTTATCAGCCGAGCAGATAGCTGCCGCAGACGCAGACCGCGACGGTACAATTTCTGCTGCAGACGCAAGACTTGTTCTCCGCGCATCTGTCGGTCTTGAAACTCTCCATTCACACGAATACACAGGCGCAGTCACAACTGCCGCTACCTGTATAAACGAAGGCGTAATGACATATACCTGCTCCTGCGGTGACGCCTATACTGAGGCGATCGCAAAAACAGGTCATACTGCAGTAAAGGACAATGCAATAGCCCCCACCTGCACCGAAAAGGGCAAAACAGAGGGCTCGCATTGCAGCGTTTGTAACGCAGTTATCACCCCTCAGCAGGACGTTGCAGCTAAGGGTCACAGCTACACAGCTGTTGTAACAGCTCCCACCTGCACCGAAAAGGGCTATACAACCTACACCTGCTCCTGCGGTGACACCTACAAGGCAAACGAAACCGCTGCTAAAAAGCACACCTACACCTCAAAGGTGACTAAGGCTGCTACCTGCACCAAGGCAGGCACAAGAACCTATACCTGCTCCTGCGGTGATACCTACACAGAAGCAATCGCAAAGAAGGGGCACTCCTATACCTCTGCAATCACAACTCCCGCAAGCTGCACCGAAAAGGGTGTCAGAACCTACACCTGTAAAAACGATGCAAGCCACACCTACACAGAGGAAATCAAGGCAACCGGCCACTCAATGAAAACAGAGTCCGTTGACCCCGACTGTATCTCAGAGGGCTACACAGTTGAAAAGTGTAAAAGCTGCGACTACGTAGACCAGTCTTCATATAAGGCAACAGGCGCTGCAAAGGGACATACCTTCGGCACTCCCGAAACAGTTGCCCCCACCTGCGAGGAGCAGGGCTACACCTACAAGACCTGTAGCGTATGTACCGCAACAGAAAAGTACGACTACACCGACGCTCTCGGTCACGACGACAAGCGTGTTTCTCAGAAGAATCCCACCTGTAAGGCTACAGGCGAACAGAAGGTAAAGTGCTCAAGATGTAAGCGCGAGGACGTAATCGTGCTTCCCCTTGCAGCCTGCAAGGCAGACGAGGACAACCCCGTATTCGTTGCAGGTAACGGCACTACTCCCTGTAAGGAGCTTTACAAATGTAAGACCTGCGGAAAGACTCTTTACGAAATCGAAACACACCGCCTTGAGAAGGACGAGGAATCCGAATTCAACGTTGCAGTTTCCTGTACCACAAACGCAACGGTTGAAATGGACTGTATCCACTGTAACTACTCAATTATAGAAATCACCGAGCCTGCACACGGTCACAAGGCGCCCATCAATATGGAAGAATCCCACTACGCAACCTGCGAAGAGGACGGCAAGATGGTATATACCGACAGCTGTACCGTATGCGGTGAATCCCTTGACGGCAAGGTAATCACAATCCCTGCAACAGGTCACGTAAGCGACGGCTCAGTCCGCACCTGCACAAACAGTGTTACCTGCATAACCTGCGGCGATATCCTTGAACAGGCATTCGGTCACGATACCGAAATCAAATCAACCTGGGCAAAGAACACCGACGCTCACGCCTTCTACTGCTACCGTTGCGGTGAATCGGTTAATACAACTAACGCAGCAAAGCTTGAGGCATTCAACCTCGTAACCTCAACCTTCAAGAGATACAACGGTCTTAATATTGCAAGATATTTCACAAAATCCTACACAGATTCAACCTACAAGACCTTCGACTTCGGTTTATATACCTCAATGATTGAGGATATGTATAAAGAAGAAATGGGCAAGTCCGAGGATGATTATTCACCCGTAAGAACAGTTCAGGTAAAGAGAGTTCCCGTTTCCGAAGCTGCATTCTCACTTCTCACCCTTGCCGACCTTGACACCAAGAACGCCATTACCGTTGAAAGACTTACAGGTCTTAGCGGTGCAAGCCTTCTCAAGGATTTCAATCCCACCTATGCAGAAAGCTCAACCGGCTACGAGCATTTCAACAGATATAAAGCTCTTAACATCAAGGAAAACGTAATCAAGGTTACACTTAACGTAAAGAACGAAAATCTCTACACAATTGTAAACAACAACGTTGAGATGACCGCTCTTCAGAAGATTTACGATTTCGACATCAGAGCTCAGGTAAACGGCTACACACTTAAAAACGGCAAGTACTTTATGACAGAAAGTCAGAAGGAAGACGGCTACGAAATGACAATGAATATGACGGTTGAATCCATCGACACCGACGCAGTTGTAACCTTCTATTTCCTCGAGTCAACCTACGAGCCCATTATGGCAATCTATGATATCTACGATACAATCGACAGCAGCGTAAGCATGTCCTTCAAAATCGGTCTTACAATCAAGGGTAATATGCGCCCCGTTATCAAGACCCACAACACAAGCGTATTCGTATTCGAAAAGACCATAGAAAATTTCTGATGAAAGGATAACAGGCAAATGAAAAAGCATTCAGTTTTAAGTATTATCCTTGCAGCAGTAATCTGTCTTTCCTCTCTCGTTATGAGTGCTTCGGCACTCTTAACGGGTGATATAGACGGTGACGGCACAGTTACCGCCTCCGACGCACGTCTTGTGCTTCGTGCTTCCGTTGGCCTTGAAAGCTTTTCTGAAGCGCAGAACAAGCTTGCAGATGCCGACGCAGACAGCTCTATAACTGCTGCCGACGCAAGACTTGTGCTTCGCGCCTCAGTTGGTCTTGAAGACCTCGGTGAAATTGAAGAAGAGCCCAAGGAAAAGCATCCCGAAAATCACTCCTTCACCACAATCAGTATGACAGGTGAAACAAAGTGTGCTTATGAAGGCTGCGATGCCTCACTCCCCTCCTTCAATTCAATAGTAAACGTGCTCAAAACCTCAGAAGGCGGCGCAGTCCGCTTCACAGAAATAGCAGAATACGTTGACTTTACCGACAAAACAGAGCTTTCAGGTCCTCTTGCATTTATGATGAAGGACTCAATAGAGCCTGCAAAAACCGAAAAAAGCTATGACGTGATTACAGAAAAGCGCTACCTTACAAGCGATAATTTCCCCACTGAACACGAAAGGTTTGTAAGTGACCTTTCCGACAGTGACGTAAAGAGCGTTACTCTTGAAAAAGTAAGCGGTATCGGCTTCACATCAGCTCTTCCCGACACAATCACCTCAGGAAGCACCACCTACAAGCTTTCTGCATTAAAGTCCGCAAGCTACCCCGAGCTTTATAAAATCACAATTGTGCTCCCCGATGAAAGCATCGATATCACAAAAGAGGTAACAGGCACCTCCGCATACGATAAAATCTATTATAAGGACTACAACAAGAATCTCGAGGCAACAAGAAGCAGACTTATCACCGAAATCGAAAAGGAATCTGCGATGTTCAAGGAATACGATATTGATATTTCCACAACAGGCAGTATCACCTCCCGTCTTACCGTTGAATACTACGTGGATGCCGAAACCCTCGCTCCCGTAGCCGCAAGATACCTTCACACCTTCAGAAACACCTTCTCTGTAGAAATCCCCCTTGCAATCACAATGACACAGAGCATGGATATCTCTGAAAACACCTGCTATATCTTCAACCCCGATTTCTCACTTGTAGGCTGAAACACATAAAAAACGGCTCCTTGCTTTGCAGGGAGCTTTTTTTGTTAATTTGTTATTTACGTTTGACTTAACCGCCCACGGAGTATATAATTATCGGGTAATACTTTGGAGGTTTAATTATGAAAGAAGTAACACGTTCAACGGTAATAAAGTTCTGTCTGCCTCAGTTTGCAGTAGGTCTTTTTACCACAATGCTCAACAACTACCTTATCTATTTCTATCAGCCCACCGAAAGCTCAGGGCTTCCCACCCTCATCACACAGGGCTACGTGGTTTTCGGAATTTTAACCGTAATCGGTCTTATAAAGGCAGTCGGTCACGTAATCGACGCACTTTCCGATCCCATTATCGCAGGGCTCAGCGACAAGTGCAAAAACAAAAACGGCAGAAGAATTCCCTTTATGAAATATTCTGCAATCCCCTTTGCAATTTCATCCCTGCTTATTTTCTGGTCCCCCTCCGAAAATCTTATGTTCAACAATATCTGGCTGGCATTTTTCATCTGGGCATATTATATCTTCTATACCCTTTATATGATTCCCCACCACGCGCTGCTGCCCGAAATGATAACAAACGAGCACAGACGAGTAGACGCATACACCTGGAACTCACTTTTCTTTGTTGTGGGCAGTATGCTTGGCTACGCAACCACCGCAATAGTGGCACTTATGAAGAAGGCATTCTCCCTCGAGCCCGTAATGGCATGGCGCCTTACCTTCCTTGTGTTCACGGTAATCGGAGTGATTCTCCTTTTAATCCCCGCATATTCCATAAAGGAAAAGGACTACGTAAACTCCGTGCGCCCCACCACTCCCCTTATGCAGTCACTTAAGCACGCATTCCAGAACAAGCATTTCCGCATCGTAACCGCAGGTCAGCTCTTCGAGGGCACAGGTATGAGCTTCTTCCAGGCTTGTATTATGTACTACATCACCGAGCTTATGGGCATACCCGAGGAAAACTCCATAATCATTATGGCAACCTCAATTGTAGGCTCACTTGTGCTTTATCCCTTCATAAACAAGTGGTCAAAGGCAAAGGGCAAAAGAATTCCCCTTATCGTGGGCTGCATAGTGTTCACAATAGCACAGTTCACAATCTGCTTCGTTGACCTCTTCCCCACCGACAACAAGATGCTTATTGCTATAATCTACGCACTTTTCGTATCCCTTCCCTTTGCCGTGCTCAATATCCTTCCCGGCTCAATGATGGCGGACGTAATTCAGTACGATACCGTTACAACAGGCGTAAATCAGGAGGGCACCTTCTCGGCAGCAAAGAGCTTCGTAACAAAAATGGGCACGTCAATAGCCACTATGATTGTTCCCTCACTTGTAGCCGTAGGCGCTGTAACAGGCAAGAGCGTAGGCAAAGCCGGACTTCTGCTCACCGCAGTAGTAGGCGGCGTATTCACAATAATTTCAGTTATTATCTTCTTTATATATAATGAAAAAGAGGTCCTCTCTGTTATAAGAAAGGACAAGAAGGGTGAATAATATGGAAAAATTCAATAAGGAATACTACATCCCCCGACTTCGTAAAATAGTGGAATGTGAAACAATTTCCGTAAAGGACAGCTTCACCCCCGACGAATTTATGAAGCTCCGTGAGGTTATGAAGGAGCTTTTCCCCCTTACCCACGAAAAAGCAGAAATTATGTATTTCTCCGAGGACTGCTGGATTTATAAAATACCGGGTAAGGATACCTCAAGAAATATAATGGTAATGTCACACCACGACGTGGTTGCCGCTACAGGCGACTGGAAGCATCCCCCCTTTGCACTTGAGGAGCACGAGGGCAAGCTCTGGGGCAGAGGTGTATTTGACACCAAGGCGGCAGTTTTTGCCTTTTTTCAGGCAACCGAGGAGCTTTTAGAGGAGGGCTTCGTGCCCGAATGTAATCTGTATCTCGGCTCATCCCATAACGAGGAAATCTTCGGTGACGGCATTCCCGAGGCAGTAAAATATTTTAAAGAGCAGGGCATCGAATTTGAAATTGCTCTCGACGAGGGCGGCGCAATCACCGAGCCCCCCGTAGCAGGAATCGTAAAGGGCAAATGCTCTATGGTGGGCGTGCACGAAAAGGGACGCTTTACGTATACCTGCACCACAAGCAACGAAAACGCATTTCAGAGCCTTCTTAAGGCAAGAAGCAAGAATCCCGTTGAGCGTATGACCGCATTCATAAGCGCAGTTGACGCAAAGGACGATTTGTTCATAAGAAGACTTAATAAGCAGGTTGCGGATATGTTTGAGGCAATTGCTCCCCACGCAGGCTTCCCCCTTAAGACCGTTTTCTCAAATATGAGTCTTTTCGGCGGCGTAATCAAAAAGATTATGACCAAGGTAAATCCCCTTGCCGCAGGACTTTTAGGCACTACCTGTAATTTCACAAAAATCGAGGGCAGCAGCGTTGAAAGAAAATGCACCGCAACCGCATATTTCCAGCCCCTTTCAATGGAGGACTTTGAAAAGGATATTGAAGCCTTTACAGAGCTTGCAAAGGAATACGGAGTTACTGTGGAAAAGGGAGAAATGAGCTGCTTCAACGCACCTGCAGACATTACGGTGGATGCATATAAATACACCAAAAGGTGCATTGAGGAAATCTTCCCCGACTGCCCCGTTGTTCCCTATACCCTCCCTTCGGGCGGCACGGACGTAAGAAATTTCAGAGATATCTGCCCCTGTATTCTCCGCTTTGCCCCCTTTAAGGTAACAAACGAGCAGGTCGGCGCCGTGCACCTTCCCAATGAAAACCTCGACTCCGCCACCGTACCCGAGGGCGTACGCTTCTATAAGCACTTCATCAGAAACTACAAATAAGTAATCAAAAAAATTCACCGCTATCCCCACGGACAGCGGTGTTTTTATGTAAGCTTGCTTGAAGCAATCGGCACGGCAGTGCCGGAAAAAAGCTTTCGTTGACCTTTCCCGAAAGGTCATAGGGTTTTTCAAGGGACAAAGTCCCTTGAATCGCTGTCCGCAGACAGCGAAATCTCCTTACACTCACAAAGCGCAGGAGGGTTATAGGGAACCCTCGCCGGGGGTTCCCTATGTGCAATGCACACTGCAAAAAAA
>JAZTWN010000043.1:0-14815 GCA_045635905.1 Acutalibacteraceae bacterium
TCCGTACCTTCATTGTTTGATTAACGGAATTATTTTAAGACAAAATAACTGAAAATGCAACAGAAAAAACCGCTGCTCCGAGGAACAGCGGAAAAATTATATATTTTATTTCTTCTTTTCCCAACCGTCAAAGATTTCATCAAAATCGTAAACGTTGTTTTCATCCTTAGAGTGGTTGGTGTACCATACCTGAGCAAAGAAGGGATTTGTCTTTGCGATTTCATCGTAGTTCCACTTCTTTTCGGGAAGGAAGCATTCGGGGCACCAATGACCGCCGAGAAGGATAAGATTGGGGCTTGCTTCAAATTCGTGTCCGCAGCAGCCGCACTTCCATGTAAGCTTTGTAACAAGGTCACCCTTTGTCATTGTATCGCTTAAGCATTCGCCTCCGCGGAACTCGGCAGCCTGCTTCATATCGCCTAAGTCAAGCTCTGACTTGGGCTTGGATTCATCATAACCGTGATCAAGCTTGTACTCGTCAGCAGCTTCGTTTCTCTTGTCGGGGCTTTCAAGCTTGAATTCATCCCAGGATGCGGGAATCTTGAGGTAATCCTCATATGAGCCGTAGTAAGCGGAAAGTCTTACGGGATCCTTTGTCTTTATCCAGTCAAGAGTACCCCATCTTTCAGTCATTGCAATCTTCTTCATGAAGGGCTTAGCGCAAACACCGAGGAGCTTCTTGGTGGGGATATACTTGGGAATTCTGAAATAGAATTCAACCTGATTTGCCATATGATCGAAATAATCCTTAACAGGCATATTTGCACGGAAGTGGAGATATTCTTCAAGAAGGTCACCGTCTGCATAATACTGACCGTGGAAATTCTTTGTTGTGAACCAGTTGGGATCAAACAGAGTCTTGGGTGAGCCAAGGCCGATGCAGCCGAGAAGAAGCTCCTCAAACTCATAGTTTGTAAGTCTGTACTGCTCACCGGAGCCGATGTTGTAGAAGTTTCTGTAGAACTCTTCGGGAAGGTCCTCAGTAACGAAGTTTCTCATAAGACGACCTGAGTCTTCAACTGTACACCATTCAAGCATACCGTTAAGAGGAACGTGATACATAATGGGCTCCATATTATGGAGAATTGCAGGATAAAGGATACCGGACTGACGCATTACAACCCAATGCTTGATGCCGCTTTCAACGAAAACTCTTTCAGCCATAACCTTTGAAATTGCATAGTGGTCATAAACGGAAACCTTGATGGGGTCACCGCATCTGCCCCAATGGATGGGAGTGTTTCTGTCGCCTGTTTCAGCAACTGAACCAATGTAGCAAACCTTGATATCGTCTGCGTTGGGCTGTGCAAGAACTGCCTTACAGATATTTTCAGCAGCGCCTACGTTAACCTTTCTTGTTGTGTAGGGCTTGTAGTCAGCAGCAGGAGAAACCATACCGCCGATATGAAGAACGTAGTCAGCGCCTGTGATACCCTTGAGGATTGAATCGTACTCAAGGAAGTCACCCCAGATAATTTCAACGTTCTTTTTACCCATATAGGGCATAAGAAGCTCTTTATTCTTGTCGCTGGGACGGGCAAGGAAATTAATCTTTACATCGCCGAGCTTATAAAGCTCCTGGAATGCAGCCCAACCCATATTACCGGTACCGCCGGTAAGAAATACGGTTTTCATAGAATTTACCCCCTAAAAATTGTCAAGTTATTTTATCTCACATTAATATAAAAGTAAATATTAAACAAGATCTGTTAATAAATAATTTACAAATTATCTGATGCCGAGAACGTTGTAAAGAGTTGTAACGATATCGATATAGAATTCCATAAAGGTGCGGGAGGCCACACCTAAGATAGCGTCGAGCTTTGTGATATCGCCGAACTGTGTAAGATATTCACCGTCACCAAGAACGTAGTCGGAAACTGTAAGCATTTCAGATGTATAAACAGAAGTATCAGCCTCATTGATAGTAAGCATTCTGATACCTCTTGTAGCGTTATCGCCGTATGACTCAAATGAGCAGCCGGGAGTATTTACGATATCAACGCCGTCCTTTTCTACTGTGAAGGAGCTGAGGTGGTCGTGACCTGAGAAGGTAGCAACAACGTCGCCTGTTTCAACGAAGGCATCAAACTGACCGAAGTTATAGTAGCCGGGACAGGGAGCTTCAAGAAGGAAGCCGTCCTTGATGTTGTGAACATAGGGGAAATATGTATAGGTTCTGCCGAAGAAATTGAGAGTAGCCTCACCGAGAGCAACGGGTGATTTAAAGAACATCATATCATAGATATCCTGAACGATGATGTGCTGGAAGGACATGGCATAAACTGTTTCGCCGCCGTTTTCAGCCTTGATTTCAGCTGCTGTGTTCTTGTACCATTCAATCTGGTCGGGACGAACTGAGTCATAGCCGAGATGGTTGCCGTCTGCATCTGATACGTATGTGTTTGAATCGAACATATAAAGGTTATATGCAACCTTTGAGCCGTCTGAGGACTTAACGGTAAGGTTGTGTGTGCCTACACCTGAAAGCTCTTCAACTGCATCGTAAGCAAGGCAGTACTTGCCGCCGAACTGCTGATATAAAGCAAGAAGCTCTTCACGGGAAACACCCTGCTCGTCATCGTGGTTACCGAAAACAAGAGTGAAATATGTTTCGTTTTCAACGAACATATCACAGATTTCCTTAACTGCATCTGCCTTTGTTTCCTTGGAAGCAACAGTGTTGTCACCGCCGAGAACAACAAGGTCAGGCTTATAAATCTTAAGCATATCCGTAACAAATGCCTTTGTTGTTTCATGCATGGGGAACTTGTCCTGCATATCACAGATATTGAAGATTACGAATTCACCGTTTTCATCAAATTTAAGCACGTCATTATCACCTGAAGCAGCAGATGCAACTGCGCAAAGGCTGAAAAGCATAACGATGCTCATTAAAATTGCCATTAGCTTTTTCATTTTTATTCCTCCTGAAAATTAGTCACAATAATTTTACTACTATTTATATTAAAAGTCAAACTACCCTTTCAAATTCAGCAAAACAACCAATATATTCCGACTTTTTTAGTCAATCGTACAGAAAGGAAATTCCTTATTGATATTATTTTTGAGTTGATTTATTATTGAATCATCAAAACAAGAAAGGAACTGAAATATGAGCAAGCCTGTTCTCGGAATACAGCTTTATACGTTAAGAGATTTCTGTCAAAATGCAGAGGATTTTGACGGCATTCTCTCCTACCTTGCAGATATGGGTGTAAGGGACGTGCAGATTTCTGCAATTGGCCCCATTGAGGCTGAAATTCAAAAGGAAATTCTCAACAGATACAATATGAACGTATGTGTTACACACAAGCCCTTTGACCGCTTTGTGAACGATACCGATAAGCTCATTGATGAGCATAAAATCATCGACTGCTATGCACTTGGTCTTGGCGGTGCTTCTGACGAGCACCGAGGAACAAAGGAAAACGTTGACGCATTTATTGCAAAGGTCAACGTTTTCGGCAAGAAGCTCAGAGCCAACGGAATGACCTTCAATTATCACAATCACGATTTTGAATTCAAGGCACTCTCCAACGGCGAAAGAATGATTGACTACCTTATTGAAAATACTGACCCCGAGCTTTTCCACTTTATTCCCGACGTTGCCTGGATTCACTATGCAGGCGCTGACCCTGTGGAATATCTCAAGAAAATGAAGGGCCGAGTTACAGTGTGCCATTTTAAGGACTACGTTATAGTTGACGGAGAAAGAAAATTCTGTACACTCGGTGAAGGTAAGGTAGACCTCAAGGCATGCTACGATGCCTGCTGCGAGCTTGAAATTCCGTACATTATGTACGAGCAGGATATTGACTGGGTTGACGGCGACGCAAAGAAGGCAACAAGGCTTTCCTGGGAATATATGCAGACACTTGCAGAATAAAACAAAAAGGGACTTCAGAATACTGAAGTCCCTTAGCTTATAACTTAAGCATATCGCGCAGTCTTAAAAGAGTAAGACGCTTTCTCATATAGGGAGAATATTTGACGCAGAGGTCAAAATACTCCTGTGATTTTTCAATATCGGCTACCGTAATTTTGCAGCCTGCTTTTATCATAGCGTCCCTTACTACCTCATAAGAGGGCACCGAGCCGATGATATCACGTATAATATGCCATTTTCCGGAAATATCCTCAGGGCATACACTGTCTACGATATTTTCGGGAAAGTTAAGAGCCCTGACGTCATCTGCCATATCTCCGTAAACGGCAAATACCGCATCCCAGTCAACGCTTTCATTGACACCGGCTACTGCTTCCTCTTTTGCAAGCTCACCGTAGTATTTCAGCATTTCAAGCGTACAGACGCCTACGTCCTCTCCGTGGAAATTCGGAATAATCCCCTGAGGAAGCTGAAGACATTCAATCAGATGGGCAATTATATGCTCACTGCCGCTTGCAGGACGCGAGCTTTTATGAAAGCTCATTGCGATACCTGTCATAAGAAGACTTTCGAAGATTGCACCTGCGGTTTCTTCATCATTAACAGTAACACGGTCAGCCATTGAAAGAAGAATATCAACCGCCCTTGCGGTAAGTGCGGCTACCCTTTCACAGTAATGCTCACCGGTAAGCTCAGCAGAGATTTTCCAGTCAATAAGCCCCACGTATTTTGCCATCATATCACCAAAGCCCGAGGACTTGAGATACGACGGAGCTGCGGCAAGAATTTTTGTATCGCCTATAATAACCTGAGGACTTCTTGCCTGATATGATGACTTGAAGCCGTTTTTTACTATAGGTGAGGTATCGGAGGCGAAGCCGTCCATTGACGGTGCGGTTGCAAAAATGCAAAGCCTTTTATCCTGACGTGCGCAGGCAAGTCGGCATGGGTCGTTTACAGAGCCTGTTCCAACGGAAATCACGGAAACGTCATTATATCTTAAAAGCTCTTCAAGCTCCTCGACGTGATGCATATCCGCTACACGGATATCGTCATAAATTTTAAGCTGAACGTTAAAATCACAAAGACTGTCAAGTATGCCGTCGGCTGCCTTTAACGTATTTTTGTCCGCAACAAGAAGCAGATTATGCGAAAAGCCGTTTTCTTTAAGGATTGCGCCCGTATCGGCTGTAATTCCTGAACCGATTCTTATGTCCTCTACGGAGGTTTCGTGGATTCTTCCGCAGGGGCAGGGCTTACTAAACTGCGCTATTATATCCATTATTCGTGACATAAGCTAACCACCCTTAAAAATTACTGAAGTATTCTGTAAGTCTGTCAATATTATCTGTATTGTGCTCTGTTTCCTTTGAAAAAAGACGTGCACATTCAGTGAAGGCTTTACCGTCTGAAAGGCTTAAATACAAGCAAAGATAAGCGGAGGTAATAATAAACAGAGCCCTTGAATAAACGTCAAGGTCATTTACCGCCTTAAGATAATACCTGTAAAGCATATATCTTAAAAATGTCGTGAGTGCCTCATCATTGGCAGCTATTGCATTTTCAATATCACCGTCTGAAATATCTGCCTCTGCTGCGCGGCTTAGCATACCGCGCCATTCATCTTTGAGAATTTCGTTCTTGCTGAAAATGCCGATTAAATCCCTTATAAAATCGCAATTGAATCGGGGAAAATCAGCAATATATACCGCATCTATATCAAGTGAATCGTCAGCCGAGGTATCAAGAATAAGGCTTACAAGCTGTGAAAAGCTGCATTCAGCTTCAAGAAGGGATTTTCTTGATGAAATAAGAAGACTCAGCACCTCATCCTCACCCGTATACGCGGGAGCAGGATAAGCTGCAGTTAAGCTTTCCTTATGAAATATTATGCGGTTTGCCTCAGGACATGAGGCTGAAAGACTGATTTCAGTAAAGCCGTCATAAACCTCCGTAAAGCGAGGATGAGCCTTACAGACGTCGCTCGTATAATCCTCGCCGAGCTTAATGTGAATATCACAAAGCCCGTCACGGTTAAGAAAGGGACATCTGCCGTCGCAAAGCCTGAAGCATCTGTCACCCTCCGTGTCAGTAACCAAAGCATTTCTGAGCTTCTCTCCGAATTCCCCCTGAATACATTCATATTTTTCTGCAGATTTTTCATCAATAACTATTTCCCACGACCTGCAGCAGGAATCAGGGCACTGCCCTGCTATACAATTAAAGCCATCATAGTATGAAGGATAATAAATTTTCATATAACACCGAAAAAAGCGCCGGATAACACGGCGCTTAAATACTATAATCAGATACCGATTTCCATAGCAGTATCATAAAGAGAAAGGTCGATTGACTTCTTCATATTGAGTGCTTCAACAATGTCGAGGTCAACAATCTTTTCCTTCTGCATAGCAACAACGCGGTTGCCGATACCGTCAAGAAGAAGGTGTGCTGCATAAGATCCCATCTGGCTGCCTGCAACTCTGTCCTTAACGGAGGGGGAACCACCTCTCTGTACGTGACCGAGAACAGTTGCTCTTGCTTCAACACCGAGGTTGTGCTCGATGTACTTGGCAAGTGCGGATACACCGTTGATGCCCTGATCAACAAGCTTATCGTTTACGCCCTCAGCAACAACGATGATGAAGTGACGCTTGCCTGTCTTCTGAGTTCTTCTCATTCTTTCGATAATATCCTTTTCAATATCGAATTCGAGCTCGGGAATGAGAATTGAAGTAGCGCCTACTGCAATACCTGCGTTAAGTGCAAGGAAGCCGGCGTGTCTGCCCATTACCTCTACTACTGTGCAACGGTCGTGAGATTCGGATGTATCTCTGATCTTGTCTACCATATCCATAATTGTGTTAAGGCAGGTATCATAGCCGATTGTGTAGTCACAGCAAGCAATATCGTTGTCGATTGTACCGGGAACACCAACACAGTTGATGCCTCTTACTGAAAGATCTCTCGCACCCTTGAAGGAGCCGTCACCACCAATTACAACAATGCCCTCGATGCCGTTTTCCTTACAGATGCCGATAGCCTTCTGCATACCCTCTTCTGTACAGAACTCCTTGCTTCTTGCAGAGTGAAGCATTGTACCGCCTCTGTGGATAATATCTGAAACGCTTCTTAAGTTCATTTCATACATATCGCCTTCCATAAGACCTGCGTAGCCTCTTCTGATACCGAGAACTCTTACACCGTTTTCGCATCCTGTTCTTACAACTGCGCGGATAGCAGCGTTCATGCCGGGAGCGTCGCCGCCGCTTGTTAATACTGCGATAGTTTTCATTTTAATTTCCTCCTGGAAGATTATAAAATCTTTTTTATACAATTAGATATAATATAGGTTTATGTCAGTAAAGTCAACAATAATTTTCCATATACACCGTTTATACCTTGAGAACAACATTTTTTTCACCCAGAAGAGCTTTAAGTCCCTTTATAAGCTCGTTTGTAGGGTCAGTCATTACACCTGTATTAAAATTATAGCTCTTGGTATCCTCGTAATACAGATACAAGGGTATATTGCCCTCAAATATGGAGCACATCTTTGATGCTCTGACGGCATCGACACCGTCCGCAGAGGATACCTTAAGGAAAAGACCGCGCTTTGTATCCTTTTTGGGAGCAGAGGGCTGAGCGGGTGCGGAAGCTGCAGGCACTGCAGGCTTTTCGCTCTGAACGGGAGCCTTTGCACGCTCACGCTCATAGGTTGTATATGCACTCTGTCTTAAAGTATATTCCGCATCGGGAAGCTTATAGTTATCAAGGAAGGCATCATCGTCGGGGATTTCTCTTAAGGGCACAACCTCCTCGCAGAGAAGCTTGGGGATTTCATCGTCACGAAGAGAAACCTTACCTGTAAGAAGAACAATTTCGTCCTCTATGAAGAACTGCCCGTACTTATCGAATTTCTTGGGGAATACCAATACCTCGATACTGCCGTAAACGTCCTCCATCTGCAAAAATGCCATAGTGGTATCGTTTTTGGTAATCTTCTTTCTTACCATAGCAAGAATACCTAAAAGCCTTACCTTGTCGCCGTCCTTATAGGGAGAATCCATATCCGTGGGAGAGGATTCAATAATGTCGGAGGTCTTTGCACTGCCGAGCCTTCCTGCAAGGCGTACGTGCTCGGTCATAGGATGACCTGACATATAAAGACCCGTGGTTTCCTTTTCCATAGCAAGGCGCTGCTTTTCGGGAAACTCCTTTACGTTTGGAGGCACGGGTTCAACTGCCTTTGCAAGTGCGCTTCCGAGGTCAAAAAGACCTATCTGTCCCTCAATCTTGCCCTTCTTGTCATTTTCAAGAGCACTTAGAATATCGTCAATCATAAGGAACATCTGATTTCTGTTAAGACCGAAGCAGTCAACAGCACCGCTCTTTATAAGGTTTTCAAGTGCACGCCGGTTAAGCTCCTTGCCGTAGCAACGCTTACAGAAGGTATAGAAGGTTTCGAAGGGTCCGTTTTCCTCACGCTCGGCAATAATCTGCTTGATTACACCGCTGCCGAGATTCTTGATAGCAAGAAGACCGAAGCGGACGTTTTCACCGACAACGGTGAACTTTTCCTCGGATTCATTTACACTGGGAGGCAGTACCTTGAAGCCGAGATTTGTCTGACACTCGGTGATATAACCTACGACCTTATCGGTGTTATCAAGAACAGAGGTAAGCATAGCAGCCATAAATTCCTGAGGATAATAGCAACGAAGCCAGGCGGTCTGATAGGTAACGTATGCGTATGCAGCCGAGTGGGATTTGTTGAAGGCGTAGGAGGCGAACGATGCCATATCGTCGAAGATTGCATTTGCAGCATCTGCCGAAATGCCTCGCTTAATGCAGCCGTCACACTTAGAGCCGCCGTCAGTACCGTCGGAGCCGTAGAGGAAGAATTTTCTCTGCTGCTCGAGCACGTCAGCCTGCTTTTTTGCAACTGCTCGACGCACCATATCCGCAGCACCGAGGCTATAGCCTGCAAGCTCTCGGAAAATCTGCATAACCTGCTCCTGATAAACGATTGTGCCGTAGGTAACGTCAAGAATAGGCTTGAGCTCAGGGGTATGGTATTTAATATTTTCGGGGTCCTGTCGGTTTGCAAGATACGCAGGAATAAAGTCCATAGGACCGGGTCGGTAAAGTGCGATAACGGCTATGATATCTTCAAGATTGTGGGGCTGCATATTGATCATAAGAGATCTGATACCGCCCGATTCACACTGGAATACGCCGAAGGTTCCGCCTTCACCGAGCATTTTATAAACACCCTGATCGTCAACATCAATCTTCATTATGTCGAGCTCGGGGTCTTTTTTGTGAATCATCTTAACCGCGTCGTCAATAACAGTAAGGGTACGAAGACCGAGGAAGTCCATCTTGAGAAGACCGAGAGCCTCAACCCATCCCTTATAGTACTGAGTAACAACGGAATCACCGCTCTTGAAAAGCGGAACGTATTCGTCAACAGGCTTATCACAGATAACAACACCTGCTGCGTGCATACCCGTATTTCGGGGCATACCTTCAATTTTAATGGACGTGTCAATTACCTTTTTAACAAGGGAATTTTCATCGTACATTTTTTTGAGCTCCTGATTTGACTGAAGAGCCTTCTCAATAGTCATACCAAGCTCCTGAGGAATTTCCTTCTGTATTGCGGTACATTCAGCAACACTCATACCGAGCACCTTGCCGACGTCACGCACCGCACCACGGGCGGCAAGAGTACCGAAGGTTGCAATCTGTGAAACGTGGTCGGCACCGTAGCGGCGGACAACGTAGTCGATAACCTCTTGTCTTCTTTCATAGCAGAAGTCGATATCAAAGTCGGGCATGCTGACTCGCTCGGGATTAAGGAAACGCTCAAAAAGAAGTGAGTAGCGCATAGGGTCAATATCGGTGATACCGCAGGTGTAAGCAGCAATACTGCCCGCACCCGAGCCTCGTCCGGGACCTACGGGAATACCTACGCTTTTTGCGTAGTTGATGTAGTCCCAAACAATAAGGAAATAGTCGATAAAGCCCATCTGATTTATAACACCGAGCTCATAATTGAGTCGGTCCATATATTCCTGAGGATAGTTTTCACCGTAGCAGCGCACCATTCCCTTGTAGCAAAGGTCAGAGAAATACTCGAAATGGTCGCGGTTATCGGGCACCTCGAATATGGGAAGCTTTGTGTTGCCGAATTCAAAGCTGACGTGGCAGCGCTCGGCAATTTTGTTAGTATTGGAAATAGCCTCGGGGACGTCGGGGAAAAGCTCCGCCATTTCATCACCGGATTTTACATAGAACTCCTCGGTTTCGAAGCCCATTCCCGTATCTTCCTCAATTGTATGCTTGGTAGCTATACATACGAGGATTTTCTGAATTTCCGCATCCTGCCTTGTTATGTAATGAGCGTCATTGGTTGCAACAAGAGGAATATCAAGCTCACGGGCAAGACGGATAATATGAGGATTTGAAGCCTTCTGATCGGCTATACCGTGGTCCTGTATTTCAAGGAAATAGTTATCCTTGCCGAATACGTTCTGATACCACAAAGCGGTTTCCCTTGCCTTTTCGTAGTCACCCTTGAGAATTGCCTGTGGAATTTCACCTGCAAGACACGCAGAAAGGCAGATAAGCCCCTCGTGATATTTCTCGAGAAGCTCCTTATCCACACGGGGCTTCGTATAAAAGCCCTCAGTCCAGGCAGCAGAAACCATTTTAATAAGATTCTGGTAGCCTGTCTGATTCTCGGCAAGAAGAACAAGGTGATATCTTTCATTGTCAAGACCGTGTACCTTATCAAAGCGTGTACGCTGAGCTACGTAAACCTCACAGCCGATAATACCGTTGATTCCCTCAGCCTTACAGGCCTTATAAAAGTCAACTGCACCGTACATTACGCCGTGGTCAGTCATGGCGATGCTTGTCATTCCAAGCTCCTTGACTCGCTTGATAAGGGGCTTGATTCGGCAGGCGCCGTCAAGAAGAGAATATTCAGTATGTATATGTAAGTGGGTAAATTCTGTCATTTTATTTTCCCTGTCCGTAGTATGCGTTTTTGCCGTGCTTTCTCATATAGTGCTTATTGAGAAGGTACGAGGGAATTTCCTCAACACCGGGGTTAAGCATCATTGTTTTAAGAGCCATTTCGCAGACAATTTCAAGTGTGCCTGCATTCTTTGCGGCATCATAAGCAGATTTTCCCCAGGTAAAGGGACCGTGAGAGCGCACAAGCACTGCAGGAACTGCATTTTCGTCAATGCCGACCTCCCTGAAATGAGCGACAATTACGTCACCTGTGCTCTTTTCATATTCACCGTTCACCTCATCTGCGGTAAGCTCTCTCGCACAGGGCACGTCACCGAAGCAGAAATCCGCATGGGTAGTACCCAGAGCAGGAACATCCATTCCTGCCTGAGCAAAGGCAGTGGCATTGATTGAATGCGAATGTACAACACCGCCGATTCCGGGGAAGCTGCGGTATAAAACTGCGTGGGTTGCAGTATCGGAGGAGGGATTATACTCCCCTTCCACCTTATTGCCGTCGAAATCCACAATTACCATCATATCGGCAGTAAGAGCCTCGTACTCAACACCTGAGGGCTTGATGGCAAAAACCTTTTTTTCTCTGTCGCACTCGGAGGCATTACCCCACGTAAAGGGGGCAATACCGAGCTTCCAGAGCATCATATTTGCTTTATATGCTTTTTCTTTTATATCTTTATACATATTATATTATTTCAACCTTCTGATAAGCGAACCAAGCTCAAGCTCCTTGACAAAGGAATTGATTTCGGTGTCCTTATTGATATATACAAATTCAATATCAAGTATGTTTGCAAAATCTCTCATCATCTCTGCAGTTACGTCGTAGCTTAATACGGAGTGATGGGCAGCACCTGCATAAATCCATGCCTCAGCTGATGTCTTGAGGCTGGGAGCGGGCTTCCAGAGAACTGCGGATACAGGAAGATTGGGAGTATCGTTTACCTGTTCAACACACTCTACGTCATTTACAATCATACGAAGACCGTCGCCCATATCAACGAGGGAAACAACGATAGCGTTGCCGGGCTTTGACTTGAACACAAGACGTGCAGGGTCTTCTCTGCCGCCGATACCGAGGGGGAACACCTTGATTTCAGGCTTTGTTGCGGCAATTGTGGGGCAAACCTCAAGCATATGAGCGCCCATAATCATCTCGTTACCGGGCTCAAAGTGGTAGGTGTAGTCCTCCATAAATGCAGTACCGCCTGTCATATCGGCAGTCATAGCCTTCATAATTCTTGTCATAGCGGCTACCTTCCAGTCACCCTCTGCACCGAAGCCGTAGCCCTTTGCCATAAGGTCCTGTGAAGCAAGACCGGGAAGCTGACGAAGCCCCTGAAGGTCCTCAAAGTTTGTATGGAAGGCGGTAAAGCCTCTTTCGTCCATAAATTTCTTTATGGCAATTTCTTCCTTTGCCTGATAGCGCACTGCATCGATATTATCGGTTGAAAGAGTATACTTTTCCTCATACTCCTTCATAAGTGCATCAATTTCTGCCTCGGATACTTTTTCAAGCTCTGCAATAATATCACCGACACCGTAATGCTCGATTTCCCAACCGAGCTTCATCTGTGCTTCAACCTTATCACCGTCAGTAACAGCAACGCTTCTCATATTGTCGCTTATACGAAGCACTCTTGTGCGTCTGCTTTCAAAAACACCTACTGCGGCACGCATCCAGGAAGCAATTTCCTTACGGAAGTCCTCGTTTTCCCAATGACCTGCAATAACCTTACGCTTTGCACCCATACGTGTGCCGATATAGCCGTGCTCACGGTCACCGTGTGCGCTCTGATTAAGATTCATAAAATCCATATCAATGCTGTCCCAGGGGATATCTCGGTTGAACTGAGTGTTGAGGTGAAGATAGGGCTTCATCATCTTGGATATACCTGAAATCCACATCTTGGAGGGTGAGAAGGTGTGCATCCAGGTGATAATACCTGCGCACATAGGATCATTATTGGCCTTGATAACTGCCTGCTCAATTGCCTTTGAGGTGGTAACACAGGGAAGCACCTCAACAGTACAGGGAATTACGGGGTCTGCATTGAAGCCGTCCGCCATAATTTTTGCGTGTGCATCAACCTCTTTTAAGGTTTCATCACCATAAAGGTGCTGTGAGCCGATAAGAAAATAAAACTTGTAATTTTTCATAGTACCTTCTCCCCTTTTATACAGATTTCTTGATTGCCTTAAGACGCTTCATAACGTCGTTTGCACCCTTGCCGAAATAGTCGTGTAAAATCTTATATTCGGCATAAAGCTTATCGTAAACTGCAACTGCCTCGGGATTGGGTGTGTACTGAGTATCAAGCACCTTGCCGAGCTTTGATGCAGCTGAGAATACGTCGTCATAGCCGCCGTTTGCCTTGCCTGCAGCAACACTGCCGAAAATAGCTGAGCCTAATGCACCGCCCTGGTCAGAGCCCGCAATCTTGATGGGAAGATTAAGAATATCGGAATAAATCTGCATTGTCATGGGGTCTTTCTTTGCAATACCGCCTGCAGCATAGAATTCGTTAACCTCTACACCGTATTCACGGAAGGTTTCAATAATCATTCTTGTGCCGTATGCAGTAGCCTCAATAAGTGCACGGTAGATTTCCTCGGGCTTTGTAAGAAGAGTCATACCGAGAATCATACCTGTAAGGTCAACGTCAACAAGGCAGGAGCGGTTACCGTTCCACCAGTCGAGAGCAACAAGACCGCTTTCGCCGGGCTTATACTTTTCTGCCTTTTCACGAAGGAACTTATGTATATTTATACCCTTTTCCTTTGCAGCCTCATAGTATGAAGCGGGAAGGCAGTTTTCAATAAACCACTGGAAATGGTCGCCGACACAGCTCTGACCTGCCTCATAGCCGAAGAATCCGGGAAGAATACCGTCTTCAACAACACCGCACATACCCTTAACCTGCTTTTCCTCGTTGCCGAGAAGCATATGACAGGTGGAGGTGCCCATAATTGCAAGCATCTTGCCTGCCTCGGCAATACCTGCGGCAGGAACGAATACGTGTGCGTCGATAATAGCGGTAGCAATTGCAGTGCCTGCATTAAGACCGAGCTTTTCAGCCATAGCCTCAGTAAGCTCGCCTGCCTTTGAGCCCATGGGAGAGATATCCTCTGAAAGCTTATCGGCAACTACGTTTTCAAGTCTGGGGTCAAGAGCCTTGAAGAAATCCTTTGAGGGATAGCCTGTCTTCTTGTTCCACATTTCCTTGTAGCCTGCGCAGCAGGAGTTACGGTTTTCCTTGCCGCAAAGCTGCCATACAACCCAGTCGGCTGCTTCAATGAAGGTATCGGCTGCATTGTAAATTTCGGGAGCCTCGTCAAGCACCTGCCATATTTTGGGAATAGCCCACTCAGAGGAAATTTTGCCGCCGTAATTCTTAAGCCAGGGCTCGTTTCTCTCCTCTGCAATTTCATTGAGCTTGTTTGCAAGGTGCTGAGCAGCGTGATGCTTCCAGAGCTTTACGTATGCGTGAGGCTCGTCCTTGTATTCGTCCATAAAGCAAAGAGGAGTGCCGTCCTTCTTTGCAGGTAAGATTGTGCAGGCAGTAAAGTCAAGACCAATGCCCACAACGTCATCCTTTGAAACACCGCTTTCCTTCATAACTGCGGGAATGGTGTTATAAAGCACGTCGAGGTAGTCCTGGGGGTGCTGAAGCGCCCAGTCGAAGCCGAGCTTCTTGCCCGAGGGAAGACATTCCGACATAACGGAATGAGGATATTCAAACACGGCTGAAGAAAGCTCTTCACCTGTTTCGTTATTTACAATAAGCGCTCTGCCTGAGAGTGTGCCGTAATCGACACCGATTGAATACTTTGCCATTTATTTGTCCTCACTTTCAAAAATATACTTTTCAGGAGCCACGG
>JAZTWN010000044.1:0-10748 GCA_045635905.1 Acutalibacteraceae bacterium
ACCTGCGAAAAGCTTGATAAATGTGAAGAGGTAGGCTGGCTTGAGGTAAACGTAAGCTGTCCTAACGTTCACGGCGGCGGTATGAGCTTCGGCACATCCCCCGAGGCTGCTGCAGAGGTTACAAGGGCAGTAAAAAAGGTAACGACAAAGCCTGTTATCATCAAGCTCTCCCCCAACGTAACAGACATTGTAAGCATTGCAAAGGCTTGTGAGGAAGCAGGTGCAGACGGCATAAGCCTTATAAATACTCTTCTCGGCATGAGAATTGACCTTAAGACAAGAAAGCCTGTTATAGCAAACAAAATGGGCGGCTTCTCGGGCAGCGCTATCTTCCCCGTAGCCGTAAGAATGGTATATCAGGTTGCTAATGCGGTAAATATTCCCGTTGTAGGAATGGGCGGTGTTGCCACCGCAGAGGACGTTATTGAAATGATGCTCGCAGGTGCTACTGCAGTTGAAATCGGTGCACAGAATCTTATTGATCCCTACTGTGCAAGAGATATCATCAATGATCTTCCCCGCGTTATGGAAAAATACGGAATTAATTCACTTTCAGAAATTATAGGAGGCGTAAAATAATGGGTAAGGACGTTATTATCGCATGCGATTTTCCCAGCAAGGAAAAGGTAATGAGCTTTCTCGATCTTTTCACAGATGAGAAGCCCTTTGTAAAAATCGGTATGGAGCTTTTCTACGGCGCAGGCCCCGAAATCGTTAAGGAAATCAAAGCAAGAGGCCACAAGATTTTCCTTGACCTCAAGCTTCACGATATTCCCAACACTGTTAAGAGCGCAATGGCAGTTCTTTCCGGACTTGACGTTGATATGACAAACCTTCACGCAGCAGGCACAGTAAGAATGATGGAGGCTGCTATTGAGGGTCTTACAAGAGCAGACGGCACTCGTCCCATCCTTATTGCCGTTACACAGCTTACCTCCACAGACCAGGAGGCTATGGAAAACGACCTTCTTATCAAGGAGCCCATCGACAAGGTAGTTATGCACTATGCAGAAAATGCTAAGAAGGCAGGACTTGACGGCGTTGTTTGCTCACCCCTTGAGGCAGAAAAGGTTCACAACACCTGCGGCAAGGATTTCGTAACAGTTACTCCCGGTGTGCGTTTCGCTGACGGCGAAATCGGTGACCAGAAGAGAGTTATGACTCCCGAGCAGGCAAAGCTTATCGGCTCTGACTACATCGTTGTAGGACGCCCCATCACAGGCGCAGCCGATCCCGTTGCAGCATACAGAAGATGTGTTGCTGAATTCGTAGGTAAATTTTTAAGGAGAACAGATATGGAAAGCTATAAGAGAGAATTTATACAGTTTCTTGAGGGCGCAGGCGTTCTCAAGTTCGGTGATTTCACAGCAAAAAGCGGCAGAAAGATTCCCTATTTCATAAATGCAGGCGACATCAAGACCGGCGACCAGATTTCAAAGCTCGGCGAGTTCTATGCAAAGGCTTACTTTGAAAAGATAGGCAACAAGAGAACAGTTCTTTACGGTCCTGCATATAAGGGTATTCCGATTGCAGTTTCAGTTGCTTGCGCACTTTCAAAGGAAAACCTTGACGTGCCCTTCTTCTTCAACAGAAAGGAAGAAAAGGACCACGGTGAGGGCGGCGTTTTCGTAGGCTACAAGCCCCAGGCAGGCGAGGAAATCGTTATTGTTGAAGACGTTATCACTGCAGGCACAGCTATCAGAGAAAGCATGGCTATCCTTTCCTCTCTCAAGGATACAAAGGTTGCAGCAACCTTCGTTATGGTTGACAGAAAGGAAAAGGGTCAGACCGAAAAGTCTGCAATGGCTGAGGTCGGTGAGGAGTTCGGCTTCCCCGTATACTCCGTTGTTGACGTATACGACATTATCGAATACCTTGAGGAAGACCCCGCTAACAAGGAAAACGTTGACCGAATCAAGGCTTACCTTGAGATAAACGGTGCAAAGGCATAAATTCAGCAAAAGAAAGGACACGGCATAAATGAGAAGTCTTATAAGCATTTTCGATTTAACCGTCCCCGAAATAGATGAGCTTATAGAAACTGCGAAGGATATTATAGATAATCCCGAAAAATATGCAGAAAAATGCAAGAGAAAAAAGCTTGCAACACTCTTCTATGAGCCCTCAACAAGAACAAGACTGAGCTTTGAAGCAGCTATGCTTGAGCTTGGCGGCTCCGTGCTGGGCTTTTCAGAGGCTACAAGCTCCTCTGCGGCAAAGGGCGAAAGCGTTGCCGACACTGCAAAGGTTATAAGCTGCTATGCAGACATAATTGCTATGCGTCACCCCAAGGAAGGCGCTCCCTTTGTTGCGGCTGAAAACGCAGACGTGCCCGTAATCAACGCAGGTGACGGCGGACACAATCACCCCACACAGACACTTACAGACCTTCTTACAATCCACCGTGAGAAGGGCAGCCTTCACGGCTTCACTATAGGCTTCTGCGGTGACCTTCGCTACGGCAGAACCGTGCACTCTCTTATTGAGGCACTCTCCCGCTACGAGAATATAAACGTAGTGCTTATCTCCCCCACAGAGCTTCGTCTTCCCGGCAATATCAAGAAGAAGTATCTCAAGGAGGGTTGCTATAAGGAAACCCACAGTCTTGAGGAGGCTCTTCCCGAGCTTGACATTCTTTATATGACAAGAATTCAGCAGGAAAGATTTGCCGACTTTGACGAATATCTCAAGCTCAAGGATTCCTATTGCCTTGATACTGATAAGCTTGCATACGCAAAGGCAGACCTTACTGTTATGCATCCCCTTCCCCGTGTCAACGAAATCAGCGTTGGCGTGGACAAGGACCCCAGAGCCTGTTATTTCAAGCAGGCACTCAACGGTAAATATATAAGAATGGCGCTTATCCTCAAGCTTTTAGAGGAGGCTGAAAAGGACGGCGTTTATCATCCCGATACTGATTTTGTTGTAGACAACACTCTTCGTTGTGACAACAGCAAGTGCATCACCTCTATTGAGCAGGAGCTTCAGCACAAGTTCCGTCTTACAGACCCCGAAAAGGGCGTTTACAGATGCATTTACTGTGAAAGACAGACCAACAAAAACTGACAGATTATTTGTTTTGTGCCTTGACGCATTTCAGTATTTATGTTAAAATATTTACTGTAAAATAATGCTTTACGACTGACGGATTATGTGGAGCACCACAAAGGAGTAAAGCGGAACAGAAAGCCGACCGTCTGGGCACATTTACTTACAAGGTAATTGTGCCCTTTTTTGTTTTTTCAGAAGAACAGGAGGTAAAAAAATGAAGAAAGTCGGAATTGTTATGGGAAGTGACTCAGACCTTCCTATTATCAAAAAAGCAACAGATACATTAAAGGAGCTTGATATACCCTTTGAGGTTCATATATATTCAGCTCACCGTACCCCCGAGGAGGCAAGAGATTTTTCTCTTAATGCCCGTGCAAACGGCTTCGGCGCAATAATTTGCGCAGCGGGTATGGCAGCTCACCTTGCAGGTGCGGTTGCAGCAAACACAACCCTTCCCGTTATCGGTATCCCCTGCAAGTCCTCCGTGCTTGACGGAATGGATGCACTCCTTTCAACCGTTATGATGCCTCCCGGAATTCCCGTGGCAACAGTTGCAATAAACGACGGTGCAAACGCAGCGCTTCTCGCAGCACAGATTATTGCGGTTGAGGACAAGGCGCTTGCTGATAAGCTTGATGCAAAAAGAAAGGCTGCTGCGGCAGTAGTTCTTGAAAAAGATAAGAACGTTCTTTCTCAGCTTTAATAAAGAACAGTAAACCCAATATTAAAGGAGGAAGACCAATGGGCGGATTTTTCGGCGCAGTATGCAAGGAAGATGCAATGAGCGACGTTTTCTTCGGAACCGACTATCATTCACATCTCGGCACAAAAAGTGCAGGTATGGCTGCATACGACAAAAAAATCGGATTACAGAGAGTTATCCACAATATAAGAAACTCTCCCTTCAGAACAAAATTTGAGGATATATTTGACGAGATGGAGGGCACAGCGGTTATCGGCTGTATCAACGACAGCGAGCCTCAGCCTCTTCTTATCCGTTCAAACCTCGGTACTTATGCAATCTGCATTGTAGGTATCATCAACAACGCAGACGCACTCATAAAGCAGTACCTCACCTTCTCAAGCGGTCATTTCGGTGCTATGACAGGCGGAGCAGTAAACTCAACAGAGCTTATTGCCGCACTTATAAATCAGAAGAGCAGCTTCGTTGAGGGTATCACCTTCGCACAGAATTCAATTGAGGGTACTGCAAACATCCTTCTTCTCAAGGATGACGGTTCAATTATTGCAGCCCGCGACAAGATGGGCAGAATCCCCGTAATTCTCGGCAAAAATGATGACGGCTACTGTGTAGCCTTCGAGTCATTTGCATATAAAAAGCTCGGCTATCACGATTATAAGGAGCTTGGTCCCGGAGAAATCGTTGAAATCACCGCAGATGGCGTTACACAGCTTGCTCCCCCCAGAAAGGAAATGCGCATCTGCTCATTCCTGTGGAGCTACTACGGCTACTCAACCTCCACCTACGAGGGTGTGAACGTTGAGGTAATGAGATACAAAAACGGTGAGGTGCTCGCAAGAAACGATGCATTGAACGGACTTACAAAGGACATTGAATATGCCTGCGGTGTGCCCGATTCAGGTACTCCCCACGCAATAGGCTATGCAAACGAAAGCAAGATTCCCTTTGCAAGACCCTTCATCAAATACACTCCCACCTGGCCCAGAAGCTTTACTCCTTCAAATCAGAAGGAAAGAAACAGAATCGCAAAAATGAAGCAGATTCCTGTTCACGAGCTTATTGAAAACAAGAATCTTCTTTTCGTAGACGACTCTATCGTACGAGGCACACAGCTCCGTGAAACCGTTGATTTCCTTTATGACAACGGTGCAAAGGCAGTTCATATGCGTTCTGCCTGTCCTCCCATTATGTACGGCTGTAAATACCTCAATTTCTCAAGAGCCACAGACGACATGGAGCTTATTACAAGAAGCACCATCTATGAGCTTGAAGGCGACGAGGGTATGAAGTACCTTGATGAATATTCAGACCCCACAACGGAAAGAGGCAAGAAATTAAGACAGACCATAAGCAACAAGCTTCATTTCGCATCCCTTGAATTCCAGACCCTTGAAGGTCTTATTGAAGCTATCGGAATTCCCGCAGAAAAGTTATGTACTTACTGCTGGACAGGTAAAGAATAAAATAACAGTACAGGAGAATAAAAAAATGGATCACAAGAATTCTTTTTCTGCAAGCTACGCTGCTGCAGGTGTTGATATTACCGCCGGCTACAAGTCGGTTGAGCTTATGAAAAAGCACGTTGCAAGAACACGCAACGAGGGCTGCGTTGATGAGGTAGGCGGCTTCGGCGGCTGCTTCGACCTTTCCTGCATCGCAGGTATGGAGCATCCCATTACTGTTTCAGGAACAGACGGCTGCGGCACAAAGGTTAAGCTTGCAATTTTAATGGACAAGCACGACACAATCGGTATCGACGCAGTTGCTATGTGCGTAAACGATATTATCTGCGTTGGCGCAAAGCCCTTATTCTTCCTCGATTATATTGCCTGCGGCAAGAACTTCCCCGAGAAGATTGCTGAAATCGTAGGCGGTGTTGCAGAGGGCTGCGTACAGTCAGGAGCTGCTCTTATCGGCGGTGAAACTGCAGAACATCCCGGTCTTATGCCCGAGGAGGACTATGACCTTGCAGGCTTCGCAGTAGGCGTTGTTGACAAGCCCAAGATGATTGACAACAGCACAATGGCTGCAGGCGACGTTGTTATCGCTCTTCCCTCAACAGGTATTCATTCAAACGGCTTCAGCCTTTGCCGTAAGGTTTTTGATATTGACAACAACAATCCCGAGCTTTACGTTCCCCGTGACGAGCTTGGCGGCAAGAGCATCGCAGAAGCTCTTCTTGTTCCCACAAAGATTTACGTAAAGCCCGTGCTCGCTCTTATTGAGCAGGTTAAGGTTAAGGGTATTTCCCATATCACAGGCGGCGGCTTCTATGAAAATATTCCCAGAAGCATTCCCGACGGACTCTGCGCAAAGATTGACAAGTCCGCAGTCAAGGTTCTTCCCATCTTTGACGTAATTGCAAAGTGGGGCAACATTCCCGAAAGAGATATGTACAACACCTACAATATGGGCGTTGGTATGAGCATCGTAGTTCCCGCAACAGAGGTTGAGCTTTCTCTTTCCATTCTTAAAGAAAACGGCATCGACGCTTACGTAATCGGTGAAATCATCGAGGGCGACGAGAAGGTAATTCTCTGATGACTAAAAAAATTGCAGTTCTTGTTTCAGGCGGCGGAACAAACCTTCAGGCACTTATTGATGCCGAAAAGGCAGGTCTGCTCGGCAACGGTAAAATTACCTGCGTTATCGCATCAAGGGCTGATGCTTATGCGCTTACCCGTGCAGAAAATAACGGAATAAAAACAAGAACACTCATCAGAAAGGATTATGCTGATATCGCATCCTACAGCCGTGCTATGAGAGATTTACTTCTTGAAGAGGAAGCAGATTTAATCGTTTATGCAGGCTTTATGACAATACTCGACGAAAACGTATGCGATGCTTTCCAGTATAAGATGATAAACGTGCATCCCGCACTTATTCCCTCCTTCTGCGGAAAGGGCTTCTACGGTCTTCACGTGCACGAGGAGGCACTCAAAAAAGGTGTCAAGGTATCAGGTGCTACAGTTCATTTCGTAACTGCAGAGTGCGACGCAGGTCCTATTATCCTTCAGAAGGCAGTAGAGGTTATGGAGGATGACACACCCGAAAGCTTACAGAAAAGAATTATGGAGCAGGCTGAATGGAAGATTCTTCCCAAGGCAGTGCAGCTTTTCTGTGATGACAGAATTACAGTTAAAAATAACAAAACCTACATAAAATAAACGGAGGATTCACAATGGAAATCAAGTCCCTTGAATGTGAGCTTAATTCTCTCCCCTATCACGGAAGAGGTATCATAATCGGCAAAAGCGCAGACGGCAAGAAGGCAGTTACTGCATACTTTATAATGGGCAGAAGCGTTAACAGCCGTAACAGAGTTTTCGTAGCTGAGGGTGAGGCTATGAGAACAAAGGCATTTGACGAGTCAAAGATGACTGATCCCCATCTTATCATCTACTATCCCGTAAGAGTTCTCGGCAATAAGACCATCGTTACAAACGGTGATCAGACCGACACAATCTACGAGCTTATGGATAAGCAGGTGACCTTTGAGCAGGCTCTCAGAACCCGTGAATTTGAGGACGGTGCTCCCAACTACACTCCCCGTATTTCAGGTATCATCCACCACGAAAACGGCAAAATGAATTATGCAATGTCAATTCTCAAATCAGCAGACGGTGACGGCAGCTCCTGCCAGAGATACACCTATGCTTATGAAAACCCCATCGCAGGCAAGGCAAAGTTCATCCACACCTATAAGTGTGACGGCAATCCCCTTCCCAGCTTTGAGGGTGAGCCCAAGACTCTCGAGCTTCCCGACGTTGACATTGATACACTTACAGACATCATCTGGAAAAACCTCAATGAAGACAACAAGGTTTCTCTTTTCGTAAGATACATTGACCTCACCACAGGCGAGTCTGACACAAGAATCGTTAACAAAAACGTGTAAGGAGAAGAAAAATGAAAGAATTTGAACTTAAATACGGCTGTAATCCCAATCAGAAGCCCTCAAAGATTTTTATGGATAACGGCGCAGAGCTTCCCATTGAAATTTTAAGCGGCAGACCCGGCTACATCAATTTCCTTGATGCTTTCAACTCCTGCCAGCTTGTAAAGGAATTAAAGGAAGCAACAGGTCTTCCCGCAGTTACATCCTTCAAGCACGTAAGCCCCACATCTGCAGCAGTCGGCATCAAGCTTAACGACACTCTCAAGAAGGCTTGCTTCGTTGACGATATTGAAGGTCTTGACGAATCTCCCCTTGCATGCGCATATGCCAGAGCAAGAGGCACAGACAGAATGTGCTCCTTCGGTGACTGGGTTGCTCTTTCCGACGTTTGCGACGTTACAACTGCTCTTCTTATCAAGAGAGAGGTTTCAGACGGCGTTATCGCTCCCGGCTATGAGCCCGAGGCACTTGAAATATTAAAGTCCAAGAGAAAGGGCAATTACAACATCGTTAAAATTGACCCCGACTACGTACCCGAGGAAATCGAAAGAAAGCACGTTTTCGGTATCACCTTCGAGCAGGGCAGAAACAATTATAAGATTGACGCTTCCCTTCTTAACAATATCGTTACTGCAAACAAGGATATCCCCGAGGCTGCAGCAAGAGATCTCGTTATTTCTCTTATTACTCTTAAATATACACAGTCAAACTCCGTTTGCTATGCATTTGACGGACAGGCAATCGGTGTAGGCGCAGGTCAGCAGTCAAGAATTCACTGCACACGCCTTGCAGGTACAAAGGCTGACACCTGGTTCCTTCGTCAGCACGAAAAGGTTCTTAACCTTCCCTTCAAGCCCGAAATCGGCAGACCCGACCGTGACAACGTAATCGACGGCTACATCAACAAGAACGAAGAGGACGTATGTGCAGACGGCAACTGGCAGAAATATTTCACAGTTCAGCCCGAGCCCTTCACAGCAGAAGAAATGAGAGCCTTCCTTGACTCCCGTGACGGTGTTGCTCTCGGCTCAGACGCATTCTTCCCCTTCTCTGACAACATCGAAAGAGCAAAGAAGAGCGGTGTTAAGTACGTTGTTCAGCCCGGCGGATCAATCCGTGACGACGTTGTTATTGAATGTGCCGATAAGTACGGTATGGCTATGGCATTCACAGGTATGCGCCTGTTCCACCATTAATTGACGGAGAAATAAAAATGAAAATAATGGTTGTTGGCGGTGGCGGCAGAGAACACGCCATCATAAAAAAATTAAAGGAAAATGCTGAGGTTTCGGAAATTTTCGCACTTCCCGGCAACGGCGGTATTGCAAAGGATGCAACCTGCGTGAATATCGGTGCAACGGACATTGAAAAAATCGTAGCATTTGCTGAAGAAACAGGTATCGACTATGCAGTTGTAGCACCCGACGATCCGCTGGTGCTCGGCTGTGTTGACGAGCTTGAAAAAATCGGTATCCCCTGCTTCGGTCCTAAAGCCAATGCGGCTATAATCGAGGGTAGTAAGGTTTTCTCGAAGAACCTTATGAAGAAATACAATATTCCCACTGCAAAATACGAGGTATTCAGCGATATGGAAAAGGCACTGGAATATCTCGACACTGCTCCCATTCCCACAGTTATCAAGGCTGACGGTCTGGCTCTCGGCAAGGGTGTTATAATTGCATTCACTCTTGAAGAAGCAAAGGATGCGGTAAAATCAATGATGCTCGACAAGGCATTCGGAAAAAGCGGTGACAACATCGTTATTGAAGAATTCCTTGAGGGTCCCGAGGTTTCCGTGCTTGCATTCACAGACGGTAAAACCGTAGCACCTATGGTATCCTCAATGGACCACAAGCGCATCGGTGACAATGATACAGGTCTTAACACAGGCGGTATGGGCACAATTGCTCCCAACCCCTACTACACAAAGGATATTGCAGACGCTTGTATGAAGGAAATCTTCCTTCCCACAATAAATGCCATGAACGCCGAGGGCAGAACCTTCAAGGGCTGCCTTTATTTCGGACTTATGCTCACAAAGAACGGCCCCAAGGTTATTGAATACAACTGCCGCTTCGGTGATCCCGAAACACAGGTTGTGCTTCCCCTTCTTGAAAGCGACCTTCTTACCGTAATGAAGGCAGTAACCGAGGAAAAGCTCTCTGAAACAGAGGTTAAGTTCTCTGATAAGAGTGCCTGCTGCGTAATTACCGCATCAAAGGGCTATCCCACAGCATACGAAAAGGGCTACGAAATCACTTTCACAGATGAAGCACTTGAGGCTACCTACGTAGCAGGTGCAAAGCTTGAAAACGAAAAGCTTCTCACCTGGGGCGGAAGAGTTACAGGCACTACAGCTGTTGCCGATACTCTCCCCGAGGCAATAAAGGAAGCCTACCGTCTTTGCGACGGTGTTAAGTTTGAGGGGGCATACCGCAGATCCGATATCGGTCAGCGTGCTCTTCAGGCTAAATGATAATGGAGGAAAACTAAACTATGGTTTATCGTATATTTGTAGAAAAGAAGGCGGGACTTGACAACGAGGCCAAGGGACTTCTTAATGAAGCAAAAAACCTTCTCGGCATCCAGGGTCTTCAGGATATCCGTCTTTTCAACCGCTACGATGCAGAAAACATCACTGAGGAGCTTTTCGATTACGCAGTAAAGACTGTTTTCTCTGAGCCCCAGCTTGATAACACCTCTGACAGCGTAGAGATTGCAGATGCATTCGTTTTTGCAGTTGAAGCACTCCCCGGTCAGTTTGACCAGAGAGCAGACTCCGCTGCACAGTGTATTCAGATTATTTCACAGGGCGAGCGTCCTCTTATCCGTACCGCAAAGGTTTACGCTCTTTACGGTGAGCTTTCCGAAGCTGAAATTGCAGCCTTCAAGAAGCACGTAATCAACGCAGTTGAAAGCCGTGAGGCAGAGCTTTCAAAGCCCGAAACCCTTGCTGCAGAATATGCTGCTCCCGAAACAGTAGCAACTGTTACAGGCTTTATTTCAATGGATGAGGCTGCTCTTGCTGCTCTTCTTGACGAAAAGGGACTTGCTATGGACCTTGACGACCTCAAGTTCTTACAGGCTTATTTCAGA
>JAZTWN010000045.1:0-6340 GCA_045635905.1 Acutalibacteraceae bacterium
TTTCCTTAAGGCTTTCACCGAAGCTGCCCGAGAAGATTGAAGGCTCGGTTGAAGCATCGTAGGTAAACTGTCCGGGCTCTGCGCAGACCTCGACTACCTTGCCCTGCTCAACGATAATCATACACTGACCGTCGGCAACAACGATACCTGAGCCTGATGTGATAACGTTATCACTGCCCTTTGTGTTTGATGAACGTCCTGAAACGTTCTTCTGACCTTTAACTATAAGTACGTCTTCACTTATGGAATCGCAGGTGAAAAATTCTTTCCACTGATCGGCTAAAACACCGCCGAGTGCCCCGATTCCTGCTTTAATAAGACCCATAAATATTTTCTCCTTTCGGTTTATCAGTAATTTATATTTAACACGTAAAGTGCTATAAACTTGTTATTATTCCCTGTCAATGGGCTTATAGGCTCCGCTTGAATAGGGATTTTTGTTTTCCCGTTGCTTTTCGGGCATATTCCCTACCCTGTTGAGTGCAAAAAGAAGTGAGGTTCTTGCAAGAACTACGAGAATCCAGAGCATTAATGCCCCGAATGTCCACCAGAGTGAGATATTGAATATGAAATGAAGCACGAAGCATATCACCGCAGGGATTGCCCATTCAAGGTTAAAAAGAAGATTTATAAAGAATGACAGTATAAATCCACTGTCCTTTTTTACCCATTTCATATTTTCACCTCTTATTCTTCAATAATAAGTCTGCCAGAAACACTTCTTTCAAGATTGGGATGAACTGAAAGATATTCGTCAAGAATCTCACGGCAGGAGGTGGAAACCATTCTCGGCTTGCCGTTTTGGGAAACCTCTTCAAGAGAAACAGAGAAGAAGTTCTCAAGATTTTTGAAATGGAAATGCTGAAGACCTATTTTGTAAACTCTGTCATCATATACGGGCTCACCATCAAGGTCAAATCTTGTAAAATCATGCTGCGATTTACTGTATCTTACCCTCATACCTGTTGAAAGCTGATAGAATTCACAGTGATCGCCCTGCCATACCTCGTCGCGGAGCATAAATTTTATCATTCTTTTTAGCTGTGCGCCCGTTACGCGGATCATATAAAGAGGATCATCATAGGGGAAGCATTCACAAATATCAGAATAGAGAATTATCGGACCGATTTCGGGGTTTCTGACACTACCAGAGCCCAGGAGCATAATATCAAGCCCGAGGCTTTCCTTCATTATATCTGAGAAGAAGCCGCCCAGCTCAGTTTCCTGTGTTCTTGTAGGATGAAAAAGCTTTCTTTTAAGTCTTGTTACTATTCGGCTGTATTTATCGTCGGTTTTAGACTTATAAAATCTTATCATCTGCTCAAGCTCAGGGTCACGGGGACAGTGAGTCTGGTCTATAGGCACCGTCTTCCACTTAAATGTGTCAATACAGTTGTTATCGGTATCAATATTGATATCAAAACGACCTATCTGATCCGTACCAGTTCCTGCCTGAACAATAACAACGTCATTTACAATTGCAGGCTCTTCAATAAAGGTATGGGAATGTCCGCCGATTATAATATCAACACCCCATGCAGGATCAAGCTTTGCAGCAAGCTTCTTATCTTCCTCGAAGCCTATATGTGTAAGAAGCACCGTAAGATCAATATCAACTGCATTGTAGGTATTACATATCTTACCGATTTCCGCTACCGCCTCATCAACGTCAACAAACGTACCTACAAGACCGTCGTTTTTCGTCTGAGCAAGAACCTCCTCGGTAAGAATACCGATAAACAGAATCTTCATCCCGTCAACCTTTGCTATATGGAAGGGCTTAAAAAGACGGGCGCGATTTGTTTTTACGTGAAGGTTTGCATTGATTATGGGGAAGGTAGAGCACTTTTCTATAAACAGAAGATGTGCTACACCGTAGTCGGTTTCGTGGTTACCTATTGTCACTACGTCAGGAGCAAGCAGATTCATAATTTCAATTGTTGAAATTCCCTTATACTCTGAGTCTATTACCGAGCCTCTGAACATATCACCTGCTATACAGTAAAGGCAGTTCTTTTCCTCATTTTTTACCTTGTTCACGTAGCCTGAAAGCATTGAAACGCCGCCGACTAAATTCTCGTCTATCTCCTCAGCGAGAAAGTCACCGTGCATATCGTTTGAATGCAGTATGGTAAGCTTTTTTATATTTTCCATATATATCTCTCCACACTAAAATATACATCTTAATTTTAATAAATATCAGCGCCGGCAATAACCTACAATTGTAGGGATAGGACTTACAAACAAAGCCTGCCATTTTGTGCAAATAGCACATAAAAAGCGACAACCGCTGAAAAAATTTCAGCGGTCATCACCTTTATTTACGGTTTATTTAAGGTTTTCAAGCCCTACGGAAGCACGAAGAATAAGACGTGCATCTGCGGCTGTGATATTCGTATCCTTATCAGCATCGGCCGCCTTCTTCTGTATAGCGCTGAGCTTTTCAAGATCAACAGATGCTCGAAGAGCAAGTCTTGCATCTGCTGCAGAAACACTCTTATCCGCGTCTACGTCGCCGAGCATATATTCGGGCTCAAGTGCAGATATCTTCTGTGTTTCCTTTACGTCACCACAGGTCTTACACTTATTTGCCTTTTCACCGGGAACCCCAACCGCGGCAGGCTTTGTTACAACCCATTCATATTTATGTCCGGTAGCCTTTGCGGTAATATCGGTTATTTCCTTCTTTGCAGCAGAGTCAGAGAAGAGCTTCTGACAGAATGAACACTTATAATGCTCAATTGTACCGTTCTTGATACAGGTCGCCTTGACTGCCGCAACCTTCGTAAGTGAATGTCCCTTTGCAACGACAACAACATTTTCTGAACCCATTGTAAACGACGTACTCGAAGACTTTGCATTCTGAACGGTAGCACCAGTTACACTCCATATACAGAAGTTGCTTCCTGCAGTAATTGTAACCTTAGTGCCGATAGTTGCTTTCTTTGCTGAGGCTGTACCGTTTGTTACAGATACCGTATATTCAACTGCTTTATACGTTGCAGTTACAGCAACAGCACCAGCAGGCATTGTAAAGGACGTAGTGGCAGAAGAAGCATTTGCAAAGGAAACGGAAGAAGACATCCATTTGTCAAAAACAAAGCCGGACTTTGCTGCATCTGCAGTTACTGTAACAGTTGTACCCTTACTTGCATATTCAGCATTGGCTGTACCATATTCTACGTCAACCTTATATTTTTTCACTTTTTCGGAAACAACCACGCTACAGGTAGCAGTTTTTCCGTCTGCAGTAGCAGTAATTTTCGCAGTTCCGACCTTTTTAGCGGTAACGGCACCGCTATCGGTAACAGTCGCTACGGACGTGTCAGAGCTATTCCATGTTATTTCTGCGTTTGTTGCATTATAAGGAGAAACAGACGCGGTAAGCTGTGTCGTTTCACCAACTCCGGTAATAAAGCTTGTCTTATCAAGTGTTACCTTTTCAAGAGGAATATTTTTGTCAACAACCTTGACAGGAATCCGATTACTCTGTTCCGTACCGTTTACAACAATTTTATATATACCGCTTCCGAGCTGAGCAGTTTCACTGGCTTCAATTCTCAGATAATCATTTCCGGCAGCATATTCAAAGCCGAGGCCTGAAAGATTATTACCGCTGTAATGTAAAACATTTACCTTACTGATAGGCTTTCCGGGATAATCACGATTATTAAGCTGAACAATTACAGATGAACCTCTTTCTATAATAATCTCATCAGCATTACCGATTATATTGCCGTTATACCTGATATTAATTTCGTTGGATGCGAAAGCATAAGTTCCGTCTGCACCCTGAACGTTAATTTTTACACTGTCTGTTGCTATATCATTATAGCCCTTTGTATATTCTGCTCTTACCACTGCAATTTCAGCGGCGGTACCACCCTTGATATAAACCTCTTTGTAATTCACACCAGATTTAAGAGGATTTCCGTTTTTGTCGCAAAGCTTTGCACCCTTGCTGCTGTTAATATACCAGTTCTGTCCTACAATGCCGTCGAAATTAGTTGTATTCAGCGGATAGGGATCTACGCATATCTTTACTTTTTCACCTTGCTCAACTGACTCACTTTCACAGTAAAGATCTATTCCCTGCAGATATATGGTTTCTGCAAGATTGAAGGTATAAATATATATCTTAGAACCGGCTTCATGAGTATCGGTTGCCTTGAATCGTGTATACAGATAATAAGTCTTATTTTTAGTGAGCTGAGCTGTATAGCCGTCACCTAAAGAAACGGTGATTGCCGTATCCTTTGAGGGCCATGTCTGTGTGTTTGTTGCACAGAAAACAAATTCCTGATCAGGATGATTTGCAAGGTCAAGAATTTTGAATTTGCCCTTCGCATAATCAACGCTGACTGCAGGTCTTAACGGTGATTTATTGTTCTGCAGCTTTATAACGTCACCGTAATTTGTTGAAAATGCATTAGGATAACCTTTTATCTGAATGCGACAGCGTATTTTATATCCAACAACGTCTTTTGTTGTTACATAATCCTTTGAGTTTGCGCCCTTAATATCTTCCCATTCAAAATTCTTTTTTACCTGCCAATTATAAGTAAAGGAAGAAGGACTTCTTTCGTAGAGCTTCTGAACCTGACCGGTAAATTCAACAGAAGCTTTATCGCCAACATAAATTGTTGCAGAGGAAAGCTTTGTTTCACCCTTAAGCACAACAGAGGAAAATCTGACACTTCCTGTGCCGGTATAGTTTTTGAACTGATCCTTTTCAAGTGATTCCAAAAGCTTATTATCAAGATAAACCTTTGTATAATCACTGTTCCAGTATGAATCGTGAATGTTCATTTCTGCACTTTCACAATCAGATACATTATTAGCATCCAAGTCATAAGAACAAGGACGTCTTATCTTACTGAATCTAGACATCTTAAATGTGCCGTTATAAATATTTAAATCACCGTACCAGTTAATTATTCCGGTTTCACCTTTTACGTGAAAGTTACCGCCATAAATATCGGCTTTTGCAGACGAAGATATATTGTATAAAATACCGCCATACGAATATTTTCCTTGCTTTAATCCGTGGGCCGTAAAATTACCGTCATTTATGGTTATTACAGCATTTTCATCAGAAGTGACTATGTAACCGGGGTTTATAAGATGAGCATAACAGACCTCATCAGAGAGATACTGTTCTTTTGCACCACCGGCAATATACGTACCGCCGTTTATTGTGAGTGCACCATTATAAACATGAAAAAGATGTCTTTCAGTACGACCGTAATATATGGCATTATCAAATAAAAGCACGGCAGGTGAAATGTAATAGCCGTCGTTTGAAATCGTGCCTCCGCCTTTGGAGTCATTAATGGTCAGATTGCCGCCATTTACATAAAAAACAGTTGATTCACAGATGTGAGAAACGTCTTTATTGGATTCAACGTTGGAATAGTCTAAAACGGTAATTGAAAAACCATTGAGATCAAGGACCTTATCACCCCTGACCTTCAAAAAAACACCTTCTTGATATGACCCTAAATCTTTTTTTAACGTAAGATCATCACCTAACTTTAATTCGGCAGGTCCTGTACGTGCAAGCTCATCTTTAAGCGTATCCCAGTCATAAACCGTGAGCGCAATACCCGCGTCTGCAACTATTTCTGTTTCAGGGAAAATATTCACAGGAATAAATACACCGAAAACAATAGCTAATGCAAGAAGCAGACTAAAAATTTTCTTTTTCATAATTTTTCTCCTTTGCGAATATTGGTATAAAAAAATATATTCATACACATTAAATTGTAAATCAAACGTAAATTTATAACCACCTACAATTGTAGGGGGAATTTCACAAAATAAATTTTTACTATTTTGTTTACGATCACATAAAAAAGGCCGTAAAAGACTCTGTCCTTTACAGCCCCAAGTGAATTATCTTATTTCTGAAAGATACAGTGAGCCGTCCTCACCGCTCATGTTAACTGAAAATGCCTTTTCCGTGCCGTCGGTATCAACATAAGAAATACCGTATGCAGGAATGGAGCCGTCAGCGGTAATATGCACTGCGAGATTGAAATCGGGACCGATTTCATCATCCGTGTGAAGCACTACCCTGTCAAAGCTGATATTGCCGGTTACATCGGCATCAATGAAGGTAAGCCCGAGCACCTTTACGTCGGTTATCTTTACATCAGTTCTGAATACTGCATAGAATGCATATTCATCGGTTGATGCATTGAATACCGTACCGTATTCACCGGCAATATCCTCAACCTGCTCTACGGTGAGGATTGCGTTTTTTAAAGCTTCGGTGATTTCTTCAACTGTAGTTTCTACATCAGTTGATTCTTCTTTAACCGTTGTTTCTTCTGCAGTA
>JAZTWN010000046.1:0-24980 GCA_045635905.1 Acutalibacteraceae bacterium
ATTGGCAGCTACGTTCTTAACTGCGACGAAAAGGTTGAGAAAATAACAATAGGCGCAAACGTTAAAAAGATAGACCCCAAGGCATTCTATTCCTGCTGGGCTCTGCAGGAGGTAAGAGTTGACGAAAACAATCCTTACTACTGCGATATTGACGGCGTGCTTTACACAAAGGACAAGAAGACTGTTATCTGTTATCCCTGCGACAGAGATCAGTATTTAAGAGAAAAATACGGATATCCTCAGGAGATGTGGCAGTGGACACCCACTGATGCCTCAGGTAAGGAAATCATTTCCGCTGAGGACTATGCCCCCATTTATGAGGAGTACTACGAAAAGGTTATGACCTACGTTATTCCCTCAACCGTAGAAACCGTAGGCGAGCTTTGCTTCAACTATTCAAATCTTGCAACGATATATCTTCCCGAGGGTCTTAAGAGAGTCGAAAATCTCGGCTTCTTTGAAATGCCCAATATGAAGGATTTCTACACCTACGTAACGGAAATTGCCGTTGAGGATACCTCCTACGAGGCAGCCGAGGGTCTTAACACCTACCTTTCTCTCCCCGAGGGTCTTGAATACATCGGCACCGACGCATTCAGCTACAATAAGTGTATGAACTATATGTACATTCCCTCCTCCGTTAAATTCATCGGACATCACGCTTTCTGGGAAAGCTGCTATGAAGAGGGCGGAGAAATCAAGGGCATCCCCGAGCTTAATATTGCATTAAGCAAGGAGGAATTCAAGGCTCAGGTAGAAACGGGCGACCAGTGGACACCCATTTATGACCACAACCTCTTAAGAAAAATCCCCGTAAACTACTCTGCTGAAAGAAAGTAAAATACATACAAAAAAAGGCTTTGACCGTTGGTCAAAGCCTCTTTTTTATACTTTTTCGCTATTCACTGTTACTTCTTGCCTTAAATTTTTCCCTCGGGGAAATTTAGTCCCATTCTGCGCCCGTGACGGTATCCATATCTATGCCCGTTGTATCGTGGGTCTTCTTTATAAGAAGGAAAAGTGCGGCGGTAAAGCCGGGCACTAAAAGTGCGAAGCAGCAGGCTGCCATAGCGGTATTACCGATTGTAAGAGTAAAGGGTAGGCTTAAGGCAAAGGAAAGCACAAAGCCTACTGCCGTTACAATATACTGGGCAGACATTGCCGAGGAACGAAGATTCGTGGGCGAGGATTCACCTATCATCATAATAATTACGTCATTTGTGGAATAGTAGCTGCCTATAGCCGCACCGCAGAAGAAGCCTGCGATATAGGGATGCCAGTTGCAGTATGCAGCCGCAGAGAAGAGCACGTAGGAAAGCACGCAGTTGAAGGCAGTTGTGACTGCCGCAGCCTTTCTTCCCTTCCAGTCGGAAATGAAGCCCATTATAACCTGTGCAATAGCAAGACCTAAGGGATAAAGGAAGATAGCCTCTGTGTAGGTTGTGACACCTACGGTTGCAACTGCTTCCTCAAGAGATGCCGCAGCACCCGACGAGAAAAGGCTTGAGGCATAGCCGTAATTGAGCACTATGGGATAGTTTATGCTTGCAATAAAGCCGATATTTGCAACGGAGGACACGATATAAAGCCAACGGAGCTGCTTGTGCTTCATAGCAAACTTAAGTGCGGGAATAAGACCGCCCTGCTTGCTTGCCGCATCAGCCGCCTGCTTTTCTCTTTCAAGCTCCTCGGGAGATTTGCGAAGATATGTAAGCCTTGATTCAATGAAGGCATCTGTTTCTCTTGCGCACATAAGAGCAATAAAGCAGACCACAATGCCCACAATTGCAGGAATAAAATAAACATTTCTCCACTGTGTGACGTCTGCCATAAGCTTATCGCGAAGATAAGGAACTAACATAACCGCAATATTTGCAAAGAACTTGATTGAGGAATAAATTCTTGCTCTGTGCTTTGAGGGCGAGGATTCCATAATATACACAACATGCATATCGTGAGGAATGAAAAACTGTACGATACAAGCACCGATGAAATAAAGCGGAATATTATCGGAAAGATAAATTACAAGAAGTGCCGCACTCATACCGAAGGTGTTTATAATAAGGAACAGCTTTCTGCCCCAGCGGTCGGCAAAGGGTCGGTAAAGAAGACCTATTGCCTGGAAGGGTATTGCAAGACCTGAAAGAATATCAAGAAGAGAGGCAGAGTTTCCTGTCTTGAAAAGGTCGTTTGCAATTTCGGTTTTCATAAGCGTGCCTATCTGTGAAGCGATTTCGTCAACCGCATAAATAAGCGCGATAATAAAAATCAGATAAACGATATAATAATTTCTTTTAGGACGCGCCTTTTCCTTTTCCCAACGGGCAATTTCCCTTTCGCGTCTTAAGGCAGCCTTGCGGAGCTGCTCGGGAGTTTTTACTTTATTTTTCATATTTTCACCCTGAATGTCTTTACTTCAAAGGGATGTATATTGAAGCTGAAGGAATTACCGCTTGCCTCTATTTCCCCTTCATTTGTTTCCATCATATTACATTCAATAACCTTAAAGCCCTCAACGGGAAGAGTAAGTGTAACGTACCCTGTGTGGGCGGAGGTTTCATAAACACGGATAATAATTCCGTCACCGTCCTGTGCAGGCTTTATAGCATCTATCATCACCCTGTCGTCGGATACGGTGATGAATGAATATTCTGTCTTTTCGGCACTACCGTCTGCAACAAATACTGCGGTAAGAGGAATATTTTCCTTGAATGCCTCCTTGACGGTATCTGCATCGTCCCAGCGGTTTTCGTGGACGTATGCACCGTATCGGAAGGTGGAAATGCCCTTATCGGCAGTAGCATCGGGAAGAATGGGTGCACGCATAAGAGTGATTCTCATTGTGTCACCGTCAATATCATAGCCGTACTTGCAGTCATTGATAATTGACATACCCTTGTCGCCCTGTGAAAGGTCTGCCCACTTGTGAGCACATACCTCAAACATAGCCTTTTCATAGGAATTGTTTGCATAAGTAGGTCTTTCAAGAGCACCGTGTGCAATTTCGCAGGTGCATATTCTTGAACGGATATCAAGGGGGAATTCTGCCTTTAATACCTTTTCCTCCTCATGCCAGTCAACGGTTGTATCAAAAATAAGAGTTTTTGCCTCGGGAGTAAGCGTGATGTCCTGTGTGATAACAGACTTATTGAAGCTGTATACCGCACGGATAACTGCCTTTACGGGAGTGCACTCAATAAGCTCAACGGAATCTGCAGTATCGAGATACCACATCTTCATCTTGTAGTCATTTTCAAGATTCCACGCACTTTCGTGAATAGGCTTATCGTGGGAAACGGAAAGAAGATTACCCTTGCCCTTAAGGATATTTGTGCCGATTTCCTTATTTATAAGGGCAGTAAGCCTTGCGTTTTCGTCAAATTCAGCACGGATATATTTATTTTCAAGGAAATTAATTCCTGCCTTCACGCAGTCGCAATTCGCTTCCGCTTCACAGAAGGTGAACACCTTGTAGCCCATAGGGGGAACTGCCTCGGCAATAAATTCTACCCTGTTTCCCTTTACGGTGCTTGCCATTACCCTGCCATCGGCATCCCTGACCGAGCCATTTTCAAAGGGGCTTTCCGCACTTACAATGCCCGTATTTTCAAAGGGAAGCATATTCCATACAACAATACTGTTTTTGCCTGTTGCCGCCCTTGCGGAAAGAAGCTTCAGCGCGGCATCGGTAATTTCCCTGCCCTCCTTATTCATAAGCTCATATTCTTCTCTTGTGTTTACGAACACCTCTTCAATGGAGGTGCCGGGAAGAATATCGTGGAACTGATTTGTAAGAAGAAGCCTCCAGAGCTTTTCGGTTCTCTCCTTATCGTAAATACCTGCCGCAAGGGTGAGCATTTCAATATTCCGGAGCATATATTCGCCCTTACGGTTATTTTTCTTTACAAATGCCTGACTTGTGAAGGTTCCGCGGTGATTTTCGTAATACATTTCACCGTCCCATACGGGAAGTGCATCCTTGTCCTTTTCAATTTCCGCAAAGAAATCGTTTGCCTGTCCTACCCTTACCTTGGGAAGTCCCGGAATTTTCTGAAAGCGGCGCACCTTTTCAACCATATCGAAGGTACATCCGCCGCCACCGTCACCGTAACCGAACATACCCATTGAAGCATCAACAAGGTCGTTCTGACGGTTGGTTTTTCTTGTATTCTTTATGTAGCTTGCATCGGCATCACCCTCATAGTGCACCTTCTGCATATATGACACTACCTCGTCACCAGAATGAGCGCGCCACTTGAACACACTTAAGGGGAATTCATTGGTATCATTATACTGAAGCTTTGAGGTGAGGAAATATTTCATTCCCGATTTTTTAATAACCTGCGGAAGTGCGGCAGTAAAGCCGAAGCAGTCGGGAAGCCAGTAGATATCCGAGGAAACACCGAACTCCTTCATAAAGAATTCTCTGCCGTATAAAAGCTGACGGATAAGGCTTTCACCAGAAGCTATATTCGTATCGGCTTCTACCCAGGTGTTGCCCGTAATTTCCCACTGACCGTTCTTTACGAATTTCTTTACATCCTCGTAAATTTCGGGATAATGCTCCTTAACGAAGCTGTATACCGCCGCCTGGCTCTGTGTGAACTTGAAATCGGGATATGCCTTCATAAGTGACAGGTTATTCGAGAAGGTTCTTGCACACTTACGGTGAATTTCCTTGACTGTCCAAAGCCACGCAACATCAAGATGGGAGTGACCGCAGATGATTACCTCACCGGGAGTTGCATAATTTATTTTAGAAAGCTCTTCCCAGAGGGTTTTCTTTGCCTCGGGAATTGAAGCATAGAAGCGCTCTTTTCCGAAATCGAAATCAAGTCTGTGAATGGCATTGTCAACGGCATTATAAATACGCTTGCCTGCATATTCATCCTCCGTCACCTCATACACGTCCCACGCACACCTGATGTCATAGCGGATGTCCTCGGCAGCCTCATTCACAACACGAAGCTCGGCAATGTTAAGCGTATATGTAATCGGAGCTTTACCAGGGAAGGCGTGATTGAAATATCCGCCCGAGTCAACGGCATTTTCAACCTGTATGAAAAGCTTCTCCCCTGCCTTTAAGGGGCGGTGGAAGAGAATATCTGTTCTGTGCACCCAGCCGGAAGCCTCACGGGAGCTTACCGCACCCATAATTTCTCCGTTTATGCGCACAATTGCCTCTCCGCCGAAATCTATAGTAAGGTAAACCTTTCTGTCTTCAAGCTCCTGCGGAACGGTAAGCTCTGCCTCAAAATATCTCGTTGTATCAAGTGTTGCACTCCAACGGTCGCCAAGACGCATTTTGTGTCTCGGAGCATCGTCAAGCTCAATCACTGCAGGCCTTACGTGAACGCCTGTATAAGAATCCCATTCGGGTATTGAAACGGTTGCTTCATACACGTAGCCGTCAAGCTGCTTTATGAGATTTTTAAGAACTCTGGGGTTAAAGGTATGATGGACCATAGAAAAACCTCCTTCTTATTAATTCAATAATAACAAAAATAAAATGCATATACAAGAAAAAACTGCACCCCGCCTTAAAAATCGGAATGCAGTTTTTTGGTTAATTTGTCGTATATTTTTTCAATCATCCACTTTTCCGTGGACTTTTCGGAAATTTCTGAAATATCAAGCCACGCTACGGCACTGTTTTCCTCCTCGCAGACAAAAAGCTCGTCTTTTTCGTCTGCTTCAAGAAGATACGTTACGTTGAAATGCGTGTGGGAGGGCACGTAATTTCCCTTTTTCATATGTCCCTTTACGGGAAGAATTTCAACGGAATAAATTTCCTCCGTTACAGGCACACATAAAACACCCGTTTCCTCTCTTGCCTCCTTGAGCGCTACCTTCAGCATATCCCTTTCACCGTCTGCGTGACCGCCTGTCCAGCTCCAGGAATTATAAAGCCTGTGATAGCAGAAAAGCACTCTTGTTCTGTCACGGTTTACAATCCACGCAGAGGCAGTTACGTGCGAAAAAAGATTTTCGCGGGAAAACACGTCCTCATTTTTTTCAAGCAGCCGGAGAAAAAGCTCCCTGTCTGCCTGCTCCTGCTCATTAAAGGGTATGTAATTTTTAAGTTCATCATATAAGCTCATAAAAGCACCTGATTTCAAGTTAAGAATGAAGAGCAAAAAAGTAAAAGCCTGACATCCTAAGATATCAGGCTTTTGTGCCGGCGACGACCTATCTTCCCGGGCGGCTGCCCGCCAAGTATTTTCGGCACGATTGAGCTTAACTACCGTGTTCGGGATGGGAACGGGTGGGACCTCAATGTTATAGACACCGACTTCTCGCTGGGGTATTCCCTCAAGCGCAAGGAGAATTATAACAGATATAATTCCCCTTGTCAAGCATTATTTTCAATTTTTTTAACTTTTTTAGTTTTCCTCTTGCTCTCTTATGAGTCTGCCCATTAAAACACCCATAACGGAAGCCATCATAAGACCTCTTGTCCAGCCAGAGGAGTCACCAAGGCAGTGAAGTCCCTTTACGTTTGTATTAAGCTTCTCATCCATCTTTATTCTGTTGGAATAGAACTTCAGCTCGGGTGAATAAAGAAGTGTTTCATAGGAAGCAAAGCCGGGCACAACGTGGTCCATAGCCTGAATGAAATTAATGATATTGGTCATCGCTCTGTAGGGCATAGCAGCAGTAATGTCACCTGCAACCGCATCGGGGAGGGAGGGTTTGAGGTTTGACTGCATAAGCTCCTTGGACCAGGTACGCTTGCCGTCAAGAATATCACCGAAGCGCTGCACAAGAATATGACCGTTTGCAAGCATATTTGTAAGCTCGCCGACCCTCTGAGCATATTCAATAGGCTGATTGAAGGGAGTGCTGAAATTATGTGAGCATAAAATCGCAAGATTGGTGTTGTCGGATTTCAGCTCCTTATAGGAATGTCCGTTTACAACCGCAAGGTCGTTGTCGTAGTTTTCCTGGCTTACAAAGCCGCCGGGATTCTGACAGAAGGTGCGCACCTTATTCTTAAAGGGGCGGGGATAGCCGATAAGCTTTGACTCATAAAGAGCCTTGTTTACGGTTTCCATAACCTCGTTTCTTACCTCTACACGCACACCGATATCAACGGTGCCGGGCTGATGCGCGATGTTGTATTCCGCGCAAAGCTTTTCAAGCCAGTCTGCACCGCGTCTGCCCGTAGCAATAATGGTGTAGTCTGCAAAAATTTCCTCGGGCACGCCCTTACCGGAGGTAATTACACCCTTGCAAACACCGTTTTCGTTATCAAGAATAAGGCTGAGGCATTCGGTATCAAAGAAAATTTCAACACCGTTATTAAGAAGATACTGCTCAATGGCATAGTAAAGCTCCTGTGCCTTTTCTGTGCCTAAATGTCTTATGGGGCAGTCAACGAGCTTAAGACCTGCCTGAATTGCTCTTTTTCTGATTTCCTTTACCTCTTCGGATGCGTTTATGCCCTCAATAGCAGTATCCGCACCAAATTCAAGATATATTGAATCAGTGTAATTTATAAGCTCCTGTGCGTTCATTTCACCGATAAGCGTGGGAAGGTCACCGCCTACCTCATAGCTTAAGGAAAGCTTACCGTCGGAAAATGCGCCCGCCCCCGAAAAGCCTGTTGTGATATGGCAGGTGGGCTTACAGCCTACGCACTGCTTTGTTTTTACCTTAGGGCAGTGACGCTTTTCAATTGCCTTACCCTTTTCAATAATTACAATTTTTTTCTTGCTGCCGAGCCTTAAAAGCTCTAAAGCGGTAAAAATACCTGAAGGACCTGCGCCTACTATAACAACGTCTGTTTTCATATTTTTTCCTCCGTCAGTTCTGTTTTCTGACAATAGTATATTCATCACCCGGTCTGTAATACGGGCAGCTTCGGAATGAATATGTCATAAACTGCTCCGCCTCGTCCATATCAAGGTCAACCGAACAGCGATAGCAATCGTATTCCTCATCATATTCGTAGTTCATACACATATCGCAATTTGAAAGCTTTGACATATTCCCCTCCTGAATCCGCATAACTGTATTATATATGTTACCACAAAAATCGTAACTTTTCAAGATTCTGTGCCGAGGTGTATATATTTTATTACATTTTTTCGGTCAATTATTACCTATAGAGCATCACGGGGGCATATTTATATATAATGACCCTACAGATTACGATATGAAAAGAGAGTTTCAATGAAGAAAAAGCTCAATAAAATAACTCCCATTCCTATGGGACATCAGATAATTTGGTGGGCAGTGCGTGCTTCTCTTATAATCTTCGGCGTATGGGGGCTTCTGCATAACTCCGTAACACAGTTTCTTATGGGACTTTTTGCAATTGCCTTCACACATCTTTGGGATATGTTCCAGCTTTTCGGAGGAAAATCCTTCATCACCCGCGTTACCTACCAGGCACAGACAATGCTCAATATTTTCATCTGCTTCGGTGTTGTAATAGGCTATGTACTCAACACAAAAACAAACTTTCTGTACGTTGATATCATCGAGCATTTCATCTCGGGTATAGTGGCTTCCTATTTTGCATACGACTTTGCAGTAGCCTTTCAGGGCAGAAGCCGTCATTTAAGCCCCGGTCTTGCCTCACTTTTTGCTCTTTGCTTCTCCTGCTTTATACTTGTCGGCTGGGAGTTTTACGAATTCACTATGGACCGCCTTTACGGCTACACCCTTCAGGTATCACCCATTCTTTCCGAGGACGGACTTGTGGATACTATGATTGATATGATTTTAGCGGGTGCAGGCTCAGTTATCGGTATGTTCTGGGTATCCTTTCAGAGAAACGGCATCATCGGAAAAAACCGCAAGGAGCTTCGCGCCTATGTCAAGGCACGCTCCAAAAATGACAAGGAAAGAGAATTACGCTACCTCGAGGAGCACGATTTTTATAAATAAAACTCTACTGTCGCAGAAATCACTCTGCGGCAGTATTTTTTATATAGTATTAAATAAATTCATCGAATTTACTTTATTAAAAAATTACATTAATAATCTGAAAAAAAATATTTACAACAGAATTTTTTTGCAGTATATTATTAACTAAATTGAGATATTTTTTGGGAAGTATTTCAAAAATCCATATCTAAGGAATGATACTAAAATGAACGTAATGCAGGAAATTACAAAATACGGTCACGAAAAAATCCTTTTCGTAAACAACGAAAAGGCAGGTCTTAAGGCTATTATCGCCGTTCACAACACAGTAAGAGGTCCCGCTATCGGCGGCTGCCGTCTTCTTCCCTATGCCAACGAAGACGATGCACTTTTCGACGTTCTTCGTCTTTCACGCGGTATGTCACACAAGAATGCTGCTGCAGGTCTTGATTTCGGTGGCGGTAAGTCAGTTATCATCGCTGACCCCTCACAGAAGACAGAGGCTATGTTTGAAGCCTTCGGTGAAGCTATGAACGCTCTCGGCGGCTGCTACATCACAGCTGAAGACGTTAACACAGACTGTGACGATGCTCTTATCATCGCAAGAAAGACAAAGCACATCTGCGGTCTTCCCCACATTTCAGGTGACCCCTCTCCCTTCACCGCTATCGGTGTATATCAGGGCATCAAGGCTACTGCTAAGGTAGCTTTCGGCTCCGACAATCTTGACGGCAGAACAATTGCTGTTCAGGGTGTAGGTAAGGTTGGTCTTGACCTTTGTAAGCACCTCGCTTCCGAAGGCGCAAAGCTCTACGTTGCTAACAGAAACAACAAGAAGAATCTTGAAATCGCTGCAGAAAAGTACGGTGCAACAATCGTTACTGCTGACGAAATCCTTACACAGGAATGCGACATCTTTGCTCCCTGTGCTCTCGGCGCAATCGTTAACCCCAAGACAATCCCCAATTTCAACTGCAAGGCTATCGCAGGTGCAGCTAACAACGTTATTCTTGACCTTGCTTCCGGTGAGGCTCTTAAGGCAAGAGGCATCCTCTATGCTCCCGACTTCATCATCAACGCAGGTGGTGTTATCAACGCAGCAGGCGAAGCAGCAGGCAACTACAATGAGGAAGACGTTCTCAAGAAGGTTAATAACATCTACAACACTGTTGAAAGAATTCTTACAGAATCCCAGAAGACAGGCGAGCCCGAAGGCGTTATTGCTGAAAGATTCGCAGAAGAATGCATCTGGGGTGCAAAATAAGCACTGCAAAATAATTACAGCTCCCGAAAACGGGAGCTGTTTTTTTAATATATAGGAAATTGCTCGCGATGTGAGCAATTTGCATATATCAAGAAACACCTACATCCCCCAAGATTGGGGGTAGGGGGTTGACAAATCGTAAGATTTTTTCTTATTTATCATAAAATACGATTTTACCGATATCGTAGCTGTCGGTTTCAACAATTGAGATAACCTCGTCAATATCATCGGTCACCTTGAAAAGCTCGGGGGTCTGTGCCCTTATGAAGCCGTCACGGACGTTATCGGAGAAAACCTCCAGAAGCTTATCAAAGAAGCCGTTTACATTGAACACAACAATAGGCTTTGAAAGTCGGGCAAGCTGCTTTAAGGTAAGCACCTCAAGGAATTCCTCATAAGTACCGATACCGCCGGGGGTAACGATAAAGGCATCAGAATTATCCTCCATATACTGCTTGCGCTCGCGCATGCTCTCTGTCCACTGAAATTCATCACAGTCAAAAATTACGTCGTAATCTCTGAAAAAGGTAGGGATGACACCCTTGACGTGTCCACCGCCTCTTCTGAAGCCTCTTGCGGCAGCACCCATAAGACCTAATTTCCCTCCGCCAAAAACAAGGCTGTGACCTCTTTTAGCCAGCTTTTCACCGAGAATTTCAGTTTTTTCAATATAGCTTTTATCAATTTCGGTACCCGAAGCACCGTATACGCATACAACCATAAATACACCTCGTCACACGTTAATATTTTTATAAGTGAGAGCCTCAAGAATATGCTCCCTCTTTATTATATCATATCCGTCCATATCTGCAATAGTGCGTGCAACTCTTAAAATTTTATCAAAGGTTCTGCCCGAAAGTCCTAATGCATCATAGCTTCTTTTCATAATTGCCGATGCACTTTCCTCCATAACACAATATTTTCTTGTCTGCACCGCAGTCATTTTCGCATTACAGGTAACGCCTGTCCCCTTGAAGCGCTCAGTCTGTATTCTTCTTGCGCGCTCAACCCTTTTCTTGATTTCGGCTGAGCTTTCCTCCCTTTCACCGCCGCTGATTTCACCGTAGCTTGCAGCAGGCACGTCGATGATAATATCTATTCTGTCAAGAAGAGGACCGGAAATTTTAGACTGATATCTTGCCCTTGCGGCAGGTGAGCAGGTGCATTCCTTAACGGGATGTCCGAGATATCCGCAGGGACAAGGATTCATAGCCGCAACAAGCATCATGCTGCAGGGATACGTAAGCGTGCCTGCGACACGGGAAATTGTAACCTCACCGTCCTCAACAGGCTGACGCATAACCTCCATAGCCGTACGCTGAAATTCGGGAAGCTCATCAAGAAAAAGCACTCCGTTATGAGCCAAAGAAAGCTCACCGGGACGGGGAATTGTACCGCCGCCCGAAAGTGCAACGGGAGATACGGTATGGTGAGGCGAACGGAAGGGTCTTGTTCTTACAAGTCCTCCCCTGTTTTTCAGAAAGCCTGCAATTGAATAGAGCTTTGTGGTTTCAAGTGCTTCCTCAAAGGTCATATCCGGTAAAATGGTGGGAATTCTTTTTGCGAGCATGCTTTTTCCTGAGCCGGGAGGGCCGGACATTAAAATATTGTGACCGCCTGCAGCTGCAATTTCAATTGCCCTTTTGGCTGCGTGCTGCCCCATAACGTCGGAGAAATCGGGCATAAAGTCGTCTGCAGCACCACCATATACTCTGTCACCCTCAGGCTTCATAACAGAAATCGCATCACGGTTTCCGCTGAAGAAATCAAGAAGCTGCTTCACGTTTTTAACAGGATAAATATCAATCCCCTCAACAACTGCCGCCTCAAGACTGTTTTCCTCAGGAAGAAAAACCTTTTTTATTCCTGCGTTTTTTGCCTCAATTACCATAGGCAGAGCACCGTTTACGGGACGAAGCTCACCGGAAAGAGAAAGCTCTCCGATAAATGCGGAATCGGAAAAATTCCTTGTAAGCTGTCTGCCTGCAACAAGCACGGCAATAAAAATGGGAAGGTCATACACGCTTCCCTCTTTTTTTACGTCTGCGGGGGCGAGATTTACAACTATGTGGCTGAAGGGAAAGCCGTAGCCGCTGTTTTTTATAGCAGCCTGCACTCGTTCTCTTGCTTCTGAAACGGCGGTATCCGGAAGGCCAACCATATCAAAACGGAATTTTCCGCCTGTTATATCCGCCTCAACCTCCACCATAAAGGAACGCATACCGAATATACCCATACTCATAACCTTAGAAGTCACAAGCTCACCTCCGAACATTTGTTCATATTATACATCAAAAAAATTTTCTTGTCAATTAAAAAATACCCGACGTTATAGGACGCCGGGCACGGAGATTATCTTATAAGCATATCAAAATAATATTCAAAATTGCCGTCATAAAAAACTGAGGGGTCAAAATCCTGGAAAGCGTCTACTGCGGAATCTGTCAGAAACACAAAAACAGGAATCAACGCAAAGCATATCAGAATAACGGCACCTACTGTAATTGCATTTACTATCAGCATTGCCTTGAAATAATTAGCTCTTGCCTTGAAGCTGTCATCAAAAGCATATTTTATACAAAGGACAATAAATATAACAGAGCCGATACCCGGAATAAAATTAACAAGAGGATATAAGAGCATCCACTTGAGATAATCCTTGACTGTAGCAATTTTATCGTTTACAGGCGGAGCATAATAACCGCCGTAAGGGGGCTGCTGAGCATAGCCCGGATTACCGTAATACTGCTCCTGAGAATTAAAGGGCTGCTGATAGCTGTATGCGCCGCCGGCTTCACCGTAGCTGCCGCTCTGAGCATTCTCATTTACAGGCGCACTCTGCACGATGAAGGGAGCACCGCAGCTTGTGCAGAATTTTACACCATCTGCATTTTCAGTACCACAATTTCTGCAAATCATATTATGACCTCCTTTATACAAGAGATGCCTTCTGAAAGGCCCTCATTAATGACGTAAGAATAAGCATTACTCTATCCTCGTCAAGCTTTTTGAAATCGGAAAGCTTTTTTCTTCCTGTTTTTTCGAGTATGAATTCGCGCACCCTCGGGAAGGACGTTTCCGTACCGAATTCAAGAAGAGGATAAATACGGTCAAGCTCTGTTTTCAGCGAATAAAGAAGCTCGCCTGCATTATATTCGTCTTCATCATCGTATTCAAGCACGCGAAGAAGCATTTCGAGTGCCGCAACGAAAATATCCTGCTTTGTGGGACTGTATTTTTTACAGTACTCGCCGAGAATTGAAGTACATCCCTCAAGCTTGTTTACCCTGTGGTAGTGAACCTTATGGGAGAAATCAAACTCTGCCTCCATAAGGCTTAACACCTCAATAAAGCGGTCGGAAAGCTCACTTATATATCTGTCCCCTGTTTCATCCTTAAGGAAGGTAAATTTTTTGCCGAGATATTTTCCGTATGCCTTCATAGTGTCGTTATAGCCGAGCCTTATTGAGCGGTCAAGAACGTTTCTTTCAAAGTTCATAAAGCCGCCGAGATCCTTTGAGGGCTTTATATAGGTAACCGACGGATGTCTTAAATAGCCCTCGTGATTACCTTCTGTTTTAAGGTCAATAACAACAATTTCCTTCGCGCCGAGCTTTATTGCAGAGGCTATGGGAATATTGTCGTAAAAGCCGCCGTCAATATACTGCAAACCGTCGATTTCCGTTGTGGGGAATACGGGATAGCAGGCAGCAGAAGCGCTAATCCACTTCCACGCATCATCTCCGTATTTTTCCATATCCTCCTTAGTAATTTCAACAGGCACAAGGTCATTGGGACCGAAGCCTCTGAAATTAACGGTCATAAGAGCATAATCAATTTCCGAGGAAAAGAATTTTTCCCTTGAAAAATACTGCTTGAGCATATTTATAAACGGCGTATTATCCGCACTTTTCGTATTGAGATAATTTTTGAAAAAAGGAATGATATTTTCCTTCTGAGAAAAAATTGCCTCAAAGGATACATCAAAGTTGATACCGTTTTCCATTATATCCTTTGCAGTGATTTCATTCCACATTTTCTGCGCCTCGGAAAAATCCTTCTGCACGTAAAATGCTGCATTGATTGAGCCGATAGACGTGCCCGTTGCAATATCAAAATGCTCACCCAGCTCCTCCAACGCCTTCCACGCACCAAGCTGATAAGCACCCTTTGAGCCGCCACCTGCAAAAACTATGGCTTTCTTCACTCTTTCCAATTATCTCACCTCACATCAATCAATTACGGTGAAAGCACCGTTATAAAACGGGAAAATACTGAACTCAGCAGAACTTTTTCATATCTGCCGTAAGCAGGGAGGTTCTCATTACCTTTACGGGGATTACCTCCTTGCCAAGGTTAGAGGAAATTGCGGCAGAAAGCTGAATGGGATTAAGATTGAAGGTGCTGCCGGAGGGAAGCACAACGTCAAGCCTTATATCACCGTTTTCCTCAGAAAGAGAAAAGCTTTTGATATGCTCGGAAACGTTAACGGTCTTAATAACCTTTTTCTTGCCCTGCTTACCGCTTTTTTCACAGGAAAGCTCACCGCTTGTAAGGGCACGGTAAAGCTCCTCTTCAGTAATTTCTGCTTTGTCAAAAAGGCAATAGTACTCACCGAAGGTAATTTCACCGCTCTTATTGAAGGGAGCTGCGGCAGCTTCAACACGAAGCCCCTCGGGAAGACACTTATTGAGCCTTTCCTTTATTTCTTCGGGGGGCATATCCCCCACAATTCTTATATCTACGGGCTCACCCTCGCTTTCAACACCCAATGAAAGTGCAAGAAGGAAGGATATGTAGGGATGAGGATTGAAGCCCTCGGTGTACCAGAGGGGAATTTCCGCACGTCTTACCGCACGCTGCATCATACGGAACATATCAAGATGCGATACGAACTTTATTCTGCCTTTTTTTGATAAGAATAATCTTAAATCATACATCGCACTTTCCTCCGTTAAGCTTATTTGCGCTGCAGCCTGCGCACTTTATTCTGCAATGAGGTGTAGTCTGAGCCTCATAGGACTTTTTGCTTTCCTTTATGAGAAATGCCTTGCTTACGCCGAAATCAAGATGATCCCAGGGAAGCACCTCCTCGTACGCTCTTCTTCTGTTAGCATAGAATTCGGGGCTTACGTTAAGCTCCTTAAAGGTTTCCATCCAGGTATCGAAAAGGAATTTTTCACTCCAGCCGTCAAACTTACAGCCGCTTCTCCACGCCCTTTCAATAACCTCGGAAAGTCTTCTGTCACCGCGGGCAAACACGCCCTCGAGGAATGACGTGGGAATATGATGGAAGCTTACGTTAATCTTCTTTGAGGGCAGAGTATTCTTAAGATGCTCCTGCTTTTCCTTAAGCTCCTCGGGAGTACTCTGAGGCTCCCACTGGAAGGGAGTAAAGGGCTTGGGCACAAAGGACGATGCACTGATACCTACGGTGCAGCCCTTACCCTTGGGCTTGTCGGGATTCATATAGAATTCATCAACAACCTTTTTTGCAAGCTGACCTATACCCTCAACGTCATCAAGGGTTTCCGTGGGAAGACCGAGCATAAAGTAAAGCTTTACCGCACTGTAGCCGTTTGTGAATGCAATTCTTGCAGTTTCGAGAAGCTCCTCTTCAGTTACGTTTTTATTGATAACGTCACGCATTCTCTGCGTGCCTGCCTCAGGGGCAAAGGTAAGACCGCTTTTTCTTACACCTGTAAGCTTCTTTACAAGCTCATCGGAGAAATTGTCAACACGAAGTGAGGGAAGAGCAATATTAACCTTCTCGTCACCTGTCCATTCAAGAAGCTTTGTAAGCAGCTCCTCGATTTTTGTGTAGTCGGAGCTTGAAAGTGAGCAAAGAGAAATTTCATCATAGCCGGTATTCCTGCAGAGAGTCTTGCACTGCTCGTTTATTGTATCGGGCTCCTTTTCTCTTATGGGACGGTAAATGAAGCCTGCCTGACAAAAACGGCAGCCTCTTATGCAGCCTCGGAAAATCTCGTGAGTTACTCGGTCGTGCACAACGTCAATATAGGGCACAACAAAATTCTCTGGATATTCTACCTTATCAAGGTCCTTTATGATTCTCTTCGTTACCTTTTCGGGAGCACCGCACCTGGGAGCAATTTCTTTTATCGTACCGTCCTCGTTATATACGATATCGTAAAGGGAGGGCACGTACACACCCTCAATTTTTGCAGCATCAACAAGAAATTCTTCCTTTGTTGAGCCCATTTTCTTGTGCTTCTTGTAAAGGTCCATTATCTCTGAATTCAATTCCTCACCCTCACCGAGGCTGAAAAGATCAAAGAATTCAGCAATAGGCTCAGGGTTGCAGGCACAGGGTCCGCCGCCCATAACAATGGGAGAAAGTCCGTGTCTGTCACTTGCTCTTACGGGAAGACCTGCAAGGTCAAGCATATTGAGCACGTTTGTATAGCAAAGCTCATACTGCAACGTAAAGCCTATAATATCAAAATCCTTTATGGGGTCGCCGCTTTCAAGAGCATAAAGAGGAATATTGTTTTTCCTCATCTGCTCCTCCATATCCTCCCAGGGGGCAAATACACGCTCACACCAGGTGTCGGGTCTGTTGTTTGCTATGGAATAAAGGATTTTCATACCAAGGTGCGACATACCGATTTCATAGGAATCGGGGAAGCAGAAGGCAAAGCGCACGTCTACCTCTTCCTTGTTTTTTATAACACTGTTCAGCTCGCCGCCTATGTATCTTGCAGGCTTCTGAACAAGTGGTAATATTCTTTCAAGCTTTCTGTCCATAATAAACCATCCAAAATAATAATATATCAATTATAATATAACATTTATCGGTAAGAATTTCAATATACATAAAAATCATTATTTATCAGTAAACGTACCGACAAGGCAGTACACACAGAAAATCAGCAGAAACGTCTGTACTCTGCCGAAAACACATCCTATAAAAAAGACGAAAAAAAGAAAAATCAGCGACACCGCCGACAGTATTTTCATTATGTATTGCACGCTTTCCTCACTGTGCTTTCTGCAAAGCACTGCCCTTATTGCTCTGCCGCCGTCAAGAAATTCCATAGGAAACAGATTTATTATGCCGAGAATAAAATTTATTGCACAGCATATTTTCAGCTCTTCAAGAGTATATATTCCGCTCAGGGCATAAAAAAACGCACCTGCAAAAATATTGAATACAGGTGCAGACAGGGTGCACGCAACAGTCCTTTTATAGGAAAGAAGTGACAGTCCCTCGCAGTAAATTTTAACTGCGGCAGGCAGAAGCACTATCTGCGCCCTTTTTATGCCGCTGAAGTGCAGAAAAATAAGATGTATTATTTCGTGAATAAACGAAAAAAGAAAGGATAGCAGCACACTTGTGCCTCCCGTTATATTTGCGGCTACGGCAAAAAATACGGCAAACACAAAGGTTATTTTAACTGTTTTTTCACCAATTCTGACAGACATTTACTGCACCTGCAAGAATTTCCTCGGGGTCAACCGTTTCTCCGTTTTCGTGAAGCTCGAAATGAAGATGAGGCCCTGTTGCAAGACCTGTCTGCCCGACAAGAGCAATTCTGTCCCCTGCGCTTACACTGTCACCTGCCGACACAAGAAGCTTACTGCAGTGGCAGTAAAGTGTTTCCCTGCCGTCGGGATGACGGATTTTTACGTAAAGCCCCGCCATCTGAGCCTCGCCTGCCTCGGTGACGGTGCCGTCACATACGGCATATATATCACTACCCTCGTCTGCCGCAATATCCCTGCCCGAATGAAAGCTTTCCCCCGAATAAACAGGATGCTCTCTGTAGCCGTAATCTGAGGTCACCGTACCGTTTACAGGCATCACCGCCTCATACTCAGCCTCTTCATTTTCAGCATCAAGCACCATAGCCGTACCCGAAGAGGCAGCTGCCGACAAGCCCATTGTCTGCACTGCCGGCATGGTGGTGGTATTCTCCTCCGATACATTCTCCGAAGGGGTAAAATATCCGCCCATATCAAGGTCCGTGCCGAAAATCACGTCAAGCCCTCCTCTTATTTCCGTAAGGGCATCACCGTTTATCCGGGTTAAGGCAAACAGAGTAAAAATTATTAATATCACCGCCGCCGACTGCACAAGGCAAAGCACTGCAAACATATCATTCGTGCCCTGAGCCTTTATCTTTTTCATTCTTACTATTTTCATAGCCGTCTCCTTTTTTGTTACCTATGAAAAACTATATGCACGAAAAAGACAGGTTATGATTTTATAGCTTCAATAAGCTCCTCAACAATTTCAACTATACGGAATTTGATTTTATAGCCGCTCTTTCCCGTCACAAGGTCACCTCCGTTTTCGCCAAAAACTCCGTAAATACTGTCATCGGCTTTCTTCGTAACCGCAGGAATACAAAGGGAGGGAAACATAACGCACCACCAGTTGTGGCCCTGTCCTTCCCCCAGAAGCACCTTCACTGCCTTATAGCTTCCTGCAGGAAGCGTAACGCCGTCGTACTGCCTTGTGCCGAAATACTCCGTTTCCACAGAAATGACGGCACCGTATGAAAAGCCGTTTTCTCTGAGCACACGGGTGGCTGTATTTTCAAGCTCCGTCTTTCGCTCAAGCACCATCTCCGATGCCTCGTCGGCGCTTGAGGCACTCAGAAACATCTCCTCGCTTTCCTGCAAAAGCGCATCCCTTACAAGAAGCTTTACCGCCTGGTCCTCCTCGGAATCGGAATTTGCAAGCACGTGAAGCCTGAGGCACTCATTCTGCACCGTGGCTGCGGCAAAAAAGCCCTCCGAGGTGCAAAGCACAATAAGTGCCGACATAAGTACAATTGATAAAATTACACAGTAAAATTTTTCCTTGTCTGCAGCTTTCATAAAAAAAAGACCTTCCTTTCACAGGAAAGTCTTGGTAAATTTTCTTTTGTTTATTCAACGCCCTTTGTTTTTGTTCTGCAGACAAACACGTTTTCCGCCTTACCCTTTAACATATCGGCACATTTTTTTGCAGCCTCGCTGCTTTCAAAAAGTCCGTAATATGCTGAGCCTGAGCCCGACATTGAAGAAAACCACGCACCGCACTGCGCCATTGTGCTTTTGATTTCATCTCCCGATTTTACGTCACAAAGAGCTTCAAACATATTCGAGGCATATTTCATAGCCTCCCTGTACTCTCCCCTTGCAGCATAAAAAAGGAAGCTGTCGTTGTCAGAATGAGTGATATTTTCCGCGGTATCAAAGCGCTGATATGCATCCTTTGTGGAAACTCTTTCAAAGGGCTTCACAATAAGCACGTCGGAAAAGAAGGAGGGTAAGGAGGACATAACCTCACCGATATTCTGGCAAAGCTTTGTTCCGCCCACGTAGCAGAAGGGCACGTCCGCACCAACATCAAGGGCGATTTTAAGCATATCCCTGTGTGAAAGCCTGTCGGGATAAAGAGTGGACAGAGCCTTAAGCACCGCTGCAGCATCTGCGCTTCCGCCTGCAAGACCCGCGCCCGAGGGAATAACCTTTCTTATGTAAATATCACATTCGGGCTCCATACCTGCCCTTTCATAAAAAAGCCTTGCCGCCTTGAAGGCAGTATTTCTGTCATCACAGGGTATATATTTTTCCGAGCAGCGAAGAGAAAGTCCGCTCTCCCCTGTTTTTACGGTTACGGTATCATAAAGACCTACCGACTGCATTACGGTAAAGATGCCGTGATACTTATTGGGAAGAATCCCCGTAAGGTCAAGTGTAAGATTGATTTTTGCATATGCCTTTAATGTGATTTCCATAGCCGTCCGCCTTTCAGACACAGTTTTACGGAATTATTTTACCATTTTTTTTCAATTATGAAAACTGTTTTTTTTGAAATTATCATAAATTTTTCTTATGTATGAAAAACGGGCGTTTTCGGTTAAAATGTTGATAACTTTGTTGAAGTAAAGTTAAAATACTTACATTTTTCTTGTTAAACTTTTAACAATGTTCGTTGTTTTCAACAGTTTCCACCGAGTTATCAACATTTTTGCCGATTTAATCAACATTCAATCAACCTTATCAACAGCGTAAAGCAGATAATCTTTACAGCTTTTCCATACATACGGATGTATATTTTTCCATTTTATGGCAACAAGAATTTTCGGTTATGTATAAAAAAATTCTCCGGGGAAATTTCCTCGGAGAATCTTATTTATAAATCGTTTATTTATCTCTTATTGTCGCGTCTGCCGCCCTTGAAATCTCTTCTGGGCTTTCTGGGTGTATCATCAAGCTCGTTTTCGGGAGTAAGACCCTCAACTGCGATAAGCGCGTTTCTTCTGGAGAGATTAAGTCTGCCCTGGTCGTCTGTGGGAAGAACCATAACGATGATTTCATCACCAACGTTTACAACGTCCTCAACCTTTTCTGTTCTCTTAACGTCGAGGTGGCTGATGTGAACCATACCTTCTCTGCCGGGAGCGATTTCAACGAATGCGCCGAAGCTCATAAGTCTTGTTACAACACCCTTGTAGATTGCACCCTCTTCGGGATCGTTAACGATTGTTTCGATGATGCTTAATGCCTTTCTTGCACCGTCAATATCGGTGGAAGAAATAAACACGCTGCCGTCATCCTCGATGTCAATCTTACAGTCACATTCTGCGCAGATCTTCTGGATAACCTTACCCTGCTTACCGATAACGTCACCGATCTTTTCGGGATCAATCTTTGTGGTAAGCATCTTGGGAGCATACTTGGAAAGCTCAGCACGGGGCTCAGCGATACAGGGAATCATAACCTCGTCAAGAATCTTGCATCTTGCATCGTAGGTCTTTTCAAGAGCCTCCTTGATGATAGCAGGAGTAAGACCGTGAACCTTGAGGTCCATCTGAATTGCTGTGATACCTGCCTTTGTACCTGCAACCTTGAAGTCCATATCTCCGAAGAAGTCTTCAAGACCCTGGATGTCAACCATTGTCATAAAGCGGTCGCCTTCAGTTACAAGACCGCAGGAGATACCTGCAACGGGAGCCTTGATGGGAACACCTGCTGCCATAAGTGAAAGTGTTGAGCCGCAGATGGATGCCTGTGAGGTTGAGCCGTTTGAGGAAAGAACCTCGGAAACAAGTCTGATGGTGTAGGGGAACTCTTCAACAGAGGGGATAACGGGAACAAGAGCTCTTTCAGCAAGTGCACCGTGACCGATTTCACGTCTGCCGGGGCCTCTTGAGGGCTTTGTTTCACCTACTGAATATGAGGGGAAATTGTAGTGGTGGATATATCTCTTTGATGCTTCCTCGTCGATACCGTCGAGAGCCTGAGCCTCACCGATTGTGCCGAGAGTTGTAACGGTAAGAACCTGAGTCTGTCCTCTTGTGAACATACCTGAGCCGTGCACTCTGGAAAGAAGGTCAACCTGTGCATCGAGGGGACGCATATCGTTGATGCCTCTGCCGTCAACACGCTTACCGTCGTCAAGAAGCCAACGGCGAACGATGTACTTCTGAAGCTTGTACATACAATCGTCGATCTTTGCGATTTCGTCGGGATAAACTTCATCAAACTTTGCGTGAACTGCATCGTAGATGGGAAGAAGTCTTTCGTCACGGATTCTCTTGTCGTCTGTGTCAAGAGCAACCTTAACGTCTTCAATTGCGAATTCCTTAACAGCCTCAAACATCTCGTGTGAGGGATCCATTGAGGGAACCTCAATCTTTTCCTTGCCGATTTCAGCCTGAATGCCCTTGATGAATTCAACAATCTTCTGGTTTTCTGCATGAGCAAACATAATTGCATCATACATAACGTCGTTGGGAACCTCGTTTGCGCCTGCTTCAATCATAGCAACAAGGTCAGCAGTAGAAGCAACAGTTGCAGCCATTTCGGAGCGTTCTCTCTGCTCGGCTGTGGGGTTGATTACGAACTCACCGTCAACAAGACCAACGGAAACACCTGAAATGGGGCCTGCCCACGCAATAGCTGAAATTGAAAGAGCGATGGAAACACCGATCATAGCGGTGATTTCGGGAAGGCAGTCGGGGTCAACAGACATAACTGTTGCAACAACGCCTACGTCGTTTCTCATATCCTTGGGGAAAAGAGGACGAACGGGACGGTCGATAACACGTGAGCAGAGAGTAGCCTTTTCGGAAGCCTTACCCTCTCTTCTCTGGTATGAGCCGGGGATTCTGCCTACTGAGTAGAGCTTTTCCTCAAAGTCAACTGACATGGGGAAGAAATCAACGCCCTCACGGGGCTTGTCTGCCATAGTAGCGGTACAAAGTACTTCTGTTTCACCGTAGCGGATAAGACAGGATCCGCCTGCAAGCTGAGCCATTTTGCCTGTTTCAACAACGAGGGGACGGCCTGCGAGTGTGGTTTCGAATTTTCTGAATTCGTTGAACATTTTTTGTTCTCTCCTTTTACACTTTATTTTTATACCAATTAAGCCGTGGTTACTGTCAATGTACAATCCAAAACAAACAAAATTTTCGATTGCTGAGAATGACAAAGTCAAATATAATCAAGACACGAAGTGTCTTCCGACAGGGTCACTATTCACTCTTCACTATTACTTTTTACCTTCAAAGCAAACAGTCTGTTTGCTTTGAATTGTACATTTTACATTAACATTTCCCTTTCGGGAACACGGTTTTATTGCCTTAAAAAAAGAATTTTCGGGCGACAAAGTTTTCTTCGCCGCCCAGACACTACAATTATTTACGAAGACCGAGCTTAGCAACAACTGCACGATATCTTTCGATGTCGTTCTTCTGAAGATAAGCAAGAAGGTTTCTTCTGTGACCAACCATCTTGAGAAGACCACGTCTTGAGTGATGGTCCTTCTTGTGCTCCTTAAGGTGCTCGTTAAGGTCGTTGATTCTCTTTGTGAGAACTGCGATCTGTACCTCGGGAGAGCCTGTGTCGCCTTCGTGAGTAGCAAATTCAGCCATAATAGCCTGCTTTTCTGCCTGTGTCATGTTTTTCACCTCATATAAAATTTTTTCACCGAATATCCCAGAGAGGGCAAGGTGAAAACCGCCGCTTAAAAGGGCGCGCGAAATTAACCCCGTCTCCGAGAAACCGGACAATGTGCATTTTAGCATAAGTTTTCCCAATTGTAAAGTATTTTTTTTGAAGAGTTTTTCCCTTATGCCCTCAATAATACCCGTTTTTCCTTTTCCGACGGCAAAATACAGCCGAAAAGTGTGTAAGATATACAAAACTTTGTCAAAAAAATCACAATTTTCTACCTGCTGAATATAAAATGGTTATTTACATTTTTATAATAAAGTGTTAAAATGATTTTTGGTGCGAAAGGTGACTTTCACCCGGACAGTGTAATATTATTTAGGAGGATATATTATGGCAAGAATGAAAAAGTCCATGGACGGTAACAATGCAGCAGCATACGTTTCCTACGCTTTTACAGAAGTAGCAGGTATTTATCCTATTACTCCTTCAAGCCCCATGGCAGACTATGTTGACCAGTGGTCCGCACAGGGACTCAAGAACATCTTCGGCACAACCGTAAAGGTTGCTGAAATGCAGTCAGAAGCAGGTGCAGCAGGTACCGTTCACGGTTCACTCGCAGCAGGTGCTCTTACTACAACTTATACAGCTTCACAGGGTCTTCTTCTTATGATCCCCAATATGTATAAGATCGCAGGTGAGCTTCTTCCCTCAGTTTTCCACGTTTCAGCTCGTTGCGTAGCTTCACACGCTCTTAACATCTTCGGTGACCACTCCGACGTTTATGCTTGTCGTCAGACAGGTTTTGCAATGCTTGCAGAAACAAACACTCAGGAAGTTATGGACCTCGGCGCAGTAGCACACCTTGCTACAATCAAGTCAAGAGTTCCCTTCCTTAACTTCTTCGACGGCTTCCGTACATCTCACGAAATTCAGAAGATTGAATGCTGGGATTACGAGGACCTTAAGGAAATGTGCGATATGGATGCTGTTGACGCATTCAGAAAGCGCGCTCTTAACCCCGAGCATCCCGTAATGAGAGGCTCACACGAAAACGGCGACATCTTCTTCCAGCACAGAGAAGCATGTAACGAATACTACGATGCAGTTCCTGCTATCGTTGAAGAATACATGGATAAGGTTAATGCTAAGCTCGGCACTAACTACAAGCTCTTCAACTACTACGGTGCAGAAGATGCTGACAGAGTAATCGTTGCTATGGGTTCAATCTGCGACGTTGCTGAAGAGGTTATTGACTATCTTACAGCTCAGGGCGAAAAGGTTGGTCTTGTTAAGGTTCGTCTTTACAGACCCTTCTCCGCTGAAAAGCTTATCGAAGCTATCCCCGCACCAGCAAAGAAGATTGCTGTTCTTGACAGAACAAAGGAACCCGGCTCACTCGGTGAACCCCTCTACCTCGACGTTGTTACTGCTCTTGCTACAAAGGGCGTTCAGGCAACAATTGTAGGCGGCAGATACGGTCTTGGTACAAAGGATACTACTCCCTCAAGCGTATACGCAGTATACGAAGAGCTTGCAAAGGATGTTCCCAAGGCTCAGTTCACACTCGGTATCTACGACGACGTTACTCACCTTTCTCTTGAAGAGAAGCCCGCTCCCAACACTGCAGCTGCAGGTACAATCGAATGTAAGTTCTGGGGTCTCGGCGGCGACGGTACTGTTGGTGCTAACAAGAACTCCAACAAGATCATCGGTGACCATACAGACAAGTACGTACAGGCTTACTTCCAGTATGACTCAAAGAAGACCGGCGGTATCACAATTTCTCACCTTCGTTTCGGCGACAAGCCCATCAAGAGCCCCTACTACATCAACAAGGCTGACTTCGTTGCTTGCCACAATCCCTCTTACGTTGAAAAGGGCTACAAGATGGTAAATGACGTTAAGCCCGGCGGTGTATTCCTTATCA
>JAZTWN010000047.1:0-54162 GCA_045635905.1 Acutalibacteraceae bacterium
TTGTATTATTCCCACTCAATGGTGCCGGTAGGCTTGGGAGTGAGGTCAAGAAGAACTCTGTTAATGCCTTCAACCTCGTTTGTGATACGAGCGGTAATTTTGTGAAGAACAGAGTAGGGGATCTCTTCGATAGTCGCGGTCATAGCATCCTTTGTGTTAACAGCGCGGATGATTGCGGGCCAGCCTTCATAGCGGCTTTCGTCCTTAACGCCAACGCTCTTCATATCGGGTACTACAACGAAATACTGCCATACCTTTTCTGCAAGACCGTTGAGGACGAATTCCTCGCGAAGGATTGCGTCTGCCTCACGAAGAGCGTGAAGACGGTCGCGAGTGATAGCGCCGAGGCAACGAACACCGAGTCCGGGGCCGGGGAAGGGCTGACGATAAACCATAGCGTGGGGAAGACCGAGAGCTTCACCGACAACTCTTACCTCATCCTTAAAGAGGAGCTTGATGGGCTCAACGAGCTGCATTTCCATTTCCTCGGGAAGACCGCCAACGTTGTGGTGTGACTTAACAGCCTTTTTGCCTTCAGCCTGCTTGATGCTTTCAAGAATGTCGGGATAGATTGTGCCCTGTGCAAGGAAGGAAATGCCGTCGAGCTTTGCAGACTCTTCGTCAAATACATTGATGAATTCCTTGCCGATAATCTTACGCTTGCTTTCGGGGTCAGAAACACCCTCAAGAAGACCGAGGAAGCGGTCGGTAGCGTCTACGTAGATAAGATTTGCATCAAGACCGTTCTTGAAAACCTCAATAACGTTTTCGCTTTCGCCCTTACGCATAAGGCCGTGGTTTACGTGAACGCAGACAAGCTGCTTGCCGATAGCTTTTATAAGAAGAGCAGCAACAACTGATGAGTCAACGCCGCCTGAAAGAGCGAGAAGAACCTTTTTGTCGCCGACCTGAGCTCTTACTGCCTTTACCTGTTCCTCAATGAATGCATCAGCAAGCTCTTTTGTGGTGATGCGGGCCATTGTATCGGGTCTTTTGTTTGAATCCATAATTAAATCCTCCTTGATATGTAAATTTCAACAGGGCAACCCAAGGGCTGCCCGTATGAAGAAATCAGTTTGTATAGTTATCGAAATAGCCCTGAACGAGAACTACGGGTGTGCCCTTGTCGCCTGAGCCGCTTGTAAGGTCGCAGAGTGAGCCGATAAGGTCGGTAAGCTGACGGGGAGTTGTGCCCTGTGAAGCCATATTACCAACGAGATTGTCGCCCTTTGCCTTGATGGAAGCGGAGATACCAGCCTTGAGCTCTTCACCTGAAAGATCCTTGAAGTCGTTATCAGCAAGATACTTGAGCTTGAGCTCGTTGGGTGTACCGATAAGACCGTCTGTGAATGCAGGGGAAACTACGGGGTCTGCAAGCTCCCAGATTTTGCCCTGAGGATCCTTGAATGCACCGTCACCGTAAACCATAACCTCAACGTTCTTGCCTGTTGCATCAAGAATCTGCTTCTGGATGTCAAGAACGAGGTCCTTGCATTCTCTGGGGAAAAGCTTAATTGAATCTTCTGTTGACTTGTTTGAGCCGAGAAGACCGTACTTTTCGTTATAGCCGCCGCGTGAGCCGGCAGACGTCATAATATCGTCAAGACCGCAAACAGCCTTTGCGCCTGCTGCCTTAAGAATTCTCTTTGTTCTTGCGCGGGTGTGGATGTCGCAGGTAAGAACGCAGTCTGTGTAGTCGAGAATTGCCTTTGCATGGTTCGCGAAGATAATTTCAACCTCTGCGCCGGCCTCTTTGATGATGGAAGCGTAGTAGTCTACGTAGTCAACACCTGTGAAGGGGTGAAGGTTTGAGCCGAAAAGCTCTCTGTATTTTTCAAGAGAAAGAACATCGGAGTAGGGATTAACGCCTGCTTCGTCAATCTTGTCAAGAGATACGAGCTCGTTGCCAACCTCGTCGGAGGGGTAAGAGAGCATAAGAACGATCTTCTTTGCGCCCATTGCAATACCCTTAAGGCAGATTGCAAAACGGTTTCTTGAAAGAATGGGGAAGATAACGCCTACAGTTTCACCGCCGAGCTTCTGCTTTACATCGTTTGCGATGTCTTCAACTGAAGCATAGTTGCCCTGCACACGAGCTACAATTGACTCTGTCAGAGCAATAACGTCGCGGTCGCGAAGCTCAAAGCCGTCGTTTGCGGCTGCTGCGAGAACGCTGTCTGCAACTGCCTTAGCAAGGTTGTCGCCCTCACGGAAGATGGGGCAGCGGATACCTCTGGAAACTGTGCCGACTAATCTGATGTTTTCCATAATTTATTTTCCTTTCATAAGGCCACAAGTGGCTCCGGATTTGCTAAAAAAATAATACACTATATTTTATCGCATTTTAAGGACAAAATCAATAAGTAATGTAAAATTTCTTGAGAAAAAAATAAATAATTCAATTGAAATCGGTCTTGCGTCCGTCAATTGAATTTACATATTTGTTATAAAACTTTTTGTGGGTTTTTGTCAATGACATATTGACAGAAAGTGAAGAAAAATTCAAAAAAATTTTTGTGCGTAAAAAACAAAAACCACAATATGTAGGGCTTGGATATCAGGTATCGGACATCAGGGGAGGCTGGGTAAAGAAAGAGGTTGTTTTATTTTTATTGGTGTGATATTATTGTATCAAACATCAACGGAGGTAATTTTATGGATTATATAAGCACTGATAAGGCACCGAAGGCAATAGGACCCTATTCACAGGCAGTGAAGGTCGGAAATCTTCTTTTTGCCTCGGGGCAGATTCCCCTTGACCCCGAAAGCGGTGAAATTACAGGTGAAAATATCAAGGAGCAGGCAGTAAGAATCTGCGAAAATCTTAAGGCGGTGCTTGAAGAAGCAGGCACATCTTTTGAAGGTGTTGTGAAGACCACCTGTTTTTTAAGTGATATGGCGGATTTTGCCGCATTCAACGAGGTGTATGCGCAGTATTTCGTTTCAAGGCCTGCAAGAAGCTGCGTTGCAGTAAAAGCTCTTCCGAAAAATGTGCTTGCCGAAATTGAGGTAATTGCAGAAATCGGGTAAATTCTGAATTTGCAGCTATGTTCTAAAATGCAAAGCTGACAAAAAATTCCCTTGTGCGACAGTGCACAAGGGATATTTTTATGCTTCGATTACGGGGAATGAGAGGGTTACCTTGAAAAGGTCACCGTCGATTACAATTGAAAGGCTGCCGCCCATAATTTCCGTTAATGATTTTGCTATTGAAAGCCCCAGTCCCGAGCCCTCGGTATTTCTTGAGGAATCTCCGCGGACGAAGCGCTCTGTGAGATTTTCGGGAGTTACGTTAAGCTTGTTTTTTGAGATGTTTCTGAAGGAGATGAACGCTCTGCCGTTATTCTGCCAGGCGGTGAGGTAGACGCGCGTTCCGGGCATTGAATATTTGCAGATATTGTTCATAAGATTGTCGATTACTCTCCACAGAAGCCTTCCGTCGGCACTGATGAAAATATCCTCCTCGGGAATTTCATCCACAAGGGAAAGGGATTTTTCCTCAAGCTTTTCTTCGTATTCACCGTGTGTCTGTAAAAGCATTACATTCAAAGCGGTTTTTTCGAGCCTTACCTCCACGTTGCCCGTAGCTGCCTTTGACGCCTCGACAATATCTATAGTAAGCTTTTTAAGGCGCTGTGACTGACGGTCGATAACCTCGATGTATTCGAGAGCCTTTTCGTCCTGTACATCTGTTTTCTTAAGCAGGTCAATGTAGTTTACAATAGAGGTGAGAGGGGTTTTCAGGTCGTGTGAAACGTTTGTGATAAGCTCTGTTTTGAGGCTTTCACTCTTCATTCTTTCCTCTACCGCCTTGTTTACCGCACCGTTTATACTGTTTAAGTATTCTGCGTGCCGTCTGAACGGACCTATAAGCAGAGGATTTTTAATCTTATATGTGGTGTTACCCTGTGAAATTGCTTTTGCCGCATTGTGAAGGTCAATAAGTGCAATAAGAAGAACAACAAGCAGGGGAAGCACAATAAAGCTTGCAAAAAGAGCAAGTGTTGCGGCATTGTTTTCACCGCAGATAAGATAGAAAATGATGCGTGTTGCAGTGAGTATAACAAACACAAGTGTGAAGATAAGCACTGTGAGCCTTGAATGGGTTGAGGAGCCTGCTACCTCAAGAGCCTTTTTTACTGCTCTTAAAAGGTAGGTGAGAACGTTGTTGCTGCGAAGCTTTTTAGCACGGATTCTTACGGGCAGGGTATATATAAAGAACAGCACGATGAACACAAGCCCGATTGACCCTAAAAGTATAAAAAGCTCATCGGAGATACATATCATTCCTGCGCAGCCGATACCTGCAAGCACGGAAAGCACAATATACAAATCAAAGGGGATGGCGTGAAGCCCCCTAGCTACAGGGTGCTCCTTATGTGGGATATATCCTGCTGACCAAAAAATGAAGATCAGACATATAAGAAGAGCAATAACGTACAAGGCTGTGATGGCAACTATATTGCTTTTATAGTTCATCGCCATATCAACGAAGATTTCTGCGTAGAAATATGCGTCCTTTACGTAGGCTGAATAAACAGGTGCCTTCACTGTGACGTGAATCTGCGAATTACCCTTCTGCATATACGAATAAGAATCGATGTCCCCGTTGTTATCCTGTGCAAGCAGGATATACTTGAGGCGGTCGCGGAATTCACTTAATATAAGGCTTCCGCGGTAGGTGTAGGTAAGCTCAATTTCCTTACCGTCGGTTAAAAGCACGGTGGTGAAGGAGTTTGCCGGAACGGCATCGCTTGCACCGTATGAAGGCCATATCTCCGTGTAGTATTCGTCCTCATAATCGTTAATGATTTCAACGTAGTATTCGTTCTGACGGAAGGAAAACTCCGTTATATCATAGGGGAGTGAGGAAAGAAAATTCTTACAGTAGTCGAGAATCGGCTGACTGATTTCATCTGTATAGTAGTAGTGAAGCTCTACGGTATTGCCCGAATAGCTGTTTGTGATTTCATACTCCTGAAGAAGGTAGTCGCCTTTGTCGGAGGAAAGGGCAGGTGAACGGTGTGCCGGGCTTGTGAGCACCTCAGTTGCGTACATGTCTTCCTCGGCATATTCCTCCTCGTGGTATTCCTCGGGGAAGGTTCCGTATTCAGTGGTTGCGGTATCGTATTCAGGTGTTTCGTTTTCGCGGAGGGTTGTGCTTTCGGTTACGTTACCGGCATACGAAACCGCCTCGTTATATGAGTCACCCTTAACGTACCAGCCCCCGCTATAGGCATAGGAATCGTAATGATTTTTGAATACCTGTGAAAAAATGAAGATATCCTCGTTCTCGCGGCTTTCGTTATTCAGCAGAAGATTTCCGTATTCATCACGGATTTCAAAGTAGATATTTGAGTTTTCCTGTGAATATTTTGAACGGTAGAGCTGAATTTCGGAATCGTTGTAGTTATGATATGCACTGTCTGTAGTGTTCAAATCCTCAATGCGGTTAAGATAGCGCATAAGGTCGGAGGCGGTGAATTCAAAGACGTAGGAATATACCTTCTGCTGAAGCTGCTGACGGCTTGCATAATAGAGGTTTTCATCCATAAGAATTACGGTGCCCACAACATTGAAAACTATTGCGGCACTGAGAATGAGCACAAGAATACCTGCTATGAATTTCAGAAAACGTGAGCGTCTTAGCTTATTCACTCGTATCACCTCAGATTCTCTTCAATTTTATAGCCCTGTCCCCACACAACCTTTATGTATCGGGGATTGTTGGGATTTATTTCAATTTTTTCGCGAAGATGTCTTATATGTACGGCTACGGTGGCGTCTGCACCGAAGGGCTCGTCGTGCCATACGTAGCGGTAGATATCCGTGGGGGAGTATACCTTACCGGGATTGAGTGACAGAAGCTTCAGTATCTCGTATTCCTTGGGGGTAAGCTTTACCTCCTTGCCGTCAACGTAAACGCATTTGCCGTTATCGTCAATTGAAATACCTGCAACCGTGATAGTTGCGGCAGCGGCAGTGCCACCGAGCTTTGTATAGCGGCGAAGCTGAGAGCGCACGCGAGCTATCAGCTCAACAGGGTTGAAGGGCTTTGTAACGTAATCGTCAGCACCGAGATTAAGACCTAAAACAATGTCGTTGTCCTCACTTTTTGCGGTGGTGAAGATTACGGGTGTGTTGTATTTTTCTCTGATTTTTACAAGTGCGGTAAGACCGTCCGTTTCAGGCATCATTATGTCCATTAAAATAAGGTGGACCTCATTTTCGTCCATAAGCCTTATTGCCTGCTGACCGTCGAATGCCTCAAGCACGTTATAGCCCTCGGCAGTAAGGTATATTTTCAGTGCGGATACAATATCCTTTTCATCGTCACATACAAGTACAGTAAACATATTAAGCCTCGCTTTCCTTTACTGACTGTATTATCCCATAAAAATTCTTAATAAACAACTGTGGTAATGTTTAAGATTTTCTTAAGAAATCAGTTTTTTATAATTTTTCCTCTTACTGAAACAAACGAAACATTTATATCCTCATCAAAGAGAATAATATCCTCGTCGAAGCCCTTTTCTATTTTACCCTTTTCCTTATCGCAGCCGATAACCGAAAGGGGAGTAAGGCTTGCCATTTTAACTGCATCGGTAAGGGGGATGCCTGCTACCTTCACCATATTTCTTACAAGCACGTTGCTTGTTGCAACGCTTCCTGCAAGACAGGAACGGTCGGAAAGCTTCATAACTGAATCCTCGTAAAGCACCTCGAGTCCGTTTTCCTGCAATATAACGGTGCCCTCCTCCATATCGAGGGCGGAGTATTCAAGACCGTCGGTGATTGCGTATGCCTTGTCTGCACCCTTTGCCTTATAAATAAGCTTAAGCACTCCGTAGGGAAGATGACGGAGGTCGGCAATAAACTGTGTTGTGTAGCCGTCAAGGGAAAGACCTGCCTCAACAACGCCTGCGTGACGGAAGATGCCGATTTTTCTCATACCCGAGCAAGCTGAATAGATGTGAGTGACGTCACTGTAGCCGTGAGCGAGTGCTTCCTCGGTGTTTGAATAGTCGCCGTCGGAGTGGGCAACGGAGGCTACAATACCTCTTTTACTTGCCTCTTCGCCGACGATGAAGCCGTTTTCAATTTCGGGAGCTGCTCCGATGATTTTTATAATGTCGGAGCTGTCAAGAAGCTCTGATACGCTTTCACGGGTGGGAACCAGAATATTGTCGGGGCTTTGTGCGCCCTTCATTTTCATTGATATAAAGGGTCCTTCAAGATGAACGCCCAGAATATTGGAATCGGTGCAGCTTTTCTGTGCAATTTCAATATTTTTTATAACCCTTTTGAGCTGCTCAATGGGTGCGGCAAGGGTTGTGGGAAGAATTGAGGTTGTGCCGTAAAGTGCGTGTGCACGGCACATTTTTTCAATATCCTCGGGGCTGCCCATAGCGGAATAACCACCGCCGCCGTGAACGTGGATATCGGCAAAGCCGGGGGAGAGATACTGGCCCTTGCAGTCGATGATTTCAGCGTCTGCAGTTTTTGGGATGATATCTGTAATATCAACGATTTTTCCGTTTTCACAGGCTACTGCCTTGTTTTCAATAATCTCGTCGGGAGTGATGATTTTAGCATTTATATAGTAGCGCATCTCGTTTACCTCACAATTTTATTCAGGGATTAGGGATTAGCGCAGGGGCGGGGGGGCGCCCGTGTCGCAGGGCGGAAAGCCTTCGACAAAACAATAGTGATCGGAGGATTACTATTGCCTGTTGCCTGATCCTAATGACTGTTGCCTGAATACATTTTATCAAAATGATACGTGAAATTCAATAAAAATATAAAATAAGTATGGAAATTACAAAAGAGTTGTGATAGAATGTGTCTGTATAATGTTTTAAAGGAAGGTTATTTTAATGAGCGAGATTAAAAAAGTAAGAATCGGTGCAGTCGGCATAAGCGGCAGAGGCTCAGGTATGCTCGAGCTTTTACTTGCAGTCCCCGGCGTTGTATGTCCCTGTGTCTGTGATAAATATGCCGACAGAGCTGAGCACGGTATCGAAATTGTAAAAAATTCCGAAAACTATGACGGCTATGAGGTTAAGAGCTATCTTGACTATGAGGAGATGCTCGACAAGGAGGAGCTTGACGCTCTCGTAGTATTTACAACCTGGATTACACATTCAAAAATTGCAATTGCAGGTATGAATCACGGCCTTCACGTTGCTATGGAGGTTGGCGGTGCCGCTTCCGTTGAGGAGTGCTGGGAGCTTGTAAGAACAAGCGAGAGAACAGGCAAGTTCTGTATGCTTCTTGAAAACTGCTGCTACGACAGGAATGAAATGGCAGTATTCAATATGGTTAAGAAGGGACTTTTCGGTGAAATCGTCCATTGTGAGGGCGGTTACAGACACGACCTTCGTGATGAAATCAGCCTCGGACGCGAAAACCGTCACGGCAGACTCTTTAATTTCCAGAACAGAAACGGTGAATTATATCCCACACATCAGTTAGGTCCTATCTCAAAGGTTCTTGGCATAAACCGCGGTAACCGCTATCTTTCACTTGTATCAATGGCTACAAAGTCAAGAGGTCTTAATCAGTGGATCAAGGACAACAAGGGTGAGGACTATGACCTTTACGGCTATGACTTTGCCTGCGGCGACGTTGTAACCACAATCATCAAGTGTGCTCACGGTGAAACAATTACTCTTACACACGACTGCTGTCTTCCCAGACCCTACACAAGAAACTACCTTGTTCAGGGCACAAAGGGCATCTTCTCGGATATCGACGATGCGGCTGCCTGTGCAATTGACGGTGTTACCGAAAGCACTCACGAATGGACAAAGTTTGAAGCAATCAGAGAAAAGTATGACCACCCCTTATGGGCACAGTACGAAAAGGCAGGTGTCAAGGCAGGTCACGGCGGTATGGACTATCTTGTGCTTTCAGCATTCGTTGAAGCAGTTCAGCACGGCAGTCAGCCTCCCATTGACGTATACGATACTGCAGCGTGGATGGCAATTACCTGTCTTTCCGAGCAGAGCGTTGCTATGGGCGGTATGCCTGTCCCCGTACCCGATTTCACAAACGGTATGTGGATTGACCGTGAGGATTACAGACGCGGTGTTTACTGCCTTGAAGAGGTATGTGAGGAATTCTTTACTGACGAGGAGGATAAATAAATGAGCTTTTATATCGGTATTGACGGCGGCGGTACAAAAACACAGTACGCTCTTTTCAATGAAAACAAGGAAATGCTTTCAACCGTAAAAACAACGGGAAGCAATCACGAGAACCTTGAGGGTGCAATTCCCGAGGCTGCTGGAATTATTATGGGGGGTATAAACGACCTTCTTAAGGAAAATAAGCTTGAGCTCAAGGACATTGAGCACATTCTTATGGCACTTGCAGGCATTGACCATCAGTATCAGTGCGACGAAATGACCGAGGAGCTTAAGAAGCTCGGTCTTAACGTGCCCTTCTCAATTTATAACGACGGCTTTATCGTTGTTAAGGCAGGCATCACAGGCAAGGCAGGTATCGGCTATAACTGCGGTACAGGCACCTGCTGCAACAGCGTTGACAACGACGGCAGGCTTTTACAGGTAGGCGGCTTCGGTGAGCTTTCAGGTGACGTCGGCGGCGGACACTGGATTGCACGTCAGACCTTCGGCAAGCTTTACGATGACGTTTGCCTTAAGGTAAAGGAAACCTCAATGACAGATAAAATCGTTGAAAAGTTCGGTATCACCAAGGACCGTGCAGGCGTGCTTTCACTTATTGCCGATATGGAGGAGGAAGGCGACGATATCGTAAGAGATATGCTCGACATCTTCTTTGAGGCACTGAACAGCGGTGATGAGGCAGCAGTTGAGATTGCTGACGTTATGGCATTAAGAGGTGCACAGTTCATCTGCGCTCACATAAAGAATCAGAACTTTACAGACGACGTATTACAGGTAGTTTTATCAGGCTCTATGCACTGTAAGCTTCCCTCTGACATCTACGTTAATAAGCTTATTGCAAAGACAGAGGAATTAAGCGGCAGAAGGCTTGAATTTATAAAGCTTACGGTAGCACCCGTAATGGGCTGCATTAACTGGATGCTTGAAGACAAATAAAAGGAGTGGCAATTATGAAGGAAATTAACGTAACCGTAATCGGCTCAGGCAGCACCTATTGCCCCGAGCTTGTAGACGGCTTTTTACAGCGTCAGGATTCACTTAAGCTTAAGCGCCTTGTGCTTATGGATATTGATGACAGAAAGAGAAATATTGTAGGCTCTCTTTGCGAAAGAATGATCAAGGCTGCAGGTATGGATACAGAGGTTGTTATGACCGACAATCTTGACGAGGCTCTTCCCGGTGCGGATTTCGTTGTAACACAGATTCGTGTTGGTAAGCTTCCTTGCCGTTATCTTGACGAATCAATTCCCGTTAAGTACGGTCTTATCGGTCAGGAAACCACAGGTATCGGCGGCTTCTTCAAGGCTCTTCGTACAATTCCCGTAATCGGAAATATCTGTAAGAAGATTGAGGAGCTTTGTCCCGATGCATGGCTTATTAACTTTACAAATCCCTCTGGCATCATCACAGACTACGTGCTTAACAACACCAAGGTAAAGTGCATCGGTCTTTGCAACGTGCCTATCGATATGATTGACGACGTTAAGGAAGCAGTAGGTATGGACGCTGAGGTTACATATCTCGGACTCAACCACTTAAGCTGGATTACCTCCGTTATGAAGGACGGCGAGGACGTGCTGTACAAGCTCTTTGACGAAGGCTTTGCCCCCAAGGTTATGGCAAACATCGTTGATGACGGCTTTGATCCCGATTGCCTTCGCTCCTGCGGCGGCTGGCCCTCATCCTATCTTCAGTACTACTACAACCGTGAGGATAAGATCAAGCACCTTAAAGAGGACAAGAAGAGCCGTGCACAGGTTTGCATGGAAATTGAGGAGCAGCTTCTCAAAATGTATCAGGACGAGGAGCTTTGCATAAAGCCTGCTCTTCTTGACAAGCGCGGCGGTCACAAGTATTCACTTGCTGCCTGCTCACTTATTGATTCAATTGCAAATGACCTTAATGACGTTCACGTGGTAAACGTACTCAATAACGGCACTCTTCCCTTTATGAAGGATAACGACGTTGTTGAGGTTGCAGCAAAAATCGGTGCAGACGGTGCTAAGCCCGTGCCCGTGCGCGAAACCTGGACACGCCACATCGAGGGTCTTATGCAGGTTGTAAAGACCTATGAAAAGTACACTGTAGAGGCAGGTATGAACGGCGACGATAAGGCTGCTTACAATGCACTTATGGTTCATCCTCTTATCGGTGATTTTAAGAAGGCAAGAGATTGCTATGAGGAAATGAAGGACGCTCACAGAGAATTCCTTCCCCAGTTCCTCGGTAAGTAAAATTAAAACACCTGTCTGTGCATAAAACGCGGACAGGTGCTTTTTGCAAAAAGGAGAAGAGATATGAAGCATTATACAATCAGAACGAAGAAAACTCCGCAGAAAATAAGAACTCTTTACACTGTAGGAAAGGGGCTTCCCTCGGACAGCATAACCCGTCTTTGCTATGGTGCAGACGGTGTGCTTTTTGCAGGCACAAAAAAGGGTCTTGCTTACTTTGAAAACGAGGTATTTTCTGTAGTAGAGGGAATAGGGGATAAAATCACTGCACTTTTCTGTGCGGCTGACGGCATACTTTATGCAGGTACCGAAAATGCGGTTTACACCGTAAAGGATAAGGCCGTTATTAAAAAGCAGGAGCTTTCGGACAGGGTAGTTGACCTTGATTCGGACGGTAACGGTGATATATGGCTTGCAACGGAATCAACCTGCTATAAGCTTTCGGACGGCAATTTTGTGTATTTCCAGCGCTTTGACTTTGAATGCACCGACTGTATGACAGCCTTCGGTGACCGTGAGGTTTTTGCCGCCTGCCCCAAGGCACTTTTAGTGCTTCACGGCAAGCGCCCCCGTTGGAGCACGCTTATGCCCGGTATGTGCAAGGCTCCCAAGGGTATAAGAACACTTACGGGTGACAGCCTCGGCTACGTATGGGTAGGTACCGATGAGGGTGTATACCTTTACGACGGCAAGAGCGAGTGGATAACTCCCGATGAATTTGATTTCTTCCCCAAGACTGCAATAAACAGAATTGTATTCGGCTCTGACGGCACGTTTTATATAGCAACCGAAATCGGTCTTTACGTTGTAAACGGCTGGAAAACAAGATTCCTCGGCAAGGGCAGATATCTTGCATCTGAAAAAGCAGTTGACGTTGCAGTAAGGTCTGACAATAATGAATACTGGATAGCAACCGACAAGGGTCTTTCAAGAATTGAATTAAAGGAAATGAGCCTTGCTGAAAAGGCGGAATATTTCGATGATAAGATGAAATATTTTACCCGTGAAAACTATCACGCAGGAGCACAGGTAAGCGACATTTCCGTACCCCTTGAGGAGAGCACCAACGAAATTTCCGATAACGATGGCTTATGGTCTGCACTTTATCTCGGTGCACTATGCTTCAAGTATAAGGTAACGGGTGATGAAAAGGCACGTGAGCAGGCCGGAAAGACTATGAAGGCTATCCTCAAGCTTCAGAATCTTACAGGCATCAGCGGCTTCCCCGCAAGAGCATACCGCCGCCCCGGTGAGCACCGCTTCGGTGACGGACATCACGAATGGCACAGAGTGACGGATGAAATAGGTGAATTGGAGTGGAAGGGTGAAACCTCCTCCGACGAGCTTGTAGGTCACTACTTTGCTGCCGCATATTATAGTGATATGCTTGCAACAGACGAGGAAAAGAAGGAAATTGCCGACTCTATAAAGAGAGTTACCGACCACCTTATTGAAAACGGCTACACTCTTTGCGACGTTGACGGTCTTCCCACAACCTGGGCACATTTCGGACCTCAGGAGCTCAACTCCGAGGAGATGTGGTGCTGGGAAAAGGGAATAAACTCTCTTGAGCTTGTTGCCTTTATGAGAATCACCGAGCACCTTACGGGTGAGAAGAAATACGGTGACGTGGCAGAAGAGCTTATCAAAAAGCACCACTACGGTATGAATCTTCTTATGTATAAGCGCTATGACAGCTGGGCAAACCACATTGATGACCTTTTAGGTATTCTTTCAATTATGCCTCTTCTCGAGTATGAAAAGAACGAGGATATGAGAAGATATCTTCTTCTTGCACTGCGCCGCCACTATAACTATGAAAGGATTGAGCATTATCCGCTGTATGCTTTTATTCTTTCTCTGTGGACAGGCGGTCACACAAACCTTGAGGAATGCATTGAAACCCTTGAGGACTATTCACTTGACCTTATGGACTATAAGACTGACCACACAATCCGTCCTGACGTTGAAATAAATCACGGTCCCGAGGAATTCGGTGACGGACCTCAGGCAAGATGGGCACTGCCCGCAGACGAGAGAATTCTCGGTTGTCTTTCCTATGAGGCATTCTGCATAAAGGGCGGCTATGACAACAGATACGTTGAACCCAGCGAATGGCTTCTTAACTATTGGGCAGGCAGATATTACGGCTTTATTGAGGAATAATTATTAAAATAAAAAAAGCGGCTCGGGAAAAATCCTGAGCCGTTTTTGTTTGCCGTATTTTATCTGAAGCTTACCTGTGCGGTTTTGTCGAGTGTGAAGGCAAAGGATGTTTTGTCGGTAATCTCACGGCTGCCGTAGAAGATGTCCTCAAAGGTGACACTGATGTTATTGCTCTTGCCGTTTGAGGAAACCTTTGACTGTGCGCCTGCCTTATAGGTGATGTTCTTAAAGGAGATGCTTTCACAGCTGAAGTCCTCAATGTCTTCTCCTAAAATCACAACGCCGATTGCTCTGCCGTCATCACGGAAGATTTCAATGTTTTCAAATGTAACATTCTTTATGCTGCCGCCCTGTTCTTCAACGATAATTGCAAGAGAAGCAATTCTGTCCTCGTGCCAGGTAGCATCGCGGATGATAACTGCGCTGTCCTTAAAGGTTACATCGGAGATGGGGGAGTGCACCTCACCGCAGATGCCGAAGCAACGAGCCTTGCCGCCCCAGGCAACACAGTCTGAGAACACGATGTTGCGGCTTTCAATGCCCTCGCGTCCGCCGAGACCCTTGACGTCGAAAAGGTCGTCGCCTGTTCTGCAGAAGGAGTCGGTAACGGTTACGTTTCTTGAAGAGCATATTGCGTATGCATCGGCATTAAGACGGTAGCCGAAAATATCTACTGCTGAAATCTCAACGTTTTCACAGTCGTATGTGATGAATGACCATTCGGGAGCGTTGAAAATCTTAAAGCCTGTTGCGGTAGCGTTTGTAACACCGCACATAACAACACCTCTGCGCTCGCGTCTGTCAAGAGCGGTAAGGTCAATTGCACCGTAGCCTGCAATTGTGAAATTGTCGCAGTTGAATACGTTCACAAAGGGCATACGGGTAAGCCCTATGGAGTTTGATGCTATAGCCTCCTGCTCAATATAAAGCTTCTCATCCTCTGCACTTTTTATGTCATACATATGCTGTGCTGCAACATAGGTACCCTTTTTAAGGTAAATTGCCATATTATCATCGGTGATATTTGCCCAGGGCGCTTCAACAAAGCCCTCGCATACGATAACGTTATTTTCACCAAGCTCCTCTTTGAGCTTTGCAATTTCCTTTTCATCGTCTACGTTCTCACGGACAAAGAGAGTATATGCATAGTCCTGACCTGCATTGTTGAAAAGGAAGGTGTATATGCCGAAATCGGAAATTGTTGCGGTCATTTTTCCGTCTGCCGTTACACAGTCCACGCCAAGCTTTTCGGGAAGACAGATTGCATTCTTCATTTTAATGCCGAGGCTTGTAAGCACGATATTAAAGGTGAATTCCGAGTCCTTTTCAAAATATACCTCAGAAAAGCTCTGTAAAAGTCCCTTCTGTGTTTCACCCGAGAAGGCTGTTGTGCAGTAAACGGGAATGGCTGTACCTGCAATTTCTGCGGTGTAGTAGGGGGAAAGCATTACACCGAGGTGGTCGCGGTAGCCTGCCGCCTCAACGTATTCCTCTCTGCCTGCGTCTGCACGGGCAACGTATTCCTCAACGGAAATGCCTGCCTCCTGAAACGAAACAATCTCATCGGGGTACTGCAGGTAATCAAAGGAGAGATTTTCTGAATTTTCCCCAAGGGATGCGGGGCAGAAAAGATTTGTTATAAAAATTGTGATGGCTGTTATGAATGTAAACATGCCTCTGAATAGCTCAAGCATTTTTTTATCCTTTCTTTACGGTGATTTCACCTGTAACATCGGTTGTAACTGTGCGGTTGCCGTTTTCGTCGGTGGTAATTTTAACTGTGATATCACCGAGGGGAGTTCTCATTGTACCGCTGACATTCCTAAGCTCGGGGATAATTGCGGGGTTTACCGTGATTTCACTGTAGCCTGCCTTATCGTCGGCACGGTTTATGCCTAAAATACCCGAGAAGAAATATTCAACAATTGCGCCGAACATAGGATGGCAGCGTGAGTCACAGCCGTCCCAGTTTTCCCAAAGGGTTGTGGCGCCGTGCTTTTTCATATTGTAGAAGGAGGTTATCTCCTCGTTCACAAGCAGCTTATAGGCAACGTCACCTCTGCCGAGCCTGAATAACATTCTTATAACAAGGTCTGTTCCGAAAATACCCGTATCAAAGGTAAGAAGCTTTTCGTATTTTTCGATAAAGCCCTTAACGGTTTTTTCGTTGCCAAGACCTATATCAAGTGCAAAGGCATCTGCGCCCTGCGTGCCCTCGCAGAAGGAAGCGGTTTCCTCGTTATAATAGTGCTTTATTATAGCGTTCTTTGAGTCTGCGGCTAATTTCTCATAAATAGCCTTGTCCTCGGAATTGCCTAATATTTCAGCAGCTTCTGCAGTCATTTCGGCGCACTTTGCAAGGAAATATGTGTTTACAAAGGCTTCGGGAATCGTAACGCGGTTTCCGAGGGGACACCAGTCACCAAGACACCAGCCGCCCTTTTCCTCGCTTGTTACGATGCCGTCCTCGGTGTGGTTTACCATATATTTAAGGTAAGCCTTCATTGATTCGTAGCTTTCCTCAAGCACGGAAATATCGTTGTAGAACTTGTAGTAGCGGTAGGGGACGATTACTGCAGCGCCGCCCCAGCCTCCGGGACCGCCGCCTCCGCCGTAGAAGGGAGCAGTATGCTGAACGTGACCGCCAACCTTGTCCTGACAGTCGCGGATGTCTGCCATCCACTTTTTATACATCTGACGAGCATCGAAAACGCTCATAACGGCTCCGCAGGTAAGCTGACCGTCACCTGTGTAGCCAAGTCTTTCTCTGTGGGGACAGTCGGAGGGGATGCAGCCGTGAACGTTTGCGTTCTGAGTTTTTACGTAAGCGTCGAAAATCCACTGAAGAGTTTCGTTATTACAGGTAAAATCGGAGGTCTTTTTAAGGTCAGTCTGAATAACCTTATATTCCGTGATGTGTGCAAGACCTGTTACCTCAATATATCTTGCTGCGTGCCAGGTAAATCGGGGATGCATAGGCTGACCCTTGGCGCGGCGGTCGTATATGAACGTATCTCTCTGCATACGGGACGTTCCGCCTGTGTAGTGGAACTGAAGGCTTCCGTCGGGGTTTAATTCGTCGGCATAGCGAAGAGTTGCGCGCTCGTTGGTGTATGCGTTATCGTCAAACTCTATGACGGCATAGCCTGCTGCAAGCTCTCCGATATCGTAAATTTTTCTGTCACCGAATTCTGATATTACTCTGACGTCAAGCGTTCTTATAACCTTATCCGAGGGGAAGAAGCACTCGTAAAGCTCAGTTTCGGGAGCCTCACGGGTAAGTGACCTGCTCCAGTCGGAATCGTCAAATTCCGCAGTCATCCAGCCCTCGGGGTAAAGACGGGCATCGTGGATTTCACCGTAGTAGAGGCTTGTTTCAATTATATAGCTTCTGCGGTGAAGTGTGCTTTCGCCACAGGAGTTTACATAGGTTACGTTACCGTTATTATCGGTAAGCACAAGTGAGAAAACAAGAGTGTTGTCACCCCAGTAGGGCATTCCCTCGTTGGGGCTTTCGTGCTGACCGTACCAGCCGGCACCGATATGGGTTGAAAGCACGTTTCTGCCGTTTTTAAGTGAGGCGGTAACGTCGTATTTATAATAGTAGATTCTGTGGGAAAGGGTATCGTATATGGGCATATGAATTCCCGAAAGATCGCGCTTTTCATAGTCGGTCATAGCAGGAATGAAATGCTCGTCACTTACGCGTATGCCGTTTATGAATGCCTCAAAATAACCCAGTGCAGTGATATATAACGTGGCGTTTTTTACGTCCTCTGCGGCAAATGCCGTTCTTGTCAGAACGGCATCATATCCGGGGAACGTAAGCCATAAGCTGTCTGAAAAAACCTTATCGCTCATAATTTTATCCTTTCATAGGAATGATTGTGAAGCTGAATTCCATCATTTTGCCTGCGTCGAGTCTGTATTCCTTACGTGTGTCGGGACCGCAGCTTGATGAGCCGATGCCTCTTGTATAGCCGTCAAGAGTAAGGAAGGTTGTGTTCATATCCTTAATGTCCTCCTGATGCTCAGCCTTATCGATTGCTTTCTGTGTCTGATGGTGAACGCTGAAGTTGAAGGGAGTGTCACCGTAGAAGGCAACTGTGTTTTCTCCGTCGGAAAGCTTCAGCCAGCGTGTATCGCAGTGCATACCGTTTTCCTGGGGGAATACGTAGGGCTCGTACATATCGTTGACGTCTGCCGAGAAGATACCCACGGGGGACTGTGCGGTGAAGTCGGGCATATTTTCTGCCTCACCTCTGCCGAAATACTGTGCTTTTGTAAAGCTTCTGTCAAGCTCGAGAGTAAGACCGAAGCGGGGAATATCAGTTACTGCGTCGGCTGAAAGCTTCTTAAGTCCCGTTTTGATTTCCATCGCACCGAGAGATGAAATTACGTATTTGATGAAGAAGCTGTACATAGCCCTTCTGCCTGACTTGAGCACGTAAAGTGAATCTACAACGATTTCACCGTCCTCAATGGATGCGGAGAATTCAACGAGGCTCTTTTTAAGCTTATTAAGTCCGCCCTTTGCCCACTCTTCTCTCATTCTTGCATCGTTGTCAATAAGTGCGCGGTAGAGATTTGCATTGAAGCCTATAGCTTCGGCAGGCTTCAGGTTGAGAATTTCCTTGCCGTTTGCGGTGTAGGAGATAAGGTCGCCTGTGCTGCCGTCAAACATAGCCCTGCCGTTATCGTAAACCACTGTGAGGATTCCGTTTTCACTTTCAGCGGAAATTCTGTTGCCGATTTCGATATCGTATTCGCAGTCGCCCTTCTGAAGCTCTATCTGCTCGAGGGCAATTTCAATGCATGTTTGCTTATCTGTGTAAATGAAATTGATGTAGCAGTCCTTGCCCTCTTCGAGTCCAAGACCGGAAAGTGTTACATCCGCTGTGCCCATAGCAGGAATATTAAGCTCAATATCACCTGTAAGCACGGAGGTGCCGTCTATCTGAAGGTCATATTTTGTTGCGATATAAGAGGAGTCACGGAAGCGGTTTGTGTTTGTGAAGGTAAATACGCCCTCACCCTTGTATTCAGCGCGGATGGGACGGTACACAACCTTCATGCACTTTGCACCTGTGTGGAGTCTTCTGTCGGCATACATAAGTCCGTCAACGCAGAAATGACCGTCGTGCTGCTTTTCTCCGTGGTCACCGCCGTAGGTGTACTTATACTTATATTTCTTATCGTTTTCATCGTGGTATACTGCGTGGTCAGCCCATTCCCAGATGCAGCCGCCCATTGAATTGTCCCACTTGTAGAATAAATCCCAGTACTCCTCAAGGTTGCCGGGACCTACGCCCATAGCGTGGCAGTACTCGCAGAGATAGAAGGGATATTTTGAATATTCACGGCAGAGATACTTCTTGTCCTCATATTCACGGATTCTCTTGCCGACCATCATCTGCTCGATTTCCTCTGTTGAGGTATACATCTCGGAGATAACGTCATAGTGGAAGCGCTTGTTTCTTACAACACCCTCGTAGTGCACGGGGATGGGAGTGCCTGTTGACTTGAGGAACTGATAGCAACGGTCGTGACACTTGTAGCCGCCTGCCTCGTTGCCCAGTGACCACATAATGATCGAGGGATGGTTTCTGTCGCGGAAATACATTCTCTTAACACGGTCAACATAGTGCTTGCCCCACTTGAGGTCGTGGCTTATGTAGTCGATATTGTCTGCCATTTCCCAGCAGCCGTGGGTTTCAATATCAGCCTCGTCTATAACGTAAAGACCGTAGGTGTCGCACAGTGTGATAAAGAAGGGGTCGGGAGGATAGTGAGAGGTACGTACGCCGTTACAGTTGAGCTCCTTCATAAGACGGATATCTCTTTCCATATCGTCAAGGGTCATTGTGAAGCCCTTCATAAGGTCTGTATCGTGGTGGTTTACGCCCTTTACCTTAATGGGTCTGCCGTTAACCCTGAACACGCCGTTTTCTATTGTAATTGTTTTGAAGCCTATGGTCTGACGCACGGTCATTATATCCTTACCGTCTTTAGCTACGGTAAGATAAAGTGTATAGCAGGTGGGGATTTCTGCGTTCCATTCGGTAACGTCGAGGTCATTGAAGACGATTTCTGCTTCACCTTTAGCAGACCCTTCGCAAAGCACCTTGCCGTCTGCAGCAAGCACTGCTGCCTTTATATCACAGTCCTTGTTGTCACCGAGAACGGGCTTAACGGTAAGGTTATAGCCGTTTTCTGCCTTTTGGGTGATTGCTTCATAGTCGTAAAGATAGCATTCATCGTAGCTATAAAGAAGCACGTCACGGAAGATACCGTTTTCACGGAACATATCCTGACACTCAAGGAAGGTGCCGTTGCACCATTTGAACATAACTGCAACGATTTCGTTTTCACCCTCGTGAAGAAGGGGAGTAACGTCAAATTCTGCAGTATTGTGGCTTCCCTCGGAATAGCCTACGAATTTTCCGTTTACGTAAAGGGAAAGGTTATTTGACACGCCGAGGAAGGAAATGATTTCCTTGGGGGCAACCCTTGAAAGCGTTACAAGCTTTTTGTAAATACCCACGGACATATCAGCGGGGACCTCGGGAGCAATTGTCTTGATTTCATAGGGGCAGTTAAGGTAAACGGGCTCCTCATAACCGGTTCTCTGCCAGTCGGAGGGAACGGCTACTGTGTCGAATTTTACCTTATCGGTGTTAAGATTGTCGGGTACGTCATTAATTGATTTATAGTATCTGAAGCTCCACTCGCCGGAAAGCACCGTCACCATATCCGATGCGTATCTTTCGTCGCGAAGAGAGGTGCTCTTAAGGGCATCTGCACTTGAATATGCAATTGCGTATGCGCGGGGAGTGAGCTTGTTTTTTTCAAAGTAAGAGAAATTGTTGTGAATGTTTTTTATAATACGGTATTTCAAGGCTTTCATCCTTCCTTATATAATTAATTATAATTTATCATAAATACGGTGCAATAACAATACTTTTTTAATAATTATTTTATTTGACAAACCGCGATTTTTGTATAATAATTATAAGGTAGTAAAATATCGGAGGATAATATGAAATTTTACAGAATTTTTGCTTTGATACTTGCTCTTGCCGTAGCACTCGGCGCATTTTCTGCCTGCGGCGGTTCAGGGGATGCTGAAAGCACAACAGGCTATGAATATACCCCCTCGGGACAGGAGGAAGCTACCACTGCACAGAGCGTTCAGGCTGAGAAGCTTGATGTTAATAAGTCCTGGCAGAAGAATTTCTCGGTTGAATATGAATACTATAATCCCGAGCAGAGCCCTGCAACAATGAAGATTTCGGAGAAGAAGGCATCAAAGGCCTTTACCGTTGAATACGTTGATACCTCATCCGTTTTATACTATAAGGAAAACGGAAGGAATACCGACTACTACGTGCTTATCGAGGGTCAGGATACACAGGCTCATTCCGTGCTTGAGAACAAGAGCATCAGCTCACTTTCAAGTATGTTTATGAAGCTCAGTGAGGTGGATGCAGACCTTCCCTCAAAGAGCAACGTGCTTTATATGTACGATGAAGAGGTTGCAGGCAGAACGTGCCACAAGTATATTCAGCGTGCATACTCAGACGGTGTGCTCAAGGAATCCGTTTACGTCTGGATTGATGCTCAGTACGGCTTTGCAGCAAAGTGCGAGGCATATGATGCGGATAATATTCTTACCGTTATGTGGAGGCTTACCTCCTTTGAGTCGGGCACGCTTACAAATGAGGACGTTTATATTGATATTTCAGGCTACAGCTTCGGGGAGACAGTAGGATGAACGTTTACGATTTCGACAACACCATTTATCGCGGAGAAAGTGTTCTGCACTTTTTCTTCTACTACATAAAGAAAACTCCTTACCTTCTTAAATACATCCCCAAGGTTTTCTATGCGCTTTTCAAGTATAAGCTGGGTAAAATCACCGTAGAGCAGGCGCTCACGGATTATGCTCCCTTTGTTGAGGATTACTTCAAGAATATAAAGGATATCCGTGCTGATTCCGTTGATTTCTGGGATAAGCATATGCACAATATCAAGCCCTTCTACAAGGAGCTTCAGCGTGAGGATGACGTTATCGTAACCGCATCCCCCGAAAGCACTATGGCTGAAATCTGCAATCGCCTCGGAATAAAGCATTGTGTAGGAAGCATCATAGACGAGAAAACGGGCAGAATAGAGCGTCTTTGTATGCGCTCAAGAAAGGTGCCTGCCTTCCTTGAAGCCTTCCCCGATGCGGAAATCGAGAATTTCTACACAGATTCACCAAAAAACGACGCGCCGCTTATCGAGCTTGCAAAGCACGCCTATCACGTTAAGGGCGACAGGGTAATTAAGATAAAGTAAACAGCAGGGAAAGCAAAGTCGCATGCCGGAGCAGCTTTTTGATATGAAGACTCGGCATCGCGTATGCTTAATCTTCATTTCTGAGGTCTGATTTTTTACCATATCAGCAAAAATAAACACGTAAAGGCTCTCACTAAAATTTGTGAGAGCCTTGGTTTTTCTGTTTCGTATGCTGAAGAAATTGCAGCTGAAGGCTTCGACCTATGATATAAAAAAAAGCCACCCTGCGGTGGCTTTTTTTTATACTATACCCTGGTCGAGCATTGCCTGAGCAACTCTCTTGAAGCCTGCGATGTTTGCGCCTGCAACAAGGTCGTAGCCGAGGCCGTATTCCTCTGCACATTCAGCGGAAACGTCGTGGATGTGCTTCATAATATCGTGAAGCTTTGCGTCAACCTTTTCTGCTGACCACATATATCTTGCGGAGTTCTGGCTCATTTCAAGAGCGGAAACTGCAACGCCGCCTGCGTTAACTGCCTTTGAGGGAGCAACTGCCTTACACTTCATCTGGAGATACTTGAGAGCATCGTTTGTTGTGGGCATATTTGAAACCTCAATGTAGTACTGTACGCCGTTTGCAACAATCTTCTTAGCCTGAAGCATATCAACCTCGTTCTGAGTAGCGCAGGGCATAATGATGTCTGCCTTAACGCCCCAGGGCTTCTGACCGGGGAAGAATTCAACGCCGAATTTCTTTGCATATTCGTCAATTGTAAGGTTTTCGGAACGCATCTTGAGCATAAAGTCAAGCTTCTCCTTTGTTGAAACACCGTCGGGATCGTAGATGTAGCCTGTGGGATCGGAAAGTGTTACAACCTTTGCACCAAGCTGAGCCATCTTTGTTGCAACACCCCATGCAACGTTACCGAAGCCTGAAATTGCAACTGTCTTGTCTTCAATGGAATCCTCGTAATGCTTGAGAACCTCCTGAAGGTAGTAAACTGCACCGAAGCCTGTAGCCTCAGGACGGATAAGAGAGCCGCCGTAGGAAAGACCCTTACCTGTAAGAACACCGTTTTCGAAGGTGCCCTTGATTCTCTTGTACTGACCGAAGAGGTAGCCGATTTCTCTGCCGCCTACACCGATGTCACCTGCGGGAACGTCCACGTCGGGACCTACGTATCTGTAAAGCTCTGTCATAAATGCCTGACAGAAGCGCATAATTTCAGCGTCGCTCTTACCGATGGGGTCAAAGTTTGAGCCACCCTTACCGCCGCCGATGGGAAGACCTGTAAGAGCGTTCTTGAAGGTCTGCTCAAAGCCTAAGAACTTGATAATACCTGAGTATACGCTGGGATGGAAGCGAAGACCTCCCTTGTAGGGACCGATAGCAGAGTTGAACTGGTAGCGGTAGCCGCGGTTAACCTGAACGTTGCCGTTATCATCTGTCCAAACAACACGGAAGGATACGGCTCTGTCGGGCTCTGTCATTCTCATAAGAATGTCGTTCTTTTCATATTCGGGATGAGCCTCGATAAGGGGCTCGATTGATGAGAAAACCTCTTCAACGGTCTGAATGAATTCAGGCTCGTGTGCGTTTCTCAGCTTTACGTTTTCTATAACTCGTTCGATATAGGGATTCATTTTTGTTACCTCCGATGGACTATAAATAAAATTTATAAGGCACCATAACTGCTATAAATTATGATAATAATACTATATATTGATGCCTTCTAAAAACAATTTAATACATACAATACTGCAAGAAGGGTCGAATGTCAAGAAAATTATTGAATATTTGCGCTGATTTTTGATTAATATTTGTAATTATTGTCATATTTAATTTTGTTAATGAATGAGATTTATTGAGGGTATAAGCAAATGCTTATAGGTGCCTCTGAGGTGTTGGCAAGGTCAATAAAATTATCGTAAAATGTCGGAAAATTATAGGCATTATTTCTTTTTCTGCGGTCAATACTCGTAATTGACTGAAAGGAAAGATTTTATAGATGTTTTACAAAAAAGTTGAAATTTCTTCTGTGGATACCTCGGCACTGAAGGCGCTTAAGGGCGACGAGTGCCTCGAGCTTCTTAAAAAGGCGCAGGAGGGTGACAAAAGAGCAAGGGACAGGGTAATCAACGGTAATTTACGGCTTGTGCTTTCCGTGGTGCAGCGCTTTCGCGGACGTGACGAGGATCCCGACGACCTTTTTCAGGTGGGCTGCATAGGGCTTATCAAGGCGTGCGACAATTTTGATCTTAGTATGAACGTACGCTTCAGCACCTATGCAGTGCCGATGATAATAGGTGAAATAAAAAGGCATCTGCGCGACAGCACCTATCTTCGTGTTTCTCGCTCCATGCGTGACACTGCATATCACGCGATGCAGGCAAGGGACGCGCTTCAGAAGGAAAATAACCGCGAGCCTACCGTTGAGGAGATTGCACAGGCGCTCGGTATGAGTGTGCGTGACGTTGTGCTTGCTCTTGAATCGGTGGTGACACCTGTTTCAATCTACGAGCCCGTGTACTGTGATAACGGGGACGAGCTATACGTCCTCGACCAGCTTTCCGACAACCGTACCGAGGATGACTGTATAGCGGAAATCTGCATACGCGATGCCATAAAAAATTTAGGTGAGCGTGAAAAGCAGATTATGAATATGCGTTTTTTACAGGGGAAAACACAGACCGAGGTTGCCCAGGAGCTTTCAATCTCACAGGCTCAGGTTTCAAGAATTGAAAAGAGCATAAAGCGGAAGGTGAGGGAGTAGATTTCAGGGAATAGGGAATAGGGAATAGGGAATAGGGAATAGGGAATAGGGAATAGGGAATAGGGATTAGGGATCAGGGGTGATGACTATGCCCTCGGCTATGCATATTTGCCTTCGCTGCTGAATATAAAATACCGGTGATGTTATGAGCTGTATGATTGAAGAGCTGCAGAATAAGGACGTTATAAGCATTGAAAACGGCTGCAGAATCGGCTACGTGTGTGACGTTGAGGCAGAGGTCTGCACGGGAAAAATCAAGTCAATCATCGTCTGTCAGCCTTCTTCAGGCTTTTCCCTCAGACGGTGTGATACCTACAAAATCGATTGGTGCGATATTGTGGTAATGGGTGAGGAAACCATACTTGTGAAAAATGCCTGCGTTTGTCCGCCGAGGTCATCGTCCGCCAAAGGCTTTTTTAACATATTTTCAAAGTAAGTCTTGAAAAAAATTGTAGTTTATAATAAAATATAGAAAATATTTCCTTTGGAGGATTTTTATATGCTCAATGAAAAACAGATTGAACGCTTCCTCGGAAAAATGGGTCAGTTTATTGAAAGAATGGAGCCCCATATTTTCGTTAAGGTAGGCGAGCTTGAAAACGTAGAAAAGTGCCACGTTGACAAGAGATATCACTCACTTCCCGACCTTCCCTTCACAAAGGCTGAAAAAGGCGAATACTGGGAGGGCGAGGGTACATACTGCTGGTTCAAGGGTGACTATACCGTTCCCGCAGAGCTTGACGGACAGACTCTTTTCATCAAGCCCCATATCGGCGGCTACGAAGCACTTCTTTTCGTAAACGGCAAGCCCTTCGGTACCTTTGCCTCAAAGATTGTTGTTACCGCACACGGCAACCACTACTGTGATATGGTAAAGTATGCTCCCAAGGCAGGAGAGAAGCTCGACATCGTTTTAGAATATTATGCCGGTCACTTTGTTCCCGGCTGTATGCCCTTTGAAAACACAGGCAGAACAGAATTCAAGTTCCTTTATGACGGCGCAGATATCTGCGTTAAGGACTATGAGGTACAGGAATTTTATTTTGACCTCAAGACAGTTTTCCAGATGACCGAGGCTCTTCCCAAGGGAAGCTTCTCAAGAGCTAAGGCAGTAAACGCACTTCTCAAGGTTTATGAAAACGTACCTACCGCAACAGATGATGTTGCTTTTGAAGACGTTGTTGCCGCTTTGCGCACAGTGAAGGACGACATCAAGGAGGTGCTTGCTCTTAAGAACGGTGACGCTGCTCCCGAGGCTGCAATCATCGGTCACTCACATATGGATACCGCATGGCTCTGGCACGTAGGCGAAACAGTTAAAAAGTGCGCAAGAACCTATGCAAATCAGCTCAACTTAATGCAGCAGTATCCCGAATATAAGTTCATTCAGTCCTCAGCCTGTCACGGTGATATGATAAGAAAGCACTATCCCGAGCTTTTCGAGGACATCAAGAAGGCAGTAGCCGAGGGCAGATATGAGCCCAACGGCGGCGTATGGGTTGAATGTGACTGTAACATAACCTCAGGTGAATCAATGATCAGACAGTTCCTGTGGGGACAGAGATTCACAAGAAAGCACTTCGGCTATACCTCAAACTGCTTCTGGCTTCCCGATACCTTGGGTTACTCTGCAGCAATTCCTCAGATTATGAAGGGCTGCGCAGTTGACTATTTCCTTACAACAAAAATCGGCTGGAACGATACCAATGATTTCCCCTATGATACCTTCTACTGGCAGGGCATCGACGGAACAAAGGTATTCACCCACTTCAATACCACTCACCATCATCCCGACGTGGCTGACGTTTACGACAGAATCAACAACGAGGTCGGCATCAAGCAGAAGAGTGTAAACAATAAGCGTATGCTTACCTTCGGCTTCGGTGACGGTGGCGGCGGTCCTCAGTTCGAAATGTGCGAAATGGCAAGAAGAATTGAAGACCTTGACGGTGTACCCAAGACAAGCTACAAGCTTGTCGGTGACTTTATGAAGGAGCTCGAGGAGGAATGTGTTAATCCCAACACGTATCGCGGAGAGCTTTATCTTGAGCTTCACCGTGGTACACTTACAAACCAGCACACAATAAAGAGAAATAACCGTAAGAGCGAGCTTGCACTTCGTGACCTTGAAATTATGACCGTAAGTGATGCTGTAAAGAATGACAAGGCTGCAGACAGCGAGGCAATTGCACCTCTTTATGAAACTCTTCTTCTCAATCAGTTCCATGATATTCTTCCCGGCACCTGCATTAATAAGGCTCACGTAGAAAGCAGAGAGCAGACAACCGCACTTATCAAGGAAGCTAAGGAAAAGACCGAGCTTCTTATCAAGGGCAACGACGATAATACAATTACCGTTATCAACACCCTTTCCTTTGAAAGAAATGACGTTCTCTTCTTACGCCTTCCCGAGGACGTAATGATTGACGGCAGATACGATCAGCAGAGATACGTAAACCTTGACGGTGAAAGCATTCTTCTTGTACAGGGTGTTAAGATTCCTGCCTTCGGTAGTGTAACTCTTACGCTCAAGGAGGCTGAAAAGCGCTTCTCCTCAAGCTTCTTCCGGGAGGGCAACAGAATTTCCGCTCCTCTTTACGAGGTTGAGCTTGCTGAAAACGGCACTATCAGCAGGTATTATGACAAGCTTGCTATGCGTCAGCTTGTAAGCGGTGAAAACTACAACACTCTTATGCTTGCTGAAGACCTTCCCGCATTCTGGGATAACTGGGACGTTGACTCCGACTACGAGCTCAAGTTCAGAAATGCTTCTAATCTTATTGAAAGTGAAATCGTTTCAGAGGGTAAGGTAGCGTATATTATAAGAAATAAGTATCAGATTTCCGACAAGTCCACAGTAACTCAGGATATGATTATGTTTGCATCTACTCAGGAAATCCGCTTCGATACACTCATGGACTGGAACGACCATCACAAGTTCCTCAAGGTTGCTTTCGACAGTGACGTATTCGACGATTTTGCACGTCACGAAATTCAGTTCGGCTTTGCAAAGCGTCCCACCACAAGAAACACCTCCGAGGAGCAGGCTAAGTTCGAGGTGCTCAACCACAAGTACTCGGATATTTCCGAGGCACGCTACGGTGTTGCAGTTCTCAACGACTGTAAGTACGGTATCAGTGCAAAGGGCGGCTCACTTCGTCTTTCACTCCATAAGGGCGGTAACCGTCCCGACCATATCGGTGACGTTGACGGTCTTCACAGATGCGTATATTCAGTTCTTCCTCACAACTCAGGCTTCAACAGTGAAAGCGTTATAAGACCTGCTTATATGCTCAACGTTCCTGCACTTCAGACAAAGGGCACCGTTGAATTCGCTTCTATTGCAGCAATTGATGCAGACAACTGCTTCATTGAGGCTATAAAGCCCTGTGAGGATGCAGAAAATGCATTCATCGTTCGTGTATACGAGGCTGAGGGCGCATACACAAGAGCTAAGATGACCTTTACCGACAAGGCAAAGAAGCTTGCTCTTACAAATATGCTCGAAGAGGAAACCCAGGTGCTGGAGGGTACTGCTCCCGTGATTACCTTCCGTCCCTTCGAAATCAAGACTATTAAGGTATATTATTAATTATTAAACGTTAACTAAGGCAAAGGGAGGGGTATTATGACTCAGCATAAATCAGATGTTATAAGGGCGTCGCTCAAGGGAGCACTGATGTCCGTGCTTCTTATAATATCCTTCCTTCTGCCGCGTATATGGGAAGGAAATACCACGGCAAGCTCCTTCAATACGCTGCTTATTGTAGCAATTCTGCTTATTGCGGCAAGCGTTGTGAGAGCCACTGCGGCACTTTTTGAAAGAACAATGGCACGGATTGCCGTCTTTTCATTTCTTTTTCTTATTCCCGTATTCAATATTGCCGTAGCCTGCGTGCAGTTCGTTTTCGCCGAGGCGGTAAATCCCGCGCCGGACTGGTTTACTGCGCTTCTTGTGCTTTTCTCGCTTCCTGTGTTCTGTTGCCTGTATTTTACCGCAATCTGCATCTTCCACAAAAAGGACAGGCGTATGCTTATAACAGTAGGCGTGCTTGACGTTACAGGTGTGTTGTACGTAATAGTAAGGCTTGCCGATAAGGTGATAGTTGATGCCGGTGCCGGGGAAGTGCTTTCCCTTATAAGCCCCTGGTTCTCTTTTATAATTTATCTTATTTCCCTTATCAGCTTCATTATATGCATCAACTCGAAGGGATGCGCCGAAGAAGGATAAATGTTGCATAATTATGAAGCGTAATGCAAAAACGCTTACAAAGTTAACAATTTGTTAATATTATAAAAATATGGTTATGAAATATCTCCCTTATAATTTGTATATCTTATTGAAAGGGGATTAAAACAATGGAAGCTATTCTCGGTACAGTAACAGAAATGCTCGGCGGTCTTAACATCGAAGAAATGCTCGGCGAAATCAACATTGACGCTATCGTTGAAGCTCTCAAGGCAGCTCTCGATAAGGTTATTGAGCTTTTCTCATCTCTTATGTAATCTGAATTACAGTTACAAAAAATGAGGCACCGTTTTCAGGTGCTTCTTTTTTTGCTTTCAGCGGATGAAGAACGGATTAAAAATGTTAAGAAAAAAATCATATAATTTTCAAAAAAAGTTATTGACAAATATATTTGTTTGTAGTATAATTCAAAACGTTCCGAGTGAACAACAAAAGAATATAGAGGTATAGTGTAACGGTAACACTCCGGACTCTGACTCCGTCATTTAAGGTTCGAATCCTTATACCTCTGCCAAAAAATTCCTGTTCGTAAGAACAGGAATTTTTTTATCCAAGCCGACAGGCTTGGTATATCATTGAATGTATAACTCGCCTTTGGCGAGGTATACATTCGTATATCATCAACACGGCATAGTCGTGTTGTATCACATCACACCGAAGGTGTCCATTCTGTCGGCTTGATGATATACAAAACTTCGTTTTGATGTTATGCAATTCCTGCGGAATTGATGATATACAAGGCTTCGCCTTGATTTCTTTAGGTTGATTTGATATAATCATCTCAACAAATAAGAATTTGGCGAGGTAATATAAATGAATGAAGAATGCTTAATCTGTAAGGCAGCGTTAGAATATCTGGATACCGATGAAGTAATGGAGTGCGAACTTTGCCACAAAAAGCAAAACAGCAAAACAAGATGTGTAAAAGGTCATTTTGTTTGCGATGAGTGTCATACAAGCGGAATGGATGAAATCATTTCGATAAGCTTTAACAGTACATCTAAAAATCCTATTGAAATTTTGGAAGAAATGATGTCAATGCCATCTTGCCACATGCATGGTCCCGAACATCACATAATGGTTGGTTCGGCACTTTTAACTGCTTATAAAAATGCAGGCGGAAATATAGATTTGAAAACCGCACTGTATGAAATGCAAAAGAGAGGAAAGCAAGTTCCGGGTGGCGCTTGCGGATTTTGGGGTGCTTGCGGTGCAGGTATCAGTGCAGGAATGTATATTTCCATTGCATTAAAATCAACGCCTCTTGCAAAAGAAGCTTGGGGGCTTTCCAATCAAATGACAGCAAGAGCCTTGAATGCCATTGGTAAAAACGGTGGTCCTCGTTGCTGTAAACGAGATTCATATCTTGCAATTATTGAAGCAGTTAAATTCACCGAAGACAGATTGAATGTAAAGATGGAAATACCCAACATAATCTGTTCTCGGTCACACTTGAATAATCAGTGTATTCAATCCGAATGCCCATTTAATAGTTAAACAAATTCCAATTTATCTAGTTGTTGCTATTTTGAGCTGTAAACACAAAGAAAACGACAGGCTTCAACAGAGGCTTGTCGTTTTTCAGTTTTATTCGCCTTGCGGCAAGCTTTATTGCTTCCAGTATGGCGAATAAAACTGCCGAGTGTCCTTACGAACACTCGGCTAAATCGTGGGAGCTTTTTTTGGTCATATCACTTTTTATGCGCTTTTTCAACAAAATGCACAAAAAAGCTTTTACAAAGCTGAATTTATGTGCTATGATGAATTCGAGGGCAGGATATGAGGTGATTTTTACTATAGCTTATTCTGCATTTTGAATTATTATTTATGAAACGAGGTAAAGTGAATATGTATTGTCCCAATTGCGGTAATCAGATATCCGATTTAGCTGTAATCTGCGTTAACTGCGGATGTGCAGTCAACAACAACCAGACCAAAGCAAATCCCAATGACGCTCCCAGTACAGCCTGGTCTGTTTTAGGCTTTTTCATTCCCATTGCAGGTCTGATTCTTTACATTCTCAATCACGATAAAACTCCACTTAAGGCAAAATCTGCAATCAAGGGTGCAATTGCAGGCTTCATTTTAAGCTTTATTGTCTACTTTGTTTATTTCGTATTTATCGGAATCGGCAGCAGCATGTATTACTATTTCTGATAGTATTATAAAAAAGCTCTCACGGGAAATCGTGAGAGCCTTTATTTTTATCTGATGCCTGTTGCCTTGATTAATACATTCCGCCGCCCTGGTTTGCCATAGCTGCAGCTGCAGCAGCCTCTGCTGCGGGATCGGGCTTATCTGTAACAAGAGATTCTGTTGTAAGCACCATAGCAGCAACGGATGCAGCGTTCTGTAATGCTGAACGTGTAACCTTGGTGGGGTCAAGGATGCCTGATTCTGCCATATCAACGTACTGCTCGGTAGCGAAGTTGAAGCCGTAGCCCTTCTTGCCTGAACGGTTGATAGCGTCGATGATTACGGAGCCCTCAAGACCTGCGTTAGCAGCAATCTGACGGATGGGAGCCTCAATTGCCTTAAGAACAATCTTGATGCCTGTGATTTCGTCTGTGTTGTCATTCTCTTCAAGAAGAGCAGCAACTGCGGGGATAGCGTTGAGAAGAGCAACACCGCCGCCTGCAACGTAGCCCTCTTCAACTGCAGCCTTTGTTGCAGCAAGAGCGTCCTCGATGCGGAGCTTCATTTCCTTCATTTCAACCTCAGTAGCAGCACCAACGTGGATAACTGCAACACCGCCTGCAAGCTTTGCAAGTCTTTCCTGAAGCTTTTCCTTGTCGAACTCGCTTGTTGTAACCTCAATCTGTGACTTTATCTGATTTACGCGAGCGCCGATAGCAGCCTTGTCGCCTGCACCGTCAACGATGATTGTGTTTTCCTTTGTAACCTTAACCTGACGTGCACGGCCGAGCATAGCAACTGATGTGTCCTTAAGCTCAAGACCGAGGTCGGAGGTGATTACCTGACCGCCGGTAAGAATTGCGATGTCCTGAAGCATTTCCTTTCTTCTGTCGCCAAATCCTGGAGCCTTAACGCATACGCAGGTAAAGGTGCCGCGAAGACGGTTTACAAGGATAGTGGCAAGTGCCTCACCCTCAACATCCTCAGCAACGATAACAAGCTTCTTGCCTGCCTGAAGAACCTGCTCGAGAACGGGAAGGATTTCCTGAATGTTTGTAATCTTCTTATCTGTAATAAGGATGAATGCATCGTCAATAACTGCTTCCATCTTATCTGTGTCTGTTACCATATAGGGGGAGATGTAGCCGCGGTCGAACTGCATACCCTCAACAACGTCGCAGGAGGTTTCAGCAGTCTTTGATTCCTCAACTGTGATAACGCCGTCAGCGGAAACCTTTTCCATAGCCTCTGCAATAAGGTTGCCTACGTTTTCGTCAGCAGCGGAAACTGTTGCGATTCTTGCGATATCGGATGAGCTCTCAACGGGCTTTGCATCGCTCTTCAGAGCCTTTACTGCAGCGTCAACTGCCTTCTGGATGCCCTTCTTGACTGTCATGGGGTTAGCGCCTGCTGCAACGTTCTTCATACCCTCGTTTACAAGAGCCTGTGCAAGAAGAGTAGCAGTTGTGGTGCCGTCACCTGCAATATCGTTTGTCTTTGTGGAAACCTCTTTTACAAGCTGAGCGCCCATATTTTCAAAGGGGTCCTCAAGCTCGATTTCCATTGCGATTGTAACACCGACGTTGGTGATAAGGGGAGCGCCGTATTTCTTGTCAAGAACTACGTTTCTGCCCTTAGGACCTAAGGTGATTTTTACTGTGTTGCTTAATTTATCAATACCTGCCTGAAGAGCCTTTCTTGCGTCTTCACCGTAAAGTAACTGTTTTGCCATGGGGTTATTCCTCCAAAAAAAATTATTCTACCACTGCGAGAATTTCGGACTGCTTAACGATTACGTATTCGTCGCTGCCGAGCTTTACCTCTGTGCCTGCGTACTTGCTTAAGATAACCTTGTCGCCGCACTTAACCTGCATTTCAACTTCCTTGCCGTCAACGATTCCGCCGGGGCCTACTGCGATAACCTCTGCAGTCTGGGGCTTTTCCTGGGCAGCCGCTGCAAGGATGATGCCGCCCTTTGAGGTTTCCTCTGCCTGTGTAAACTTAAGAACAACTCTGTCACCTAAGGGTCTGAGTGTCATAATAAAATCCCTCCCGAGATAAATTTATAAAATGAATTTTTGTGTTTTAGCACTCTTGTAATTTGAGTGCTAAATATATTTTATCCATATTTTGAAAAATTGCAATACCTTTTATGAAAAAAGTTCCTCTTTTTTTACTGCATATAATAATGTATTAATGTTTTTATATAAATTATATGAACTTTGATGAAAAATATTCCTGCTATGGAAAACAGTGAAAATATGTTGTATAATAAAATAAAGGATTTATTATAGGGGAAAATTATGAGAGAATATAAATACGAGCTTCACTGTCATACCTCTGACGTAAGCCTTTGTGCTTCGTCAAGGGCAGTTGATGCGGTAAAATTTTATAAGGAGCGGGGCTTTGACGGTATTGTAATTACCGACCACTATTCGCCTCAGACCTTCCTTTTTCACCGTGCGCTTATGCCGCAGCGATATATTGACCATTATATGAAGGGCTACCGCAGAGCAAGGGCTGCGGCAGGGGAGGACTTTACCGTGCTTCTCGGCTGCGAGGTGCGCTTCCTTTTTACTATTGACGATTTTCTTATCTACGGTGTTGACGAGGAGTTCCTCAGGAGTGCAGGCAATATGCTTTTAATGTATCTCAAAAGGCTTTTCAAGCTCTGCGACAGTAAGGGGCTTATCCTTTTAGAGGCACATCCCTTCCGCAAGCTGCGCTTCCGTCATAATCCGAAATACCTTCACGGCTGCGAGATTTATAACGGCAAGGACCACGGCACTGCGGCAAACGCTAATGCAAGGGTCTGGGCTGACAAGTGCGGCTTTAAGATAAGAACCTCGGGCGGTGACTTTCACAACTGCAAAAGCACCGTGCCCGGCGGCATAATCACCACCGAGCCCATTAAGACCAATGAGGACCTGCTGAGAATCCTGCGCTCAGGGGAGTATAGGGTGATTGAATAGGTCGCAGGTCGAGATAAAAAAACGTGAAGCCGATGCTTTGTCCGACAGGAGGGGTAAAATTAACCCTCTGATTGTCCGACTGCAGTCAGGATATTTTTCTTTTTCTTGCGTTGTCAATGGCTTGATACGTAAGGGCTGACGGACAGATAAATTTTCCCATAGCCTGACTGAGGGTGAGAAAATTGTCCGACTGAGTGCAGGACGAAGGGGCATTTTGTGTCCGACTGAGTGTTCCTTCCCTTATATACAGAATAAAGATATATAATAAAGACTATAATAAGGTATAGAATAAGGACGGGGCAAGGAAATTGCCCCGTTTGTGCAATATACACAAAAACTGTTGAAAATAATTTAAAACTTTAGACCTAAAACAGCCTCAACTTGCACTTTTTTAAAATCATTTGTGCTATAATATAGTCACAAAGAAACATAATAGCTTTAATTTCATCCGACACGTCTGCCGTGCCGGACTTTTTCATTGTATTTTTCAGGGAGGTACGCTATGACGGACGGATTTATAAAGGTGCCAAGAGTCTTATTCACTTACCCCGAGCTTCAGAAGCACGATTCCTTTTACGTGCTGATGATGCTTTTGAGTCTTATGCGCTTCAGGGGTGCGTATATGGACGGAGTTGACGTGGGTGTGCATCAGCTTGTGATTTCAAAGCCCGAGCTTGCCGCGCGCTGCGGTGTCACCGAGTCAAGGCTTAAATACATACTTTCGTCCTTTGAAAGGGCGGGCGGCATCAGCACCGTGAACAACCGCAATAAAAGCACCCTTATTACGGTGCTTGACAGATATCTGCCGACAGGTGAGGCAGCAGCCTTGGCGGCACAGACACCGCGGCAGGGTAAGGGGTATAAAAAAGCGGTAGGGCAGACAAGCCTTTTATATGCCGAAACGCTGACGGATAGGGCTGAAGGAACGCCTGCAGACGAGTCCGTTACAGCCCCGGATACGCATAATGCCTCGGAGGGTGATAAGAAAAAGCCATACGGAGTATTCGGCAACGTGTATCTTACCGATGACGAATATGAAAGGCTCAGGCAATATACACCGAAGAGCTCAGCCTGGATTGACAGGCTTTCATCATATATGAGGCAGAAAAATTGCTCTTATGACGACCATTTTGCCACCATTATCGGCTGGGTCAGTGATGCAGATACCAAGGAATCAGCTGAAGCGCCCGAGAAGCCGAAAACGTATACAGGGAACTTCGTTGATAATTCCGAATTTTATGAAAGGCTTGAAAAAAAATTAAGAAATTCCACTCCTAAGCTGATTAAAAGGCGATAAAAAGTGCCGCACGCGCATTTATTGCGGTACGGCTTAAGGCTTATTTTCCTTTGTACTTTTTATAAACGGCAAGAGCGGTGACGCCTGCTGCGGCAGCACCTGCCATACCGATGGCGGCAAGTCGCTTTACCTGCTCCATGCTTGTGGGAATGTGGGTGAAGATGAATTCCTGCAGGGGGTTGGAAAGCTTGTCCGTTGTAAGCTCTCCGAAGGTCACGGTGTGGGTGTCGAAGCGTGAAAGGTCAGATAAATCAAGGTCAATTACCCGTGCACCGCGCTTTCTTCCGGGGCCGTAAACGTTGAAGCCTGTGCCCTGAGTGTAGATAAGCTTCATACCGCTGTGGTCTGCAACGAAGGAATTTATGTGGTCGTGACCTACTATAAGAGCAAGAATATTGCCCTTTTCAAGAAGACAGCTGAATTGACCCGAGTTACGGTCGGGGGTAGCGGGGGATTCGTGCATAAAACCGCCCGAATTTGCAATTTCCTCGGGAAGCACGTACCATTCGCCCTTGTGCTTGCGAAATGCCTCTACCGCACCTTTTGTGCCGAATTTTACGCGCTTTATGACGTCGAAGAACTCGGGGCAGGGAATGTGCTGAAATGCAACTGCCTTGGTGTATTCACCGTTTTCACACGCTTTTTCGCGCTCGGCTCTGAACCAGTCAAGCTGCTCCTCAAATACGGGGAAATATTCGCCTGTGGGAGCCTGACCGTTGGAGTCGAAAAGATATACGTCGAACACGTGACGGTCATCAGCATAAAGGGGAAGACGGAAGGTGCCGCGGTCGGTGTCACTACGGGGCACGCCCGAGATATTATAGGGTGACTCGGCATAAACGTCTGCCTGCTCGTGATTTTTAAGACCTACCTGACTGTCGTGGTTGCCGTAGGTTACCGCAAACGGCACGCCTGCTTTTTCGCAGGGAGCAATAATCTCCTTTAATACCCTTAAAGCCTGCTCCTTGCGGCTTTTATTATAGAATGAGGGGTGAATTCCGTATATCTGATCTCCCGTGAACACAATAAGGTCAGGCTTTTCCCTTTCTATTGCAAGGGTCATAAGCTTAATTGTGTCGGGGCTTACCGTAGCACATTCCTGCACGTCGGCAAACTGCAGAATTCTGAATTTTCCGTTTTCATTGAAAGAGAGCTTTTCTGTATACATCATTTTCACCCTTATTTTTATGTTTATATTATTTTATCATACATTATAAATATGTTCAATGAAAATTTTGTGCAGCAGGCTTATTCGGGAGATGATGCATGTATCAGGCATTATGCATTAGGGAAAAGTGACAACGCCCCTACGAGAAGCCAGAACAAAAAAAATCTGCTCCCCGTTTCCGAGGAGCAGTAAATATATTTAATAACTAATGCCTATTGCCTAATCCCTAATCCCTTATTCCTCTGTCTTTGCAATTTCGAGTCCGAGAACCTTAAGCTGCTCGTCGTCTACTCTTGAGGGACATTCTGTCATCGCTTCTGTTGCGTCCTTGAGCTTGGGGAATGCGATAACGTCACGAAGGCTTTCAGCGCCTATCATCTGCATTACAAGTCTGTCAAGACCGATTCCCATACCGCCGTGGGGAGGAGGTCCGAAGCGGAATGCGTCAAGAAGATAGCCGAACTTGTTGTGTGCTTCCTCGTCGGAAAGACCTAAAAGCTCGAAAATCTTGCCCTGAAGCTCGGGGTTTGTGATACGGATAGAGCCTGAGGAAAGCTCGATGCCGTTAAGAACAAGGTCATAAGCCTTCGCTCTTACCGAGCCCTTGTCGGTATCAAGATAGGGGATACACTCGTCGAGAGGTGAGGTGAAGGGATGGTGCATAGCTACCCATGTCTGTGATTCCTCGTCCCAATCGAAGAAGGGGAATTCAACAATCCACAGGAAATTGTAGCCCTCGGGAATGATGTCAAGCTTCTTTGCAGCCTCCTGACGGATAGCGCCGAGAACGGAAAGAGTAAGATTCTTTCTGTCGCCGATGATGAATACAACGTCACCCTTTTCGGCACCTGCACGGTTAAGGATTTCCTGCATTTTTTCTTCAGAAATGAACTTTCCGAAGGAGGATGCGATGCCGTCATCGGTATATCTTATCCAGGCCATACCCTTAGCGCCGATGCCTTTTGCAAATTCGGTAAGCTTGTCAATTTCCTTTCTTGTGTAAGCGGAAACTGCGTTCTTTGCGGTAATGCCTCTTACGGTGCCGCCTGCAGCTACAGTGCCCTCGAATACTGAGAAGCCGCATTCCTTTACGATATCGGAAAGGTCGAAAAGCTCCATACCGTAGCGTGTGTCGGGCTTGTCTGAGCCGAAGCGGTCCATAGCGTCGGCATACTTGAGTCTGGGAAGGGGAGTGGGAATGTCAACGCCGATTGCTTCCTTGAAGAGCTTTGAAATATAGCCTTCAATCATACCTAAAACGTCGTCAACGTCAACGAAGGACATTTCAAGGTCAATCTGTGTGAACTCGGGCTGACGGTCTGCACGAAGGTCCTCGTCACGGAAGCAGCGTGCAATCTGCATATATCTGTCAAAGCCTGCAACCATTGAAAGCTGCTTGTAAAGCTGAGGTGACTGGGGAAGAGCGTAGAACTCACCGTTGTGAAGACGTGAGGGAACGAGGAAGTCACGTGCGCCCTCGGGAGTTGATTTCATAAGAATGGGAGTTTCTATTTCGATGAAGCCGTTGTCGTAGAAATAGTCACGTGTGATTTTTGTAACCTTGTTTCTTAAGATGATGTTGTTCTGCAGGTCGGGACGGCGAAGGTCAAGATAACGGTACTTAAGACGGGTTGTTTCACCTGTCTGTGAGCCCTCAACGATTTCGAAGGGAGGAGTTTCACTCTTTGAAAGCACGCGAAGCTCTGTTACGTATACCTCGATGTCACCTGTTGCGATTTTGTCTGTCTTTGCAGAGCGCTCTCTGATTGTGCCCTTTGCAGCAAGCACGTATTCGCTCTTGACTGATGCTGCCTTTTCGAAAACGTCCTTAGCGGTTGTTTCGTCAAATGCAAGCTGTAAAAGACCTGTTCTGTCACGAAGGTCAATGAAGATAAGACCGCCGAGATTTCTTGAACGCTGTACCCAACCGAAAACGGTTACCTCCTTGCCTGCATCAGCGGCACGGAAATTTCCGCAGTAGTCGGTTCTTGTCATACCTGTAATAAATTCCATTAAAAGATTCCTCCGTCAAGGATGCCTGTAAGCTCAGAAACCGCATCCTGTATTGTAAGTCTTGAGAATTCCTCTGTAAAATTCTCAAGAGAGAGAGCCTTCTGCTCACCACTATCCATATTCTTTACGGTGATTTCACCCTTATTAACCTCGTCCTCACCTAAAACTGCGGTGTAGAGAGCGTTTTTCTTGTTAGCATATTTCATCTGTGCCTTGAGTGAGCGTCCGCCAAGGTCTGTAAGAGCAATTACGCCCTCGTAGCGAAGGTCGTTCACAAGCTTTGATGCAAGGAAGGACTGCGCCTCGGATGCGGGTGCTACGTAAAGCTGAATTCTGGGCTCCTCGGGAAGAGCCTTGCCCTGTGCCTCCAAGAGCATCATAAGACGCTCCATACCCATACCGAAGCCGCAGGCAGGAAGGGGATTGCCGCCAAGCTCCTTTATAAGTCCGTCATATCTGCCGCCGCCGCAGACAGTACCCTGTGCGCCGATTGAGCTTGATACGAACTCGAAAACGGTCTTGGTGTAGTAGTCAAGTCCTCTTACGATGTGGGGATTTACGGTGTAGGGAATTTCCATGGCGTCAAGGTGCTTTTTAACCTTTGTGAAATGGTCCTCGCACTCCTCACATAAGAAGCCGAGCACAACGGGTGCGTCAGCTGCAATAGCAGAGCATACGGGGGATTTGCAGTCAAGGATTCTCATAGGATTTCTTTCAAGACGTGAAAGGCAGGTTTCGCAAAGCTCGCCCTTCTTCTCGTTGAAATACTCTATAAGAGCCTTGTGGTAGCTCTTTCTGCATTCGGGACATCCGATTGAATTTATTTCAAGGCTTACGTCGTCAACCTCATAGAAATCAAAAATCTGACGTGCAAGTGCTATGATTTCCGCATCAGCGGCAGGGGATGCAGTACCGAGAGCTTCAACACCGAACTGGTGGAATTCTCTGAGTCTGCCTGCCTGAGGCTTTTCATAGCGGTAGCAGGACGTATGGTAGAAATATTTCTGAGGGAGGGGCTCGTTGAAAAGACCGTGCTCAAGAAATGCACGTACCGTGCCTGCAGTGCCCTCGGGACGAAGGGAGATGCTGCGGTTGCCGTTATCGTTGAAGGTATACATTTCCTTCTGAACAACGTCGGTGGTATCGCCCATACCTCTCATAAAAAGTTCAGTGTGCTCAAATACAGGGGTTCTTATTTCCCTGAAGCCGAAATTGCCTGCAGTTTCACTCAGTGCGTTTTCAAGTGAGCGGAGCTTATAGCTTGCTCCGGGGAGTGTGTCCTGCGTGCCTCTCGGTGCTTTTGTTAAAAGTGCCATCGGGTTTCTCCTCAAAAAATTAGATTATCAGTTGCCTCTTACAAGATTTCTCCAGTCGAGGTCACCGCGCTCAAGACCTCTTACAAGTGACTCGGCGGTTGCAATATTTGTTGCAACGGGAATCATATGAACGTCGCAAAGACGAAGAAGGTCGTTATCGTCGGGCTCGGACGCCTTCTTTGTGAGAGGGTCACGGAATAAAAGCAGAAGGTCGATTTCGTTGCAGGAAATAAGAGAGCCTATCTGCTGTGCGCCGCCCTGACTGCCTGCAAGGAACTTCTTGATGGGAAGACCTGTTGCGTCCTCAATAAGCTTGCCTGTTGTAGCTGTTGCGCAAAGAGAATGGTGACTTAAAATTCCGCAGTATGCAATACAGAACTGAGTCATAAGCTCTTTCTTTGAATCGTGTGCTATTAATGCAATATTCATAATTCCACCGTCCTTAAGAGTTTTGTTTATAACTTATTAATAATATAATATAATAACACAATTTTTTTTGTTTTTCAACACTTATTTCAGCTGAGAAAGCTTAAGAGTGATATTTTCTCCGCCGATTCTTTTTGCGACTCGCTGAAAGGCGCCGTCACTCTTTTTTGTCTTCAGCTTCTTCTCGCTTACCGTTGAGTACATTATGTTTGTGTCCTCGGGGATGATACCTATAAGCTGAACCAGTGTTTTGTCTATAATTTCGTCAATTGTGAGCAGTCTGCCCTTTTTAGCCGCCTTAACGTCGTAGCGGTTGATAAGCAGCCTTGACTCGGAAACGCCCTGCCCGCGCAAAAGGGATGCCACGGTTGAAGCCCCCTTTACGGATACCTCGTCGGCGGTGGCAACCACAAGAGCCTTGTCTGCTCCTCTTGCCGCTCTCATAAAGCCGCGTCCCACACCTGCAGGCGCGTCAATGATGATGTAATCGAAGCCCCCTTCGACTCTTGCGGTAACGTCCCTTACGGCATCCTCGTATTCCTCGGTAAGGGGGGACTTCGGAGAGGGCATCAGGAAGAGCTTTTCGTTTATTTTAAGAATCGCATCATCAGGATTGCAGCTTTCGTCGGCAACGTCCGCCCAGGTGAAATTCACCTTGTCGGCAACACCGAGCATAATATCAAGGGAGGAAAGACCTGCATCGCAGTCGATAAGCAGAGTGCGCTTTCCTACAGATGAAAAGTATAAGCCGAGATTCTTGCTGACGGTGGATTTACCCACACCGCCCTTTCCGGATGAGATTACGGTTTTAATTGCCATATTAACACAACCTTAGTTTTGTTGATTTTAGCCCGCAGCACGTGGTGCGCAGGTCGGAGAAATTAAAGTTAAGGACTGATCTTCGAGCCATGAATTACCAAATTACCTCATTATCCGGCTGGATGGTGGGATTGGTGTTGAGGGTTGAAAAATAATATTCGAAGATATCTGCCGCAACCTGTGCCGTAGATGAACCGCTTCCTGCGTTTTCAATTACGACGGTAATTGCAATTTCGGGGTCATCGTAAGGACCGAAGGCGATAAGGAAGCCGTCGGTGCCCTCAACAACGTTGCCGTCAACAACGAGGGTCTTTTCAGCCGTACCCGTTTTACAGGCTACCTTGTACTGCAGGTCACCGAGATAGGGTGCACAGGAGCCTGAGTTTGCAACAAGATACATTCCGCGCTTAACGGTATCAAGAGTGGCTTTTGAAATGTTTGTTTCAACCGCAATTTCCGTTTCGTGACTGTAGGCGGTTGTGCCGTAGTCGGAGGAAACGATTTTTTCTATAAGATAGGGCACGTAGCGTGTGCCGCCGTTTGCTATTGTTGCGCAGTAGTTATTGAGCTGCAGCGGTGTGAAGGAGTTATCCGACTGACCGATAGCGGCAAGCAGGGTTTCACCCGCCTTCCAGCCGAGTCCGAGGGAATCTCGGTAGGCAATACCCGCAAGGATACCTGCACTTTCGGAGATTTCAATGCCCGTTTTTGAGCCAAGTCCGAAAAGTGAGGAGTAGGTGTTCATTTTTTCAATGCCAAGCTGGCGGGCAAGCTCAAAGAAGAAAATGTTGCACGAGTGCTCAAGGGCATGCTCAACGTTTATAAGACCGTGAGCGGTTTTGTTGAAGCAGGCGAAAACCTGGTCGATATATTCATACTGACCTGTGCAGTAAACGCAGGTGTCAGCATCAATTATTCCCTCCTCAAGGGCAGCGATTGCAATAACGGGCTTCATTGTTGAGCCGGGGGAATAGGTGCTTTGTACCGCACGGTTCCACAGGGGCTTGCCGGGGTCTTCTGCAAGTGAGCTGTAGTCCTCGTAATAGGTTGAAAGGGAGTAGTTGGGATATGAGGAGCTTGCAAGCACCGCGCCTGTTTTTACGTCCTGCACGATTACTGCGCCTGCAGGGGTAAGACCCTTTGCAAGAGCCTCGGCATCGGTAACTGCCATAATCTGATTTTTAAGTGATTTGTCGGCAATTTCCTGTAAATTTCTGTCAATAGTAAGAAATACCGTGTTGCCTGCACGGGGAATTACTGAATATTTTTCAAGCACCTGCTTACCTGAGGTTACGGAGATTTCCATAGTACCCGAAAGTCCGCGAAGGTACTGCTCGGCAAAGCTTTCGATGCCGTTTTTGCCTATGGTGTCGGTAAGCTGATAGCGTGTTCTTTCAAGCTGAGCCCTTTCCTCGTCGGAAAGAGATGGGTCGGCAAGCCTTTCGTCAAGGGATGCCTTTGCTGCATCGTATTCCTCGGAGCTTATAGCACCCACAACGCCTAAGATGTGAGCCGCTGCAGTACCGTCACCCGAATATTTTCTCTGTGAGGACGAGCCTGCGTCAACGCCGGGGAACAGACTGCGGTTTTCCTTGATGTAGCCAAGTGTATCAACGGATACACCCTCGGCGAAGGTATAGGGCAGAGAGGAGGAGAAATAAAGCTTGTGCATATTGTATCGAACGCTTGCGATGCTTCTTGCCTGTTCACGGCTGAAGCCCTCGAGGGAGTACTTTTCAATAAGCACCTGAAGGCAGTCCTCAGCGGTAGCGTAGTCGTTTACTGCGCAGACGGCGGAGGATTTCAGATACTTTACGGAGGCCTCGGCATTTTCCTTGTAGGCTATGTCACCGTTTTCGTCGAAAACGAGGGGAAGAGTATCTGTCCATTTTTCGCCCTTTGCGTCAAGGAGCTTTATGAGTGTTGATATTATTTCGTTTATCTCACGGTCATTTCTCGGAAATTCCACGTAGTTGAAGGTTACGGTGTTGATAAGCTCATTATAGACAAGAGCGTTGCCGCTGCTGTCCATAATCTCACCTCGGGGGGCGGTTACCGTAACGTCATAGGTGGAAAGGGCGCTGTCTGCGGAGTATTCGTCGGCATTGACTATCTGAATGTACACTAAAAGAGCACAGAAGCCTATGAAGAATACCGCAAAAAACGAGAATATTAAAATGACTCTTTTGTTGATTTTTTCTTTCATACTGACCTCAGAAGCTTACCCTGTCGGAGTCGGTGGCTCTTGCAAGCCTTGCGACAAGGTAATATTCGGGAATACATAAAATAAGTGACGTGATAAGAGAGGGAATAAGCTGATTCTTCATAAGCGCCGTAAGAATTTCACCCGAGTAGTCACCGATGCCGTAAAGGCACACAATAAAAAGATATATGCAGGTGGCAACGAGAGTGAAGATAAGGGCGGTAAGAAGAGTATTTCTTAAGGTGTAGTGGGTAAGAAGACCGATAAGGCAGAAAATTACGGGGAATACAAGTGTCCATAAGCCGTCGGTAACGGGGGAAGACAAATCCCAGAGCGCGCCGATTAAAATTCCGTAGAGCGCACCTGAAAATTCCTTTTCAGCCATAGCGATTGCAATACCCATAGGAAGAAGCAGCAGCACAGGGAAGGAAAGACCCGTATAGGGGATTACCGTAAACTGCAGAAGGTGCAATACGATAATTATGACCGCGTAGAGCACTCTTCTTATAATGGGGTTGAGGTGTTTATTTTTCATACTTATTCTCCGACGCTTTTACCTTCGAAGTCTGTAATGACAAACACGTCGGTAAGCTTAGTGAAGTTGATTTCGGGAGTAATAAGCGCATAGGATGAAAGTCCTGTGGTGTCGTTTCTGATTTCCTTAACGGTGCCGATTATAAGGTCCTTGGGATAAATTCCGCCTATACCTGAGGTGCAGACTATACCGCCCGATACCACGGGAGTATTCTTCTTGAGCCCCGCAAGCTTTATTACACCCTCCTCGGAAAGAAGGTATTCAGCCTCGGTATAGCAGCTTTCGCGTGTTCTTATTTCGTAGGCAGTTACGGAAATTTCGGGATTATAAAGGGTGTAAACCGTGCAGTTGTCTGCGTTTACGGTGTTTACAACACCTATAAGGTTGTCGGCGTATATTACGGGGTCGTTTACGCTTACACCGTCGTCAGAGCCTACACTGAGTGTAAACGAGCCGTAGAAATCGGAGGTGTCGCGCATAATGATTTCAGCAGGCACGAAGGTAAAGTCGGGATTGTCCTCCTTAACTCCGAGGAAATCCTCGTATGCCTCAAGCTTGTGCTTTGTTTTCTCAAAGTCAACCATATCACTGCGAAGCTCGGCGATTTCACTTTCAAGCTCCTCAATCTGATTCTTATAAACGCCCGATGACACGAAATAGGCGTTGAAGCCCTCAAGAGCCTCGGCAATATGCAGCGCCGCCCTTTCAAGGGGAGTCATCACAGTGCTTACTGCTGAGGATATGGGGGACGAGCCGTCAGATGACACCGCAGCAAGAAACAAGCTGAGCGTCAGCGCGCAAAGGAGTGCCGCCACTATTCTGAATTTAGTTTCCGAAAAGAACTTTTTCATCTGTTATCTCCGTGATTTATCTGAAAAGATTAAGGTTGTCCTTCTGCAGGCATACCGCAATACCGGTAACGACACAGTCGGTGGGATTTTCAGCAGTATGTACCGTCATGCCCGTCTTTCGTTCAATAAGCTTGTCAAGACCTCTGAGGTTTGCACTGCCGCCCGTAAGGATAATACCCGAGGAAATAATGTCGGCAGAAAGCTCGGGGGGAGTCTTTTCAAGTGTTGTGTGAATTGCATCAAGAATCTGATTGATAGGCTCACTGAGTGCCTGTCTTACGTCGTTTGAGGTAACCTCGCAGGAGCCGGGAAGTCCGTCGGAGAGATTTCTGCCCTTGACTGAGATTGCGCCCTCACCGCTGTAGGGGGAGGCTGAGCCGATGCTTATCTTGATTTCCTCGGCGGTCTTTTCACCGATGAGAAGATTATAGGTTCTTCTGATGTACTGAACGATTGCATTGTCGAAGGCGTCGCCTGCAACCTTAACCGTACGGGAGGCCACGATGTCACCGAGAGAAATAACTGCAACCTCGGCGGTACCGGAGCCAATGTCAACTACCATACTGCCCTTTGCCTCGGTAACGGTAAGTCCTGCACCGATAGCAGCCGCCATAGGTGCTTCAATAAGGCTTACGTATCTTGCGCCTGCAGCCTTTGCCGCATCGTGAACTGCCTTTCTTTCAACCTCAGTTATGCTTGAGGGGATGCAGATAAGCACTCTTGCTCTTGCAAAGAGTGTTCCTGAGGTAGCCTTCTTAATAAAAATTCTGAGCATTTCAGCGGTTATGTCGTAGTCTGCAATAACTGAGTCCTTAAGGGGCTTGATTGCAGTGATTGAGCCGGGAGTTCTGCCCATCATATTCTTTGCCTCGTCACCTACGGCTACAACCCTTGAGGGTGATGCCTTTACGTCAATGGCAACAACAGAGGGCTCTCGTATAATGATACCCTTGTTCTTTGCGCATACGAGGGTGTTGCCTGTGCCGAGATCTATACCGATGTCCTGTGAAAATAACATAATTTCTGCTTCCTTTTATAAAGTTTGATGTGGTTGATTACTCATAAAAGCTCACCCTCCGGATGGACTTTTATCGGTGATCAGAAATCAGGGGATAGGCAACAGGCAACAGGCAATAGGAGATAACCGGTTAAGATTAATTCCCGATGCCTGATGCCGGGTGCCTGATGTCTTCATTGTGATTTACGGAAAAATCAGAATGTGCTGCTCATATCCTCTTCAACTCTTTCAACAACAACTTTGTCTGTTTTTGAGCTTGCAATTTTTTCCTTAAGAAGGCTGTAGTAAAGCTCCTCGTCAAGGGGAAGCTCAACTGTCTTGTCAAGCCAGGATGAAAGGAAGGCTGCATTGGAGATTGTAAGTCCGTTGATGCCCTCTCTGCCGTCTGCTACAAGAGGCTCGCCTCTTAAAATGTGAGCGGCAAACGCATTCATAACGCCTACGTGCTGGTCGTTGATGCCGTCTGTTTCAACGTCAACCCATTCACCCTTGATGCTGCCGAAGCCCTCTTCTGAATTCATTGTGTACTCAGAGGTCAGCTGGTCAAGAAGGAACATTTTTATTGCGCCGTTTTCGCAGATAATCTTTGCCTTGTCGAGAGTGATTTCAAGTCTGTTTGTGCCGGGATAGTCACCTGTTGTGGTGATGAAGGTGCCTGTTGCGCCGTTTGCGTATTCAACGTAGATTGAAACGTCGTCCTCAACCTCAATATCGTGCCACTTGCCCTCGTGACAGATAGCCTTCACCTTAGTAGGCATTCCGCATATCCACTGCCACAGGTCAAGCTGATGGGGGCACTGATTAAGCATAACGCCGCCGCCTTCACCTGCCCAGGTTGCACGCCATCCGCCTGAGTTGTAGTAAGCCTGAGTTCTGTACCAGTCTGTGATAATCCAGCTTACTCTCTTCATTTCGCCGTATTCACCTGATGCTACCATTTCCTTAACCTTGCGGTAGATGCAGTTTGTTCTCTGGTTGAACATAATAGCGTAGGTCTTGTCGGTTGTGTCTGCAACTGCAATAAGCTCGTTTACCTGCTTTGTGTATACGCCTGCAGGCTTTTCGCTCATAACGTGAAGACCTGCTCTGAGCGCTTCAATACCGATGGGGGGATGGTCATAGTGAGGAGTTGCAATAAGCACTGCATCGCAAAGACCTGAATTTATAAGCTCTGTTGCACTGTTGAAGCACACTGCCTCGGGAAGCTTTTCCTTTACACGGTCGAATTTTCTTTCGTCAATATCCGCAATACAGGGGATTTCGATTTCGGGCATTTTGCCTTCAACAAAGTTGTTGATATGGCTCATACCCATATTGCCGACACCGATAATGCCGACTCTTACCTTCTGTGACATAAGGACATCTCCTTTTTATTATAATTTAACAGAATAATTATAATATATAGCGCATTTAATTGCAATAGGAAAATTAAATTTAGGGCAAAGGGAATAGGGAATAGGGAATAGGGAATAGGGAATAGGGAATAGGGAATAGGGAATAGGGAATAGGGAATAGGGAATAGGGAATAGGTGTTGGCTTTTATTTCTCCGTTCTCTGACCTTAGACCGCTGACATAAAAAAATGCTCCCCGTTTCCGGAGAGCAGAAAATTTTGTATTTCTTATGCCATAAGCTGACGGATTACTGCTTCGCAATCCTTCTTATCCATAATCTTGGGTACGGGATACAGGGGATTTCCTTCCTTGAGTGCACGCTCAACGATTGTGGGGATGTCCTCCTCCCTGATGCAGTCAAACTTTGCGGGAATGCCCATCTTTTCGTTCATTTCACGTACGGTTGCAATAAAGAGCTTTGCCTTCCCCTCATCGTTCATTCCCATTGTGGGAAGACCTGCAGTATCGGCAAGAATTGCAAGCTTTTTATATGCACTTGCTCCGTAATAGTCAAGAACGTAGGGAAGAATTACCGCGTTTGCAAGACCGTGGGGAATACCGTAGTGACCGCCGAGGTTGTGTGCGATTGCGTGAACGTAGCCTACGTATGCTCTTGTGAAGGCAACACCTGCAAAGAAGGATGCTTCAAGCATATTCTTTCTTGCTTCTATGTTCTTTCCGTCCTCATAAGCGGTATAGAGGTTATCGAAAATCATTCTTGTAGCCTTGAGTGCCGCCTTCTTTGTTCCGGGAGTGTTGCTCTTTCCGATATATGCTTCAACCGCATGGGTAAGTGCGTCCATACCTGTGGTTGAGGTGATATGCTTGGGAAGACCTACCGTAAGCTCGGGGTCAAGAACTGCAACCTTGGGGATAAGATGATTGTCGTTGATGGCATTCTTTTCGTGTGTTTCGGGATTTGAAACAACCGCGGCAACGGTGGTTTCTGAGCCTGTGCCTGCAGTTGTGGGAACTGCGAACAGGGGAGGCAGCTTCTTCATTACCTTAAGAACGCCTCTCATTTCGGGGATAGTTTTGTTGGGACGTGCGATTCTTGCACCGCAAGCCTTTGCGCAGTCCATGGGTGAGCCGCCGCCGAAGGCAATAATACCCTGACAGCCGTTAGTCTTATAAAGCGCAACTGCATCCTCAATGTTGCCGATTGTGGGATTGGGCTGAACTCCGTCGAAAACTACGTAGCTGATGCCTGTGCTTGTAAGCTCCTCAAAAAGGCTGTTAAGAAGGCCTAAGGACATAAGCCCCTTATCTGTAACAACAAGCACCTTTGAAACGCCCTTTTCCTTAACGGTAAGGGGAAGCCTCTTAACTGAGCCTGCGCCTGAAAGAAGCTCGGGCTGACGCCAGTCGAGTGCCTGTGATGCTACGAAAAGAACCTTCTGATAAACTCTGCAATAAGCATTGAAAAGTTTAGACATTTTATTCTTCCTTCCGTGAAATTTTTTACTATTATATACCAATGCCGGTAATAATTCAATAAGCTTTTGAGAAAATGTTTGTAAAGTCAATATGCTTTACAATGCAGCTTTGGCTGTCAAGCTTTTGCCTTTTCAAGTCTTATCATATTCCAGCTCATAGCGTGAAGCTTAGCCTTGAGAGCTCTGCCGTCAAGCTCGGGAAGCTCCTTTGTAATGGGGGCAACGTTCTGAGCAGCCTTGGTGTTTCTTACGTCGAAATCACTGTGCTCGAGTGCTATATGCTCTATAACCTTGAAGCCCTCGAAATCGCAAAGCTTGGTTTCAAGCACGATATCGTCCTCAAGGTCGCGGTTGATTGCAAAAATTGTAAGAGCTTCACCGTCCTCGCTGAGCACTGCTGCAGTGTCAACGTGGGGAACGTCGGTGTACCATCTTGTGTCATATTTTGAGGTGTCGGAAAGGCCCTGAAGCACGTGACCTCTGCCGTATTTTGAAGCGTACATAAAGGGGTAGAAAATTGTCTGCTTCCATGCGTCACCGCCGTCCTCGGTCATAATGGGAGCAATAACGTTTACAAGCTGAGCTATGCAGGCAATTTTAACTCTGTCGCAGTGACGGAGAATTGAGTTGAGCATTGTGCCCACAACAAGAACGTCGGCAAAATTATAAACGTCCTCAAGAAGATGGGGAGCCTTTGACCATTTTTCAAATTCTGCACCGTTTGAGTGATACCATACGTTCCATTCGTCAAAGGAGATGTTTATCTGCTTCTTTGAGTGGCGCTTGCCCTGCACGTAGTCGAGTGCTGCAATAACGCTTTCAATGAAGCGGTCGGTTTCTACACCCTTTGCAAGGAAATTTTCAAGATAATTATCGTTATTGTTGTGATACTGATGCATTGAAACGTAGTCAACGTGATCCCATGCAATATCAAGTGCGGTGGTTTCCCATTCGCCGAAGGTTTTCATGCCCCAGCTTGAGCTGCCGCAGAGCACGGTTTCTATTGTGGGGTCGGTCCATTTCATAACCTTAGCAGCCTCATAGGCGCATCTGCCGTATTCGTAAGCGGTTTTTGAGCCCATCTGCCAGGGACCGTCCATTTCGTTGCCGAGGCACCAGAGCTTTACGTCGTAGGGAAGCTCACTGCCGTATTTTCTTCTCAGGTCGCTTAAATACGTGCCGCCCTTGTGGTTGCAGTATTCAACAAGCTGTCTTGCCTCGTCGGGACCGCGTGTGCCGAGGTTTACAGCCATCATAGGCGCGGTGTTTGCCTTTTTGCACCAGCGCATAAATTCATCCGTGCCGAATTCGTTGGTTTCAAGCGTGCCCCAGGCAAGCTCAAGTCTTTTAGGTCTGTCTGCTACGGGACCTACACCGTCCTCCCAGTTGTAGCCTGAAACAAAGTTGCCTCCGGGATAGCGCACTATCGGAACGTCAAGCTCCTTTACGAGGTCCAGAACGTCCTCACGGAAGCCGTCCTTATCGGCCTTGGGATGACCGGGCTCGTAGATGCCGCCGTAAACGCATCTGCCAAGGTGCTCAACGAATGAGCCGTAGATTCTTTTGTCGGTAAGACCTACCTTGAATTCACTTGCAAGGGTAAGCTTTGCGTATTTCATAATCAGTTCTCCTTAATATAAAAACTCTTCGAGCTTTTGTTTGTTGAGTGAAAAATCAACCACAAGCACTGCCTGATAGTTCTTGGTGTCGTTATACCACGTTCCGTCTGCAGGCACTGTCAGCTGCTCAATGTCACCGCCAAGGCACAGTACCGCCTTGAAAAGCAGGGAAATGAACTCGCCCTTGCTTATTGAGCATTCAATGGTTGATGCGATTTCCTTTGCAGTTTTAAGAAGCTTTACGGGATTCGAGAAGGGAAGCTTTTTAAGAACAAGAGTAATAACCTCTCTTTGTCTGCCCGTTCTGTAGAAATCGTCCTGTCCCTTTCTTATTCTGCAATACTTGAGAGCATTCGTGCCGTCAAGCTCAATATCCGTGCCGGGGTCTACAATAAAGCCCTCACGTGCAAGAGCCTTTGCCTCGGTTTCGTCAATCTCGGGGATTGTGACACCGCCCACGGCATCAATGATTTTTATGAACATATCGTAGCCGACCTTTGCATAGTCGTCGATACGTATTCCGAAGTTATATTCAATTGTGTCGCACACAAGCTGAGGACCGCCGTAAACACAGGCTGCATTGAGCTTCATATTGCCGTAGCCCGGTATATATACGTAGGAGTCACGCAGGAAGGAGGAAAGCTTTATCTGTCCGCTTTTTGAGTCGATTGACATTAAAATCATAGCGTCCGAGCGCGACGAATCACCCGTATCAAGGGTGTCGATGCCCATAAGCAGCACGTTGTACACCATAGGGGATTTAAGAAGTGAGCCCTCATCCTCCAGATGCACGTTTTCCGTAAATTCCTTTTCCTCGTAGTCGGAAAGCACGTAGGTGGTAAGGGAAGCCGCTGCAACGATTATCACACCGATTACGATAAGCAGAAGCTTAAGTGCCCTTGCCGGCTTCTTCTTTTTTTTCGCCGTCCTTTTGCCCCTTCCGCCGCTTATTTTTTTGTCGGCAGGTGAAGCCTCACCGCGGATTTTTCCGCGTTCGGTCACTATGTCGCCGTATGCAAAATTTCCGGGTCGGCGCTGAAGCTCCTCGGAATCAATTTTTTCAAGATAGGTCTTGCCTGTTTTCGGTTTTTCCTCGCTGCCCTTGCGGGAGCTGAAATAAATATCGTCAGCCATATGTAAGCACTCCTTTCAGACGCTACGGCATAAATTCTCAATTATATTTTATCTTTTTATGCTGCAGAATACAACATTTTTTTTGAAAATAGCTTAAAAAATAACTCAAAATAAATTTTTTTTGTCAATTGAAAAATAGTTCTTGAAAATTTCCCGGAGTTTATATATAATGATGTTTATACTTGTATTATACGGAGCTTTATGTAATGTTAGGAAAAATGGTTAAGGTAAGGGTGACCAGGCCGTGTAATTTTTTTGATTCCCGTACCGGTGTGAGATATATCATCAATTACGGTACAGCCGAAATGACGGGAGATAAGAAGACGTTTACTCTCGGTGCGTATATTCTCGGCGTAAACCATCCGGTAAGAGTTTTTGAGGGGAAGGTTATTGCGGTATTGCGTTATAACGACAACAGACGGTCCGTGCTTGTCGTTGCACCCAAAAATATGAGAAGGATCGATTACGAAATAAGGGACGTTCTTGAGTTCAACGAGCCGAGGGATGCCTATTCTCTTGACTGCCTTTACGAGCATTCCTGCGGTGCGGTTGTGTTCCGCCGCATCAATGAGGAATACAGATTTTTACTTATCAAGAACAGACGCAGCAACAACTGGGGCTTCCCCAAGGGTCATATGGAAAAAGGGGAAACAAGAGAAGAAACTGCCGTCAGAGAGGTTCTTGAGGAAACGGGTCTGCATATAAATATATTACCCGGCTTCTGCAAGGATTCCCAGTATAAAATCGGCACAAGAATTGAAAAGCGCGTCGAGGTATTTCTCGGCTCCACCGAGGACACTCAGACTATAATCCAGCGCGAGGAAATCGAGGACTATATCTGGCTTCGCTACAACGAGGCGCTCGACAGACTTAAGTTTGATAACGATAAGGATATCCTTATTTCAGTAAGGGAATATATGCTTGAAAACGGAATTAACTGATTAGGAGAATTTATATGACAGAACAGCTTACAACCTGGTTTGCCTCACTCTTCAGCGAAGGTACAAGCCATGAAATCATAATTTTTCTTACCTCCCTGCTCCCCGTGCTTGAATGCAGAGGCGGTATGATTCTTGCAAAGCTTTTTGAGATTAATTTCTTCAAGGCATTTCTTATCTGCTACGTGGGCAATATGATTCCTATGCCCTTCATTATCCTTTTTATTAAGGAAATCTTCAAGTTTATGAAGAAGCACAACATCCTTACCGGCTTTATTGAAAAGCTTGAGGGCAAAACCGCAAAGAATGCCGACAAGGTGCTTCGCTACAAGCAGTGGGGGCTTTTAGCGTTTATTGCTATTCCTCTTCCCGGCACAGGCGGCTGGACCGGCTCACTTTTTGCCGCGCTTCTCGGTATCGATTTCAAGAAGGCACTTCCCATTGTTGCCCTCGGTGTATTTATTGCCGACCTTATTATGTCAGTTGTAACCTATGGCGCAGGTGCCATATTCAATTTCTGATAATCAGGTGAAATTATGAAAAGAATTCAGCTCAACCGTGGCGACAGTAAGCTTTTCTTTATTCTTTCTGTCATAAACGGAGGTCTTTATGCGGTGTGGAGTGCGGCATACGTTATAACCGCGATGCTGCGTCATTCCGCCTTCAATTCTGCACAGGCAAGCATGGCTCTCGGCGGCTACACCACGTATACCGTTGAGGTTACCTCGCCTATGTTTGCAGTGCTTCGGACAATAGTTTATGCTCTTCCCGTGCTTCTGGCAGTGTGGACTGTGCTTTTCTTTGTCAAGGAAAGAAAGCAAGTGAAGCTTTGTGACACCTGGCTTATTGTTGCCGTTTTTGTCGCTGACCTTGTGGGAGCGCTTATCTGTGCGTTTGATATCACTGCGTTCCATATGATATTCTGATGCTTGACAAAGCAGGCTTTTTATTGTAAAATCCATTTCAATATAATGCTGTGAAGGGAACAAGTAACGGATTTCCCCCGACTCAAGAGAGCAGCCGTCAGGTGCGAGGCTGTGTCGGAATTTCCGCGAATACCTCCCCGAGCTTCGCACCGAACAGAAAATAAGTAGGCTGCGGCGGTTGCATCCGTTATAATGTGTGACTCATTTTATGAGCCGTTAAGGGTAATTCTGTGAGGAATTACCGAAAAAAGGTGGTAACACGGACCTTGCGTCTGTCCTTTTACACAGGACAGGCGTTTTTTATTGTTAATTATTCATTAGTATAAAGGATGGTAAGCTATGAAAATTTATGACGAACTCAAAGCAAGAGGACTTATTGCTCAGGTTACTAACGAGGAAGAGGTAAGTGAGCTTGTAAATAACGGCAAGGCAGTTTTCTATATCGGCTTTGACCCCACTGCAGATTCACTCCACGTAGGTCACTTTATGGCACTTTGTCTTATGAAGCGTCTTCAGATGGCAGGCAACAAGCCCATCGCTCTTATCGGCGGTGGTACTGCTCACATCGGTGGCCCCTCAGGCAGAACCGATATGCGTTCTATGATGACAAAGGAAACAATCGAGCATAACAGTGAATGCTTCAGAAAGCAGATGGAGCGCTTTATTGAATTCGGCGAGGACAAGGCAATGATGGTAAACAATCCCGACTGGCTTTTAGACCTCAACTACGTTGAGCTTTTAAGAGAGGTAAGCGCTTGCTTCTCCGTTAACAATATGCTCCGTGCAGAATGCTACAAGCAGAGAATGGAAAAGGGTCTTTCATTCCTTGAATTCAACTATATGATTATGCAGAGCTACGACTTCCTTGAGCTTTACAGAAAATATGGCTGTAATCTTCAGTTCGGTGGTGACGATCAGTGGTCAAATATGCTGGGCGGACGTGAGCTTATCAGAAGAAAGCTCGATAAGGAATCCCACGCTATGACCATCACTCTTCTTCTTAACTCCGAGGGTAAGAAGATGGGTAAGACTGTGGGCGGCGCAGTATGGCTTGACCCCAATAAAACAAGCCCCTACGATTTCTATCAGTACTGGAGAAACGTGGGT